>CAILZB010000045.1 GCA_903838565.1 uncultured beta proteobacterium | reverse complement strand
GACACGGCGCTTTTGCCCCTGGGACAGATGGCGCACCAGTTGACCGCCGCGCCCCGGAACGCCGAAGTGCCTGAGCACCTGCTGCGTCTGCGCGGCGCTGATGGACACCCCGCCCAGCGCCGCGGTGAAACTCAGGTTCTCGTCAACCGTCATGGATTCCTGCAGCGCATTGAGGTGACCCAGGTAGCACAGGTCTTGGCGATAGGCGTCGGCCTGCTTGTGGATGGGCGTGCCATTCCAGAGGATCTGACCCGCTTCGGTCGGCGCCAGGCCGCACACCATGCGCAACAGGCTGGTCTTGCCCACGCCGTTGGCCCCGGCCACGTAGAGCCAGCGACCGGCTTCGAGCACGCAATCGACGCCACTGAAGAGTTGGCGCCCTCCCCGACTGCAGCCGAGCTTGGAAAAGGAAAGTGTCGGCGCGGTATTCAAGGGCGGGTTCGCAAGCGGTGGGAGGCAAAATTCGGGAACCCCGATCTTACGACATGGCCGCCGACCGGCCGACCGGCGCCTTGACCCACCCGGATGGCCTTGCCAGGGCGCATGGCGCCTTCGTTCCGTCGTATTTTTGACCGCATTGTGTGGCTTTACCGCTTTCGCCAGGCTGCGCAGAAAGTGGCAGAAGCTTGACTTGCATCATATTTGCAACAGATCACCGTCGCAAATCCGCACAGCCGCTTGACCCCCCGCGCACCCAGACGGCAAACTCGGGCCAAAGGGGAAGTTTGACGACCGCGCAGAGGAATCTGGCGGTGTGGATTCCTTTTCGAACAACGCGACGGAGAAGAATGTGAAACACTCATTGGCTCGATGGAGCTTGGCTTGCCTGGTAGTGGGCGTCCTGGCGGCTTGCGGCGGAAGTGGCGGCAGCAGCAGCGGCGCTTCGACCCCTTCGACTTCGGTCAAGGACTCCATTGCGGCGGCCGGCGCGCTGGCTACCAATGACACCGCGACCAATCCTTCCGCACCCTTCACGGTGCTGCAGGCCGCAGGCCTGCCGGCGGTGGTGGTGAGTGGTCCACCCAAGGTGAATTTCGCGGTGTTTTCAGATGGTCAGGCCAAAGCCGATCTGACGATCACGAGCCTGAGCTTCGCGATTGCCAAGCTGGTTCCCGGATCCAATGGCAACCCTGACCAGTGGGTGAACTACATCTATCGCAAGGAAACCGCGACCGCCGGAGTCGGGCCTGGTGGCGTACCGGCACTGGTCAGCGCCTGGCAGGCCACGACCGACGCCAAGCAGACCGACCCGGCGCTGCTGGCGGCCCAACTGGTCTACAACCCCGACGGCTACTACACCTATACCTTCAAGACCGATATCACCCAGCTTGCACAGACGAACAACGTCGCGTTCGAGCCAACCCGCACGCATCGCGTGGCGATCCAGCTGAGCTACAAGAATGCTGCCGGCGCGACCGTGCTGGTCAACCCCTACTTCGATTTCACGATCGATGCCAACGGCAATTCCGTGGCAATCACAGATGCGACCAAGACGCGCAAGATGGTGGACGTGACGTCCTGCAACAACTGCCACGACAAGCTGTCGCTGCACGGTGGTGGACGCGTGGACACGCAGTTCTGCGTGATGTGCCACAACCCCGGCACCACCGACGCCAACAGTGGCAACGTGCTCACCTTCGCGACCATGGTGCACAAGATCCACGCCGGGAAATTACTTGCAAGTCAACTGGCGGCGGGCGGTGAGAACTATACGATCTGGGGCTACCAGAACAGCGTCCACAGTTACGCCGACGTCGGTTTCCCGCAAGACCTGCGCAATTGCTCCGTGTGCCACACAGGCGCCAACACCAGCACCCCGCAGGGCGACAACTGGAAGAGCCGCCCCAGCCAGGAAGCCTGTCTGACCTGCCATGCCAGCAACGCCGGCTCCGATTGGGACACGCTGCACAAGGTCATTGCAGGGGAATACGTTGGCGCAGGAGCTGCCGCAAAGGCACTGCCGAACTCCGAATGCGTCCGTTGCCACGGCGCAGGGTCCGTGGTCTCAGCAGAGCGCGTGCACTACAACCAGGCCCAGCAAAGCGCCGCGAAATACAAGATGAACATCGAAAGCGTGATGTTCAACGATACGGCGGACCATACCGGCCGCAGCGTGTCGGTCAAGTACTTCCTGGCCGACCCGACGAATGGCAGCAAGGCCTACAACCTGGTGACACCGGACTGCACCGGCACCACGATCACCTGCGCCAACACCAGCCAGTTCGGCAACCTGCGCTTCTACCTCGCGTATCAGAGCATGGTCGGACAGTCGGGCGTCGTCACGGAGTATTCGTCCTACAACAACGGCGGCAGCACCGCAAATGCCTACGCTTACAAGGGAACGAACGATGGCAGCAACCACTACACGGTCAGCATTCCTCTGCCCAACGACATCCCGACTTCGGTCGCCTTCGGAACCGCACGCGTCATCAGCATTGGTCAGGTCAAGGAACCCTTGCTGAAAGTCCAGTGGGCCACCGATCCGCGTCCACCGGTGGTGCCGCAAGCGCTGATCGATGTCTCGGTTCAGCACACATCACAGGAACTCGCGCTCAGCGGCACGTTGCAGCCACGCCGTACCATCGTTGCGACTGAAAAGTGCAACGTCTGCCACGGAATGCTGGGGACTGCCTCGGCGTCGAACACCCTGGCCACCGCCTTCCACAGCGGCGCGCGCAACATCGTCGAAGCCTGCGTGGTGTGCCACGACGCCAATCGCGCTTCCAGCACGGTGATGACGAATGGCATGGCACTGAACGAGTCGTATCAGTTCAAGCGCCTGATCCACGGCATCCACGGAAACTCGAAACGGGCCTCGCCTTTCACGCATGGCAACAGCGTTGTGGATACATTCAAAATGGACGGGACGTCGGCCACCGGCGGCAAGTCGTTGTCGCAGCAGATCGACAGCGCTGGCACCGCCATCGTGGTGGACAACTACGCCGCCGAAGTCCAATGGCCGGGCATGCGCGCCATTCCTTCGATCAATTGCAACGCCTGCCACGTCGACAACTCCTATCGCAACGATGCGAGCCCGCTGGGTGCGGCCGTTATCAGCAACAGCCTGAGCAAGGACAAGGCCGGCAACTACGTCAACCCGAACGTCGGGATCTTTGCCGCATCGGGCGCCTGCGTCGGTGCCACCGGCAGCGTCGCAACCAAGGACCTGGCATGCACCGCGACCGATTGGTCCAAGATCCCGGTGATCTCGCCCAAGTCGGCAACCTGCACCTCCTGCCATAACGGCCTGACCTCCACCGGCACCACCGTGCTCAGCCACGTCGCGGAATTCGGCGGGGCAACCTTTGGCACCAAGTCCCAGGCCGAGGTCGCGGCGCTGCCGCGCGAGACCTGCAACGACTGCCACGCCAATGGCGGCACGAAGAATGTGGACATCGTCCACGGCCTGAACTAGGGTGACGCACATGAACAGGACGCCATCTGTTTTGAAGGAATATGGAATGCAAATCAAGAGTTCAATCGCCATCTTCAGCCTGTGCCTTCTGGGGCTGACGGGTTCTGCTTGGGCCGCCGACGCGCCTGTCGGGGCGGCGCTGTGCGTCACCTGCCACGACGAGGAAGACCTGCCCGACATGAGCAAGACGGCGCACGGCTTTTCTGCCGACAAGCGCGTACCCGACTGCATCACCTGTCACGGTCCCAGCCCCACGCATGCGAGAAAGCCCTCGGGCGTGTCCGAGCGTCCGCATCCGGACCGCTTGTTCATCCGCAAATTCGCCGCGCCGGCGAACGAGCGCAGCGCGGCCTGCCTGGCCTGCCACAACAAGGACCCGAAACGCGCGCTGTGGTCCGGCAGTCAGCACGACAACGCCGACATCGCCTGCAACAGCTGCCACAAGATCCACGGCAACCGCGACAAGGTGCTGAGCAAGGCCACGCAGGCCGAGGTCTGCTACACCTGCCACAAGGAGCAGCGTGCGCAGATGAACCGCCCTTCGCACCACCCGGTGCCAGAAGGCAAGATGACCTGCTCGGATTGCCACAATCCGCATGGCTCGGCCGGCCCCAAGCTGGCCAAGCGTGACAGCATCAACGACACCTGCTTCACCTGCCACGCGGAGAAGCGCGGCCCGTTCGTGCACCAGCATGAGCCGGTGGTCGAAGACTGCTCGCTCTGCCACAGCCCGCACGGCAGCACCGTGGCTTCCATGCTCAAGACGCGCGCACCGATGCTGTGTCAGCAGTGCCATACACCGCACGTTGCCGGTGGCGTTGGCGCGGTGGGCGGACAAGCTGGAGTTGCCGGGGTCGTGGGCAACACCGCCAGCGGCAAGAACGTCGTCAACCTCTGGCAAGGACGCAGCTGCCTGAACTGCCATACGCAAGTCCATGGCTCCAACAACCCTGCGGCTGTCAGTCCAGGACCCCAATTCCTGACGCGCTGAAGTGGAGAGCACTCATGACCCGATTTGATTCTTCCCTCCGTTTTCGGCACAGCGCGCTGGCGTTGGCCTTGTCTGCCGTTTTCCTGCCCGTGCAGGCGCAAGACGCTACAGTCAGTGCGGGGCTGTCCGCGGCGAGCGGTGCCAGTGCCGACCGCGCCCTGTATGGCCAGTACCGCGATGTGCGCAGCGACAGGCCCGCATTCGCCAACCTCGGCATCGAATACAGCCTGCGTGACCAGGAGCAATCCAACTGGATCCAGCTGTTTGGAACGGACCTGCTCGACCACACCCGTGAACTCGGCGGCGTCTGGAAGAGCCCTGGCAACTGGAAGCTCAGCGCCGACTACAGCGAACTGGTGCACAACGACCCGAACACGGTCAACACCGGCCTGCTGGGTGCAGGCACGAGCAAGCCTCAGGTGGTGGTTTTGCCAGGGGGCGCCGGCACCGGCGGCAATCTGGACCTGAGCACGAGGCGCACCGGCCTGGGCCTGGGCTTCACGCGCTACATCGACACCACGCTGCAGTTCGACGTGAGCGTCAAGCACGAAGACAAGGAAGGCTCCCGCCTGTCGGGCATGGGCATGACCTGCCCTTCACTGATTGCGCCTAACTGCCTGGGAACGGCCGGCGCCACCACCAACTGGGCCACACTGCTGGTGCCCGAGCCCATCCACTCCAGCCACGAACAGATCGAAGCGCGCGTTCGCTATGCACTCGATCAGTTCCGCATCAGCCTGGGCTATTACGGCTCGTTCTATCGCAATTCCAACAGCACACTCAACATCTCGGTCCCCGGCAGCCTGAACAACGCATCGGGCACTCTGCAGCCGCTCAACACCGGTCTGCAATCTATTCTGAGTCAGCCATTGGCCTTACCCCCTGACAACCAGGCGCACCAGTTCGATCTGACCGGCGGCTACGACTTCACCAAGAGCACGCGCGCCAACTTCAAGCTGGGCTACACCACGGCCACACAAAACGCCGACTTTGCTGCAGCAGGCTTCAGCAATGCGCCCACCGCCAACCTGGGCGGTCTGGTCAACACCACGCTGGCCAAGGTGGCGCTGACCTCGCGTCCGCTGCCACAGCTCAACCTGGTGGCCGACTTGCGCTATGAGGACCGGGTCGACCACACGCCGCTGGCGCTGTACAACCTGGAAAACACCTTCAGCTACACGAATCAGAACTTCCCCAACCGCAAGACCGGTGGCAAGCTGCTGGCGTCGTGGCAGTTCAACAGCGACTACCGGGGCAGCCTGGGCGCGAACTACGAAGCCATCGACCGCGGCGCGTTCACGCCCACAAGTGCGGTCTCGGGCGTCAGCGCGCTGCGTCAGAAGACCCAAGAGAGCGGTGTCAACGCCGAACTCAGGCAGCGCATGACGGAGAACTTCAGTGGTTCCATCAACCTGTCGAGCACCAAGCGCACCGGCTCGAACTGGCTCAAGGACAACAGCGGCACCGGCGTGACCGAAGTCACCCACCCCGCCGACCCGGTCAACGGCCTGGCGGCTACGTCCATCTTCATGCCCACGCTGGCCGACCGCACGCGCGACAAGGCCAAGCTCTTTGCCGACTGGGCGCCAACCGAGACGCTGTCGCTGCAGTTCAGCGCCGAAAGCGGCAAGGACAAATACAACACGCCCAGCGCCTACGGCTTGCGCGACACCAGCATGAACCAGCTCAGCGTGGACACAGCTTACGCGCTGTCCGACAACTGGGCGCTGACCGGCTATGGCTCGTGGGGCACGCAAGGTCTGAACCAGCTGCGCCCGGCGGGCTCGGTGATGGCCTTCAAGCAAACCAGCATCAATGTCGGCTTGGGTCTCAACGGCAAGGTGTCGGGCCAACTGGTGGTGGGCGGCAACCTGGGCTACACCGACGACCGAAGCGTCTATGCGCAAAGCCTGGACAGCTTGGCCGGCTCCGACAGCGCGGCGCTGCTGGCAGCCACCGGCGGCCTGCCCGAGATCGTTTTTCGCCAGGTCAGCCTGAAGATGTTCGGCAAGTACGAGCTCGACAAGGCCTCGGCCTTGCGCGTGGATCTGACGCTGCAACGCTCCACCGTCAACGACTGGGCCTGGGGCTACAACGGTGTGCCCTACACCTATTCGGATGGCACGACAGTCTCGCAAAAGCCCAGCCAGGGCGTGGGCGTGATCGGCGTCATGTACGTCTACAAGCTGCAGTAAATTAGCCTGCGATCAGGCAAAAAAAGGCCCGCGAATTGCGGGCCTTTTACTTTCTTGGGCACGCCAACCGCGATCGGTCCGCGCACCGTATTTCCGGGGGCTACTTCTTCGGAGTCTGCGTCTCCGCATTTTTCTTGGCGATCGCCGCCTCGTTCTTCTTAACGTCTTTGGTCGGCTGCTTGGCGATCACGAGACTGCGAATGCTATCGTAGCCCGCTTCATCCATGGCCTGGTGCGACACCAGTTGGGCTTTGCTGCCATAGGGGCGGCCGGCAATGATTTTGGCGGCCTTGGCGTCGTCGATCCCGGGCAATTTCTTCAGCTCGTCCTTGGACGCGGCGTTGATGTCGACAAGCGCAGGCGTAGCGCTTGCCTTGGCGCCACTGGCGGCTTTGGCAGGTGCCGGAGCGCTCTTCACACTCTTGGCGCTTGCGCCGGCCTTGCTGGCGGAGGCGGCGGGTGCGGGTGCGGCGCTGTCTGCGGCGAAAGTGACGCTGGCGCTCAGCATCAACGCAATGGCGCTCAGGCTGGAAATAAGTCGATGTTTCATAAATTCCCTTGAATCGTTGATGGGATCAGGTGATCCCCTTGGTCTGAAAAAAAGATAACCCGGCAGTGTTGCCACAGCCGGGTTAATTTTAGGTCCAGCCACCGGGCCCGAGGGCCCGGATAACCGGTTTCAACTCGTCGCTATCACTGTTGGTGGACAACAGCCGCGTCGAACTCGGTGCCAGCACCGTGGCACACCAAGCAGGCCTCGCCCTTGTTGAGGGCTGTGGAGCGTGGTTCATAGATCGCGCCACCGTTGGTCACGATGTGGTTCTTGGCCGACGTCGTGTCATGGCAGGAGAAGCAGGCCGCAGCGATCGGCGAGTTCACCAGCGTCGCCGCGTCCGCAGGATCGGTTTCGCCGCCTGCAGCAGCCACGTGCGCAGCCACAACAGTTCCGTCGGCCTTGGTGTAGGCACTCACCGTCGAACCGGCAGGTGTGAACGTGAAGCCGTTGCCATAGTTCTTCGTGTTGTCCACGACGATATAGGGCGAATTGCGATACGCGCTGCTGGAAGCCGGGTCAAACTTGCCGGTTGCAGTGGTTGGCCACATCAGGTTGGGTTGCACTGTCGTTCCACCAGTCGCACCGAAGTTCACGGTGTTGGGCAGGTGACACTGGTTGCAATCCTTCAGGATGCCTGGATAGCCGAGCATCGAGTAGTTGTCCGTTGCCGAAGCCGCAGCCCAGGTGAAATTAACCGACCGCTTGCTGGCTCCATGGATACCGTGGATGTAGGTATTGGAATTCGCACTCCATCCATTGCTGGTACGGGTGTTGTTGTGGCAGATGTTGCAAGCCGTCGGGTCATTGCGCACGCCGGTACCAGCCACAACTTGACCGGAGGTGGTCTGGCCGTGGAAAGCAGGGCTGGTGCCGAGCTGATCGTGGCAGCTGGCGCACTTGCTGGCGTCGGTGATCACGCGGCGAGCGGTGTAACCCGTCGCCACAGCCTTCTTCAGCACGGCCGGACGATACAGTCCACCGCTGGCCGAGGTCGTCGGGTTCACCGCGACATTGGCTGCGGTGTACGGGAACGCCCACGGCACGGTAAGGTCATTCGAGACCTTTTGCGTGAAGGAGCCGATGATGGCACCGGTCACCATGACCGCATTCGCGGGAATCACGATCGGGCTGGCGAGCACGGCGGTATTCACGCAAGCAGCAACCGCAGGGGCCACTGGCTTAGCGCAGCCAACACCAGCAGCTTGGCCGACCAGGTCACCCGTGAGGGTGGCTGTCCAGTAACCATTCGCGTCAGGACCGGTCAGCGTACCTGCCTTGGGCGATCCGCTGGCAACCAGCAGGTTGGTCAGGCTCACGCTCTGGTAGGCGTTGAAGTCGGCTGGCTTGGCAATGCCGTCCTGAGGCACGGCGTAGGCCACGTACAGGCTGGGAGCGCTGGCAAAGCCGGTGATCGGCTCGTACGCAGGCGACACGACCTGTTGGCCAGTGCTTGCGTTGGTCACAAGCGTCGGCACGTTGAACGTAGTCACCGCAACGCCGTCCTTCTTGATCTGGAACACGATCGAAGGTATGCCAGTGGTGGCATTGCGCGTCACGGTCTTAACGTCATAGACAAAGGTCGAAACGCCAGCCTTGGCCACCGGGTTGTTCAGCGTGGCCGTATTCGGACGGTGGCTGACGGGGATGGTGGTTGCATCATGGCACAGCGCGCAGGTGCTGTTGTCAGGCTTGGCCAGGCCAGCGTGGCCCGAGCGCGTGGTACCGACGGCAACACCGGCGGCCAGGTCTTTCGCCCGGTCAGCCAGCGTCACGCCCGTGCCCTTGGCGAAGTCGATGCCGTCATGGCAAGCGCCGCATGCCAGCATGCTGGGGATGTTCTTCCAGTTGTCGCCGTCAGCCGTCTTGTTGGCGTTCACGGAACCGTCAGACTTGGTCGCGGAACCATCGTGGCACATGGTGCAGTTCGACGGCATTTGCGGGAAGCCCACCGTGTTGAACATCTGTGCGCCACCGTTGGCGTTGAAGTTGTAGCCCGACAGCACCAGCTCTTTACCCATGTGGGTCTTGTGGATCAGGCTGGGGTAGTTGCCGACGGAGCGTCCGTACAGCATGGCTTGCGCAGCGCGTTTCTGCGCCGTGGTGGGCGTCGCGGCACCCGGGTAGACACCCGTCAGCGTCATGCCATCAGCGCTCAGCGGAGAGCCGCCTGCCAGATAGAACGAGTACTTGATCTGGTCGGTGTGACAAGTCACGCACAGCCGCGGGTCGTTGCGGCCAACGCTGTTGCCCGGAGCGGAAGTGGTGCTGGCGTGGCCAATACCCTTGCCGTCGTGGCAACCGCTGCACGAGCTCTTCTGCACCACGTCGCGCGTGGCGTCCGTACCCACCACCACCGCCTTGCCGGTGGCCGGGATGAAGTCATAACCCATGTTGAAGGTGCTGACCATGGGCACGGCCGTGGCGGTCGCAGCAAAGGCCACGCCGTTGGGCGTGTTGGTGCCGGTGCCGGGAGCCGTGCCGCTGATGAAGATGCCCAGGCGATGTGTCAACGTGGCGTCATAGGTCAGGTCGCCCATGTCGGCTTTCCTGGACAGGCCGTCGACGGAGTCGTTCAGGGTCGCGGCGATCGCGGCAACCTTGGACGGATCACGGTAGAAGGTGTACTGGTAAGTGCCGTCGCCGTTATCGACGATCGTGCCCTGGTTATCGGCCGCCGGATAGGTACCGCACCAAGTTGCGGGGACTGCGGCGGCCGTTGCGGTCGCTGCAACCTGGTTGCACGACGCATCAGCGGTGATGGTGCCGGCAGCCTGTGCCACTGTGACGGGCTTGAGCATGCCGTAAGAGACCCACTTGCTGGGTTCGGTGCTGATCACCTTCGTGGACGTTCCAGACGTCACCGTGGCCGTGGTGGCAGGGACCAATTTGGCGAGCGTAAAGGAGAAGTTGGCCAAGCTATGCACCGTGGCGGTTGAGCCTTGCGAGTAATTGCCCAGACCCACGACCGGATTGCCGTTGGCGTCAGTGACCTTGAAGGTCACGACCGGGGGGCCGTTGACGACCACGCTGGTCACAGTGACCTGGGGCGCGAGCGCCTTGAAGGCGGCAGCCGAGGCCGTCGTCGCGGGAGCGGCGTTGCTCGCCACTTGCACCACGTTGACGAGGTCCTTGCCGTTGGTACCGTTGGTACCGTTCGTGCCATTGGTGCCATTCGCACCTGCAGCGCCCGCAGCGCCGGCAGCACCGTCGCTACCACCACCGCAACCCGCAAGGGCTGCTGCAGCAATCAAGCTGACCGCAGCCAGTTTGCCCCAATGCGACCGCGGCCGATTGGTACCTGAATACTCGAACAATTTCATTTAGAACTCCTTAGGCGTCACCGCCAAAAAAACACCATACATACTTCTTTACACATTTCGCTCGGTGAATGTAGGTGAGATGAGAATGCAAAAGGTTGACCTAGATCAGACCAGCAGTGGATGGCGACGGGAACTTGTGGGGTGTGTGAATTTCTGGCCACGCGTTGCACTCACTGACCACAATTCAAACGTGGTTTTTTCAAGAACCACGAAAAATGCAGCGTCCGCACACCAACCCACGGGCCGCGTGATCGTCGTCACGATAGAACATGGATTGCCGCGCTGCGCTCGCAATGACATCCGGGCTAAAAACCTACAGCGCTGATTTGATGTAGGTCAAACAGCAATGAACGGGTTCGATCTTCTCTGGACCTCGTTCCTGCGAGACGTTATCCTCCACGGGTCAAGTTTTAGTCAACCGCATTTGAATCGCAAAACCGAAAGGCCTCGAAATGAAGTTCCCCGTATCCAGCCAACAACTGACACAAGTACTGGCTCCCGTGATGGCAGCAGTGCTGCTTGGTCTTGCAGCGAATGCTTCGGCTGCTGTTGACGTCGATGCCGCAAATGGCGTGCTCAAGAAGAACAATTGCACCAAATGCCACTCGGTTGACAAGGATAAAAGCGGCCCGTCGTTCAAGAAGACGGCAGAGGCGCTCAAGGGCAAGCCAGATGCTGAAGCCAAATTGCACAAGCACCTGACGACCGGCCCCATGGTCAAGGTTGATGGCGCGGAAGAAAAGCACAAGGTCATTGTGGCTACCGATGCCGAGCTGAAGAACGTCATTGAATACATCCTGTCGCGTTAAGCGGCGTCAATTGGAATCCAGAGAGTTGTTATGACAATTATTCAAAAGTTGCGCGAGCGCTGGAAGCTGGTGCTGGCTTCAGTGGTGGGCCTGTTCATCTTCGGCTCGGTGTTTGCCATTGGCGCGGTCGAGTTGCTGACGGTCACCAACACCGAGCAGTTCTGTATCGGTTGCCACGAGATGAAGGACAACCCGTACAAGGAGTACATTGGAACGATTCACGATTCAAATCGTACCGGGGTGCGCGCGACCTGCCCCGATTGCCACGTGCCGCATGAACTGTTCCCCAAGCTGTACCGCAAGGCGATCGCCTCGTTTGAGCTTTACAGCAAGTTCGTCACGCATGACATCGACACGCGGGAAAAATTCGTCTCCAAACGCTACGAACTGGCGACGCACGAGTGGAAGCGCTTCAAGACCACCGATTCGCACCAGTGCCGCAACTGCCATGACGTGAACCACATGAGCTCCACGCTGCAGTCGCCCAAGGCGCAGGCGCGCCACGCGAAGATGAAGACCGAGAACATGACCTGCATTGACTGCCACTTCGGCATCGCGCACGAAGAGCCCGAAGGTCCGGGTCCGCGCGAACTGTTCGACGAAAAGGGCAACAAAAAGTAGCCTTCGCATGACGTCTGATCACATGTGTGCAGACCGTTTGTGAAAATGGGAGTCGGTCTAGCCGGCTCCCATTTTTTTTGGAAATTTTTTCGCAAGCCCGTTGGGGAAGCGGCGAAATGCAAGTGCAAAAGCATTGAAGTCACTGCGGTGATCGAAAGGAAAATATGGAAATAGTCAATTGCGATGTCGCCATCGTCGGTGCCGGAGGCGCGGGATTGCGCGCTGCCATTGCCCTGGCCGAAACCGACCCCACGCTGCGCATCGCGCTCATCTCCAAGGTTTATCCGATGCGCAGCCACACCTGCGCGGCTGAAGGCGGTGCGGCCGGCGTGATCAAGGCCGACGACAGCTATGACCTGCACTTTGACGACACCGTGGGCGGCGGCGACTGGCTCTCGGACCAGGACTGCGTCGAATACTTCGTGCACGAAGCGCCCAAGGAGTTGCTGCAACTGGAGCACTGGGGCTGCCCGTGGAACCGCGAAGAGGATGGTTCCGTGGCGGTGCGCCCCTTTGGCGGAATGAAGAAGCAGCGCACCTGGTTTGCCGCGGACAAGTCGGGCTTTCACATCCTGCACACGCTGTTCCAGACGACGCTGCAGTTTCCCACGATCCAGCGCTTTGACGAGTACTACGCACTCGACCTGCTGGTGGAAGACGGGCGCTGCCAGGGCCTCACGGCGATGGAGATGCGCAGCGGCATGATCAAGCAGTTCCACGCCAAGTCGGTGATCATTGCCGGCGGCGGCGCGGGGCGCATGTTCCCGTTCAGCACCAATGGCGCGATCAAGACCGGCGACGGCATGGCGCTGGCCTACCGCGCGGGCGTGCCGCTCAAGGACATGGAGTTCGTACAGTACCACCCCACCGGCCTGCCCAACACCGGCAGCCTGTTGACCGAGGCCTGCCGCGGCGAAGGCGGCGTGCTGCTGAACAAGAACGGCCGGCGCTACCTGCAGGACTACGGCATGGGCCCGGAGACGCCTCTGGGAAAACCGCAACTCAAGACCATGGAACTGGGCCCGCGCGACCGCGTCAGCCAGGCCTACTGGCATGAACTACAAAAGGGCAATACCGTGACGACCCCTTGGGGCGAATGCGTGATGTTGGACATGCGCCATCTGGGCGAGAAGTACATCGACGAGCGCCTGCCGCTGGTGCGCGAGCTCGGCATTGCCTACCTGGGCGTGGACATCGTCAAGGACGCGATTCCGATCCGTCCCGTGGTGCACTACATGATGGGCGGCATCTCCACCAACACCAAGGCGGCCACGCAGCTGCCGGGGCTGTTTGCTGCGGGCGAATGCGCCTG
>CAILZB010000044.1 GCA_903838565.1 uncultured beta proteobacterium | reverse complement strand
CTGGGTGCATTTGCGTGAATGTTGGCCAGTGTGGGCAGCGTTGCATAGTCGCCCGGCGTCGTGTGACAGGCTGTGCACTGAGCTGTACTCAGCGTCGGAATGTGGTTAGCGGGCTTGTCCTGGCCCGAAAAATAGTTGGTGTTGCTGTGGCATTGCGCGCAGTCAAAGCCGCTGGGGTGGTTCGCGTCGGCGACGTTGTAGGTGCCGGCCGCCGCCTTGGGGCGCGTCTGGAAACCCGTGTACTGCTGGCCTGCCGTGGCGGTCAGCACCGAGGGTGCGATCGGATACGCGCTCATGCCCATCCAGACATAGCCGGCTTCGTGGCAACTGTTGCAACCGCCCGTGATGCCGCTGTGGATTTGCGTCGTGGTCGGCGCGGGAGTGGCAAACAGCGTCCCGGGTGCGGTCTTGCTGGCGGCGGCAGGCACCATGCCCGCGGGCGTGCTCGCCAGGTGGCAGGCTTCGCAGGTCGGGCCCGAGGGGATGTGCGCGTTTGCGCCCATCGGGGAGGTTGGCGGCATGACCACGATCTTGCTCACGCCGACGAAGCTCGCGCCGGTGATGCTCGGCCCATGGCAGTCGGCACAGTTGCTGGTGATGCCGGTGTGACTCATGAGCGAACCGCTGAACTTGGCGCCGTTGCCCACCGGCGTGGTGGCGACGCTGGAGCCGCTGCCGACGTGGCAGGTTTCGCAGGCGGCGCTGGTCGGAAGGTGGTCGCTGGGGAAACCCACAATCTTGAAATTGGCCGCCGGAATGGCCATGGCGGCGGCGGCGCTGGCCGAGTGACACTGTGCGCAGTTGCCGGTGGTGCTGGGCGCATTCGCGTGGATGTTGGCCTGCGTGGGCATCGCAGCCCAGTCACCCGGTACCGTGTGGCAGGCCGTACAAGACGCGTTCGCAGCCGTCGGAATGTGGTTCAGCGGTTTGGCTCCATCGCCAGCGAAATAGCTGGTTCCGGCGTGGCATTGCGAACAATCGCCTGTGGTCGGATGATCTGCATCGGCGACGGTGTAGCTGCTGGCCACCGTCATGGGCCGCAGCTGGAAACCTCGGTACTGGGCCTTGGCCACCAGGGTCGCGGGCGAGACGGGATAGGCCGACATGCCCATCCACACCATGCTGGTTTCGTGGCAGCTGGAGCAGCCGCCGGTCACGCCAGCGTGAATCTGTGCGCCGCTCGGCGCGGGCGTGGCAAAGCCGCTGCCCGGCGGCGTCAAGGCGGCGTTGGCGGCCACCAGACCGGTCGGCAGCGAACCGATGTGGCAGCTTTCACAGGTGATGGAGCTGGGAATATGCGAACCCGGCCCCGCGGGCGAGGTCGGCGGCATCACGACAATGCTGGTGATGCCGGCAAACTGACCTGCAACCACCGACGGGCCATGGCAATCGGCGCAGCCGCTGGTGAGCCCCGTGTGGTCCATCTGTCCCCCGGCAAAGCTGGTGTAGACGGCCGTGGAAGCGATGTGGCAGCTGGCGCATTGCGCCGGGCTGCTGCGAGGAAGGTGATTGGCGGGCATGCCCTTGGCGGTGATTCCGTTGTGGCAGCTGGCGCAGCCAGGAGCCGGGGACATGCCCTTGAGCAGGCCGTGATCGAACAGGGGAACAGGAATGAAGGCGACTGTGGAGTGGCAGGCGCCGCAGGAAATATTTCCGATGGGAATGTGCGTGGCCGACAAGCCCCTGGTGCGAACGCCATCGTGGCAGTTGGCGCAGGTATTGGTGTTCACCATCGAATGGTTGAACTGCACCGCGCCAAAACTGCTGACGTTGTGACAGGACTCGCAACCGGTGGTGATCGGTATGTGCTTGGACGTCATCGCGACCGCGTCGCGCTGGTTGCCCGGCAGGTGGCATTCCGAACAGACTTTGGGCGTCCCCTTGAAGATCCCTTTGATGTGGCAGGTCTCGCAGCGCACCGCTTCATGCGAACCCAACAGTGGAAACGAGGTCGCGGCGTGGTCGTACCCCGCTGAGGCCTGCGCCTGCGCCCGCACCACTTGGACGCTGAGCAGCAGACACAGGCACATCAGCGCCAGCGCCAGCAGCTTGCCGTAGGTCGAATCGAGCTTGATGGGTTTCAACATGGTATTCACCTCGGTAGGTTCGGGGACGCGCTGATCGATGGGTCCGGGGCCGCCGTGCCTGCCCCGGTTCCACTTTCCTGCAGTGCGCCTTTGCGCTTGATGGTTTTGAACGACGAAGAGACGTGGCACTCCTGGCACTGGCGGCCAAAGGCGCGTTCATGCACGTCATCTTTCGCGTGGCAACTGAAGCAGCCTGTCGCCATGACGTAGCCGGCCCCGATCGGGTTCACGTGACACGCAGTGCAGATCGCCGTCTTGTGCTTGCCCTCGAGCGGGAATTTGGTGCGGGTGTCGTGATCGAAGGTCCAGTCCTTCCAGGTCCGCGCGTTGTGGCACTGGCCACACTCGGCGCCCAGTGACTTCTTGTGCTTGTCGTCCTTGAGGTGGCAGGCCACGCAGGCGACCTTCGCATCCTTGAACCGGGCTCCGGTGGTATGGCACTTGGCGCAGGCCACGGCGCCGTGTTTCCCCAGCAGCGGAAAGCGCGTGAACCCGTGCTCGTACTTCGGCACCTTCCAGGACTTGTCGTCGTGGCACTTCTCGCACTTCGCGCCCAACTGGCCTTCGTGCTTGTCGTCCTTCTTGTGGCAGCTGGCGCAATCCAGCGGAGTCTTGCGCATGCTGGCCAGATCCTTGTGGCAGGCTTCACACTTGATCCCCGGTTTGGCGTGCGCGTTGCGCAGCACGAACTTGGTGAGCTCGTGCTTGAAGCGCCCCTGGGTCTCCTTCCAGAGGTTCTCGGCGTGGCACTCGGCGCATTTCTCGCCCAGATTGCCCTTGTGCTTATCGTCCTTCTTGTGGCAACTGAAGCAGTCCTTGGCCGCTTCCTTGAACATGGTGCTCTTGTGGCACTCCTTGCACTCGACCTTGGCATGCTTGCCAAACAGCGGGAAGATGGACTTGTCGTGGTCGAACTTGGGTGACTCTTTCCAGCTCTTTTCGCTGTGGCAAGCGGCGCAGTCCTTGCCCAGCGAGTCCTTGTGCTTGTCATCCTTCTTGTGGCAGGCGACGCACTCCTGGACCAGTTTTGGCTGCTGGTAGAGCTTGCCGGCATGGCAGCTCACGCACTTGGTCGCGCCGTGCTTTCCTTTGAGGACGTACTTGGTGTCGGTGTCGTGGTTGAAGGTGGTGTTCTTCCACGCCTTGCTGCCGTGGCAGGTCTCGCACTTCTCGCCAAACTGCCCCTTGTGCCCCTTTTGCTCGTCGGCCTTCTGGTGACAGCCGATGCAGGTGCGGGGCGTTTCACGGTAGTTGGTGTTCTTGTGGCAGTCCGCGCACTTCACGTCCACGTGCTTTCCAGTGAGCGCAAAGCGTGCCGTATCGTGGTCAAACTTGGCTTCCTTCCAGCTGTTTTCACTATGGCAGCTGGCGCACTTCACGCCCAGGGCGCCCTTGTGCACATCGTCCTTCTTGTGGCAGGAATTGCAGTCCTGCGCTGCCTCGCGGAATTTCTTGCCGGCAACGTGGCACTTGGCGCACTCGACCTTCTGGTGCTTGGCGCGCAGCTCGAACTTGGTGAGCGTGTGATCGAATTGCTTTTGGTCGAACGAGATGATGCGGCCCTCGCGCCCCTTGTGCTCGGTGTGGCAGGTGCGACAGGACTGGGGCTTGCTCTTGCCGTGAAACCCGGTCTTGGCGCGCACGTCGGCACCCACGGGCTTGTGGCAATCCATGCACAGGCCGTCCTGCGCCTTGCGGTCGAACTTGACGTGGCATTGCTTGCAATCGTCTTCCCATTTCGCGTGGCCCTGGATCAGTTTGCCCGGCGCGACCACCGATTCGATCCCCTGCGACCACACGCCGGCATGGCAAAGCAGACCCAGCGCCAGCAGCAGGAAGGCGCGCCAGAGCCGTAACAGGCCGAATGAGCAGTTGGACAACCGGTGCATGCTCGCGGTCCCGCGTCAGTAGGCGTGAACCGCAACCACGTGCACGATGGCACTGATCACCAGCAAATACACAAAGGGGATGTGCGCCACATGCCACAGCGCAAACAGGCGTTCGTAAGCCGTGTATTGGGCCACGCCCACCACGGCGCTCAAGTAGCTGTTCACCAGTTTGAGCGCGCGACGGTGGTGCTTGGCCACATCTTCCGGCAGCCAGCCATTTTTCTGCGCCAATACGTTCAGCGGCTCACGCAAGGCCCGGTCGCAGTCGCGCAAAGCGCGCCAGCGCTGAACCGGGAGCCAGAACACCTGGCGGAAATAGGTTCCCCAACCGGCCTTGGCGTTGATCTGCACCTGCTCAAAGGCCTTGAGCCTGGCCTCAACCACCGGAGCAAATGACAGGCGTGAGCGCGCGTCGTCCTTGTGCATGCCTGCGAACTTCTGCAAATCCTGCAGGCCGATCTCTTCGCCCCGCAGGCCCTTGTTGACGTGGCGGTAAATGAAGCGCCCGATGACGCCGCTGAGCGCGACGATGATCATGCTGTACAGCGCCACCGCAGCATTGAGCGAACCCACGCGGAAAGTTGAATGGATCAGGATGAACCAGGGACCGGCAATCCCCAAACTCATGTGAAACCAGAACCACCACTTCATCCGACCCCAGTTCTGGGCGAAACGAAAATGCTTGCGCAACGGGTAGCCAAACAGGATCAGCATCATGACGCCACCGACCACGCCCAGCCAATAGCCCGTGTCGTCGCCAGCCACGAACAACTCCAGACGACTGAACTGCCAGGCACCCACGGTCAGCAGCACCAGCGCCAAATAGATGGCGACATCGCTCGTCCAGAAGCTCTTGGGCTTGCGCGGCGGGGTGCTGATCGGAGCAGTTTCTTGCTGTGACGCGGTCATGTGACTCTCTGGGAATCATCCCGTAGAAATATTCGGTAATTTAGACATTGATCGTCTCGTGGCCAATGCATGCACCACCCTGGTGCATGCATTGGCCGGCTGATCCATTGCCATAGCAGATCAGCACTCATTCACCCGCAGCTGCGCACGGTCAAACTTCCGGCTCCACGGTGAGTTTATAGGATAGCGGAATTACATTAAGCCAGCCTTAGTAGCCCAGTAATGGCTTGTAACTTAATCATCTGAATTTGAAAACAAATAGGCAAAAAAAAGCCCGTCGGGTCCCGACGGGCTTTCTATTCAAGAACTTGAACTGAATTACTTCAGCTTCATTTCCTTGTAATCCACGTGCTTGCGAGCTTTGGGATCAAATTTCTTGATCAACATTTTCTCGGGCATGGTTTTCTTGTTCTTGTCGGTCGTGTAGAAGTGACCGGTACCAGCTGTGGACTCCAGCTTGATTTTTTCGCGTCCGCCTTTAGATGCCATGATCTTGTTCCTTCAGATTTAAGCTTGGCCGCGGGCGCGCAGGTCTGCGAGCACGGAGTCGATGCCGTTTTTGTCGATCAGGCGCAGGCCGGCGCAGGAAATGCGCAGACGCACCCAGCGGTTTTCGGTCTCGACCCAGAAACGACGGTATTGCAGGTTCGGCAGGAACCGACGCTTGGTTTTGTTGTTGGCGTGGGAAACATTGTTCCCGACCATCGGGCCTTTGCCCGTGACTTCACATACGCGTGCCATGAGGACACTCCAGAAAATAGCGCCGGTTTTCGCCGACGCGTTAACAGCTTTCGCCGCACCTCGCCACAGTCATCACCCTTCGGTCATGCGGTGGCGGTAGAGGAAATTCGCTGACGTCCACTTGACCCGAAAGGTCAGCGGAATTCAGCAAAGCCTTGGATTATAGCCGCTGTCAAAAGCCTCCCCGCCCGCCCCCTGCGCGACTTCACTGCGCGCCGCCCTGCTCCAGAAAGCGTTGCGCATCCAGCGCCGCCATGCAACCGGTGCCGGCACTGGTGATGGCTTGGCGGTAGACGTGATCCTGCACGTCGCCGGCCGCGAACACGCCCGGCACGCTGGTCATGGTGGCCATGCCCACCGATCCCGAGCGCGGCACAATGTAGCCGTCCTTCATCTCGACTTGACCCTTGAAGATCTCGGTGTTGGGTTGGTGCCCGATGGCGATGAAACAGCCCTGCAGGGTGATCTCCTCGGTGGAGCCATCCTGCACGTTCTTGATGCGCACGCCGGTTACGCCAGATTGATCTCCCAGGACCTCATCCAGCGCGCTGCGCAGTTTGAGTTCGATCTTCCCTTCTTTCACACGCTCCATCAGCTTGTCGATCATGATGGGTTCGGCCCGGAAACTGTCACGGCGGTGAATCAGCACCACCTTGCTGGCGATGTTGGACAGGTAAAGCGCCTCCTCCACGGCGGTGTTGCCGCCACCGACCACGGCGCAGACCTGGTCGCGGTAGAAAAAGCCGTCGCAGGTGGCGCAGCCGCTCACGCCACGCCCCATGAACGCCGTCTCCGACTCCAGGCCCAGGTACTTGGCCGAAGCGCCGGTGGCGATGATGAGGGCGTCACAGGTATATTCGCCGGAATCGCCTTTGAGTTGGAACGGGCGCTGGCTCAGGTCCACGGCACTGATGTGGTCGAAAACGATTTCGGTCTTGAAACGCTCGGCGTGTGCCAGGAAGCGCTGCATCAGATCCGGCCCCTGCACCCCGGCCACGTCGGCCGGCCAGTTGTCCACCTCGGTCGTGGTCATCAATTGCCCGCCCTGGGCGATGCCGGTGATCAGCACCGGATTCAGGTTGGCGCGCGCCGCGTACACCGCTGCGGTGTAGCCGGCCGGGCCGGAACCCAAAATAAGAACCTTGGCATGCTTGGATTTAGACATCAAAATCACCCATCAATAGAAAAATTGCCTCGCGGGCGTGTACATTTTGCTCAAACTGAGCACGTTGTCGTCCTGCTGCTTCAGATTTTCGCAGGGAACCGAACTTTTTCCATTGTATGGAGCTCCCGCTTCGTGCACCCAACCTGTGGATGAACTTTTGAAAGTAAAGCCATGGTCATGCTGTCCAGCCTCGAGTTGATCCGCCGTGTCCCCCTTTTCGCCATGCTCAGCGCGGCGCAGGCCGATTCGGTGGCGCAAGCCGTGAGCAAATGCCGCTTCAAGCGTGGCGCCGTTCTTGTGGAGCAGGGGCAGAAGTCCGATTCGCTGACGATTCTGCTGTCCGGGCGAGCGCGCGTTTTCACCACCGATGCGCGCGGCCGCGAAGTGATTCTGGCGACGCTGCAGCCGGGCGACTGCATCGGCGAAATGAGCCTGATCGACGACCAGCCACATTCGGCGACGGTGCGCGCCGAGACGCAGTCCGACGCGCTGCTGTTGGGGCGAAACGAATTTCTGCGCTGCCTGTACGAGGACGCGTCGATGGCTCAGGCGGTTCTGGAGTCGCTGGTACGCCGCTTGCGCAGCGCCGACCAGAAGATCGAATCCCTGGCCCTGATGGACGTGTATGGTCGTGTGGCTCGCGTATTGATCGATGCGGCCGTGGAAGACGAGCATCAGCAATGGATCGTGCGCGAGAAGATATCGCGTCAGGATCTGGCCAAAATGGTGGGTGCGTCACGCGAAATGGTCAGCCGGGTTATGAAGGACCTGGAAGAGCGCGGCTTTGTGCAGTCCATGGCCCACGGAGGCATGTGCATCAAGCCCCGCCTGGGACGCCCGGTCTGACACCCCTTACAACGTGCAAGAACCCACTTGCATGACTCGAAGCGCCTGGCAGCCTAGGCATCAGAGTTAGCAAAGACACCGATTCATGACTTATTCACTCCATACCCTGACCCGCACCAGTCCCGATACGATCGTTCGCACCGGCCTGCGCCGCTTGCCACATGAAGTTCTGCTGATACTGGGTGCCCTGGCGCTGCTGTTCTGGCTGATCGCTCTGCTGAGCTATTCGGCCCAGGATGTCGCGTGGTCGACGTCCGGCAGTGGCGAGCCGCTGCACAACTGGGGCGGGCGCCTGGGTGCCTGGCTCGCAGACATGAGCTACTTCCTGCTCGGCTTCTCGGTCTGGTGGTGTCTGGCCGCGCTGGCACGCGTCGGGCTCACCGAACTGGCGCATTGGATGCGCGATCACGAGGCCCCTGCGCCTAGCGAAGCCCCTGCACACCGCGCGTTCTTCTGGCTGGGCCTGGCGCTGCTGTTGGCCAGCAGTTGCGCGCTCGAATGGTCACGGTTGTACCGGATCGAGGCACTTCTGCCCGGGCACGGCGGCGGCGTGCTGGGGTTCTGGCTGGGTCCCCTGGGGGTCAAATGGTTGGGCTTCTCCGGCTCTGCGCTGGTGGCGATCGCACTCGCCCTCGTGGGCGCGGCAGGCGTGTTCGGCTTCTCCTGGGGCAAAGTGGCTGAAAGCCTGGGTGCATGGCTGTCGGCGCGAGTGGAGTCGCTCAAGGCCAAGCGCGAGCGTGAACTGGACAAGGTGCTGGGCCAGCAGGCCGCACGGGAGCGCGAGGAGGTGGTGCAGGAAGAGCGCGTGGAGATCCACCAGCACCATGTGGCACCGGTGCTGATCGAACCCGTGATGCTGGAGGTTCCACAAAGCGCGCGCGTGGCCAAGGAGCGGCAAAAGCCGCTGTTCTCGGAGTTGCCTGATTCCGCCCTGCCCCAGGTTGATCTGCTGGACAGTGCGCTGGCCCGCCAGGAAACCGTGGCGCCCGAAACGCTGGACATGACGAGCCGCATGATCGAGAAGAAGCTCAAGGATTTCGGCGTCGAAGTGCGCGTCGTCGCGGCGCAACCGGGACCGGTCATCACGCGCTATGAAATCGAACCCGCCACCGGCGTCAAGGGTTCGCAGATCGTGGGTCTGGCGAAAGACCTGGCACGGTCGCTGAGTCTGGTGTCGATCCGCGTGGTGGAGACCATCCCGGGCAAGAATTACATGGCGCTGGAACTGCCCAACGCCAAGCGCCAGACCATCAAGCTCTCCGAAATCCTGGGCTCGCGCGTCTACAACGAGGCCAAGTCGCTGCTCACCGTGGGCCTGGGCAAGGACATCGTGGGCAACCCGGTGGTGGCCGATCTGGCGAAGATGCCGCACGTGCTGGTGGCGGGCACGACCGGTTCGGGCAAATCGGTCGGCATCAACGCCATGATCCTGAGCCTGCTGTACAAGGCAGAGGCGCGCGACGTGCGCTTGCTCATGATCGACCCCAAGATGCTGGAAATGTCCTTCTACGAAGGCATTCCGCACCTGCTCGCGCCCGTGGTCACCGACATGAAGAAGGCCGCCTACGGCCTGAGCTGGTGCGTGGCCGAGATGGAGCGGCGCTATAAATTGATGAGCAAGCTGGGGGTGCGCAATCTCACCGGCTACAACGCCAAGATCGACGAGGCCAAGGCGCGCGAGGAGTTCATCTACAACCCGTTTTCTCTCACGCCCGAAAGCCCGGAACCGCTGGACCGCCTGCCGCACATCGTGGTCGTGATCGACGAATTGGCGGATCTGATGATGGTCGTGGGCAAGAAGATCGAGGAGCTGATCGCGCGCCTGGCGCAAAAGGCGCGGGCTTGCGGCATCCACCTGATCCTGGCGACGCAGCGTCCCAGCGTGGACGTCATCACCGGCCTGATCAAGGCCAACATCCCGACGCGCATCGCGTTCCAGGTCAGCTCCAAGATCGACAGCCGCACCATCCTGGACCAGATGGGCGCCGAAGCGCTGCTGGGCATGGGCGACATGCTGTACATGCACAGCGGATCCGGTTTGCCGATCCGCGTGCACGGCGCCTTTGTCAGCGATGAAGAGGTGCACCGCGTGGTGAATTACCTGAAGTCCCAGGGCGCGCCCGACTACATCGACGGTGTGCTCGACGGAGCTCCGGAGGATGGCGAAGACGGTGGCCTGCTGGGCGACGCCGGCGGAGAAAAGGATCCGATGTACGACCAGGCGGTGGAGGTGGTGCTGAAGAACCGCAAGGCCAGCATCTCGCTGGTGCAACGGCACCTGAAGGTCGGCTACAACCGCGCCGCGCGCCTGGTGGAAGACATGGAGAAGGCCGGACTGGTCAGCGCCATGAGCGGCAGCGGGCAACGCGAAATCCTGGTGCCCGTGCGGGCAGAATGAGATCCATGAAGAAATTATTTCCCCTGCTGGGCACGCTGCTGTGCACCCCACTGGCCATGGCCGGCGCGATCGAAAGCCTGGATGCCTTCATCCACCACGCGCAAAGCGCCCGCACCCAGTTCACCCAGGTGGTGACGGCGCCCGCGCGTGACGGCCAGACGGCGCGCAGCAAGACCTCCAGCGGCACATTCGAGTTTTCGCGGCCGGGGAAATTCCGCTTCATCTACCAGAAGCCGTTCGAGCAGACGATCGTCGCCGACGGCCAGACATTGTGGTTGTTTGACGTCGACCTGAACCAGGTCACGGCGCGCAAGCAGGCTTCCACGCTGGGTAGCACGCCTGCCGCACTGATCGCCAGTGCGCCCGACCTGCGGGCGCTGCAGGCAGACTTCGCGCTGCAGGCCGCGCCCGACAAGGACGGACTGCAGTGGATTGAAGCCACGCCCAAAGCCAAGGAGGGGCAACTCCAGTCGGTGCGCGTGGGCCTGCGCGCCAGGGACCCCGTGCCCGAGCTGGCTGCACTGGAAATTCTCGATAGCTTCGGGCAGCGCTCGGTGCTGACTTTTTCCAAGATTGAGATCAACCCCAGGCTGTCGCCCGACACCTTCATCTTCAGGCCGCCTGCGGGAGCGCAAGTGATACGACCGTAGCATGAAACCGGACCTGCAAGCCCCTCTGGCCGAGCGACTGCGCCCGCACACCTTAAGCGAGGTCATCGGCCAGCAGCACCTGCTGGGCGAGGGCATGGCGCTGCGCGTGGCGTTCGAGTCGGGCCAGCCGCACAGCTGCATTCTGTGGGGGCCGCCGGGCGTGGGCAAGACCACGATCGCGCGCCTCATGGCCGACTCCTTTGACGCACAGTTCATCGCCATCAGCGCGGTCCTGGGCGGCGTCAAGGAGATACGAGAAGCGGTGGAACGCGCGCAGAACGCGCGCCAGGAATTGGAGCCCAAGCGCACCATCGTCTTTGTGGACGAGGTGCACCGCTTCAACAAGAGCCAGCAGGACGCCTTTCTGGCGCATGTGGAGAGCGGCCTGTTCACCTTCATCGGCGCCACCACGGAGAACCCTTCCTTCGAAGTGAACTCGGCGCTGCTGTCGCGCGCAGCCGTGTACGTGCTGCAGCCGCTGTCCGAGCAGGACCTGGAGCAGATCGTGACCAAGGCGCGCTCGCTGGACGTGATTCCTGCGATTGAACCGGTCGCGCTCGAGCGCCTCATCGCCTACGCCGACGGCGATGCGCGCCGGCTCCTGAACACGCTGGAGACCCTGGCCGTGTCGGCGCGTCAAGAGCAGTTGAAGAAGATCAGCGACGCCTGGTTGCTCAAGGTGCTGGGTGAGCGCATGCGGCGCTATGACAAGGGCGGCGAGCAGTTCTACGACACCATCAGTGCGCTGCACAAGTCGGTGCGCGGCTCCGACCCGGACGCCTCGCTCTACTGGCTGGTGCGCATGCTCGACGGCGGCGCTGACCCGCGCTACCTGGCGCGGCGCCTGGTACGCATGGCGAGCGAAGACATCGGCCTGGCCGATCCGCGCGCGCTGCGCCTGGCACTGGACGCGACCGAGGTCTACGAGCGGCTGGGTTCGCCCGAGGGCGAGCTGGCGCTGGCCGAATGCGTGATCTACCTCGCCATGGCGCCCAAATCCAACGCCGTGTACCAGGCGTTCAACGAAGCCCGGGCGCTGGTCAAGCGCGAGGGCACGCGCCCCGTTCCCATGCACCTGCGCAACGCGCCTACGAAGCTGATGAAGGAACTCGACTACGGCCGCGGCTATCGCTACGCACACGACGAGGCCGACGGCTTTGCCGCAGGCGAGTCCTACTTGCCCGACGGCATGGCCGCGCCCGGCTTTTACCGCCCGGTGGAGCGCGGCCTGGAAATTCGCATTGCCGAGAAGCTGCGCCAATTGCGCCAGATCAACCAGGCGGCCTTGGCGCCAACGCGCCAAGGGTAAACCCGTCAGCCACGTGTGCGGAGCCGCCTGACGCTTGGCTACAATCGTCCCCACTGAGTCGCCCGCCGACCACGGTCTATCCGACCTGTGTTCCGGTTGGCGTTTTTTTTGTCAGGCCCGATGCCGGCCTGCGGTTTAACCCTAAACCAAACGACACGCAGCCAGTGCTGCAGGAGACTTGCAACATGGAAACATTGCTTCAGCAGATCATCAACGGTCTGGTGCTGGGCAGCATGTACGCCCTGGTGGCCCTGGGCTACACCATGGTGTACGGCATCATCAACCTGATCAATTTCGCCCACGGCGAGGTGCTGATGGTCGGGGCCCTGACGAGTTGGACCATCATCGGCCTGATGCAGGACGCCCTGCCCGGCACACCCGGCTGGATCATCCTGCTGGTGGCGATGCTGATCTCCTGCGTGGTGGCTGCGGCGCTGAACTTCGCCATCGAGAAGATCGCCTACCGGCCGCTGCGCAACAGCCCCAAGCTGGCGCCGCTGATCACCGCCATCGGCATGTCGATCCTGCTGCAGACGCTGGCCATGATCATCTGGAAGCCCAACTACAAGCCCTACCCCACGCTGCTGCCGAGCACGCCGTTCGAGTTCGGCGGCGCCGTCATCACGCCCACGCAGATCCTGATCCTGGGACTGACCGCGGTCTCGCTCGCGATTCTGACCTGGCTGGTGAACTACACACGCCTGGGTCGCGCCATGCGCGCCACGTCCGAGAACCCGCGCGTGGCCGCGCTCATGGGCGTGAAGCCCGACATGGTGATCTCGGCCACCTTCATCATCGGTGCCGTGCTGGCCGCGATCGCCGGCGTGATGTATGCATCCAACTATGGCACGGCGCAGCACACCATGGGCTTTCTGCCGGGCCTGAAGGCCTTCACCGCGGCCGTGTTCGGCGGCATCGGCAACCTCGCCGGCGCCGTGGTCGGTGGCATTCTGCTGGGTCTGATCGAATCCATTGGCGCGGGCTACATCGGCACGCTCACGGGCGGCGTGCTGGGCAGCAACTACTCGGACATCTTTGCCTTCATCGTGCTGATCTTCGTGCTCACGCTGCGGCCCTCGGGTCTGCTGGGTGAACGCGTCGCCGACCGGGCTTGAGGAGCGACCCCATGAAAAACAACAAGTCCCTGACGACTCTCGCCGGCGCTGCCGCCCTGCTGATCCTGCCGCTGCTGCTGCAGGGCTTTGGCAACGCCTGGGTGCGCATTGCCGACCAGTCGCTGCTGTACGTGCTGCTGGCCATCGGCCTGAACATCGTCGTCGGCTATGCCGGCCTGCTGGACCTGGGCTTCGTCGCCTTCTTCGCGCTGGGCGCCTACATGTTCGGTCTGCTGGCCTCGCCGCACCTGACCGACTCCTTCCCCGCACTTGCGGCGATGTTCCCGGATGGCCTGCACACGCCGCTGTGGATGGTGGTGCCGCTGGCTGCGGGGCTGGCGGGCTTCTTCGGCGTGCTGCTGGGGGCACCCACGCTCAAGCTGCGCGGCGACTATCTGGCGATCGTGACCCTGGGCTTTGGCGAAATCATCCGTGTGTTCCTGAACAACCTGGACCATCCGATCAACATCACCAACGGCCCCAAGGGGTTGAACCAGATCGACTCCATCACCTTCTTCGGTCTGAACCTGGGTAAGCCCATCAGCCTGCTGGGTTTTGAGGTGGCTTCGGTCAGCCTGTACTACTACCTGTTCCTGGCGCTGGTGCTGGTGAGCATCGTCATCAGCCACCGGCTGGAGACCTCGCGCATCGGGCGCGCCTGGATGGCGATCCGCGAAGACGAGATTGCTGCCAAGGCCATGGGCATCAACACCCGCAACATGAAGCTGCTGGCCTTCGGCATGGGTGCCACCTTCGGCGGGGTCGCCGGCTCCATGTTCGCGGCATTCCAGGGCTTCGTCTCGCCGGAGTCGTTCTCGCTGATGGAGTCGGTGATGATCGTCGCCATGGTGGTGCTGGGCGGCATCGGCTACCTGCCCGGCGTGATCCTGGGCGCGGTGCTGCTCTCGGCCCTGCCCGAGGTGCTGCGCTACGTCGCGGGTCCGCTGCAGGAAATGACGGGCGGGCGTCTGGACGCAGCCATCCTGCGCCAGCTGCTGATTGCGCTGGCCATGATCACCGTGATGCTGATGCGACCGCGTGGACTGTGGCCCTCGCCCGACCACGGCAAATCCTTGCAAACGAAGGTCTGATATGACAGAAGCAACAAAAGACGTCGTGCTGCGCGTCGCCGGCGTATCCAAGCGCTTTGGCGGCCTGCAGGCCTTGAGCGATGTGGGGATCACGATCGAGCGCGGTCAGGTCTACGGCCTGATTGGCCCCAACGGCGCGGGCAAGACCACGTTCTTCAACGTGCTCACCGGCCTGTACACACCCGACGGCGGTACCTTTGAACTGGCGGGCAAGCCCTATCAGCCCACGGCCGTGCACGAAGTGGCCAAGGCCGGCATCGCGCGCACCTTCCAGAACATCCGACTCTTCCCCGAGATGACCGCGCTGGAGAACGTGATGGTGGGCCGGCATATCCGCACCAAATCAGGCCTGCTCGGCGCGGTGTTCCGCACCCCCGGTTTCAAGGCCGAGGAAGCCGCGATTGCGGCGCGGGCGCACGAACTGCTGGATTACGTGGGCGTGGGTCGACTGGCCGATTACAAGGCGCGCACGCTGAGCTACGGCGACCAGCGTCGGCTGGAGATCGCCCGCGCACTGGCCACGGATCCGCAGCTGATCGCGCTGGATGAACCCGCCGCCGGCATGAACGCCACGGAGAAGGTGCAGTTGCGCGAGCTCATCGACCGCATCCGCAACGACAACCGCACGATTCTGCTGATCGAGCACGACGTCAAGCTCGTGATGGGACTGTGCGACCGCGTCACGGTGCTCGACTACGGCAAGCAGATCGCCGAAGGCACGCCCGCTTCCGTACAGAAAAACGACAAAGTGATTGAGGCCTATCTGGGCACGGGAGGACACTGATATGGCCGCAACTTTACTGAAAGTCACCGGACTCAAGGTCGCCTATGGCGGCATTCAGGCGGTCAAGGGCGTGGACTTCGAGGTGCATGACGGCGAGCTGGTGTCGCTCATCGGCTCCAACGGCGCCGGCAAGACCACCACCATGAAGGCCATCACCGGCATCCTGCCGATCAACGATGGCGACATCGAATACATGGGCCACAGCATCCGCGGTCAGGGTCCCTGGGACCTGGTGCGCCAGGGTCTGGCCATGGTGCCGGAAGGACGCGGTGTGTTCGCGCGCATGAGCATCATGGAAAACCTGCAGATGGGCGCCTACATCCGCGACGACAAGCCGGAAATCGCCGCCGACGTGGAAAAAGTCTTCACGATTTTTCCGCGTTTGAAGGAGCGGCGCGAGCAGTTGGCAGGCACGCTGTCGGGCGGCGAACAGCAGATGCTGGCCATGGGCCGAGCCCTCATGAGCCGACCCAAGGTGCTGTTGCTGGACGAGCCTTCGATGGGCCTGTCGCCGATCATGGTGGACAAGATCTTTGAAGTCATCCGCGACGTCGCGGCACAGGGCGTGACGATCCTGCTGGTGGAGCAAAACGCCAGCCGGGCGCTGGCCATTGCCAGCCGCGGCTACGTGATGGAGTCCGGCCTCATCACCATGTCGGGAGACGCGCATGAGATGCTGAACGACCCGAAGGTGCGCGCCGCTTACCTCGGGGAATAGCCCGGTTCGGCAAACGAGTAGGTCGGGTTAGCGAAGCGTAACCCGACATCATCCAACGTCGCCGACGTCCTGTCGGGTTAGGCCCTTTGGGCTAACCCGACCTGCGATTCTGACCCACGAGGAACAGCCAACATCAGGTAAGCGCGGCCTTCACAGCGGCAGAGACTTGCCCCATTTCGGCCTTGCCGGCCAGTTGCGCCTTGACGGCACCCATGACCTTGCCCATGTCGCCCTGCCCCGGCTTGCGCCCGAGTTCGGTGGCCAGCGCGTCAACGATGGTCTTGACCTCGGCGGCCACTTCATCCGCGCTCAGGCGCTGGGGCAAATAAGCCTGCAGCACGAGCAATTCAGCGCTCTCGACGTCGGCCAGATCCATGCGCGCCGCCTGGGTGTAAGCGGTGATCGAATCCTTGCGCTGCTTGATGAGCTTGTCCAGGATCGCGATCACGGCGGCATCGTCCAGCACCACGCGCTCGTCCACTTCCTTTTGCTTGCAGGCTGCGAGCAGCAGGCGGATCGTACCCAGGCGCACGCTGTCCTTGGCGCGCATCGCGGTTTTCATGTCTTCGGTGATCTGGTCTTTGAGCGTCATGAGAGTGCTTCCTTCAATTCATTTGAAAACTTGGCGCCATGAAAAAAGCCTGCTGAAGCGTCCTCAAGCAGGCTTTTTTTGGGCTGTCAGCCGTTTAGAACAGCTTCTTGGGCAACTGCATCGAGCGAATGCGCTTGTAGTTGCGTTTCACAGCGGCCGCCTTCTTGCGCTTGCGCACGGCGGTGGGCTTTTCGTAGAACTCGCGCGCGCGCAGGTCGGTCAGAAGGCCCAGTTTTTCAATCGTGCGCTTGAAGCGGCGCAGCGCTACGTCAAAAGGTTCGTTTTCTTTTACGCGGATAGTGGTCATTACGTCATGTTTTCCAAATGTGCTGCCTGTGCGTCAAAGGAGATCGGGCCGTTGGACGTAGGTTCAGCTTGTGTTCCCCGTCTAAATGTTGATCAGGCCGACGGGGGTTTGCCAGCAAAGCTAAAGATTATATGCCAAGCTGCGGGCGTCGGGTGAAGCGCGGCGCACCTGATCTACGACGGCCCCAGCCGCAAGGCAAGCTCTTGCACCTCCAGCGGTTCAATCCAGCCCAGCTGCTTCTCCAGCACTGCCAGCGTCGCCTCCGAAGCGTCGCTCCCTGCGGCCTGGCGCGCGCTGATGCGCTCGCGCAGCTGCTCCAGGCTGACTTGCGGCGCCAGAACAGCAAACGCTGCACCGCAGCGCTGCGCCAAAGCCTCGAACCGGGCGCGCTCGGCGCGACGCAGGAAGGCCGCATCCACCACCACCGACCAGCCGGCGAGCAACAGCATCTGCGCCAGGTCGCGCAGCCGGTCATAGGTGCGTTCGTGCGCATCGGCCACGTAGATGCCCCCATCCAGCGGCGACGCGCTGCGCTGCAGCGCCGACAGGCCATACAGGCGTTTTCGCTCCACATCCGAGCGCAGCCGCAGCGTGTTCGCATCCGGATCCTCCAGCAACAAGCGGTTGGACTCCGTGGTCTTGCCGCAGCCCGCCAGACCGTGGGTGATCACCAGACGCGGCACTTGCGGCGCCGCCAGGCGTTCGGCCAGCGCGACATAGCTCATGGCCTCGTCACCGGTCTGGCCCCCTTGGCCCGCACGGATGGCGGCGACTTTGGAACGCACCAGCGCACGGTAAACGGCATAGAAGCGCAGCAACAGCGCCGCCTCGTAGTCGCCGCTGGCGCTCAAGGTCTGATCCACAAACCAGTTGGCCAGACCCGGCTCGCGGTGCTGCACCAGGTCCATGGCGGTAAACGCGATGTCGCTGGCCACATCGATCCAGCGGTAATCCAGATTGAACTCGATGCAATCGAACATGCGCACGCGCCGCTCGATCAGCACCAGGTTGCCCAGGTGCAGGTCGCCGTGGCATTCGCGCACATGGCCCGCGGACTTGCGCTCCCATAGCAGCGGCGTCAGGCGCTGCCATTGGCTTGTCGTCCATTCGCGCAGCGCGGCGAGTCGGCTCTGGCAATCCGCTCCCGGCATCAGTCCCGATGAAATGTCGAGGTTCTCCATCATCGGCGCCAGCACCCGCTCGGGCGTGCCGAAGCGCGAGTCCAACGGCGCTACCGCCGCTGCCTCGTGAAACGCCACCAGACCCTGCGCCAGATCGCTCAGATGCTCGGGCCGCAACTCGGCGCGCTCACAGACACGGTCGAGTCGCCCGGCTTCGTCAAAGCGCCGCATCTTGACGGCGTACTCGATCGCCGCGCCGGCACCACCGAGCAACGGCTCTTCAGGCGTGCCCGCAATGGGCACGACCTCCAGATAAATGTCGGGCGCGAAGCGGCGGTTCAAACGCAGCTCTTCTTCGCAATACAGGCGGCGCTGTTCCAGCGTGCCAAAGTCCAGGAATTTCAAGCTCACCGGCTTCTTGATCTTGTACGCAAACTCTCCGGCAAGCAGCACCCAGGAGATATGCGTCTGCACCAGATCCACCGCCGACACAGGGTGCGCATAGCGCACCGGCTGCAACAGGGCGCTGATCAACTGTGGCAAAGTGGCGTGCATGATGGCATGGTGCCAGAATTCCCTGGCTTCAACCGCCTCTCTTGCATTCGCGTCGATGGGCCGCAGCTTGAGCCAAGGCTGTCATACGCCGATCTGGAGTTGGAATTTGGAAAATCTGATCATGTCCCTGTTGCGCGTCTTTTCGCGCATCCTGCTGCTGGCGCTCGGACTGGTGTTTGTCGCCAGCCTGGTGTTTGGCGCTGCATTTGTCTTTGCGCTCTGGAGCCTGCGTTCGTTGTGGGCGCGGCTTAGGGGTCAGCCGGTGGCGCCCATGGCGTTTCATTTCAATCCGCGCGCACAGTGGGGGCGATTTTCGGCTGGAAACCGGGCCGCGCCTGCTGACAAGGCCCCAAGCGGCCAGCGCGGGACCCCCGATGCCATCCCGGACATCACGGATGTCGTGGCCAAGGAAAGCACCAGTGCTCTGCGAGGCAATTCCCCATGACCTCGATCGATGGCCGGCCTCGATGGCGCTTGCGCTGGCACGCGCCAGTGTGAACTACAACGACGGCGACGGCTACGTTCAGGCGCTCGGCGATTCGGCCATGACCCCACCGACGCTGACCAACGTGAACGACTTTTGCGTGATCGTGATTGACAACGTTTAGCGGCACCGACCAGAAACATTCATCGCCGACGCAGGCACAACGCCAACTCGTGCGCGGAATTGGGGTGAGCCACCCGGGCGTAAGGCAGCTTTGGCCAGACCCAATCGCTCTGCGGGAACAGCACCCGCATCGCATTGATGTCACAGTGGTAGGGTGGACCTTGAATCAGGCCCTCGGCACTCGCGGCAGGACGCAGCATCTGCATGAACATCACCCACAACGAGCCCTCGGGCTTGAGCCAATGATGCAGCTGCCGGGAGTAGCTGAGCCAATGCTCGGGATGCAGCGCGCACAGGCAGGTCTGCTCATAGATCGCGTCAAACGCCAGTGCCGGCTGGTAACTCAAGACGTCCGCTTGAATCACCTCAGCCTGAAGTCCCTGCGCCGCAACCCGCGCCTGCGCCCTTTCGACGGCGGCGGCGGTGTAGTCGATGCCCACCACCTCAAACCCACACCGCGCCAGTTCGGCAACTTCCCAACCGTTGCCACAGCCCGGAACCGCAATCCGGCCGCGCTGCAACTCACCGCTGGCCAGCCACGCCAACAGTTGGGGACTCGGGCCACCGCGGTCCCAGCCCGTTTCATCCTTTTCGAAGCGCTCTTGCCAGAATTCTTTGGTCGGGCCGGCCATTTTGGGTTGCTCCGCGCCGCTCATTGGGCCGGATTGGAATTGGAGAGTCCCGGCTCCACGACCACCGCCGTGCCGTAGCCCAGGACCTCGGTGAGTCCGGCCATGACTTCCGTGGCGTCATAGCGCATGGAAATGATGGCGTTGGCGCCGCGATGCCGTGCCTGCTCGCACATCAGCTTGTAGGTCTCGGAACGCGCCTGTTCACACAGGTTGGTGTAAATCGTGATGTTGCCGCCAAAGAGCGACTGCAGGCCGCCGAGCAGGTTGCCCACGATGGAGCGCGAGCGCACCGTGATGCCCTTGACGACCCCGAGGCTTCGCACCACCTGGTATCCAGGCAGCGTGAGCGCAGTTGAGACCATTGAATCTTGCATGTGAGTCCTTGTTGCAGCCCACAGTTTACGGGACAGCGCCACTCTCGCACGTCGCCCTCCACGAGCGCCACATCAGCTGGCCTTGGCGTCAACCAGGTTGGGGCGCAAGCCGTGCAGCACCGCGTGTGCATTGAGCGAGCGGATGGGAATGCTGACGTCGCTGGGAATGCGGTCGTCCACCTGCAGTGCCAGATAACGCAGGCCACAGACGCGCAGAAAGCTGGAAAAATTCGGGATCTCGCCCCGGTGTTCCAGCAGTTCGTCGTACAGCCTGGACAGCAGTTGCGGCACGTTCATGCTGTCGCGCGCAGCGATCTCCTCCAGCGTGTCCCAGAACAAATTCTCGAGCCGCACGCTGGTGACGACCCCGTGCAGCCGGATGCTGCGCGTGGTCGCTTCATAGCTTTGCGGATTGGCGCGAACGAATATCTGGCACATGCTTGCATCCCCTTGATCGCTCAATAATGAGACCCCCGCAGCATAGGCCTTGAGGCGAGATCAGGCTAGTGGCTTATTTTTGTTCCCAGCATGGCGATGAACTGAGACAACCAGGCGGGATGCGCGGGCCAAGCCGGAGCGGTCACATATTGCCCGTCGGTCACAGCCGCATCGATGGCGATTTCGGCGAAGATGGCGCCCGCCAGTTCCACCTCGGGCCGGCAGGCCGGATAGGCGCTGATGCGCTTGCCCCGAATGATGCCGGGCACGGCCGCCAGCAGTTGCGCGCCGTGGCACACCGCCGCGATCGGCTTGCCGGACTCGGCGAATTCCCTGGTGATGGACAGCACGCGCGCGTTGAGTCGCAAGTACTCGGGGCCGCGACCGCCAGGAATCAACAGCGCGTCGTAGTTAGCGGTGTTGACGTCGGCAAAATTCGCGTTCAGGGTGAAGCGATGGCCCGGCTTTTCGCTGTAGGTCTGAGCCCCTTCAAAGTCGTGAATCGCCGTCATCACATAGTCGCCGGCCTTTTTGTCGGGGCACACCGCATGCACGGTGTAACCCAGCGTGAGCATCGTTTGAAATGGCACCATGGTTTCGTAGTCCTCGCCATAGTCGCCGCAAAGCATCAGAACCTTCTTTGACATCACAATCTCCTGAAACGTTGGGATGGCCAGTGTGCGGCGCCACCGTGCCCGCCAGGTAATAACGCGCTACTACGGATCTCGGCGTTTTCCCTGTAGCGTGACGCTGCGCTCGAACCCGCGCTCAGACCTTCTCGCCGACCAGATTCAACCCGATGACACCGATCACGATGAGGCCGATGGACACCAGTTTCAGCGGCGGCAACGACTCCTTGAAAACCCAGTAGCCAATCAGCGCCATCAGAGCCGTCCCCGCGCCCGACCAGATGGCGTAGACCACGCCCACCTCCATGCGTTTGAGGGTCAGCGACAGCAGGTAGAACGATGCCGCGTAGCCGACAACGGTCATGCCCGCCGGCCATGGGTGCGTGAAACCGTCGGAGGCCTTGAGCGACGAGGTCGCAATCAGTTCGAAGAAGATGGCCGAACCCAGCAGCAGCGCATTGTTCATGGTGATGGCGGAATCCCGAAAAGGCTCCATTCTCGCTGCCGGCTCCGCAGGGCTGTTCACCGCCCTCAACACTGCCGCCTCAACCTGAGACAACGACGCTCATGCGGTCGAACGCATTGCGCACCGAGCACCGGACTTAGGCCGACAACCCTAATTTTTGCTGCAATGCAGCAATTCCTTCGTATTGTGTTTAGAATCGGCATCATGCTGCACTGCAACATAGGTCGCCCGGAAGGGCGTGATGCGCAGACGTCAGATCCGGTCACCACTTAACCCAAAGGAACAGAAATGAACAATACCATCGAACAATTCGCCGCCACCAACAAGACCAACCTGCAGGCCGTCGAGGCGCTGACGACCCAGGCTTATGCCAATTTGGAGAAGTTGACCGAGCTGAATCTTGCCAGCACCAAGGCGGTTCTGGCTGACTCGTTCAGCCACGCACAGTCGGTTCTTGGCGCCAAAGACGCACAGCAACTGGCGGCGCTTCAATCCGGCCTGCTCAAGCCGCTGACGGAAAAGTCGGCGGCCTATGCCCAGCACGTTCAGACGATCTTCGGTGGCACCGGCTCCGAGTTCACCAAGTCCGTTGAAGCCAAGACCGCTGAAATGCAAAAGGCCTTCGCCGACATGATGACCAACATGACCAAGAACGCTCCTGCCGGCACCGAATCGGCCGTTGCCGCCTTCACCGGCGCCTTCGCGGCCGGCCAAAACGCGCTGGAGTCTGCACAGTCTTCGGCCAAGAAGGCGATGGAAGTCGCTCAGTCGAATTTCACTGCAGCGACCAAGCAAACGGTCGACGCTGTGAAGAAGGCTTCGAAGCTCGCCTAATCACCCCAGGGCCGCTGGCCCACCATCCACAAACGGCACTTTTCAGTGCCGTTTGTGTTGGCGCGCAAGACGCATGACACGCGCCAGATCGTGCTGGCGTGGCCGCAGCTATGCGTTCGCAAGCCACCACTGGCTGAATTCCACCAGGTCCGCGTGCATCGAACTCACCGCGCTCAGCCCGGGTCCAACATTGGGACTCCCGTTGGGGCTGCGCATGATCAGCGCGGTATGGATGTCGGCGCTGATTCCGTCCATGTAGGGCAGGTAATCGTCCACGAACGCCCCCGGCTTCAACTGGTGGATGATGTCTGCCTTGGGACTCACGGCACCGGACTGGTGGCCCGTTGCATACACCGTGTCGATGGGGAATCCGCAGGCCCTCAAATTGGCGAGACGCGCCTGGGCGAATTTTTCCTCCAGCGCGGTGACGCACACCAGTTCATGGCCACTGTCGTGCAGCCGCTGGCATGCCGCAACGGCACCCGCTATCGGCGGAATGCTTGACCAGAATTCGGCATCGAAGTGCAGTCGAAACTGCTCCAACGCGTCACCCGAGAGGCGCTGCACGTCCCATCGGTTGAAATGCCAGTAGCCATCCGGGTCGACCTCGGTCGGATAGGAACCGGAGTAGCCCTGCCACGCCTTGGCATACGCCAGGTTGAGGTCAAGCAAGACGCCATCGCAGTCGAGCGCAATCAATGGTTTTTTCATGGGGTGGAGATGGCCGCGGGCCCGGCCAGTTCCTTTGTTTGAGAGGGTCCGAGGGACTTCTGCATGAAGTGCCGCACGAAGCCGTGGGGATAATTTGGCAGTTCGCCGAAACAAGAATAGCCGAGGTCCTCATAGAAGCCCCTGGCCTGAAACTCGAACGTTTCCAGCCATGCGCTGTGACATCCGCGCGCAATGGCTTCGGACTCGGCAAGGCTCATGAGTTGCTTGCCAACGCCTGCACCCCTGGCGATCTCCGGAACAACCAGGAGTTGGATAAACAGCCACCCGTAGCTCGTGGCGCCCCACAGCCCTCCGACCACAAGGTTCTCATGGTCCTTCAGCACGACGGCCAGCGCTCGATGATGACTGGGGCCGGCCTGACTTTCGTTGTATCTGCGCAGGGGCTGGAGAATTTCGATTCGAACGCTCTCGTCTGCAGCGTCGGTGACGGTGAATGTGTAAGGCATTGGGCTGAATGTAAGGCCACGAGTGATTCTTGACAGGTTATGGACGAATTCACCCTTTGAGCATTCTCGCAAATGCTGATCCTGCCACGACGCCACGGCAGCTCGATTTCGCCCGCCAAAAAAAAATGAGGCCGAGTGACCTCGACCTCATTCCGGTGCGGGACAGCGCCCGATGGCTTACTTGGCAGCAGGTGCCGTGGCACCAGCCGACTTGGACGCGGACTTGTCCACCTTCTTGGCGGCATGCTTTTTGGCATGCGACTTCTTCACCTTCTTCGGCGCCGGTGCGTCAGCAGTCGTTGCCGCAGCCGGTGCGGTGTTGTTCGTCACCTTCGGCGCTGCCACAGCCGGTGCGGTGGTACTGGCCACCTTCGGTGCGGCAGGAGCTTGGGCAAACGACATGACGGCGGCAGTGGAAAGCAGCGCAGCGGCGATAACGGTTTTGATCTTGGACATGGTAAATCTCACTCATAAAACGACGGTCTCAAAGCTCGGACCATCTAGAGCGAGCCTGATGTTGGGTCAGGCTTGTATCTACAACGTAGGGTTTCCCCGTGGGTTGACGGAGATACGTTTCTTTACGAAGCCGTCACGTATTGCCGCAAGGTCCAGCCCGGCAGCGTGACAGCGCCGCGACTCCAGCTTCGGCTCGTCACCCCGCTTCACCCCCTTGTCGGCGGCTTCGCGCGGTACTGCCCCTGCATGGCGAGCATCCACCCCGGATATTCCGGAGGAAGTCTGCTCACATCCTCCAGTGCCTGCAGGTCCTCGGCCGTCAATTCGAGCCCCGAGGCTCCCAGGTTGTCCGTGAGCTGACCCGGCGTCTTGGCCCCCATGATGACGGTGCTCACCTGAGGGCGGCTTAGCAGCCACGCCAAAGCGACCTGGGCCACGCTGGCTTGGTGGCGCTGGGCAATGGGTCGCATCGCATCCACGACGTTGAATGCACGCGCCTTGTCGACCACGGGAAAATCGAAACTCGCGCGTCTGGCGCCTTCAGGGCCCTTGCCATCCGGCGAAAACTTGCCACTCAGCAGGCCACCGGCCAGCGGGCTCCAGACCATCAGACCCAGCTGCTGGTCCTGAATGAGCGGAACCACCTCACGCTCCAGGTCTCGCCCTGCCACCGTGTAATATGCCTGAACGCTCTCGAAACGCGCCCAGTGATTCTTTTCTGAAATCGCCAAGCCCTTCATGATTTGCCATGCCGCCATGTTGCACAGGCCAATGTGGCGCACCTTGCCGGAGCGCACCATGTCGTTGAGGGTGGACAGGACCTCCTCCAGCGGCGTGACGGGGTCGTAGCCATGCAATTGGTACAAGTCGATGTGGTCAAGCTGAAGACGCTTCAGGCTGGCGTCGAGTTCGTTCATCAAATGGTAGCGCGACTGACCGCGACCATTGATCTTGGTTTCGCTCATCGGCCCAAACGCCTTGGTGGCAACCACGATTTCGTCCCGCGGCAGGCCAAGGCTCTTGATGGCAGCGCCCGTCAAGGTCTCTGATACGCCCATGGAGTAAACATTGGCGGTATCGATGAAATTGACGCCCGCGTCGAAGGCCTGCTTCACCAGCGTATTCACGGCCTCTTGCCCGAGGCCTCCCATGACCTTCCATAAGCCCTGGTCACCAAAAGTCATGGTGCCCAGGCAGAGTTCGGAAACGTAGAGACCTGTGCGGCCCAGAAGGCGATATTTCATGGCGAATCCTGAAGATTGAAAGCAATCCGGTTAGGCTAGCAGCTTTTTGATTTCCCGTACTGAGAACGGTCAGCATGGAATGAGCATGCAACCGACCGGATTCGCATCGGGGCAGCGCAAGCTAGGAAAACTCATGATTGAAGGACTGGTATCCGGTTGGCTGCTTGGTGAAGCCGAAACGCGCGAGGGCAAGAATGCAAGCAAATTTGTGGTTGCCAAGGTCAAGGCCGCCGCCAGTGATGGCGAGACCATTGTGGTGAACGTGATTGCATTCGCCGCGGATGCCTGTGCAGCGCTGATGGCTCTCGAAGACGGCGATTCTCTGTCACTGTCCGGCAGCCTCACTCCGAAGGCCTGGAGCGACAAACAGGGCAACAGTCGGCCAGCCCTCGACATGATTGCCTCCAACGTTTTGACGCCGTATCACGCCAGTCAAAAGCGCAACGAGATAAACGGAACTTCTGAAAATCCATGAACCTGTTCACACCCATGACCCTTCCTAATGGCACCGTCATCCCCAACCGCATTGCCAAGGCGGCCATGGAGGAGAACATGTGTGATGCTAACCATGCCCCTTCCGACGCCTTGCTGCGCATGTACAAGGCATGGGCCGACGGTGGCGCCGGCCTGCTCCTGACGGGCAACGTCATGGTGGATGCCCGGGGCATGACGGGCCCGGGCGGTGTCGTCCTGGAAGACGACCGTCAATTGGAACGCTTCAAGCAGTGGGCGCAAGTTTCGCGCTCGGGCGGGGCCCAAGTCTGGATGCAAATCAGTCACCCAGGGCGCCAGATGATGGCGGAGCTCGGGCAGGAAACCTGGTCGGCTTCATCGGTACCGCTGGACATGGGCAATTTGTCCAACAAATTTTCCACGCCGAAGACGATGACCGTGGCCGACATTGAAGAACTGCAGCGCCGCTTCGTGACTACGTCGCAATTGGCCGAAAAAGCGGGCTTCAGCGGTGTGCAAATCCACGCAGCCCATGGCTATCTGTTGAGCCAGTTTCTCTCCCCCATCAGCAACAAGCGGCAAGACCCGTGGGGTGGCAGCATCGAGAACCGCGCCCGCTTGCTCATCGATATTGTCAAAGCGGTGCGTTCGGTTGTCTCGCCTCGATTCGTCGTGGCAGTGAAGTTGAATTCGGCGGATTTCCAGCGGGGTGGCTTCAGCGCTGACGAGGCCAGGCGAGTGGTCGAGATGCTGAACGGGTTGAACGTGGATTTGGTCGAGCTCTCGGGTGGAAGCTATGAAGCGCCTGCCATGCAGGGCCAGGCTCGGGATGGTCGCACGCTGGCGCGGGAGGCGTATTTCCTGGAGTTCGCGAAGGACATCGTCGCTGTGGCACGCATGCCGCTGATGGTGACCGGGGGCATTCGCCGCAAAGCGGTGGCCGAACAAGTCATCGGCAGCGGTGTGGCAATGGCGGGCATCGCCAGCGCCTTGGCGATTGACCCCAACCTGCCGCGTGACTGGCGCGCTGGCAAGGACACGACTGCGGCGTTACCGCCCATCACATGGAAGAACAAAATGTTCGCTTCGCTGGCCTATATGGCCTGCGTCAAGTTCCAGATGCGGCGTTTGAGCCATGGCCGCGCAACGCACCCCGGCGTTTCTCCGCTTTGGGCCCTGATCGTGCAACAAGTCATGGCCGCCAGGCAGGCGAAACAATACCGTCGCTGGATAGCAGGCCGCACGGGCGCCGCATGATCGTGGTGGCCCCTTGCCAGAGGTGTCGAAGCCGCTGCCATCGGCTGGTCGCCAATGGACCCCGGCGACTCACTGAAGATCGACAGCTTCGGTCAGAAGCTCAACGGGTGCACCAGGCCGAGGGTCTTGGAGCGTCAGTCGGCACTGGCGGGAAGCTGCCGTAACTGGCTCACACGCGAGGCGAAGATCAACCAAGCCTGTACGACAAACCCTGCCAGTGCCAGCAGCAGACACGCCGCTTCACCCCACGACGCTCCGATGAACCCGCCCAACGCGGCGCCCACTGGCCTGGCGCCCATATTGACCGTGAGGAACACGGCCGAGACGCGCCCCAGGATGGCATTGGGCGTGACGGTCTGGCGCAGCGTCGTCGACGTGATGGTCCAGATGATGGGGCCGACACCGAAAAGAAAGAACGACAGCACGGCCACAGCCGCAGTGGGCAGCAGCAGCGTTGCAGCCATGGTCGCAGCCGCCAGCACCGAGATGCTGGGCCCTACCTGAATCGCCCGGCCAAAGGGCAGCGCGGCCATCACGCGGGGGGCAAACAGTGACCCCACGATCATCCCAGCGCCATAGCTGGCAAGCGTGAGGCCCACGCCACCAGCGCTCAGGCCAAGCACCCGCACAGCATAGGGCACATAGGCGGCCTGCAGCACGAACCAGGAGATATTCCAGGCCACCGCCGTCAGAAGAATGGGGCGCAGCAGTGCATGGCGCCACACAAGACGCGCGCCGTCCTGGAGTTCCAGCAAGGGGTGGCGTGCGGTCTGCTCAGGACGCTTGGGTTCCGCCAGCCCCAGCAGCAGCACCACGGCGCAGCCTGACAGCACCGCCGCCAGCACGAACGCCGCACAAGCGCCGGCCCACGAGACGAGTGCACCACCCAGCGCAGGTCCGGCAGTGAACGCAATGCTTCTGGCCAGCTCAAGGCGCCCGTTCGCCGCCATGATCCTGTCACGCGGAACCAATGCCGGCACGAGGGCCGGAGCGGCAACGCTGTAGCCCACCGTGCCGATGGCGCCCACAAAACCCAGCACGGCCAGAAGTTCCAGCGACAGGCGTTGCATCACCAGCGATGCGATCAGCGTCAGGAACGCCAGCAGCCGCAGCCCTTCCGCCCATGCCATCAGTTGCCGTCGGGACGTTCGGTCCGCGAGCAACCCCAAGGGAATCGACAGCAACAGAAACGGCAGCGTCTGCGCGGTTGCAAGCAAACCAATCTCCCCGGGCCCAGCGCCAAGCGCCAAGACAGCCACGATGGGAACGGCAGCCAAGCTCAGTTGCTCGGCAGATTGGGCTGCCAGGTTGGACCAAGCGAGGCGCACAAATGAGAGAGGGAAGGAAGATGTCATGGATTTTTCGATGTGGGCACGGGTATTGTGAACAGTCAGCGGTTGATGCTTGCTACATCCGGACGCACGAATGGCCTCCACGATGAAACAGACGGCGCGAATTGACACAGGCGGTGGCCGACACCCCGCCATCCTCAAATCAAGTGTCTGCTTTGTCCCCGGACCGATCTGTGGAAGTCCACATCTTCGCAAACTGTGTGCAAGGGCAGACACTTGCCTCCAGCGATAGCCAAGTCTTCAGTGAATTTGCACCAACGGAGGAAGCATGAGAACCCTTGAAACCGACCGAGACCTTTACCAGCGCATCAAGGGCTTTGCACTGTCAGACCCCCATGCCCTGGTCAGCTTTGAGTCCAGGCTGGCAGCAGAAAATCATTGGACTTTGGGTTATGCGCAGGCCGTGACCAGGGAGTACCGACGTTTTCTTTTCCTCACGCAGACCGCCGGCCAGTTGGTGTGCCCCTCACACGACGTTGACCTTGCCTGGCACCAGCACCTCACGCAGACGCGCTCGTACCAGCGTTTGTGCGACGAAGTGCTGGGCCGGTTCTTGCACACCGAGTCCAAGGGAGGATCAGACGAGTTACAGCGGCACCGTGACATGTACCGGTTCACGTTGTCCGCGTACGAGTCTTCTTTTGGCCCACCCTCAGCGCCGGAAATCTGGCCGGGCGTAGAACAACGGTTTGGTGCGCGCGATCTGCTTACACCCGTGACCGTCTGGGCATTGCCAGGCTTCATTGCGTCGGGATGGCGCCACCGGCTCCTTCTGATCTTTGCCTTATCGCTCGTTGCGTTGATGCTCAACGTTCTTATGGGAACTTCGCCCTGGGAATCCGTGGACGGACCGTCCTTCGCCTTCGTGTATCTGGTGCTCCTGGTCTGCGTCACGTCGGCCTTCAAACTTGTTCAAATCCTGCAGACCGCGCAGACGGGTAGCGAGTCCCATCTGGACGCCTACGAAGTGGCGATGCTCAAAGGGGGTTCTGATCGGGTGGTGGGGGCCGCAGTCACACGGCTGGTGCAGACCGGTTGCCTGGAATTGCTGGCGCAGCGAGAAGGCGACAAGATCACCGGAGCCAGTTGTGCTCGCACTGGCAATCCCGTCGATCCGGCCAGCTTGCACCCGGTCGAAAGACTGTACCTGACGATGCTGCCCGAAGTGCCAGGGAGCGCTGTTCTGAACGTCGCGCAAACCCAGACCCTTTGCAGCCCGATCCGTCTGCGTCTTGAGATGGCCCATCTTCTGCTGCCAAGCGCTGCAATTTCCCGTCGCAGCGGCCTAACTGCTCTGATGCTGTGTCTGATGCTTCTGGTGGGGTTCAGTCGCTACTGGTACGGCATCGGCGAGAAGCACCCTGTCGCGTATCTCGTACTGTTGATTCTGGCAACCACCTCGGCGCTGATGGCGCAACTCGGCACCATTGGCGCAGTCACGGCAATGGGAAAGAAGGCACTGAAGGACATCGAATCTCGAAGCGTGAAGCTCAAGAGTTACGCAGCAGGCGGTGGAGTGATTGCGGGCGGGGCGCATGCCTCCGTCCCCATGCTGGCCCTGGCGTTCGCGCTGTTCGGCACCCAGTCCGTGATGGCCAGCGACGACTTTGCGGGCATCAACTTCCTGTTCGGGCCGAAGAGCAACAACAACACCGGCCATTCGGACAACGTGGCAGGGTGCGGCGGCGGTGGATGCGGTGGCGGTGGATGCGGTGGCGGTTGCGGCGCCCCTGCCCTGTTGTCCACGAGGAATGCCATCCCTGGCAGAAGCAAACGCTGTTGCGACATGGGGGGCGGCAGTGAAAGGCCGTATCGGCCTGCAGCCCGCGTGGCGCGGGCTATGCAAAAAAAAGGGTCCTTCACTAGGAAGGACCCTTACATACTGGCGGAGTGGACGGGACTCGAACCCGCGACCCCCGGCGTGACAGGCCGGTATTCTAACCAACTGAACTACCACTCCTGGTAGAAAAACTATTCGGCATCAAACGATGCCCAAGCGCTTTCAAACTTGGCGACCCCACGGGGATTCGAACCCCGGTACCTACCGTGAAAGGGTAGTGTCCTAGGCCTCTAGACGATGGGGTCAAAACCTGTGGACTTCCGTCACTCTTGGAAAATTGGTGGAGATAAGCAGGATCGAACTGCTGACCTCTTGCATGCCATGCAAGCGCTCTCCCAGCTGAGCTATACCCCCAAAATCCACACCACTTTGATTAGAAGCAGTGTTAATTTCCAAGCCACAAATTATAGCGCGAAATTACGCAACTTTCAAACGGCTGATAACTTTTTCACGATCAAACAGTTCCAGAACTGCGTCCAGCGAGGGCGTGTGGGCATTGCCCACCACCAGGACACGTACCGGCATGGCAAGGTGCGGCATTTTCAAACCACAAGCCTTAAGCACCTCTTTGATCTCAGCTGCGATACTGGCTTTGTCCCATACACAAGTGCTCAGTTTGTTCGCCAACATGATCAGCGCCGGTTTGACGACATCGGTGACATGCTGCGCAAGATCAGCCTCGGAGGGCTGGACGCCGGAGGTATAGAACACCGCGGCCCAATCTGCCAAAGCCACCGTGGT
>CAILZB010000043.1 GCA_903838565.1 uncultured beta proteobacterium | reverse complement strand
GCTTGCTGGACCGGCGTGCTCAGTCGATTGCCAAAAGCGCTGCGCCTTTTGGCGCATTCACCCCCGCGATGCGGCGCGAGTTCGACCAGTTCGTGATGGTCTCGAGGTTTCGATTCACGCGCGAAGAAACCCTGGAGACGCGCCTGAGCACGCCCTGAACCCCATGAACCACAACTCCGTCATCGACCGCTACTGCGTCATGGGCAACCCGGTGGAGCACAGCAAATCGCCCTGGATTCACGCGCGTTTCGCGCAGCTCACGGGCCAGGCCCTGCACTACGGGAAGCGGCTGGTGCCGCTGCACGGTTTTGCCGCTTCGCTGCGCGACTTCATCGACAGTTCCGATGGCGCGGCCAAAGGCTGTAACGTCACCGTTCCGTTCAAGTTCGAGGCCTTTGCGCTCGCGCAGCACGTCAGTGAGCGCGCCGCGCTGGCCGGTGCGGCCAACACGCTGAGTTTTAGCTCGAGTGGCATCCACGCCGACAACACCGACGGCGCGGGATTGGTGCGAGACATCGAACTCAACGCCGGCGTGAAGCTGGCCGGCAAACGCCTGCTGCTGCTGGGCGCGGGCGGCGCGGCCGCAGGCGTACTCGGCCCCTTGCTGCATACCGGCCTGACCCAGATCACGGTGGCCAACCGGACCCTCTTCAAGGCGCAGCAGCTGGTGCAAAGGCACGCGGCGCTGGCCACGAACGGCACGCTCGTCGCCTGCACGCTGGCCGACGTGCAGGGCCGCTTTGATGTCGTCGTCAACGCCACCAGCACCAGCCTGAGCGGCGAGAACCTGGCTCTGCCGGCCAACCTGCTGCAGCGCGGCGCCCTGGCCTACGACATGATGTATGGCCCCGCGGCCCAGGGCTTCCTTGATTGGGCGCGAGCGCTTGGGGCCGAGCCGCGCGACGGCTTGGGCATGCTGGTGGAGCAGGCGGCCGAGGCCTTCTTCATCTGGCGCGGCGTGCGCCCGCCCTCGGCCCAGGTATTGCAGGAGCTGCGCGCGCTATGAAGCCGCTGCGGCGCTGGCTTGCACTCGTTGCGCTGGCCTTGCTGGCGCTGCAACTGTTTTTTGTTTCGCGCATCGCGCTCATGCTGTGGCTGGACCCGCAGTCCACCGCGTTTCAGCGCTCCGAAGCCTGGCGCCTGAACACGACGGCAACTTCGTCTGACAAGGGCGCTGTGCGTTCTGCCAGCAAGGCGGCGCCCTGGCAGCAGCAGTGGGTTCCGTACGCGGCCATCTCCGACCACCTCAAGCGCGCCGTCATCACTTCCGAGGACAGCGAGTTCGCGCAGCACGATGGCGTCGACTGGGACGCGCTGGAAAAGGCCTGGCAAAAGAACACCAAGGCGCAGGAGCAGGCAGCGCGTCAGTCGAGCGCGAACGCGGCCAAGGCGCGAACCCGCGCACCCAAGATCGTGGGCGGCTCCACCATCACGCAGCAGTTGGCCAAGAACCTTTTTCTCTCGGGTGAGCGCACGCTGCTGCGCAAGGGCCAGGAGTTCGTCCTCACCTTCATGCTCGAAGCCCTGCTGGACAAACAGCGAATCCTGGAGATCTACCTGAACAACGTGGAATGGGGCAGCGGCATCTTTGGCGCCGAGGCCGCCGCGCGCCACTACTTCAGAAAGAGCGCAGCGCAACTCAGCGTGGACGAAGCGGCGCGCCTGGCCGTGATGCTGCCGCGCCCCAAGTACTTCGAGAAGCTGCCCAACTCGGACTACCTCGCCAGCCGCGCAGGTGTGATCGCCGCGCGCATGGGGTCGGCCGAACTGCCCTGATCCAGCGGGAATGGATCTTCAGATCTCGCGCCGTGCGCTCCCGCACTGCGCCGCTGCCGAGAGCGTGAGCCGATGCAGCTCCACCAGCCCCTGCTGGTCCAGCCGCTCGCCGATGTAGCCTCCGGCCAGTGAAAACGCCACTGGCAGGTTTTGCGCCCGGCAGGCATTGAACACCAGGCGTTCGCGCGCTTCCAGCAGCTCGCGCGTGATGCCCGCCAGACCGCCATCAGGGCAGCCTTCGAACGGGTCCATGCCGGCGTTGTACAGGCACAGATCGAATTGCGGCGCACGCGTCCACAACTGCTGCAGTTCGCGTTCGATTCCGGTCAGGTAGTCTTCGGCACGTTGCACCATGCTCAGGCGCACGCGATCGCTGCTTTCGTAGCGGTCGTAGTCGTCCACCGAAACGTCCAGTTGCCAGATGCGCTCGTCGTCTTCAATCAGCGACGCCGTGCCGCCGCCGCAGTGTGCGTCCAGATCCAGAATCAGCACCGAGCGGGCACCGGCAGCCAGCGCCGCGCGCGCCGCCAGCACCAGGCCATTGAAGGTGCAGTAGCCGTAGCCGTTGGCGCGGCGCGCGTGGTGCAGGCCGCTGGAGAGCGAACCCGACAAACCGCTTTGCAGCGCGTCCAGCGCCGCTGCGACGGCGCCGCCATTGGACGCCAGCACCATGGGCCACAGCCCGGCATCCCAGGTGAAGCCCTGCGACTGCGCCAGTTCCAGCGGCACACCGGTCTGCACCGCACGCACGTACGCCGGGTCGTGCACCTCAACCACCTGCTCCAGCGACAGGGGCTGCGGCGTTCGCAGCGAGATGCCGGCGACGGAGTCCGAGTCCAGGGACTGCGCCACCCATTGCGACTTGCGCGTGGTCTCGAAGGCGTAGCCCGAGCCGGCGTAGGCGGGACTGAAATAGACGTTCACGACGCGCCGCCCGTGCGGGACGAGTCGGTCACGCGCCGGGTGACGAGGAACGCTATTGCGATCACCGCCACCGAAGCCAGCAGGAAGATCGCCGACAGCGCGTTCACTTCGGGCGTGACGCCGGTGCGGATCATGCCGAAGATGTACACCGGCAGCGTGGTGGAGCCGGGGCCGGAGACGAAATAGGTGATGACGAAGTCCCCGAGCGAACTGATGAATGCCAGCAGTGCGCCGGCGAAAATCCCCGGAGCCAGCAGCGGCAGCTCGATGCGCACAAAGCGTTTCCAGGGCGGCGCATACAGGTCGGCTGCCGCTTCGATCAGCGCCGGGTCCAGACCGGCCAGACGCGAGCGGATCGGGTAGTAGGCAAAGGGAATGCAGAACACGGTGTGCGCCAGGATCACCGACAGCAGGCCCAGCGGCATTCCGGCGAGGACAAACAGCATCAGCAGCGCCACTGCGGTGACGATCTCGGGCACCAGCAGCGGCAGGCTGAGCAGGCCTTCGACGCCGCCCCGATGCATGGCAGTCGATCGCACCACGCCCAGCGCCGCCGCTGTGGCCGCCATGCTTGCCAGCGCCGTGGCAAGGGTGGCGACGATCAGGGAGTTCTTCGTGGCATGCAGGATGTCGCCGTTGTCCAGCACCGCTGCGTACCACTTGAGGCTGAAGCCGCTCCAGATCGTGGTCAGGTCGTTCTCGTTGAACGACAGCGCCACCAGCGTGACGATGGGCAGATAGAGAAAGACCAGCGCCAGCGTGGCGACCAGCGCATTGCCGCGGCCGCTGAGCAGATGGCTCTCACGCTTCATGGATGCTCTCCCTGCGACCTTGCAGCCAGCGCGCCAGCAGCAGGCACAGCAGCAGCACGGCCACCAGCACCAGCGCCAGCGCCGCGCCGAAGGGCCAGTTGCGCGACGCGCCGAACTGCGACTGCACCAGATTGCCGATCATCAGCGACTTGCCGCCGCCCAGCAGTTCGGGGCTGACGTAGGCGCCCAGGCAGGGAACGAATACCAGCACCGCGCCTGCGAGGATGCCCGGCATGGCGAGCGGAAAAACGATGCGCGTGAGCACACGCCAGCGATCCGCGCCAAGGTCGAACGCGGCCTCGATGAGTCGCTTGTCGATGCGCTCCAGCGCCACATAGGTCGGCAGGATCATGAACGGCAAAAACGAATAGGTCAGGCCGATGCCGGTGGCCAAGGGCGTGTACAGGATGTCCAGCGATGCGCTCGTCAGGCCCAGCCACTGCAGGCTCTGGTCCAGCGTTCCGCCGTTGCGCAGGATCAGGATCCAGGCGAAATTGCGCACCAGCAGATTGGTCCAGAACGGCACCGTCACCAGGAACAGGATGAAGGCCGCACGAGCGCGCGACAGCGTCGTCATGTACAGCGCCGTGGGCAGGCTGATCGCCAGCGTGAGCGCGGTCGTGATCGCCGCCAGACGAAACGAACGCGCAAAGATCGCGAGGTAGTCGCCATTGAAAGACAGCTGGCCCGCCAGGTCGCGCTCGAACAGCAGCTTTTCATAAGCGATCGGCGTGAAGCTGCCCCAGATCACGCCGCCAAAGGGCGCGCGCTCCAGCACCGATACGTAGAGCATCAGCAGCAGCGGCGCGATCATGAAGAGCGTGAGATACAGCGCCGCAGGCGCGGTCAACGCGAGGTCGCGCGGCCGCACCGAACTCATGCCGGAAACGCGCGCACGGCGTCGCGGGAAAAGGCAAAGCCAGCCCTGCCACCGATCAGCGACGGTGCGTCGACCACGCCACTCTGGCGCACGCGCAACAGGCTGCCGTCTGCCAACCTGGCGTGCAGCATCAGATCGCTGCCGCTGTAGATCACCTCCGGCACTTCACCGCGCAGCAGCGCCGACTCGGGCGCCACCAGGCTGATGCGCTCGGGCCGCACGACCAGCGTCGCCGCAGCGCCGACCTCGATGCCGTTCGCGTCGTCCACCTCGATTTCGACCGCTTCGTCGCCAGAACAGGCCAGACGAAAGCGGGCGCCTTGGGCGCTGCGCGCGACGCAGGTCGCCGCCAGAAAATTCGCATCGCCGATGAATCCGGCGACGAAAAGGTTGGCCGGCCGCTGGTAGATATCGACCGACTTGCCGACCTGCATCAGCTGCCCGTCGCGCATCACTGCAATGCGGTCCGACATGCGCAGCGCTTCCTCCTGGTCGTGCGTGACGAAGACGAAGGTGATGCCCGTGGCCATCTGCAGCCGCTTCAGCTCGACCTGCATTTCCTTGCGCAACTTCAGATCCAGCGCCGAGAGCGGCTCGTCCAGCAACAACACCTTGGGTTCGGGCGCGAGCGCACGACCCAGCGCCACGCGTTGCTGCTGCCCGCCGGACAGTTGCGCCGGCCGCCGCTCAGCCAGACCTTCCAGTTGCAACAGGCGAATCATCTCGGCCACACGGGAGCGGATGGCGTCGCGCGGACGCCCCAGCATCTCCAGCGCAAACGCGATGTTCTGCGCCACGCTCATGTGCGGAAACAGCGCGTAGCTCTGGAACACGGTGTTCACCGGCCGCTGGTTCGGCGGCGTGCGTCCCATGTCGACGCCGTCCAGAGCAATCGTTCCCGCGTCCGGGTTCTCGAAGCCGGCGATCATGCGCAGCAGCGTGGTCTTGCCGCAGCCGGACGGCCCCAGCAGCGTGAAGAACTCGTTCTTGAGAATCTCCAGCGTCACGCCGTCCAGCGCGGGTTGGCTGGAGCCGGCAAAGGTCTTTCGAACGCCTGCGATGGCGATGGCGGTTTGCGTCTCCAAGGGATCAGCGATTCAGCCGGGTCCAGACCCCGTCGCGCAGCTCGCGCGCCTTGACCGAGCAATCCTTCACCGGGCGAAAGCGCGCCTTCATCGCTTCGGGCGGGTTGATCGCCGGACTCGCGGCCAGGCCCGGGTCCATGAAGGCGGTGGAGCCTTTGATCGCGTTGTTGTAGCCATTGAAGTTCGACGCTTCAGCGGCGTTCTTCGGATCCATCATCCAGTTCATGAAGGTCTTGGCGCTTTCGATGTTGGGTGCGCCCTTGGGAACGACGAAGTAATCGCTCCACAGGTTCATGCCTTCCTTTGGATAGACGAAGACCGCGGTCGCCAGTTTCAGACCCGACTTGTAGGAAGCGCCATTCCACTGATGGTGCATCGTCACTTCGCCCGCGGCCATGCGGCCAATCGTGCCTGTCGAAGAGTAGATCTTCACGCTGGGCTTTTGCTTTTGCAGCAAGTCCAGGATGCGCTGCGCATCGGCCGGGTTCTCGGTGCAGGTGTCTATGCCAAGGTAGTGCGCCGCCGCGGTGTACATCTCGCCCTGATTCGCCATGGCGGCGATCTTGCCGGCGACCTCGGGACGCGGCTCGAAGAATTCCTTCCAGGAGTCGGTCAACTTGCCGCCGGGCACCTTGGCCGAGTCGTAGGTGAAGCCGGTGGAACCCCAGGTGTAGGGAACGGAATAATCGGCATGCGGGTCCGCTGGCGGATGGTCGTGCGGCGCCAGCACGTTCTTGTAGTTGCTCATCTTGCCCGCGTCGACCTTGGTCAGCAGGCCGGACTTGATCATGGTGCTGAGCACGGAATCGCTGGGAATCACGATGTCGTAGCCGCCGCCACCGGCTTGCAGTTTGGCGAGCATGGTTTCGTTGCTGTCGTAGACATCCAGATTGACCTTGATGCCGGTCTCAGCCTCGAAGCGCTTGAGCAGGGCTGGCGGCACATAGTTGGCCCAGCTGTAGAGGAACAGCTGTTTGGTCTGGGTCAGCGCCAGCGTGGGAACGCAGGCCAGCGCCAGTGCCAGCAGCGAGGCGCGGCGCGGCGCAGATTGGATTTGAGGGATTTCATTGGTTTGTCTCCGAAGGTTCTTGTGAATGTGAAACGAACCCGGTTCGCGTCGCAGCGAATGGTATTCGATTGGTGTTACTTTTCTACGAGGGATTGCCCGTAGGCTCGGATGTCACTCGCCCGTAACCGCAGCGCGGCGCGCACCCGACTTCAAACCAAGGGGATGCGCTGTTCCTGCACGGCGTGACACGCGATCCGCACGCTGCCCAGCGCCAGCAAGACCGGGCGCTCGGACGCGCAGCGTGCATTCGCATGCGGGCAGCGCGGATGAAAGGCGCAACCCGCAGGCGGCTGCAGCGGATTCGGCACCTCCCCTTGCACCGGCGTGCGTTCGCGCCCGGTGTCGTGCAGCTTCGGTATCGCGTCCAGCAGCATGCGGGTGTAGGGGTGGCGCGGCCTGGCAAACAGCTCCTGCTTGGGCGCCAGTTCCACCAGCCGCCCCAGGTACATCACGCCCACGGAGTCGCTCATGTGGCGCACCACCGCGAGGTTGTGCGAGATGAACAGATAGGTCAGGCCCAGTCGGCGCTGCAACTCTTTCATGATGTTGAGCACCTGGGCCTGCACGCTCACGTCCAGCGCCGAGGTCGGCTCGTCGCACACCAGGAATTCGGGATTCGTGGCGAGCGCGCGGGCGATGGAAATGCGCTGGCGCTGGCCGCCGGAGAACTGGTGCGGATACTTGGGTCCGTCGAGCTCGCTCAGTCCCACCGACACCAACAGTTGCGCCACCCTGTTTGACAGTTCAGTCGCATCGGTCACCAGACCCTGTTCGGTCAGCGGCTCCGCCACGATGTCGTGCACACGCCAGCGTGGGTTCAGGCTGGCGTAGGGGTCCTGGAAAATCATCTGAATGCGCCGCCGCAGCGCGCCGCTTTCTGCGCCTTCCAGGCCCGAGTGCAGGTCCCTGCCATCGAATTGCACATCCCCGCGACTGGGCTGATACAGGCCCACCAGCAGGCGCGCCACCGTGCTCTTGCCGCAGCCTGATTCGCCCACCAGCGCCAGCGTCTGGCCTTTTTCGATCTCGAAGCTCACGCCATCGACCGCGTGCAGCAGCAACCGCGGCTTGCCTTCGAGCACGCGATTGAGCCAGGGCGCGGACACGTCAAAGGTCTTCGCCAAATCCTGCACCTGCACCAGCGCGGAACTCATATCGGCTCTCCCTGGTGCAGCCAGCACGCGGCGCGCGTCGCCCCTGCGTCCATCAGCTCGGGCCGCCGCTGCCGGCAGTCGTCCCGCAAGCCATGCGCGCACCGGGGATGGAAGGCACAACCCGAGGGAATCCCGTCCAGGCGCGGCATGGCGCCGTCGATCTGGTACAGCTGATCCAGGTCCTGAGCGATGTCGGGAATGGCGGCCATCAGTCCCGTGGTGTACGGATGCGCGCTGTGGTGGATCACCTCGCGCACCGGCCCGATCTCGGCTACCCGGCCCGCGTACATCACCGCCACGCGGTCGCAGGTCTCGGCGATCACGCCCATGTCGTGCGTGATCAGCATCACGGCCGTGCCATGCTGGCGGCAGACGCGCTTGAGCAGCGTGATGATCTGCGCCTGGATCGACACGTCCAGCGCCGTCGTGGGCTCGTCGGCCACGATCAGCTGCGGCTCGGCCGCCAGCGCCAGGGCGATCACCACGCGCTGGCGCATGCCGCCGGAGAACTGGTGCGGGTAGTGGTGCAGGCGCTGCGCTGCCGCCGCGATGCCGGTGTCTTCGAGCAGTTCGATCGCGCGCGCACGCGCCTGTGCAGGTGTCAGCGGCAGGTGCGTCAGAATCGTCTGCGTCAGTTGCTGGCCGATGGTGTACAGCGGATTGAGCGAGGTCAGCGGATCCTGAAAGATCGCGCCGATCCTGCGGCCCCGGATGGCGCGCATCTGCTCCTGGTTCAGGTTGTCGATGCGCTGCCCCTGCAGCACGATCTCGCCCGAAGCGATGCGGCCCGGCGCCTCGATCAGGCCGATGATGGCTGCGCCCGTGAGCGACTTGCCGGCGCCCGACTCGCCCACCACGCCCAGAATCTCTCCCGCAGCGATCTCGAACGACACCTTGTCGAGCGCGCGCAGCGTGCCGCGCCGGCCGCTGAATTCGACCACCAGATCCTTCACTTGCAGCAGCGGCTGCGTCATCCTTTGAGCCTCGGATTGAGCGCGTCGCGCAGCCAGTCGCCCAGCAGGTTCACGCTCAGTGCGATCAGCACCAGCATGCCGCCGGGAAAGACGGTGATCCACCACTCGCCGGAAAAAAGATACTTGTTGCCGATCTGAATCAGCGTGCCCAGCGAGGGCGAAGTCGGTGGTGCGCCCACGCCCAGAAAGGAGAGCGTGGCCTCGGTGATGATGGCGGTGGCGACCTGGATCGTGGCCAGCACCAGCACCGGTCCCAGCACATTGGGCAGCACGTGGCGTCGCATGATGCGCAGGCTCGAAACCCCGGTCACGCGCGCCGCCAGCACGTACTCCTTGTGCCGCTCCACCAGCGTGGAGCCGCGCGCGGTGCGGGCGTACTGCACCCATCCTGTGAGCGTGATCGCCAGCACCAGCACGCCAAAGGCGACCGATTCCTGCGCATTGGGAAACAGCGCGCGGCCCACGCCCGCAATCAGCAGCGCCACCAGAATCGCCGGGAACGAGAGCATCACGTCGCACAGGCGCATGAGCGCGGAGTCGACCCAGCCGCCCAGGAATCCGGCGAGCAGGCCCAAGCTCACGCCGATGGCCGCCGACAGCAGCACAGAGACAAAACCCACGGCCAGCGAGATGCGCGCGCCATACATCAGCGCCGAGAAGATGTCGCGCCCCTGGTCGTCGGTGCCGAGCAGGTATTTCGCACTCCCCCCGTCGCTCCAGGCCGGCGGCAGGCGCGCATCGCTCAGCTCCAGCGTTGCGAGATCAAAGGGATGGTGCGGCGCGACCCAGCCGGCAAAGACGGAAGCGAAGATGCAGACGAGCGCGACCGCGGCCGCAGCCATCGCCAGCGGCGAGCTGCGAAAGCTGTGACCCAGGTCACTGTCCCAGAAACGAAAGTGAATGCGCGCGGCCCAGTCTTTCATCGGCCCGTTACTTGCCGACCTTGACGTACATCCACGGCATGTAGTTGTCCGGCCGCTGCACCAGCTCGATGTTCTTCTTCACCGCCCAGTTCAGCGCCTGCTGATGCAGCGGGATGTGGCCGACTTCGTCCTGATGGATTTTCATGGCCTCGCGGATCAGCTCGTTGCGCTTCTTGTCGTCGGTCTCGGACGCGATTTTGGTCGTCAGCTCGTCCACGCGGGCATTGCTGTAGGCGCCCAGGTTGAACTGGCCCTGACCGCCTTCGCCCGGGCTGGCCATGATCGGGTAGAGCACGTTGTGCGCATCCACCGTGGTCGCCGTCCAGCCGAGCATGTAAAAGCTGGTGTCGCGGCGCAGGATCTTGGGAAAGTAGGTACCCTTGGTCTCGGCTTCCAGATTGATCTTGACGCCGATCTTGGCCAGGTTCGCGGCCACCGCCTGGCAGATCGCCGCGTCGTTCACATAGCGGTCGTTCGGGCAGTTCAGCTTGACTTCAAAGCCGCTCGGGTAACCCGCGTCGGTCAGCAGTTTTTTTGCCGCCACCGGGTCGTACGGCAGGCGCTTGGCCAGATCGGGGGCAAAACCCTTGACCTGCGGCGGCAGCATCAGTGCCACTGGCGTGGCAGCACCGCGCATCACCGTCTTGTCGATGCCGTCGATGTCGATCGCCTGGAAGAAGGCCTGGCGCACGCGCTTATCCTTGAACGGGTTCTTGCCCTTGACGCTGGAAAACTGCAGCTCGTCGCGCTTCTGGTCCATCCCCAGGAAGATGACGCGCAGCTCCGGTCCCTGCAGCAGCTTGAAATTGGGGTTGGCCTTGATGCGCTCCACGTCCTGC
>CAILZB010000042.1 GCA_903838565.1 uncultured beta proteobacterium | reverse complement strand
CGCCAGGTCCAGGGACTGTCCTGCGGCATGACGCGCTCCATGGCACCGGGCGCATTCAGCACCCACGCCGCGAGGTACCAGACGACGAGCAGCGCCACCAGCATCACCGCCACCGGCAGGCCCTGCTGCTGGAAGCGCGCGACGCCGCTGCGCCACTGGCTTTCAGTCATGGTGCCCATCCGCGAGCGCTTCGCGCACGGCGTGCGCCACGGCGATGAATTCAGCGCTGTCGCGCAGACCCAGATGGCGCTCGTCGGGCAGCGGTGACTCAATCACCTTCACGATGCGCCCGGGTCGCGGCGACATCACGACGATGCGCGTGGACAGGTACACGGCCTCGGCGATCGAGTGCGTAACAAACACCACCGTGCGTCGCTCGCGCTGCCACAGCTGCTGCAACTGTTCGTTGAGCCGGTCGCGCGTGATTTCGTCGAGCGCGCCGAAGGGCTCATCCATCATCAGGATGCGCGGCTCGAACGCCAGCGCGCGCGCAATCGACACCCGCTGCTGCATGCCACCGGACAACTGCCAGGGGTACTTGTTTTCAAATCCGATCAGGCCGACCCGCGACAGGTGCTCCAAGGCGATCGATTTGCGATCCGCTTTGGAGCGCGCCTGAATCTGCAGTGGCAACGTGACATTCGCCAAAACGGTGCGCCAGGGAAAGAGCGCGGGCGCCTGAAACACATAACCGTAGGCGCGGGCCAGGCGCGCTTCGTGCGGGCTCACGCCGTTGACCAGCACCTGCCCGGCGCTGATTTTTTCCAGGTCGGCGATGACGCGCATCAGCGTGGTTTTGCCGCAGCCCGAAGGCCCGATCAGCGCCACGAATTCGCCCTCGCGGATGTCCAGGTCGATGCTCTCCAGCGCATGCACCGGCGCCTCGCTGGTCTGGTAGACGACGCTGGCGTTGCGGACTTCAACCGCCAGTCGGGAGCCCGCCGTGGTCGCGGTTTGTGCGGGGCTGGATGGCGCTTCGGAAGGGTTCATTGACGCTCGGGAGTGTGGATCGGTCGCCATGATGGAAGCTAACCAACTGGTCAAATAATGTTAGCACCTTGCGGGACAGACCAAAGGGTACGCGGAGCGCCCGTGCTCTGTCCTCAACTGACTCAAGCATGCCATTTTCGTGCCAACAACATGCTCAGGGTTTAACCTGCCTCGCTATATTTGATACAGCCACACAGGGCGGCCATCCGGGGCGCTGAGTCTGGCGCTGGGCACACCGTCCTGCACCTCGAACTCCAAGCTTACCAGCCAGGACCCGGGGCGCATTTGTTCCCGCGCCTTGAGCGCTGCGCGCGCCATGCTCTCGGGCCGCTGGAACAGGTAGACCATGGCGTAGGGGCTCCAGTCGGCACGCCAGATGTCGCCCTGGCGCACGCGCGCCCAGGGGCAGCGTAGGGCGCAGAGCGCACGCAAGGGCCAGCTCCATTCGATGCCGTGGAGTTGACACTGTGGATAGGCCTCGCGCAACGCCTTGAGTCCGTCGCCCAGGCCGCAGCCGGCGTCCAGCACGCCCGCGCCCATGGGCAGTGGCGCAAATGGAGGCAGGTCGCGCAGCGCATGGGCCGGCGTGGGAAACAGCGGCGCGTCGCGCCAGGCGTTCAGCGGGTAGAGCAGCAGCAGCACCAGCAAGGGCAGCAGCCAGACCCCGGCCGTCGCACCACTGCCGGCGATACCCGACAACGCCACCGACAGCGGAAAACCCAGCGCGATGAAGGCCCTGCGCCAGCGCGTGCTGCCAAGCAGCCCGCAGGCCAGACCCACGATGCAGGCCGCAGTCAACGCAAGCCAGGGAGCCGCGCCGAAGAAGCGCGAGCCCAGCAGAACCGCCCAGCAGCCGGACCATGCCAGGACGGCGGGGAGCGGCCAGCGGCTCATGCGCGAGGTATCGGAGCGCAAGGTTGAATGTGAAAACTAGCGCGCAGCGCCCTGGGTGAGCTTGTCGATCAAGCCGTTGAGTTCTTCGATGGAGCCAAACTGGATCGCCAGTTCGCCCATCTCCTCCATCCGGCCGGAGCGCTTGACGCGCTTCTTCACGCGCACCTCGACGTCGGCAGTGAGCAGGTCCGATAGCTCTTCTTCCACGCGCTTCAGGTCGCGCGACTTTTCCTTCTTGGGCTTGGCCGACACCAGGTTGAACTCTGCGCCGAGTTTCTTCACCAGGCTTTCGGCCTCGCGCACCGACATCTTCCTGGCGCTGATCTGGCTCGCCGCGGTGATCTGCATCGCCTTTTCCAGGCTCAGCAGGGCCCGGGCGTGGCCCATGTCGATGTCCCCCGCCATCAGCATCGTCTGCACAGGATCGGCCAGATTGAGCAACCGCAACAGGTTGCTGGCGGCGCTTCGGCTTCGTCCCACGGCTTGAGCGGCAAGTTCGTGAGTGAGTCCAAACTCCCTGACAAGACGTTGCAGGCCTTGAGCCTCTTCCAGGGGATTCAGGTCCTCACGCTGGATGTTCTCGATCAGCGCCATGGCCGCAGCGGACTCGTCAGGCACATCGCGCACCAGCACCGGCACGCTGTCCAGACCGGCGAGCTTGGCCGCCCGGAAGCGCCGCTCACCCGCAATGATTTCGTACACGGGTCGGTCGTGGGCTGCGCCGTGGGTATCCACGCCGCGGTGCGCCAGCGCCTTCTCAGCGCTCAGCTGACGCACCAGGATGGGCTGCATGATGCCCTGCGCCTTGATGCTTTCGGCCAGCTCGTACAGGGCGCCCTCGTCCATGCGGGTGCGCGGCTGGTACTGGCCCGCCACCATGTCGACCAGCAGCAGGGTCGCAGGCAGGCCCGGATTGGGCGGCACGGCGTCGGCCGCAGCTTCAGCCACCTTGGGGCCCAGCAGGGATTCGAGTCCGCGGCCTAGGCCTTTGAGTTTTTTTGTGACCATGATTTCCCTTAACTTAGCTTCTTGATCCATTCGAGCCCTTGGTCCCAGGCACCCAGTCCCGAGTCGGCGTTGATGTGGCCGCGCTCGCCGTAATCGACAAATTCCGCGCCCCAGGCCTGGGCCATCTGGCGTGCGCGCTCGAACGAGCCGTAGGGGTCGTCGTGGCTGGCCAGCACCAGGCTCGGGAACGGCAAGCGCTGCAGCGGAATCGGCGACCAGCTCGTCAGCAGCGAGCGCAAATCGTCTCGCTCCACGTCGGGCGGCGCCACCAGCAGCGCGCCACGAACCCGATGCGTTTGCCCGGAATGCGCGGCCCAGGCCACCGCCAGCTGACAGCCCAGGCTGTGGCCCACCAGCAGCGCCGGCTCGTCACAGGCCAGCAGGACCTCTTCCAGCCTGGCACACCAGTCGCCGCGCAGCGGGCGCATCCAGTCGTGCTGCTCCACCCGCTGATAGCCGTGCGCGCGCTCCCACAGGCTTTGCCAGTGGTCGGGGCCGGAGTTTTGCCAGCCCGGCAGCAGCAGCACGTTGGCGGGTTTCAATTACAGCTTCCCGAGGCGTTCAACCATTTCCTGCGCAAACTCGACAAAGGCCTGACTGCCCTTGGCAGCCGGGTCAAACACCACGCCCGGCAGGCCATAGCTGGGCGCCTCGGCCAGACGCACGTTGCGCGGGATCACGGTGTTGAAGACCTTGTCGCCGAAGTGCGACTTGAGCTGCTCGCTCACCTGCTGCTGCAGCGTGATGCGCGGATCGAACATGACGCGCAGCAAGCCGATGATGGCCAGGTCCTTGTTCAGGTTCGCGTGCACCTGCTTGATGGTGTTGACCAGATCGGTCAGACCTTCCAGCGCGAAGTATTCGCACTGCATCGGCACGATCACGCCGTGTGCGCTGCACAGGCCGTTGAGCGTGAGCATGGAGAGCGACGGCGGACAGTCGATCAGCACGAAGTCGTAGTCATCGGCGACCAGCACCAGTGCCTGCTTCAGGCGTTTTTCGCGGCGCTCCACGTCCACCAGTTCGACCTCCGCGCCGGCCAGTTCGCGGTTGGCGCCGAGCACGTCGTAGCCGCACTTCTCGCTCTTCACCAACGCCTCAGCGATCGTTGCCGACTCGAGCAGCACGTCGTAGACGCTGAGCTCAAGCTGGCGCTTGTCCACGCCCGAACCCATGGTGGCATTGCCCTGCGGGTCCAGATCGACCATCAGCACGCGCTGCCCCACCTTGGCCAGGCCGGCCGCCAGATTCACGGTGGTGGTGGTCTTGCCGACACCGCCCTTCTGGTTCGCAACGCAAAATATCCTGGCCATAGATCGACTCCCTGTGGGTGGTGCTTTATTTGGAAAGGGCCAGGCGGATGCCGAAACCGATCAGGAAAATCCCCGCCAGCTTTTCCAGCGCCCTTCCGATGACGGGACGTGCGCGCATGTGTTCCGCCAGGTAGTGGGTGATCAGCACCACGGTCAAGCCGTAGGCCGCCGTCAGCAGTGCGATGGTCAGCGCCATCGCGCCAAAGGTGGCCAGACCCGGATGGCGCGCGGGATCGACGAACAGCGGAAAGAACGCCATGTAAAACACGATCGCCTTGGGGTTGAACAGGGTGATCACCAGCGTCTGGCGAAAGAAATGGTGTGGTGCCATCTTGAGCACGGGCGCGTCGCCCGGCTTGGCCAGCAGCATGCGCGCGCCCAGCCACGCCAGATAGGCCGCACCCAGCCATTGCACCAGCGCAAATGCCGCGGGGTAGGCGGCCAGCAGGGCCGCCACACCAGCCACCGCCAGCCACAGCAACACCTGATCGCCCGCGATCACACCCAGGGTCGCACCCAAACCGCCACCCAGGCCACCTTTACCGGTGGACGTGATCAGGGCCAGATTGCCGGGGCCGGGGATCAACAAGAATATGACGATGGCGGCGCAAAAGGCGCCGTAATCTGCAATACCAAACATGGGAAGGGATCCTGGGGAGGGGAGCGTGAAGCGCCGAGTTTACTTGCTGCGCATCCAGACGATGCAACGCTCGGCCTCCAGCCCGGGAACAACGAGCGGTTCCACGTGAAACACTTCCACGTTTGCAGGCAGTGCAGCCATCTCCTGCACTGGATCTTTCCCCTTCATCGCGAGCCAGACCCCATCCGGGGCCAGCGCCTTGGCGGACCACGCGGTGAAGTCCGCCAAGGACGAAAAGGCGCGGGAACACACCACGTCGTAGCCATCGTTCAGCGACTCCACCCTGGCGTGCACGGCACGCAGGTTGGGCAGCTTGAGCGTGGCTGCCACCTGCTGGATGAAGGCGGCTTTCTTGCCCACGGTGTCGACACAGGTGACGGAGATCTCCGGGCAGCAGATGGCGATGACGACGCCGGGCAAACCGGCACCCGAACCCACATCCAGCAGGCGCAGCGGCGCGGGTGCTTCGGCGCTTGCGCGCTGCGCCGCCCAACGCCGCAATGGCGCAAGCACGGCCAGACTGTCGGCCAGATGCAGCGTCAGCATCTCTTGCGGGTCACGCACGGCGGTGAGGTTGTAGACCTTGTTCCAGCGTTCGATCAGCGCCAGGTAGCCGAGCAGCTGCTGGCTTTGCCCGACTGAAAGGCTGCAGCCCAATTGCCGGACGATACCCTGAAGGCGTGACTCTTTTTCGCCGGGGGTTGGAAGGGGTTGAGGCTCAGACATGGCGGCTATTTTGACCGATTGCGATTCGGGCCTTTGACGCCGCGGCAAAGGGGCTCGACCAGGGAGTCTTTGGCATCCTCAGGGCGGGCTGTTCCAGCAGTTGGCACCCTTGCCTGCGGCGTGCACCCAATAGCGGTTGTTGCCGCCCAGACCCAGCCCGCGACGGCCTTGCAGCGCCCAGACACCCGACCCCTCGACAAACTCGGCCATGCGCCAGCCCGCGCCCAACTCCTTCTCGCACAGGGCAGAAGTTGCCGCCGCCGACTCCAGGATCGCCCCCATCACCGGTTGTGTGGCGCCCAGGCTGCCGCGCATCCAACCCCCGTACAGACCAGAATCGGCCGTTACCGGCGCGTGGACATCCATCACCTTTGCGCACAGCACGGGCAGCACAGTCCGGCAGGAGGTATCACCCCGGACCGGGTTGCACGCCTCCTTGAGTGGCCGATCCACCGCCTGAGGCTCACCCTGGCAGGACAGGGACGCCGTGTCGCTTGGCAACTGGGGCGACTCCGCGACGCCGAAGGTGAGGCCGAAACCGATGGGCCGCGTCAGGGGCGCAACAGCATCAGCGCCGGCACCGGGGCTTGCACCGGCCCGGTTCAAGGTAGCTTGCGCAACCGGGGCCTGTTTCGCAACCGCTTGCAGCGCCTTGCGCCGGATGAAACCCAGCGCGGCCAAACCCAGCAGGACCATCACCACCATCCACCAGATCCATCGACTCATGAGGACTCCCTCGACACGGTTTGCGATGCGG
>CAILZB010000041.1 GCA_903838565.1 uncultured beta proteobacterium | reverse complement strand
TCTTCTGGTACGTGAAGAAGATCGCCGGTCTGGCCCTGGTGGGCTATCTGGCCGGGGCGGCGTGTTACGTCGTTCAGTACCGTTTGCTGCACTGACCCGGCCGGCGTGAACAGCTCAACAAGGTGGTCGCCATGAAGCCCAAGATTCTGGTCGCGCGAGCGATCTTTCCCGAGGTGCTGGAGCGCCTGGGCCAGCACTTCGAGGTGCAAGCCAACCAGCTCGACGAGAGCTGGAGTGCGGCGCAGATTGGCGCCAGGCTGCAGGACAAGTGGGGCCTATTGACCATGGCCGGCGAGCGCATCGACGCGGCCCTGCTGGCGATCTGCCCGCAGCTGAAGATCTGCGCCAACATGGCGGTGGGCTACAACAATTTCGACCTGGACGCGATGAGCACCGCCGGTGTGCTGGCAACCAACACGCCCGACGTATTGACCGAGACCACGGCCGACTTCGGCTTCGCGCTGCTCATGGCGACGGCACGCCGCATCAGCGAGGGTGAACGATTCCTGCGCAGCGGCCAGTGGAAGAAATGGCGCTACGACATGTTGGCCGGAGCCGACATTCACGGCAGCACGCTGGGCATCCTGGGCATGGGCCGCATCGGTCAGGGCATTGCGCGCCGCGGCGCGCTGGGTTTTGGCATGAAGGTGATCTATCACAACCGCTCCCGCCTCGACCCCGCCACCGAGGCGCACTGCCAGGCGCGCTACGTCGGCAAGGAAGAACTGCTCCAGAGCGCCGATCACCTGGTGCTCGTGGTACCGTATTCTCCGGCCTCGCATCACGCCATAGGCGGCGCAGAACTGGCCTTGATGAAGCCGACGGCGACGCTGGTGAACATCGCGCGCGGCGGCATCGTGGACGATGTGGCGCTGGCCGCGGCGCTGGCCGCAGGCAAGATCGCCGCCGCGGGCCTGGACGTGTTTGAGGGCGAGCCTGTGGTGCACCCCGATTTGCTGGCACTGTCCAACGTGGTGCTGACGCCGCACATCGCCAGCGCCAGCGTCCCCACGCGTCTGGCCATGGCGAATCTGGCCGCCGACAACCTGATCGCTTTCTGGACGCAGGGCAGGGCGCTCAACGCCTTGAACTCGCCGGCCTGATCCGGCTGCGGGCGCAAGGCAGGGACTACAGCCGCAGTTCCTGCGGGCTTTCAAAGTGCCGCTGTTGCCCCGTGACCGGGTCCACGAACGCAATGCTCTTGGCCAACAGTTGCAGCGGCCGATTCCAGTCGTCGCTCTCGCCCTGGGCGCGTCGCACTTCAGGGTAGAACGGGTCGTTCTCCAGCGCCAGGCCGAGCGCTGCCATGTGCACGCGCAACTGGTGTTTTTGACCGGTGTGCGGCAACAGCCGATAGCGCGCGCGCGCGCCCTGGACTTCCAGCACGTCCACCTCGGTCAGCGCATTCGGCGCTCCCTGCGCTTCACGCTGAAGGAAGAACGGCTCACCCTGCACGATGCGGCTGTGCCGCCTCTGCGGAAAGTTCAGCTCGGCGCTCCACGGCGCGATCGCCTGATAGGTCTTTTGCACGGCGTGCTGGCGAAACAGCGCGTGGTAGGCATCGCGCTCATGCGCTTGCACGCAAAACACCACCACGCCTGCGGTCTCGCGGTCGATACGGTGAATCGGCTGCAGCGTATCGATCTTCAGCCGTCGTTTCAGGCGCACCTGCAACACTTCTTGCACATACTGGCCACCGGCCGTGACCGGCAGGAAATGCGGCTTGTGCGCCACCACCAGATGCTCGTCCTGAAACAGGAGCACTTCGTCAAACGAGATGCGTGGCTCGTGCGCCAGACTGCGATAGTAGTAAAGCCGGATATGGGGCTGATAGCGGCGCTCGGGCGTGACCGGCACGCCGAATTCGTCCACCAGCTCCAGCGCGGCCATGCGCCGGCGCCATTCCGATTCGTCAATGGCGGCGAAGCGCTGCAGCACAAAGTCCAGCATCGTGGGCCAGCTGCCAGCGGGCAGCGACACGCAACTGGGCGCTACGCCGTCGCGCGTGGCCAGCGGGATTTTCACTTGCGCAGAAACACGATGTCCCAGACCCCGTGGCCGAGCCGGATGCCACGGTTTTCGAACTTGGTCAGCGGGCGATATTCGGGCGTGGGGGCAAAGCCTTCGGCCGTATTTTTCAGCAGTGGCTCGGCGCTCAGGACCTCCAGGATCTGCTCGGCGTAGGGCTGCCAGTCGGTGGCGCAGTGCAGATAGCCGCCGGGCTTGAGGCGCGCCGCCAGCTTGGCGATCAGAGGCGCCTGGATCAGCCGGCGCTTGTTGTGTCGCTTCTTGTGCCAGGGGTCGGGAAAGAAGATGTGCACGCCGTCCAGCCCCCGGTCCGGGGCGCTTTCGCTCCAGACGGGAAGCATGTGGTCTATGACTTCCACGGCGTCGTGCGCCAGGATGCGGATATTGCTCAAACCGGTCTCGCCGATGCGCTTGAGGAGTGCACCGACGCCGGGTTCGTGCACCTCGCAGCAGAGGAAGTTCTTCTGCTGCAACAGCGCTGCGATCTGGGCCGTGGCCTCGCCCATGCCGAAGCCGATTTCCAAGATGGTTTCGCGCTTGCCGCCGGACGCGGCATCCTTCACTTCCGAAGCATCCGGTTCAGAAAACGCCGCCTGAAAATCCAGCTCGCGGCCGGTATAGGGCAGGACAAAGCGCGGCCCAAGATCGAGCGCGGCCTTGGCTTGGCCGGCCGTGGTGCGCCCGGCGCGGCGCACAAAGCTGCGGATCGCCTTGGGAAAGGCGACGTCGAGCGGAGCGCCGTCGGGTCGTGCTGCGGCCTGTGTCGGCGTGTCGGCATGCGAGGCCGCGATGATGTCTTCTTGTCCCATGGTGGGTTGGATAGCGCAAGCTCGGAGGGCCATGTTGGCGGTGTCCGATTATCGTTGCCCGGCCAGATCAGCCTCGTCGCTCGGGTTATCGGTAACGTTCAGCCCAGGCCTTGACCCAGGCCTGCAGTGCGTCAGCTTGTGTGCCGGACACGGGTGGCAGTCCCAGCACCGTTGCTGCGGCGTTCAATGCCACCAGGGGCTCGCTGGTGTCCAGCGCCTGCGCGCCATTCTGTTTGGACAGTTTGTCGCCGTCGGCACCCAACACCAGCGGCGTGTGCAGGTACTGGGGTGTGGGCAACTTGAGCGCGCGTTGCAACAGGATCTGGCGCGGCGTGTTGTCGGCCAGGTCCTCTCCGCGCACGATGTGGGTGATGTCTTGCCCGGCGTCGTCCACCACCACCGCGAGCTGGTAGGCAAAGAAGCCATCGGCGCGCTTGAGCACGAAGTCGCCGACCTGTGCGCTCACGTCCTGTTGCTGAACGCCCAGACGGCGGTCGCTCCAGATGGTCGGCCCCGTGGGTGTGGCAAGGCGCCAGGCCCGTGGTCTTTTGCCTTTCAGACCGCTGCGGCAGGTGCCGGGATAAATCAGTTCTCCATGACGTGGGCGCACGATGCCAGCCACGGCGAGCGCCTTCTCCACGTCCTTGCGCGAACAGCCGCAAGGGTAGGCGGCGCCGCTGGCCAGCAGTTGCTCCAATGCCGCTTGATAAAGCGCACCTCGATGCGATTGCCACACCGGTGTCTCGTCGCTGACCAGGCCGCAATCCGCCAGCTGCCGAAGGATCAGCTGACCCGTACCCGGCACGCAGCGGGGCTGATCCACGTCTTCGATACGGACCAGCCAGCGGCTTCTTGAACCCGGGTGGTTCAGCGCCCAGGCGCGCGCATCGAGCCAACTGGCCAGCGCGGCCACCAGGGAGCCCAGGTGCAGTGGTCCGGTGGGCGAGGGCGCAAAGCGGCCTGTGTAAGGTTTATTGGTGTCTGACCCCAATAACCCGTTCACGCCACCGCAAGTGCCAATTCAAGCCCGGAGACAAAGGCGTCTTCCACCCGGCAGCCCGTCAGGTAGTCGCCGCACACGCCAATGTGCGCTTTCGCGTCCCATAGGTGGGTTTTGCCCACGGGTTTGATGGTCTGGGCGAAGGGCCAGAGTTTGACCTCGACATGGCTGGGTTCGGCGCGGATGCCGGTGACTTCGGTGAAGGCCTTGAGCAATTTGGCCTGCACCCGCGCGGCGTCGTCTTCGAAATGCTCGTGCGACCAGGCGACGCTGGCTTGCACCGTCCAGCGCTCCACGCTCAAACGTTGCGGCTTGCTCGATTCGCGCGCCAGCCAGGCGATGCGGTGGTGCGTGCTGCGCGCCGCGTTCCACTGCGGCCCCAGGCTGCTCAGGTTGGCCTGCGCCGCCTGGGGGAAGGCCAGCATCAGCGTCCAGCAAGGCGACACTTCGGCTTTTTCAACCGCTTTCCTCAGGGCCGGCACCAGGTCCGAGGCGCTCAGCAGGCGCAGGCAGGGGCCGTTCGGGATGGCCAGCAGCACGGCGTCAAATCCGGAGAACACGTGTTGTGCGTCCTGTTCGCCGCTGGTGCGCAGTTGCCATTTCTTGGGGCTCACGGCGTCGCGTTCGATGCGTGTGACCTGGGTCTGAAATTCAACGCTGGCGTGCTCGACCAGTGGTGCGGCCCAGTGCCGCGGCAGCGCGTCCATGGCGGGGGCCGGAACCCAATGCGCCTCCTGCGCAGGCAAGGCGCTTTCGGTCACACGGCCTTGGGCGTCGAGCACGCGCACGGTGTTCGCACTCCATGGCTTGCACACGGTTGGCGCCGTCTGCAGCGCGCGGATGAAGCGCGCGTCGCGGGCGGTGAAGTATTGCGCGCCACAATCAAAGTCGCCAAAAGGCGTGTTGCGCGTCGCCATGCGGCCACCCACGGACGCCGATTTCTCGAATACCGTCACTTGGTGACCGGCCTGAACCAGCGTGCGGGCGCAGGCAATTCCGGCCATGCCGGCACCGACGATGGCAATGTGTTGGGGTGTAGTCATGCGTGTCTTTCTTGTGTCTGTCCAGGTTGTGACTTTACACGCCTCGGTGCTGGGCCAGCAAAGCGCGGCGCGTGGCGGGGCTTTCGAGCTGCGCCAGCCACCATTGAAGTGCCCGTCCCTGGGTCGCGCTTGACGCGCCGCGCCAGGCGTAGCGCACGTTCGCAACGCGCTCGGGCCGCGTCACTTTCTTGGCCACCAGGCGCCCGGTCTCAAGGTAGGCGCGGGCCATGCACTCGGGGATGAAGCCGGCGCCCAACCCGCGCAATTGGGCGTCCAGCTTGGCCTGCATCGACGCCACCGTCAGCACGTCCTGCCCGCCCAGCAGACCGATGCTCAGGCCCGCACTGCGTTGCGCCGTGTCGGCCACGGCCACGGCGCGGTGGCGCTGCAGCAGCGCGTCGCTAAGCGGCTCGGGCGCGGCAGCCAGTGGATGGTGCGGTGCCACCGCGTAGACGAAGCGCACGCTGCCCAGGGGATGGCTCAGCACATCGGCGCTGGTGGACGGGTCCAGCGTCACGCCCAGCGCCAGGTCGGCCTTGCCGCTGACCAGTGCCTCGAGCGTGCCGCCAAGGGTTTCGTCGCGCAGCTTGAGGCGCGTCGGTGGACCTGCGGGTGCCTCAAGCGCGAAGAAGGCCTCGCACAACTCCATCACCACGCCCCTGGAGATGATGCTGTCGACGGCGATGGTGAGTTGCGGCTCCCAGCCCGTGGCCACGCGCTTGACGCGGTTCGCGATGGCGTCGATTTCACCCAGCAGGCGCTCGCCGGCGCGCAGCAACTCCAGGCCGGCCTGGGTGGGCAGGGCCCGGCGCGCGCTGCGGTCGAACAGCAGCACGTCCAGTGCATCCTCGATCACGCGCACCCGATAGGTCAGGGCGCTGGGCACCACGCCCAGATCGCGCGCTGCGGCGGCGAAGCTTCCGGCGCGCGCAATCGCCTGCAGCATGGCGAGCGCATCCGGCGTCAGAACGCGGCGCGGACTTTGCATTGGTTTGACCTGTTCATTCAACATGTTTGAATGATGCCATCAAATCTGGTGGATGCCAAAAGCGGGCGATGGCTCTAAAGTTCAGGTTGTTGTTTCAGGAGTCCTGCATCATGTTGACTGTTCGAAAATCGCTCGACCGCGGCTACGCGGACCACGGCTGGCTCAAGTCACGCCACAGCTTCTCCTTCGCCGGCTACTACGACCCGCAGCACATGGGCTGGGGCAATCTGCGCGTCATCAACGAAGACCGCATCGCCCCCGGCACCGGCTTTGGCACCCACGGCCACCGCGACATGGAGATCATCAGCTACGTGTTGTCGGGCGAATTGGCGCACAAGGACACGATGGGCAATACCACCGCGATCCCGCCGGGCGACGTGCAGCGCATGAGTGCGGGCAGCGGCGTGCAGCACAGCGAGTTCAATCACGCCCCCACGGAAACGCACTTTTTCCAGATCTGGATCGAGCCCAGCGCCAAATCGATTGCGCCCGGCTACGAGCAGAAGACCTTTACCCCTGCCGAGAAGCGTGGTCAGCTGCGCCTGGTGGCGTCGCCCGACGGAGCCCATGGCTCGGTCACGATCCACGCCGACGCATCGCTTTACGCCGGCCTGTTCGACGGCGCCGAGAGCGCCACGCTCAAGCTCAATCCGCTTCGCAAGTGCTGCGTGCATCTGGTGCGCGGCACACTGCTTGTGAACGGCGCGACTTTGACCGCCGGAGACGCGGCACTGATCGAGGGCGAGGCGCTGCTCGCGCTGGGCGACGGACGCGACTCCGAAGTGCTGGTGTTCGAACTCGCGCCCTGAGTCGCAAAAAATTTCTTTCAACCGTCATTTCAGGAGCTTAAAAATGGCAAATATCGCTGTGGTTTTTCATTCGGGTTATGGTCACACCTTGCGCATGGCGCAGGCCGTGGCTGAAGGCGCAGGCGGCCAGTTGGTCGCCATTGACGCCGAAGGCAATCTGCCCGAAGGCGGCTGGGAAACGCTGGGCGCGGCCGACGCCATCATCATGGGCAGCCCGACCTACATGGGTTCGGTGAGCTGGCAGTTCAAGAAGTTTGCCGACGCATCCAGCAAGCCCTGGTACAGCCAGGCCTGGAAAGACAAGCTGTTCGCCGGCTTCACCAACAGCGCCACCATGAACGGCGACAAGCATTCCACGCTGCATTACCTGTTCACGCTCGCGATGCAGCACAGCGGAGTCTGGGTGGGCACCGGCATGATGCCCAACAACAGCAAGGCAGCGCAGCGCAACGACCTCAATTTCGTGGGTTCCTCCGCGGGCGCCATGGCACAGACCCCGTCCGATGCGTCGGTCGCAGAAATGTTGCCGGGCGACCTCGAAACGGCGCGTCAGTTCGGCCAGCGTGTGGCCGCTGTGGCTGCCCGTTTACACGTCTGATTTACGCATGCGCCCTCTCCCGCTGGTGGGTGAGGGCGGGAATGGGGGTTGATTCGGTCGCCGCGTCGGCGCTCTGGCTATGATCGCAGCCATGAAGATGTTTGACTTGCTACCGTGGACTGACTGGCTGGTTCTCGTGATTTTCGTTCTGGGCTGGGTCGGCTACGCCTGGTTTGCCACGGCCTGGAGCCTGCGCCGACCCTCGCTCATCGCCACCGTCAACCATTACCGCCACGACTGGATGCTGCAGAGCACGGCGCGTGAAGTGCGCATGGTCGACGGCGTGATCACGCAGTCGCTGTCGACGAGTTCGTCGTTTTTTGCTTCCACCACCATTCTGATCATCGGTGGCCTGCTGGCCCTGCTCGGGACGACCGACAAGGCGGTGGAACTGGTGCGCGAAATACCGTTCGCCCAGCAGACGCCGGTGCTGGTGTTTGAATTCAAGATCCTGGTGCTGATCGCGATCTTCGTCTACGCCTTCTTCCGCTTTTCCTGGTCGATGCGCCAGTTCACCTTTGCCGCGATCGTGATCGGCTCCATGCCCGACGCCCGCGAATTTTCCGCCGGCACGGCCGACCGCGAACAGTTTGCGCGGCGCGCCAGCGCGCTGCTGGGGCTGGCAGCCGACACCTTCAACGACGGTCTGCGCGGGTATTACTTTTCCTTCGCCTGCATGGCATGGTTCTTTTCGCCGCTGGCCTTTGTGCTGGCGACGGCGCTGATCGTGGTGATTCTGTACAGCCGCGAATTCCGCTCGGATGTGCTGGGTGTGCTGAAGGAATGAGGCGCAGAGTTCGGTTGGATCGGCGCGTTGCCTGATGCCGGACGCGCTTCGCATGCTGCCCTGTTACGTCGTCCTCGATCTGGAAACCACCGGCGCCAATCCGGTGCATGACCGCGTCACCGAGATCGCGGCGGTACGTATGGAGCAGGGGCGCGAAGTGGCGCGCTGGAGCACGCTGGTGAACCCGGGCATCAGCATTCCGCCCTTCATCCAGAACCTCACGGGCATCGACAACGCGATGGTGGCCGATGCGCCACGCTTTGAGGAAGTGGCGCCGCGCCTGCTGGAATTGCTCGCCGGCGCGGTGCTGGTGGCGCACAACGTGCGCTTCGACCATGGCTTCCTGAAAAACGAGTTCGAGCGGGCGCGGATCGATCTGCGCGTCAAGGTCCTGTGCACCGTGCTGCTGTCGCGCAAGCTCTATCCGCAGCACCGCAGCCACGGGTTGGACGCGATCATGCAGCGCCACGGTCTGCACACGCAGGAGCGCCACCGCGCCATGGGCGATGTGGAGATGGTGCTGGCCTGGCTGCAGCAGGCGACGCAGGAGTTCGGCATCGACACGCTGCAAGCGCGGGCCAGTGAACTGCTCGCCAGCGCCTCCAGCGTGCCCTCTCAGCTGGAAACCCCGATCAAGAGCATTCCGGACACGCCCGGTGTCTACCTGTTCTATGGCGAGGGACCGCTGCCGCTGTACATCGGCAAAAGCGTCAAGCTGCGCAGCCGCGTCATGTCGCACTTCCAGGCCGATCACAGCGCGGCCAAGGAAATGGGCATCGCACAGGAAATGCGCATCGCACAGGAGATTCGCAGCGTGCAGTGGCGCGAGACCGCGGGCGAGCTCGGGGCCTTGCTGCTGGAGTCGCGCCTCGTGAAGCAAATGCAGCCCGTCTACAACCGCCAGTTGCGCCGTCAAAACAGTTTGTGTGCCTGGCGCCTGAGCGCCGAGCCCACGGCGCGCCCGCTGCTCACGCTGGTGAGCACCGACGACATGGATCCGCGCCGCTTCGACTCTCTGTACGGCCTGTACCGATCCAAACGCCAGGCGCTCGAGGTGCTGCGCAGCTTGGCGGCGGAGCATGCACTGTGCCCGCAGGCGCTGGGACTGGAGTCGGGCAAGGGCCGCTGTTTTGCGCAGCAGATCGGCAAGTGCAAAGGCTTGTGCTGCGGTCTGGAGACGCCCGAGCACCATCACCTGCGACTGCAACTTGCGCTGGCGGCGCACCGCCTCAAGGCCTGGCCCTTCCCGGGCAAGGTGGGCTTGCGCGAGCACGACGCACGCACGGACCGCACCGACATCCATGTGTTCGAGCACTGGTGCCACCTGGCCACGGTGCACGACGAAGCCGAGTTGGAGCAGGCGCTGCAGACGAGCCGGGCGCTGGCGTTCGATCTGGACAGCTACCGCATGCTGGTCAAGCGGCTGCTGGCGCCGGGTGCGGCAACTTCGGGCTTGATCCACTTTACGGATCGCGGATCCGCATAGAACCCTGAGCCGCCGTGGCCTGCAGCTGCAGGCCGTTGTGCAGGGCCATTCCACACCGGCTACGATCACCGCTTGCGCTATCCTCGGCGCGCACGTTCAACCACCTCAGGATCTTCATGAAGCTTTATTACTCGCCCGGTGCCTGCTCCCTTTCTCCCCACATCGCACTGAAGGAATCCGGACTGGCTTTCGAAGCCATTGCTGCGCCCACCAAGACGCACAAACTGCCCGACGGCAGCGACTACTACGCCGTCAATCCGCTGGGCTATGTGCCGCTGCTGGTGCTGCACGACGGTCGCCAGCTGCGCGAAGGCCCGGCGATCGTTCAATACATTGCCGACCAGGTGCCTGCCAAAAAGCTTGCGCCCGCAAATGGCACGTTCGAACGTTACAAGCTGCAGGAGTGGTTGAACTTCATCGGCACCGAACTGCACAAGGGCTTTTCGCCGTTGTTCAATCCGGCCATGCCGGAAGACGGCAAGGCCGTCTCCAAAACCCGTCTGACCTCGCGTCTGCAATGGCTGGACGGCGAACTGGCGAAGTCGCCCTATCTGTTGGGCGACACCTTCAGCGTGGCCGACGGCTACCTGTTCACCGTCAGCAGTTGGTGCAAGCACGTCGGCATCGACATCTCCAGTCTGACGCACCTGGCGGCTTTCATCGCCCGCGTCGGAGCCCGTCCTGCGGTGCAGGAGGCGCTGCGTGCCGAAGGCCTGATCAAGTAGCCCATGAAAGCGCCCGCACGGCTCGAGTCACTGATCGAGGAAGGACTGATCGACAGCGTCGTGCGCCAGCTCATGAGCGGCAAGGAGGCGCTGGTGTACGTGGTGCGCTGCGGCGACGACACGCGTTGCGCCAAGATCTACAAGGAGGCGACGCAGCGCAGCTTTCGCCAGGCGGTGGACTACACCGAGAACCGCAAGGTCAAGAACACACGCCAGGCCCGCGCCATGGCCAAGGGCACGCGCTTTGGCCGCCAGGCGCAGGAGGCGGCGTGGCAAAGCGCCGAGGTCGATGCGCTCTATCGGCTGGCCGCTGCCGGCGTGCGCGTTCCCAAACCCTACAACTTTCACGACGGCGTGCTGCTGATGGAGCTGGTGACGGATGCGAGCGGCGACGCCGCGCCGCGCCTGAACGATGTGCAGTTCACGCCCGAGCAGGCGCGAGCCCATCACGCGGCGCTGCTGCAGGAGGTGGTGCGCATGCTGTGCGCCGGCGTCGTGCACGGGGATCTGTCGGAGTTCAACATCCTGCTGGGTGCAGACGGCCCGGTGATCATCGACCTGCCGCAGGCGGTGGACGCCGCCGGCAACAACCACGCAAGCCGCATGTTCCTGCGCGACGTGGCCAATCTGCGCGGCTTCTTCGGGCAGTTCGCGCCCGAGCTGCTGCAGACCGAGTACGGCGCGGAAATCTGGGACCTGTATCAGCGCGGTCTGCTGCAGACGGATCAGCTGCTCACCGGTTGTTTCGAGCGTCCCAAAGGCGCGGTCGATCTGGGCGGCGTGCTGCGCGAAATCGACGACACGCGCGCCGAAGAGGCGGCGCGGCGCCAGCGCATGCAGCTGGTCGGCTAAGCGCGCCGATCAGCGAGACAGTCAGCGCGCAGCGCCACTGCGGCGCAATTCGCGCAGCATGAACAGATACAGGCTTTCCAACTTGTCGCGCGCCCACGGCGTCTTGCGCAGAAATTTCAGGCTGGACGCGATGCTCGGATCGCTGGCGAAGCAGCGCACGGGGATGCGCTCGGCCAGCCCGGGCCAGCCGTAATGCGCGACCAGGGCGGTGACGATGAATTCAAGCGTGAGTCCATGCAACGGGTTGCGCGGCTGGCTGTCAGGGGAAGAGGGGGTCTGCATCGGGTCTTTCACGCCGGTGGTTGGGGCGCAGGGCGAGCGTCGGCGGGGATCCATCGAGCCAGGCAGGCCACGAGGACGTCGCGACTGAAGGGCTTGGTCAGGAAGTCGTCCATGCCGGCGTCGCGACAGACCTGCTGATCCGCCTGCATCGCGTTGGCGGTGAGCGCCACGATCGGGCTGCCCTTGTTCGGTCCTGTGCCGGCGCGGATCTGGCGCGTCGCTTCAGGCCCGTCCAGCTCCGGCATCTGCATGTCCATCAGGATCAGCGCATAGCGCTGCCGATCGGCCGCAACCACCGCCTCCCTGCCATTCTCCGCCAGATCGACGCTCTGGCCCAGGCGGGTCAGCATCGCCAGCGCGAGCTTCTGGTTGATCTTGTTGTCCTCCACCAGCAGGATGCGGGGACGCTCCTGTGCCTCGGCTGAGCCGCTTGGGCCGGCCTCAGGCGCCGGAGCTTGAGCCTGCAGCGGGGCAGCGGGGGCGGTTGCCAGGTCGCGAGGGCCGCTCTCCTCCAGTGCGTCCGCGCTGGTGGCCTCCAACGGCAATTCGAACCAGAAGCAGCTGCCTTTGCCTTCGACGCTTTCGATGCCGATGCGCCCGCCCATGCCTTCGATCAGGCGCTTGCTGATCACCAGTCCCAGGCCCGTGCCACCGAATTTGCGCGAGGTCGACGCATCCACCTGGCTGAAGTTATTGAACAGCCGATTGCGCGCCTGCTCAGGGATACCGATACCCGTGTCCGACACTTCAAACCGAAGCCCCTTGGCCAGGCGCGCCACCTTGACCCGGACTTCGCCCTGCTCGGTGAATTTCACGGCATTGCCCGCGAGGTTGAGCAGCACCTGTCGGATGCGCAGGCTGTCCCCGACAAAGGCGTCGGCGCCATCGAGCGCCAATTCGACATTGAACGCTATGCCCTTGTCCCTGGCTCTGCCCTTGAGCAGGGACGTGACCGCGTCGGTCAGCGTGGCCACGGAGAATGCATGGCGTTCAAACTCCATGTGTCCCGCCTCGATCTTGGACAGGTCCAGAATGTCGTTGATGATGGCCAGCAGGTACTCGCCCGACACCGCGATATCGCCCGCAAAGCCCCGCTGTTCATCCGTGAGCCGCGTCTCCAGCAGCAGGCGCGCCATGCCGATGACGCCGTTCATGGGCGTGCGGATTTCGTGCGACATGTTCGCCAGGAACTGTGATTTGGCCTGGCTTGCGCTCTCTGCGGCATCGCGGGCCTGACGATTGGCGCGCAGGTACAGCAGCAGCGCCATGGCGGCGACGATGAGCATGGTGCCCGCCAGCGTGACCAGCACAAAGAGCCACAGGCGCTCGGTTTCGATGCGTGCCAGTTCGGGCAGCGCGCGTGGCAGATACAGCGTGATGTTGCCGTCGGCCGCCGGTTTGGACAAAAGCACCGTGGGCACCGGCGAGTCGCCGAATCGGAAGACTTCGGGGTAGCGCTGGTCTTGTGAAGGGCGTACGTCGGCGTCCGCAAGCGCCGCCTTGCGGTAGCGTGCCATCCGGGTTTGCGCCGAGACGTCGGCGAGAGAGTGCCCCGGCATGAGCGTGTATTCAAGCCCTTTGTCCTGGGCCAGCACGACGACGCCATTGGAGTCGGCGATGAAGGCGTTGTTGGACTTGGTCCATTGCCGAAAGTCGGAGATGTCGCGCTTGACCACCACCGCGCCGACGAATTGCTGCTGGGAATTCTGCACCGGGTACGAGTAGTACAGGCCAGGCACGCCGGTGACCTTGCCGACCGCATATTGCCGTCCCGCTGCCCCGCTTTTGGCCTGCAGGAAATATTCGCGTTCGCCAAAGTTGGTGCCGACAAAACTGGTCGGCTTGTCGGCGTTGCTGGAGGCGATGCAGTCCCCCGCGGCATTCAGGATCCAGATCACTTCGGCATCAAGGCCGGTAGCGGCGGCAACCAGAAAGCTTTGCAGGCCGGCACGACTGCCCTGCGCTGTCCACAGTCGCTTGCGATCTTCGTAAGGAATCCGGGAGACCTGTGCCTGCGGTCCAAAAGGCTGGAGATGCTCGCGCACCGAGTCTTCGCCGGCGATGATGCGTGGCACGTTGCGCAGGATGCGCAGGGCGTTGTCGATCTCGGCGGCGATGCCGTCGAGCTGCTTGAGGGCCTGGATGGTCCCCTCGCTGTAAGCCAGGTCCGACATGCTGGTGCTGTAGTAGCCCGATCCCAGCCACGCCAGCGCCGCCCACACCGGAATCAGAATGGCGATGGCCCGATAGGTCAGTGGGGATTTCCGCCCGGATGAGCCCGTGGCCGTACTCGTCACCGCTGCCGAAATGGGCGACTGGGAAGGGGTTTGAGTGGACACCATTTGGGAGCGGCTCAATCGGCAAAGGCGCTCGACTGGGACACGGCAACGCGGTTTCGCCCCCCCTGCTTGGCCGCGTACAGCGCCTTGTCGGCTTCGGCCAGCAACTGATCCTGGGTCGAGAGGCTGCGGTTCCAGCTGGCCAGTCCCAGGCTGATCGTGACTTCGATCAACTTGCCGTCGACCGCGATGCGCAGGTCGGCGATATTTGCCCTGAGTCTTTCCGCCGCGTTCAGTCCTTCGTCCTGGGTCATGTTGGGACAGATCACCATGAACTCTTCGCCGCCCCAGCGGCACACCGTGTCTTCGTTCCTTGCCGTGGTGCGCAGGTTCTGGCTCAGGCGCTGCAGCACCACATCGCCGCAGGTGTGGCCGTGGATGTCGTTGATGGCCTTGAAATAGTCCACGTCGATGGCGATCACGCTCAATCCATGACCGTGTCGCGTCGACGCGCTCCAGGCCTGAGACAGTGCATTCAGGCCGGCGCGACGGTTCGCCAATTCGGTCAGCGGGTCGCTCAGCGCCGCGTGCTGAAGCCGGCGATTGATCAGGGCCAGCTCTTCCGCGGCACCGGTCAGTCGCTCGTGGTCACGCTCCCACGCATCGCGCAGGCGCACAAAGCGCCACGCGGCCTTGAGTCGTGCGCTCAGCGCGCGCATGTTCACGGGCTTGGTCAGGTAGTCGTCGACGCCGCCCTCGAATGCGCGCACCAGGTCATTTTCCGAATCCGCGCTCGTGAGCATGAGCACGTAGATGTTTCGCCCCCAATCGCTGGCGCGCAGCGAGCGGCACAACTCCAGCCCGTCCATCACCGGCATCTGCCAGTCGGTCATGACAACATGTGGCTGGAAAACCAGCGCCGCACGCAGGGCTGCATGGCCGTCGTTGGCCGTCAATACGGTGTAATGGCATTCGTCCCGGAGCCATTTTTCAAGCAGGCGTCGCACGATCGCGTCGTCTTCCACTATCAGCACCTTGAGCCAGCCGGGGTTGGGTTCCTGGTCGGGCCGCACCTGCGCCTGCGCCATGGTCGAAAACAACTCCTCGTCCGTGACCCGCACGTTGAGCACGGCGCCCCAATGCTTCCATTGCTGGATCACAGTGTCTGCGCATTGCGAGAACTCGGTTTCCGCCATGCCCAGAGTGCCGGCAAGCAGTTTGAGCTCGGTGATCCGATCCGACTGATCGTGCTGGGTCTGAATGAAGAAATCCGCCATGCGCCACGCCAGATGCAGCACCTGCGCCAGCTGCCAGGGTCTGCTGCCCTGGGCGAAAGCCGCCACGCCGGGTTGTTCATGAAAGCGCATCGATTCACTCAAAACCGTGGGCAAACCCCAAAGGGCATGGAGCTCGCCTGAGAGCTGAATGTGGTCCGTCAGCAGCACGCGCTGCTCCTGCTGCAGCAGTGCCGCGCCCTTGAAGTCCTGGCTCAACAGCTGCGCGTAGTCCTCGGGGTAGGCCGTGGCAAGGCCAAGGCAACCGATCCGCGCCAGCAAACCGCAGCTGAACAATTCATCGGCTGAGCCCAGCCTCAGGCGCGCGCTCAGCTCCCGGGTCGCGACCGCCATCAACAGCGAATGACTCCAGAAGCCGGGGTAGTCGAATCCGGCGCAACGGCCCTGTCCATATTGGTCGATCAGGGAGAAGCTCAGCGCCAGCTGACGCACGGACTGAAGCCCCAAGCGGCCTACCGCGCCCTGGACCGAGGCTGTCGGCCGCCCACCCATGGACGCGCCATTCGCGAGTTGTAGCAAGCGTCCTGCCAGCGCCGGGTCGGTCTGCACCAGCCGTGACACTTCGGCGATGGACACGTCTTCGCGCTGGCAGGCCTGCATGATGGCCAGCGCCACGCCCTGCGGGCTGGGCAGGCGCTTCTTGTTTTCGGTTGTCAGTGGGTTCTCATGCATGAGAGCTTGCGAGTCAGTGCGGTTGCTGGGCCTTGATTGCGGTGCTGTGGCAGCGTTGCAGCGCCCGGTCTGGACGCGTGGCGCTGCTTCATGGCTTCATTATGCGGGAAGGCAGGCCGATTTGATCCTCGGCCATATCGCCGGACGAGCTCAAGAGTCGTTGCGAAACTGGTCGTGGCAGGACTTGCATGATCTTTGCAGATCGTTCACCGCGGCCTTGAGGTCGTCCAGGCTGCCCTCACGCGCCAGCGCAGCGAGCGCACTCGCCTTGTCCTGCAGCGCTTGCTGAGCCGCCTTGAATTCAAACGGTTTGAGCCAGACTTCGGGCTTGGCGTGGGTCGGCGGGTAGTTGCTGTCGGGCGTGAACAGCGACCAGGGTTTGCCGGCCAGTTGCTGCAGATCCCGGGCGCTGGCAAGAAACTCGGTGCGATTGAAGGGCAGGCGGTCGCGCGCCACCATGCCCATGGGCTCGAGCGTGCGCGTGAACTGCTTGAACAGCTGGCGACGGTGCGTCACGGGTTGATCGGGGTGCGTATCCTGGGCCTCGTCGTTGCAGGCAGGCAAAGTCAGAACGCAGGTGAGCAGCAGCAGAATTCGGGAGCCTGAAAAGTTCATGAGAGCGTGGATTCAAGGGAAAAGTGGCGGACAAAAGGCTCTGGCGAGAGCTGTGATGGTATTCGAGTCTGCGTCAAGGCCGGGCCGGGCCGTTCAGCGTTAAGCTGCGGGCATGCAGCTGCCTACCGTCATCGTTCTGGCCTCGGGGCGAGGTGCGCGTTTTGCGGCGAGTGGTGGCGCGGTTCATAAACTGCAGGCAATGTTGGGAAAAAAGAGCGTGCTGCAACACACGCTGGACGCCGTGATCGCCAGCGGCCTTCCCTGGTACCTGGAGCGCAGCGCGCAGCCGGGGATGGGCGACTCGATCGCCGCCGCGGTAGCCTGCACCGCGCAGGCCCCCGGCTGGCTGATCCTGCCAGCAGACCTGCCGCTGGTTCGAAGTGACACGCTGCGCTCGGTGGCTGAGGCGCTGCGCCAGCATCCCGTGGTCGTGCCGGTCTACCAGGGTCGGCGCGGACACCCGGTCGGATTCTCGGCCTGCTGCGCGCACGATCTCCAGGACCTGCAGGGCGATCGGGGCGCGGCAAGCGTCGTGCGACGTTACGCGGCGTTTGAATTGGCGCTGAACGACGCGGGCTGCGTCACCGACATCGACACGCTGGGCGACCTGCGCGCCGCCGAACGCCTGCTGGGAGACGCGGCCTAGCGCCGCGCTGGCCCATTCAACTCAGGTGGCGCAGTTCGCGCAGCGCCACCGAAATCGGCGCCAGGTCCGCAGTCTGTGCGGCGATGGTGTCCTGCAGCCTGCACAGGCGATCGATGGCCCCGCGGTGCTGCGTCGACCAGTCAGACACAGTTTGCGACCGCGTCAGCAAGCCGCGGGTGATCTGGCCCGCGATCGAGTAAACGTCATCGCGGGCGCTGCCTCGGGCTTGCGTCTGCCACAGCGTGTCGGTGGGCAGGCGGTTGATTTCCTTGCGCCACGCGCTCAAGCGCAACTCGTCTTCGACGCCAAAATAGGCGTGTGCCGCCTGCTCCAGGCCGGTGCTGGCGCGTTGCGCCAGGTCCACCAGATCGAGCACCGGGAAGATGAACTCCAGTGCGCTGAGGTTTTGCGCCAGCGACTCCTCGACCCCGGCCTGAGCCAGCGCCTGCGTGGCCGCCATCCAGCTCGCACGCGCCTTGGCCGGAAGCCATGCGTCGAGTTGACCGCGAAGCTCGCGTGCACCCGGCTGGTAGCGCTGGATCAAGGTCGGCAGATCGTCGCCTCGGGAGCGCAGGCGCAGCATCCAGCGCGAGGCGCGCTGGGCAATCGAGGTCAACTTGTTCAACAGATCGAGCTGCAGTTCGGTCGACACGTGGTCGTCGAGCGCATCGATCTGGTCCCACAGCGGCTCCAGGCCAAACACCTCGCGCGCCAGCGTATAGGCGCGCACCACATCGGCGGCCGATGATGCCGCCTCCGCCGCCAGGAAGTTCACGAAGGTGGCACCGGTGCGATTCACCACGGTGTTGGCGATGAAGGTGGCGATGATTTCGCGCTTGAGCGGATGCGCGTGGATGGCATCGCCGAACTTCTCGCACAACGCCCTGGGAAAGTAGGCCTTGAGCGCGCGACCGAAAAAGGGGTCGTCCGGCAGGTTGCTGGCCACCAGGTCATCGAACAACGACATCTTGGCGTAGGCCAGCAGCACCGCGCCTTCGGGCGCTGTCAGGCCGAGCTTGCGCGCACGCCGGTGTGCGATCTCTTCATCGCCGGGGAGGAACTCGATGGCGCGGTTCAATCGGCCTGCGCCTTCGAGCCACTGCATCAGCCGCTGCTGACCGTCCAGCACGTACAGCGGCCGATGGCTGGCAATGTCCAGCGCCTGCGTCTGGTAGTAGTTGTCTGCCAGCACCAGATGGCCGACTTCGTCGGTCATCGAAGCCAGCAACTCGTTGCGCTGCTTGAGCGTCAGGTCGCCCGCTTCCACGACGCGGTCCAGCAGGATCTTGATGTTGACCTCGTGGTCGGAGCAGTCCACGCCGGCCGAATTGTCGATCGCATCGGTGTAGATGCGCCCGCCCTTTTGCGCGAATTCGATGCGGCCGTTTTGCGTGCATCCGAGGTTTCCGCCCTCGGCCAGCACCTTGCAGCGCAGCTCGTTGCCGTTGACGCGGTAGGCGTCGCCGGCTTTGTCGCCGACCTGGGCATGGGTCTCAAACGAGGCCTTGACGTAGGTGCCAATACCGCCGTTGTAGAGCAGATCCACGGGCGCCTGCAGGATCGCGCGCAGCAGGTCCACCGGCGCCCATTCCTCCACCTCGACGCCGATCACGGCGCACGCCTGAGCCGACAGCTTGATCGATTTGGCGCTGCGCGGGTAGACACCGCCACCTTCGGAGATCAGGCTCTTGTCAAAGTCGTCCCAGCTGGAACGGGGCAGGGCAAACAGGCGCTGGCGCTCGGCCAACGAACGCGCCACGTCAGGTGCGGGGTCGATGAAGATGTGGCGATGATCGAACGCCACTACCAGCTGGATGTGATCCGACAGCAGCATGCCGTTGCCAAAGACGTCGCCTGACATGTCGCCGATGCCGACCACGCTGAACAGCGTGGTCTGCGTGTTGACGCCGAGCGCGCGAAAGTGGCGCTTGACCGACTCCCAGGCGCCGCGCGCCGTGATGCCCATCTTCTTGTGGTCGTAGCCGACCGAACCGCCCGAGGCAAAGGCGTCGCCCAGCCAGAAACCGTAGTCGGCCGAGACGCTGTTGGCGATGTCGGAGAACGTGGCCGTTCCCTTGTCCGCCGCCACGACAAGATAGGGGTCGTCCTGATCGTGGCGCAGCACCTGCTGCGGCGGCACGACCGCGCCATGCACCAGGTTGTCGGTCAGGTCCAGCAGTCCGCACAGGAACAGCTTGTAGCAGGCGATGCCCTCGGCCATGAAGGCCTCTCGGTCGCTTGCCGGGGGGGCGTTCTTGAGCACGAAGCCGCCCTTGGAGCCGACCGGCACGATCACCGTGTTCTTCACCTGCTGCGCCTTCACCAGGCCCAGTATTTCGGTGCGGAAGTCTTCGCGCCGATCCGACCAGCGCAGACCGCCGCGCGCCACCTTGCCGTTGCGCAGATGCACGCCCTCGACGCGCGGGGAATAGACCCAGATCTCGAACAGCGGTTTGGGTTCGGGCACGCCGTGCAGGGCGTGCGGATCGAATTTGAAGCTGAGGTAGGGCTTGTTCTCGCCCTTGGCCGTGGTCTGCCAGGCGTTGGTGCGCGTGGTCGCAAGCACGCTGGCGTAGAACTGGCGCAGGATCCGGTCTTCGTCCAGACTGCTGACGGCGTCGAGCTGGCGCTCGATCGCCGTGGCCAGACGCTGCTGCTCCGCATCGCCGGCGTTGGCGGGGTCAAAGCGCGCGTCGAACAGCAGGCTGATGTCCTGCGCGATCGCGGCGTTCTTGTTCAAAGCTGCCTCGATGTAGCTCTGGCTGAAGGAAAAACCGATTTGCTTGAAGTAGCGGGTGTAGGCGCGCAGCACCGCGATGGCGCGGGCCTCGAGCGTGGTCGAGAGCACCAGCTTGTTCAGCTCGTCGCTCTCGACCTCGTTCTTCCAGGCCAGGGAAAACAGCGCTTCAAAGCGCAGCTTGACCGCCGCGAGTTCGGTGCTGGCGGGCAGTTGCAGTCCAAGGTCGTGGATCCACAGACCCGCGTCGTCGCCGCCGTTGCCAACGCGGTAGGGGTGCTCGTCCAGCACGCGCGCACCCATGCGTTCCAGCACCGGCAGCGAGTCCGACAGCGCGACCTTGGCCTTGTTGTAGATCTTGAAGCGCAGCTGACCCGCGCTCGCGTCCAGTGGACGATAGAGCTTGACCGCGAGCGGTGAATCCGCCGTGAGTGCGGCCAGCATCTGGGCGTCTTCAGCCCCCACCTGCGCCGAGAAATCCTCGCGGTAGGCGGTGGGGAAGGCATCGACAAAGCGGTGCGCCAGCGCCAGGCCCGCACCCTCACCCAGCGCCTGCAACAGCTCCAGGGTGCAATCGTCCTCCCAGCGCTGCGCCAATCGCGCAACGCGCGCTTCCAGCGCGCTCAGGTCCACGCTCAGCGGCGCCTGATCCCGGGCGCGCACCAGGTAGTGAATGCGCGCCAGCGGGCTGTCCGTGAGCGTCGGTGTGAACTCCAGCGACTGGCCGTTCAGCGCCTGCATCAGCTCGGTACCGATCTTGATGCGCAGCTCGGTGTTGAAGCGCTCGCGCGGCACAAACACCTGGGCCGACGTGAAGCGCCCGAAGGGATCGCGGCGCAGAAACACGCGCGTGCGCTGACGCTCCTGCAGGCGCAGGATGCCGATGGCGTGTTCGGTCAGGGTGTCGGCGTCGATCTGGAACAGCTCGTCGCGCGGATAAGCGTCCAGGATGGCGTGCAGCGACTTGGCGGCATGGCTATCAGGCAGCACGCCAGCGGCGTCCAGCACCAGCTTCACCCGTCGGCGCACCTGCGGAATGTCGCTCACCCTGGCCGAGTAGGCGGTCGAGGTGTACAGGCCCAGAAAGCGGGCCTCACCGACCACCTGGCCATCCTCGTCAAAGCGCTTGACGGCGATGTAATCCAGCCACGCCGGACGGTGCACGGTGGCGCGCGTCATGGCCTTGGTCACAAGCACGAGTTGGTCGGAATCCATCAGCGCGACGGCGCCCGCGGGCAGCACGTTCACCGGCGTCTGTGCGGCGCCACGCAGCACGCCCAGTCCCGACTCGGGGACGGCCACCAGCCGCACGCCATCGGCACTGCGCTGCAAGTCGTAGTCGCGCGCTCCCAGGAAGGTGAAATGCTCGTCTTCCAGCCAGCGCAGAAATTCCGTGCCTTCCTGCTGATTGACCGAGGTCAGCGTGGAGCGCGCAGACGCAGCCCCGACCGCCTGCAGACGCTGCAGCATCGGGCGCCAGTCCTGCACCACCGCGCGCACGTCGCCCAGCACGCGCGCCAGATCGGCGGCCAACGCGCTGCGATCGGCCTCGCTCACCATGCGGTCGCACTCCACCAGGATCAGCGACTCAATCTGATGCGACTTCTCGCTGCCCGGCGTGGCGATCTTGGTCTTGACCACAACGCCTGCGGCGTCGCGCTCCAGCACCAGTTGCGGGTGCACGATCCAGTGCGCCGTGCGGCCGCTGCGATTCACCGCCATGGTGACGGAGTCCACCAGGAATGGCATGTCGTCGTGGACGATCTGAATCACGCTGTGTTCACTCACGAAGCCGTCTTCGGCCAGCGTCGGGTTGAAGACCCGGATCCTGGCACTGTGTGCATCGCGCTTCGCCGCGAGCAAACGCCAGTGCGCGTTGGCAATGGCAAACAGCGTGGCGGGACCTCGCGCCCGGACCTCGTCGGGGTCGGTGTTCTCGAAATAGGCCGCGACGAAATCAGCGAGTTGGGCGGCGGCGGGGCCGGCGTGTTCCTGGGTATAGGAACGCAGGGCGGCGAGCGCGGGAGTGGTCATGTGAGCTCCGTTTCATCTTGTGGATGCCCGGCATTCTAGGCTCCCGCAGCGCTTTCAAGCCCCTTTGTAACTATGAAAGAAACGCATATCTACATGAAAACCGCCCAGGGCACCGTCTGTGCTGCCGATCGCTCAAGCCAGCGGGGCACCGTGAAATTCAGCGATGGTGCTCGCGCCGCCGTTCTTCGGCGACGAACTCTTCCAGATCCGGGTCCATCGCATTGCGCGATGACACGATGCCGACGGCGCGACCGTCTTCCACCACCGGGATGTGACGAAATCCGTTCTCGTGCATCAGCAACATCGCGTGGCCGTAGGAGGCCTTGGGCCCCAGGCTGATGGGTGAGGCGGTCATCACGCCCTGCAGCGGCGTGACTTGGGGATCGAGCCCCTTGGCGACCACACGAAACACCACGTCGCGCTCGGTGAAGATGCCGACCAGCGAGCCCGCATCGATGACGAGAATGGCGCCCACATTCCTCTCCGCCATGAGGCGCGAGGCTTCGCTGACACTGGTCTGGGGCGGGGCAGTGAGAAGTTTCTCCTGCCGCATGATTTTCTTGACAGATTGATCAAACATAGGAAAAGGCGAAATATTTGGCAACTTGCTGAGGACGCGCTGGACTGTTGCTTGGAATCCCTTCCATATCGGGCCGCCAGTCTCGCTGGCTGGAGATTTTACCGAGCACGTGCCTGGGTTTCGGGGTCCTCGGTCAGGGTTCACCCTTATTCTGGGAAAATCGGCACTCATGACCCCATCCCTGACCTGGAAAACGACGCGCTTCGTACTGAACCTGCACCAGCCCCAGGTGATGGGCATCGTCAACCTCACCCCCGACTCCTTTTCCGGCGGCGGACTGCGCGCCGACACGGCCTCGGCGCTGCGCCAATGCGAACAGCTGCTGCGCGAAGGCGCGCACATCCTGGACCTGGGGGCCGAGTCCACGCGCCCGGGCTCCACGCCGCTGCCGGCGCCGGATGAACTGGAGCGTCTGCTGCCGGTGCTGCGCGAAGCCGTCAAGTTGGGGCTGCCGATCTCCATCGATACCTACAAGGCCGAGGTGATGCAGGCCGCGCTGGACCTGGGCGCTGACATCATCAACGACATCTGGGCGCTGCGCCAACCCGGCGCGCTGCAGGTCGTGGCCCGGCATGGCGCCTGCGGCGTCTGCCTGATGCACATGCACCGTGATCCACAGAGCATGCAGCTCGAGCCAATGATGGGCGACGCCGTGGCGCAGGGGGGCTCCTTTCTGTTGACACAGGCGCAGGCGCTGGAAGCTGCGGGCGTGGAGCGCGCGCGCATCACACTGGACCCCGGGATTGGTTTTGGCAAGACCGTGCAGCAGAACCTGCAGTTGCTGGCGCGTCAGCGCGAGCTGCTGGTGCCGGGCTACCCCTTGCTGGTCGGTTGGTCGCGCAAGTCAACGCTGGGGGCTGTCACCGGACTCGATGTGGCCGAGCGCTTGGTGCCCAGCGTGGCCGCGGCCATGCTGGCGGTGCAGCGCGGCGCCAGCGTCGTGCGGGTGCACGACGTGCAGGCTACCGTGGCGGCCCTGAAGATTCTGGAAGCGGTGCACGCTGCTGCGACAATCGCCTGAAAAGGAACACATCCATGAGCAGAAAATATTTCGGTACCGACGGCATTCGCGGCACCGTGGGCCAGGCGCCCATCACCCCCGACTTCGTGCTGCGGTTGGCCCACGCCGTGGGGCGCGTGTTGAAGAAATCCGAAGCGCGCCCCACGGTGCTGATCGGCAAGGACACGCGCATTTCGGGCTATATGCTGGAAAGCGCACTGGAGAGCGGCTTCAACTCGGCCGGCGTGGACGTGGTTCTGCTGGGTCCCTTGCCCACGCCCGGCGTGGCCTATCTGACGCGAACCCAGCGCGCGTCGCTGGGCGTGGTCATCAGCGCCAGCCACAACCCTTTTGCCGACAACGGCATCAAGTTCTTCAGCGCCCAGGGCGCCAAATTGTCCGACGCCTGGGAGCAGGCGGTGGAAGCCACGCTGGAGGAGCCACCGGTGTGGGCCGATTCGGCGGCGTTGGGCAAGACGCGCCGGCTGGACGACGCTGCCGGGCGCTACATCGAATTCTGCAAGAGCACGTTCGCCAGTGACCTCACGCTCAAGGGCCTGAAGATCGTGGTCGATGCGGCCAATGGCGCGGCCTATCACATCGCACCCAAGGTGTTCCACGAACTCGGGGCCGAGGTCATCGCCATCGGCTGCTCGCCCGACGGCCTGAACATCAACCACAAGGTGGGTGCCACCCATCCCGAGGCGCTGATCGAGGCGGTCAAGACGCACCAGGCCGACTACGGCATCGCGCTCGACGGTGACGCCGACCGCCTGCAGATCGTCGACGCCGCCGGGCGATTGTTCAACGGCGACGAGGTGCTGTACCTGATGGTGAAGGAGCGGCTCGATCGCGGCGAGGCCGTGCCCGGCGCGGTGGGAACGCTCATGACCAACATGGCGGTGGAAGTGGCCTTGAAGACGCTGGGCGTGGAGTTCGTTCGCGCCAAGGTCGGCGACCGCTACGTGCTGGAGGAACTGGACCGGCGCGGCTGGCTGCTCGGGGGCGAGGGCTCGGGCCACCTGCTCGCGCTGGACAAGCACAGCACCGGCGACGGCCTGATCTCGGCGCTGCAGGTGCTGCAGGCCTGTGCGCGCAGCGGCAAAAGCATGGTGCAACTGCTGGCCGACGTCACTTTGTTTCCCCAGACGCTGATCAACGTGCGCCTGCAGCCGGGCCAGGAGTGGAAGAGCAACGCGCGCTTTTGCAGCGAAACCCAGGTGGTCGAGGCCGAACTGGGCGACACCGGACGCGTGCTCATTCGCGCCAGCGGCACCGAGCCGCTGCTGCGGGTCATGGTCGAAGCGCGCGACCCCGCCGTCGCGCTGAGCAGCGCGCAGCGCATCGCGCAAACCCTGTCACCGACATGACCGGCTTGCCCCAGCTGCGCGTGCTGCGCGCCGACTACGCCGACGCGGGACACGCGCGCGCGCTCGTGAGCCTGCTGGACGCTTACGCGCAGGACCCCGCCGGGGGCGGCCACGCGCTGAGCGAACATGTCAAGACCCATCTCGTGAGTGCGCTCGCGGCGCGGCCCCAGGCTTACAGCGTACTGGCTTGGGATGGCGATCTGCCGGTGGGACTGGTCAACTGCATCGAGGGCTTCTCCACCTTCCAGTGCCGAGCGCTGGTGAACGTGCACGACGTGGTGGTGCTCGCCAGCCACCGCGGGCAGCGCGTGGGCGAGCAGATGCTGGCCCTGGCCGAATCGATTGCGCTGGAACGCGGTGCCTGCAAGCTCACGCTGGAAGTCCTTCAGGGCAACCAGAGCGCGCGCCGGCTGTATGAGCGCGTGGGCTTTGCCGGCTACCAGCTCGATCCGGCTCTGGGCCAAGCGCAGTTCCTGCAGAAGTGGCTGGCGTAGCGTCGCCTCTTTCTCCCGCTGTCCGGTGCTGAAATCCACCGGCATTCAGAAATTTCCAAGGCGCTACCATGCCCCACCATCGAAATCCCCGCGCCTTGCTGACGCCGGCCATGCGCAGTGTGCTGGACCGCATGGCTCGTGCGGCGCGTGCGCCCCTGCATGCGCTGACGCCACAGCAGGCGCGCGCCACCTACGAGGCAGGAGCCGATGTGCTGGAGGTTGCGCCGCACAAGCTGGCGCGGGTGGAGGACCTGACCCTGCCTGCGCGCGACGGCGCGCTGCTGGCCGCGCGCCTGTATGCACCCACCCATGAGCGGCTGCCCGTGCTGCTGTATCTGCACGGTGGAGGCTTCACGATCGGCAGCATCGCCACCCACGACCGGTTGTGCCGCAGCTTGAGCCATCTGGCCCATTGCTCCGTGCTGTCGCTGGACTACCGGCTGGCCCCGCAGCACAGGTTCCCCACGGCCGCAGACGATGCCTGGGACGCGCTGCATTGGCTGAGTCACAACGCGGCGGCTTTGGGGCTGGACGGGACGAAGCTGGCGGTGGGTGGCGACAGTGCCGGCGGCACGCTGGCGGCAGTGTGTGCGGTGCACGCCAGGGATGCCGGCATCGCGTTGGCACTGCAGCTGCTGTTTTACCCGGGCTGCGCAATGCAGCAGGACAGCGCCTCGCACCACACTTTTGGCCACGGCTTTGTGCTGGAAGCGGAGCACATCCAGTGGATGTTCGAGCAGTACCTGCGCAGCCCGGCCGACCGATCCGATTGGCGCTTTGCCCCGCTGGATGGGGGCGATGCGCGCGGAGTGCCCATCGATGCCGAAGGCTTGGCGCCGGCCTGGTTCGGTCTGGCCGAATGCGACCCGCTGCTGGACGAAGGGCTGGCCTACGCCGACAAGCTCAGGGCTGCCGCGGTGCCGGTGGCACTGGAGATCTACCGCGGCGTGGTGCACGAGTTCATCAAGATGGGACGAGCGATACCCGAGGCGCACACCGCCCATCAGGATGCGGCGCGGGCCCTGCGGCACGCGTTCGCCGATCTCAGTTAGTCTGAAAGCCCGGTGTTCCGCGACTGTGCGAGCTCAGGTGCGCCAGCGTTCCGGCCGTGCTCACGCCCGGGCTGGTGCGCTTGGCGGCCGCGGGCGCAGGTGCGACCTGGGCCTCGTCCAGCGCGGCGGTCACGGCGTCGCCGAGCAGGGGCAGCTTGTGCGCACCGCGGCGCAGCGTCACCCCCACGACCAGAATGTCGATCATCAGCAGGTGCAGGATGCGGCTGATCATGGGCATCTGTGTGGCCATGTCTTCGTGGTGATCGACCATCAAGGCCACGTCCGCCTTGCGTGCCAGCGGCGACTGGCTGGCGGTGATCGCGACCACGGACGCACCTCGTGCGCGCGCCTTTTCCACCACGTCGAGCAGTTCGGGCACATGGCCGCTGCTGCTGATGACGACGGCGACCACGCCCGGATTCAACAGGTTCGCCGCCAACCCCTGGAGTTGCGGAATCGTGTACGCCGCGGATGAGACACCGACGCGCAAGAACTTGAACTGCGCGTCGTCAGCCACGTTGCCGTAATGGCCCACGGCGTAAAACTCGACCCGTTGCGCCGCCGTGATGAGGCGCACGGCGCGGTCGATGGCGTCGCGGTTCAGGTGGTCACGCACCTGCAGTATGGCCGACGCGGTGTTGCTCAGCACCTTGACACCCAGCTCCAGCATGCTGTCTTCGCTCGTCACCTGGGTGTGTGTGATCGGCATGGTGCCGGTCAGCCCCGAAGCCAGGCGCAGTTTGAAATCGGACAGGCCCTCGCAGCCCATGGAGCGGCAAAAGCGGATCACCGTGGGCTGACTGACCTGGGCCGCGCGCGCGATCTGCGCGATCGGATCGTTCAGCGCCGAATGCGGATGCGCCAGCACGTGGTCGGCCACGCGCTGCTCGGCCGGCGAGAGTTGCGAGCGGGCGCGTTGCACCTGGCTCAGGATAGCCGATCCCTGGTCTGAATCCATGCCGCGCAACTGCGCCGACAGGATCACCGACGCGCCGACAAAGGTGGCGTCGCTGGCAGTGATGACGAAGGTGGGGATGGCCTTCATGTAGTCGCTGAAACGCCCCTTGTCCTCGAAGCGCTCGCGAAACCGCGACTGATCGAACAGCGTGCCCAACTTGGGAACGATGCCCCCGCCGATATAGATTCCGCCAAACGCGCCCTGCGTCACAGCCAGATTCGCGGCGGCTGTTCCCAGCATGCCGCAAAAGGCGTCGATGGTCTCGCTGCAGACCGGGTCGTTGCCCTCCAGCGCGTGCTGCGCGATGTCGGGCGCGCTCAGCGACTTTGCAGGAACGCCGGCGCGCTCGGCCAGCGCGCGATACACGAGTTCGATGCCGGGACCCGAGAGCAGTCGCTCGAAGGAGACGTGCGGGAACTGGCGCCAGACGTATTGCAGGATCCAGACTTCGCGCTCGTCGCGCGGTGAGAAACTCGTGTGTCCGCCTTCGGTGCCCAGCGCAATCCAGCCGTCGTCGGCCGGAATCAGCCCCGAGACACCCAAACCGCTGCCGGCGCCGATCAAGCCCACGACGCTGCGCGGCACAGCCGTGCCGCCACCGATCTGACGGCGCTGCTGCGGCAACAGGCTGGGCAGGGCCATCGCCAGCGCGGTGAAATCGTTCACCACCATCAGGTTGTCGAACCCCAACCGTTCACGCATCTCCTCGATTGAAAAGCGCCAGTGGTAGTTGGTCATCTGCACCAGATCGCCGGCCACCGGGTTGGCGATAGCCACGGCCGAATTCTTGATCGGTCCGACCTTCAAACCCGACAGATAGGAGGAGACTGCCGCGTAGAAATCGGGATAGTCCGCGCACAGCAGCGACACGGTGTGCTCGAACACGCCCGGCGCCACCTCCAGCGTGAAGCGGGCGTAGGTGCCGCCGATGTCGGCCAGCAGCCGAGGACGATCGAAGCGCGCTTGCGCCGGGGGCAAAGTCATGTCGGATTCCTCTCAGGGGAAGGCGATTATTGCGGCATCACATCCAGCGCGCGCGAGGCGCCAATCAGAGCCGGCGTGGACGCCGTGATGACCCAGGTCGGGATGGGTCGCAGGTAGTCCTGAAAACGCCCCTTTTCCTCGAACCGTTGGCGAAACAATTGCGCATCAAACGCTGACCCCAGGCGTGGCACGATACCACCACCCACATAAAGGCCGCCGCGCGCCCCCAGTGTGAGCGCCAGATTGCCCGCCACATTGCCCAGAAAGCTGGAAAACAGTTGCACCGCGCGCACGCAAGCGGTGTCGCTTTGCGCCAGCGCCTTGTCCGTCACGTCCGAGGCCTCCAGCAGCTGCGGTGCGCTCCCGTTCAGTTCGCAAACCGCTTGGTACAGGTTGATCAAACCCGCGCCGGAGAGAACGCGCTCGGCGCTGACGTGGCCAAAGCGCTGGCGCAAACACGCCAGCACCGCGCTTTCCAGATCGTCTGCTGGCGCCACGGTGGCGTGTCCGCCTTCGCCGCTGAGCGCTGAAAAAGCCCCCTGAGCACCCGGCAGCAGGCCGGAAACACCCAGGCCGGTGCCAGGTCCTATCAGCGCAATCGGGCTGTTGGCAACGGCGGCCCCGGCGCCGATGGCGAGCAGGTCACTGCTCTGCAGCGCGGGCAAGCTCATGGCCAACGCAGTGAAGTCGTTGATGACCAGGCAGTGTTCAAGGCCCAGGTCGCGCTTGAACGCGGCGATGGAGAACGACCAGGCGTTGTTCGTCATACTGACTTCGTCGCCCGTCACCGCCGTGGCAATGCCCATCGCGGCCGAATGTGGCCGCTCGGGTCCACGGCCCGAGAGGTAGCTTGCGGCCGATTCTTGCAGCGACGCGCTGGCGTTACATGGCAGTACCGAGATATCTTGCAGCGGTGCACCCGCCGCGGGCTGCCAAGCCCAGCGAGCGTTGGTGCCACCGATGTCGCCCAGTAACCTGGGATAACCCTGACTCATCTTTTTATTACCCTTTGAGACGGGCGAGAAATTCATCTGCGCCCGATAAATGTAGTCAAACAACGGCGGAGTCTAACGCAAGGTGAAGCGCGTTCTTACCGGGGTAAACCCATGCTTTGCCTGTGCAACTTGGGTTCTATCGAAAGCAGGGAAGAATGAAGAACCTAGTCAAACAACGAAACCCCTTGACGCTCTACCGGCGAGCGCTTTCCACGGCGTGCGATGCTGCGCGGCGCTTGGCAAGCCGACGAGGGTGATGTCAGCCGCTGGCTTGCCGGTGGCACGACATTCCTGGTCACCCGAAGTTGTTCGGTAATTGCAGCGTGGCGCCATAGCCGGTGGATTCCAGTCATTCGTCGTGATATTTAAAATAATAACAGATGGTATCCGTCGGGTTTATGCAACACTTGAAATTGATCTGACACAAGAGCACAAGATGTACTTTCACTACAAGCATCTTTTCGATTTCGGGTGATCGCCTCGCCGCCAAGGGCGAACACCACCAAAAATCCACTGACAAAGGCATATTCTTGCGGTCAAGAAACAGAACGCGTCTTGATGTCTGATGCCGGTTCAGGGTTTACGCCAATATTTCAAAATATCTTGTTTTGGTACAAACGGCGTCAAGACATTGGGTCTGACACCAGTTTTTTACGCGCCCTTGAGATATTTCAAGGGATTGTTTTGTTATTCCGGTTCCCAGGAGACATTGAATGAAGACTACACAGAAGAAGCGTTACGAGTCGGTTACGTCGCAGCGCTCCGTATTTCAACTCGCACCGATCGCCGCAGGATGCGCGATCCTGCTGATGAGCTCGGGCGTTTCGTACGCACAGCAAGCACCCGAAGCCGCCAGCACCAACCTGAACACCGTGGTCGTGACGGGTATTCGCAAGGGTATCGAGGACGCGATTTTGGTGAAGAAGAATTCCGACTCGATCGTGGAAGCGATTTCTGCGGAAGACATCGGCAAACTGCCCGACGCCACTGTAGCCGAATCCATTTCGCGCCTGCCCGGCGTGACGGCACAGCGTGACTCTGCCACTGGCAAGGCGTCGTTGATCAGCGTGCGCGGCATGTCGCCTGACTTCAACGGTAGCCTGTTGAATGGCCGCGAACAAGCCTCCACCGGCGACAGCCGCGGCGTCAAGTTTGACGAGTTCCCAGCCGAGTTGCTGGGTTCGATCGTGATTTACAAGACGCCTGACGGTGCACTGCTGGGTCAAGGCCTGGCTTCGACCATCGATATGCGCACCGTGCGTCCGTTGGACTTTGGAAACCGCCAACTGGCTGTCAATGCGCGCAAGAGCAAGTCTGGCATTGGCAACGATGGCGGAACGGGAACGGGCGATCGCCAAGCTCTCTCCTACATCGACCAGTTCGCCGACCGCACTATCGGTGTGGCAATTGGCATCACCAAGACCAAGGACAACGGCGCTCCACAAAATAACTTCAATTCCTGGGGTGGCTGGAAAGCCAATGTGACCGGCACGGATGCCAACGGCAACACAGTGACCGGCGACGCACCTGGCGGTTTCGGTAACGACAGCGACCAGAACACCTCGCACCGCAACGGCTACATGGGCATATTCCAGTTCAAGCCGAACAAGAATTTCGAAACCCAGTTCGATATCTTCCATTCGGACGGCGAGTCCAAACTGAAGATCACCGGCCTGGAAGGTTCCATTGGCGGCCGTGTCGGTAACGGCTTTGGTTTTGGCACTGCAGCAAATTCGATCGGCACGCTGACCAATGCCACGGTGTCCAACGGCGTCGTGACCTCGGGTACCGTGGTGGGTTACAGCGGTGACATTCGCAACCACATCAACACCTCAAAGGATCAACTGGATTCCTACGGCTGGAACTCCAAGCTCAAGGTGGACGAATGGACGGCAACGTCGGATCTCTCGTACTCCAAAGTGGTGGTGGACAGTCCCCGTCTGGAAACGACGGCGGGCCTGCCCGGTAATGCAGCTGCTCTCGGCAGCATCTCCTGGACCGGCTTCAATGGCAGTAATTTTGCAGACGTGAAGTACACCACCAGCGTGAACTATGCCGACCGCAACGTCGTCAAACTCACCGACGTGGATGGCTGGAGTGGTGGTTTGGCTTCACCCCAGGCCGGCTACCTTGCTGACCCGCACGTCACCGACCAGATCCAGGCCGCCCGCTTTTCTCTCAAGCGCGATCTGACTGCAGGCCCGATCGTGAACGTGGACTTTGGCGTGAACTACACCGAACGCCAGAAGGTTCGCGTAGCGAACGAAGGACGTTTGGTGATTGCGGGCAACGCACCCTACGCTGCCGTCACCATGCCGGGCTCTGGCACGGCGATTGCCGGCGGCACCGGCATCCCGATCGCTGTCTTCGATCCGTCCAGCTCATTGGGCCTCTACTCCCTCGCTACCAAGCTGGACACAGGCATTGCGATGAAGGACTGGAGTGTGACGGAAAAGGTCACGACCTTCTATGCCAAGAGCGATTTGGAGGGCAATTTGGTTGGCTTGAACTACCGCGGCAACATCGGTGCCCAGTTCGTGCACAGCGATCAATCGTCCACCGGCTTCAACCTCAATAGCGTGAACTGCGCCGGTAACACGCCTGCCACCTGTTCGCCTCCGACACAGACGGCCGGCATGAAGTACAACGACCTGCTGCCCAGCGCCAATGTCGCTTTTGATCTGGGTGCAGACCAAGTGATGCGCGTTGCCGCAGGCAAGACGCTGTCGCGTGCCGACATGGGCGATATGGCGAACAACATCAATGTCAGCTCGGGTACAGACGGGCACGGCAATGCGCAAATTACGGCGAGCGGCGGTCAGCCCCTGCTCAAGCCGTTCCGTGCCAATGCCTTTGACCTGTCGTATGAAAAATATTTCGGCAAGAAGGGTTACGTCAGTGTGGCGGGCTTTTACAAACAGCTTGAGTCCTACGTCCTGAAGGCTCCCGCCGTGATTGATTTTGCGCCATACCTGAGTCCGGCCGCGCGAGCCGCGCTGGTACCTACTAGCGGTCCTTACGCAGGTTCAGCCCTGGGGGTCGCGAATGTACCGACTAACGGCTCGGGCGGACGCATCAGCGGTGTTGAGTTGTCGGTGAACGTGCCGTTCAACCTTGTGCTCCAGCCTCTGGATGGCTTCGGCGTGCAACTGAACTACTCGAACACGGGTAGCTCCATTTCGCTGCCCGCATCGGGTTTCGCCACCAGTGCGGCGACAACCAAGATCTCGATACCGGGCATGTCCAAGCAGGTCACCAACATGCGCCTGTACTACGAGAAGGCTGGCTTCAATATCTCGGTCGCGGAACGCGTCCGTTCGGATTTCGTAGGATCGATCTCCGACTTCCAGGACAACCGTACGCTCACCTATATCAAGGGTGAAACCACGGTAGATCTGCAGGCGTCGTACGAGATCCAGAGCGGCTACCTCAAAGGTCTGTCTTTGCTGGTGCAAGGCAACAACATGACCAATGCGGCGTTCCAGGAATACACGACCAACCCGGGCACGATCACGAACAAGATCAAGTTCGGCAAGACTTACCTGTTTGGTGTGAACTACAAGCTTTGATAGTTTGATCTGACTCTCCAAGGGCTTGCCCCTTGCCGGCTCACGTTGGCAAGGGGCTTTTTCTTGTGGGTCGAGGCAATAGGTTGCCCACAGCGTCGGGCAAAATCAGCGGTTATTGATACACAAAAAGGGTGCGGACATGGCAAATGAGCTCGTGAAAAATATCGTCATTGTCGGAGGCGGCACGTCCGGATGGATGAGCGCTGCGGCGCTGTCAACGGTGCTGCGCGGCCGCTACAACATCCGTGTGGTGGAGTCCGATGAAATCGGCATCATTGGTGTGGGCGAAGCCACGATCCCCATGATCCAGCGCTTCAACAAGGTCGTCGGCATCGATGAAAACGAGTTCCTGAAAGAAACGCAGGGCACCTTCAAGCTGGGTATTGAATTCGTCAACTGGGGCAAGCTGGGGGACCGCTACATGCACGGTTTTGGCGTCATTGGCCAGGACCTGTGGACGGTGGGCTTTGATCAGTACTGGCAAAAGATGCGGCGCCAGGGCAAGGCGCAGGACCTGGAGGCGTATTCGATCACCCGCATGGCAGCGAAGGCGAACAAGTTCATGCGGCCGCGTTTTGATTTGCCAAATTCGCCTCTGGCAGAGATGAACTATGCCTACCATTACGACGCCAGTCTGTATGCGCGTTACCTTAGAAAACTATCCTTGGCGCGAGGGGTGCAGCGCACCGAAGGCAAGATTGTGCAGGTGTCGCAGCGTGAAGGGGACGGACATGTGGACGCGGTGGTGCTGGAGAACGGTGAACGCATAGAGGGTGAACTGTTCATCGATTGCTCAGGCTTTCGCGGTCTGTTGATCGAAGGAGCGCTCAAGACGGGGTACGAAGACTGGACGGAGTGGTTGATGTGCGACACGGCCTTGGCCGTCCCCTGTGAATCCGCAGCACAACTGCTTCCTTATACACGGTCCACGGCACACAAAGCGGGATGGCAGTGGCGCATTCCCCTGCAGCACCGTATTGGCAATGGACACGTCTATGCGAGCCAATTTGTCAGCGATGATGAAGCCACGAACACGCTGCTGTCCAACCTGGACGGAAAAGCCCTGGCCGATCCGCGCAAGTTCAAGTTTGTCCCCGGAATGCGCAAACAGTGCTGGAACCGCAACGTCGTCGCCATCGGTCTGGCCAGCGGTTTTGTCGAACCGCTCGAGTCCACAGCTATTCATCTGGTGCAGGCCCAGGTGGACCGACTGATCAACTTCTTTCCGGACCAGGGCTTCAACTTGGTGGACGTCGCGGAGTACAACCGCCAGTGCCGGTTCGAGTACGAGCGTATTCGCGACTTCATCATCCTTCATTACAAGGCGAATCAGCGCACCGACTCCAAGTTCTGGCAGCATTGCGCGCAGATGTCCGTGCCCGACACGCTAAAGCAGAAATTGGACCTGTTTCAAGCCCATGGCCGCATCGTGCGCAATGACAACGAATTGTTCTCCGAGGTGGCCTGGCTCCAGGTGATGGCGGGCCAGAACCTCGTGCCCGAGCGCTATCATCCACTGGCCGACCTGCAGCCAGATGTGGACACGGAGGATTATCTGGAAAGCGTGCGCGCTGTGATCGCGAAATGCGTCGAGGTGATGCCCGATCATGCCGACTACGTGGCGCAGCACTGTGCGGCGGCCAAAACGCCCATGGCCTGAGGCCGACGAAGCATAAAGCGTGTCCATGACTCGTCGTTCAAAGTTGAGGCTGTTAATTTGTGTGGGCGCATGCTGGATCGGCATGGGCCTATCGCCAGCTCAGGGCCAAATCGTTTCCGGCGTCACGACGCCGTCGTATGCGAGCCGGTTCGACGTCGAGTTGGCCGGCGTTTTCGACGAACGCGAGCGCGACTGGCGCAATGGCGCAATCGTCTATCAGGTGCTGGTGGACCGGTTCGCCCCATCGGCGCGGCTTGAAGACAAGCGCGCACTCTATTCCTCGCCCAAGCGGCTGCACCGGTGGAGTGAGCCAGCCAAGCGTGGCCGCTACCTACCGGCGCTCAACGTGTGGAGCCACGAGATCGACTTCTGGGGTGGCGATCTGCAAAGCGTGGCCGGCCGCCTGAACTACCTGCAGCGCCTGGGTGTCGACGTGCTGTATCTGAGCCCGATCCAGTTAGCCTATACCAGCCACAAGTACGACACACTGGACTACCTGAGCATCTCACCCGAGTTCGGGAGCCGCGAGGACTTGGACCAGCTCACGCGCGGCCTGCACGACAAGGGCATGAAGCTCGTGCTCGACGGCGTGTTCAATCACATGGGACGCAATGCCCCGATCTTTCAGCAGGCGCTGCTCGATCCGCAAAGCCCGTACCGCAACTGGTTCTACTTCGGGTCGCAGTACCCCGGTGGCGCGCGCGCTTGGGTCCAGGCGACGAACCTGCCCGAGCTCAATCTGGAAAATCCCGCGGTGCGCGACTACCTCTTCGCCGGCGCCGACTCGGTGGTGCAGCGCACCCTGCGCAATGGCGTGGACGGCTGGCGCCTGGACGTGGCGCCGGAACTCGGGCCCACCTACCTGGCCGAACTGACGCAGGCCGCGCACCTGGCCAAACCCGGCTCGCTGGTGGTGGGCGAGATTCCCAATTTTCCCAAGGAGTGGTTTGGGTCCGTGGACGGCGTCATCAACTTCACGCTGCGCGACATCGTGTTGAGCACGGTCCATGGAGTGATTGACGCGCCCACTGCAGCGCACATGCTGGAGCGCACCATTTCTGAAGGCGGCATCGAGCCCACGCTCAAGTCCTGGCTGATGCTGGACAACCACGACAACCATCGTCTGGCCACGCTGCTGCCGCGCCAGCGCCAGCGCCAGACAGCGCAGTTGCTGCAGTTCACGCTGCCGGGTTCGCCGAACCTGTATTACGGCAGCGAGCTGGGCATGACCGGCGGCGAGGATCCGCAAAACCGCTCGCCCATGCGCTGGGAACTGGTGCGCGACGACAACCCCGACCTGCGCTGGACCCGACAACTCGTGGACCTGAGAAAGCAGCACCGCGCGCTGCGCGTGGGCAACTTCCGCCTCATCAGCGCGCGCCAGTTGTTGGCCTTTGAACGCTACACCGATCGGGTGCAGGATACCGTGCTGGTGCTGGTGAATCCGGGGAAGAAGGCGGTGACCGAACGCATTCTGATCGCCAATTCCAAGCTCATGAATGGCTCGTCGCTGATCGACCTGCTGGACCCCAAGGCCAAGCCGCTGGGAGTGCTTGCCGGCATGACCACGGTGAGTGTTCCGGCAGGCGGTTTTCGCGTCCTGACGCCGGACGTGCAGGCCCATGGAGGCTACAACGTTTTCAAGCGCGTGCAGTAGAGGCGCCATGTCGACGTTGAACAACGAGTGGTGGCGCGGCGCGACGATTTACCAGATCTACCCGCGCAGCTTTGCCGACAGCAATGGCGACGGCATCGGCGACCTCAGGGGCGTCACGGCGCACCTGGACTACGTCGCCAGCCTGGGCGTGGACGGCGTCTGGCTGTCACCGTTTTTCCCTTCGCCGATGCGCGACTTCGGTTACGACGTGCTCGACTACCGCGGCGTCGATCCGATGTTCGGCAGCTTGGCCGACTTCGATGCGCTGCTGGCGCGCGCGCACGCGCTGGGTCTGAAGCTCATCATCGACCAGGTGTGGTCACACACCGCGATCGAGCACGCCTGGTTCGAGGAGAGCCGGCGCAGTCGCGACAACGCCAAGGCCGACTGGTACGTCTGGGCCGACGCCAAGCCCGACGGCTCGCCCCCGAGCAACTGGCAAAGCTGGATGGGCTGCCCGACCTGGACCTGGGACCCGCGCCGCCAGCAGTACTACCTGCACAACTTCCTGGCGCAGATGCCGGACCTGAACCTGCACTGCGTGGCGGTGCAGGACGCGCTGCTGGACGTGGGGCGCTTCTGGTTGGAGCGCGGCGTCGATGGCTTTCGCCTGGACACGGCCAACTACTACTGCCACGACCGCCGCTTCACCGATAACCCACCCCAGCCACCCGAATTGCGCGGCGATGTGCCGGCCGCCATGCAGCAGCACCTGTACAACATCTGCCAGCCCGAGACCCTGGGCTTTCTGGAACGGGTGCGCGAGCTCACCGACTGCTTCGACGCGCGCATGACCGTGGCCGAGATCGGATCGGCCAACAACCTGGAGCGCATGCTGGAGTACACGCGGGGAACGCACCGCCTGCACACCGCGTATTCGTTCGTGCTGCTGGGCGACCAGCCCAAGCCGAACGATCTGGTGCAGCTGATGCTGCCGTGGCAGGAATCTCAGGGCGCGGCGCACGAGCAAGCCTGGCCGTCTTGGGCGCTCTCCAACCACGATGCCGTGCGCGTTGCCACGCGCTGGGCCAAGGGCAATCCGAACCGGGCGAAACAGCTGCTGGCATTGCTGAGCTGCCTGCGCGGAACGGTCTTCCTGTACCAGGGCGAAGAGCTGGGCCTGACGCAGTCCGAAGTGCCGTTCGAGCAGATCCAGGACCCCTTTGGCAAGGCGCATTGGCCGCGCAACAAGGGGCGCGACGGTTGCCGCACGCCCATGCCATGGCAGTCGAATGCCTTGCATGCGGGCTTCACCAGCGGCACGCCCTGGCTGCCGGTGGACGCGGCGCAGCAGGCGAATGGCGTCGACCTGCAGGAGTGCGATCCCGATTCGTCGCTGAACTTCGCGCGCCGCCTGCTCGCGCTGCGCCGCGCGCACCCGGCATTGCGTCTGGGGCGCTTCGAGCCGCTGCAGGCCGATGACAAAGTGCTGGTGTTCCTGCGCCGCTGCGGCGAAGACGGCGTGCTGTGCGCGTTCAACTTGAGCGATGACGCCGTGAGCGCATCGCTGCCGAGCGCACTCGCAACCGGCGCGCAGCCGTTGACGCTGGGAAGCGCCGAACGCACGGACCTGCAACTCGATCTCGGCCCCTGGGCCGCGATGATTTTCCCGGTGCGCACGCGCGCCCACAACGAAACCGATCCCGAAGGCTGACGATGAAAAGACTTTGTTCCTCGTTTTTCGCCCTGCTGTGTCTCGCATTGGCCGCCTTGGTGCAAGCCCAGCCTGTGCCGCAGGTGAGCAGTGGCAGCATCCAGCGGCTGGAGAACTTTCCCTCCAAATATGTCGCAGCCCGCCACATCGACGTCTGGCTGCCCGATGGTTACTCGGCGTCCAAGCGCTACAACGTGCTCTACATGCAGGACGGCCAGGGCCTGTTCGATCCGAGCGCCACCTGGTTCAAGAAGGCCTGGCACGTGGACGTCACGCTCTCGCGCCTGCTGCGCGAAGGGCGCATTGCCGACACCATCGTCGTGGGCATCGCCAACGCCGGCAAGTCGCGCTGGTCCGAATACTTTCCCGAAAAGTTCCTGCCCTGGGTGAACGAATCCACGCGCCGCGCCTTCATGGACAAATGGATGGAGCAGCAAGCGCGTTCGGACGCTTACCTGCGCTTTCTGGTGGAGGAGCTCAAGCCCGCGATCGACCTGCGCTTCTCCACGCATCCGCAGCGTGAGCACACCTTCATCATGGGTTCGAGCATGGGAGGCGTGATCTCGATCTACGCGATGAACGAATACCCCGAGGTCTTCGCAGGCGCCGCCGGTCTGTCCACGCACTGGGTCGGCACCTTCGAGGCGAACTCGGCGCTGCCGCTGGCGGCCTTCAACTACCTGCGCGACCATCTGGCCGACCCCGTGAACCACCGGCTGTACATGGACCGCGGGACGACCGAGCTCGACGCCATCTACGGCACGTATCAGAGCTTCATCGATGAGATCGTGCGCGACCGCGGCTACGGCGCGGCCAACTTCCAGTCGCGCGTGTTTGACGGGGAAGGGCACAACGAAGACGCCTGGGCCAGGCGGCTGGAGGTCCCGCTCCTGTTCCTTCTGGGCAAGCCCTGATTCAAGCCCAGCGATACTGCCATGACCCAGCCGCCTTCACACACCGCCTATGCCAAGCTGAAGATCACACAGATCAAGCCCAATGGCTGGATCAGGGAATTTCTTTGCCGACAGAAATCGGGATTGACCGGCAACGTCGCCGTCGCGGGCTACCCCTTCAACACCTGCCTGTGGGCGGGGGACAAGATGGAGGGCTCGCCCACGGCTTGGTGGCCGTATGAGCAGACGGCCTACTTCCTGGACGGCGCGCTGCGCCTGGGGCATCTGCTGCGCGACGAGGAACTGCTGCAACAGGTGCGCGCCAATTTCGACTACGTTCGCAGCCACGTCACACCCAGCGGGCGCTTCGGCACCGAACTCAGCGAGCGCTACCGGCATTGGCCCTACGCCAGCTTCAACCGGGCGCTGATGTGCGAGCACGCCGCCACTGGCGACGACAGCATCGTCGAACTGATGCACCGCCACTATCTGACATTCGCCGCCGAGGACTTCGCCGACGTGCTGGAACTGGCGAACGTGGAGCAACTGTGCTGGCTGTTTGACAAGACCGCCGACCCGCGCATGCTGGCCATGGCCGAAGAGGCGTATGCGCTGTTTCGCTCCGACCTCCGTTACCGCAATTGGGCCGGTGGCGACATCGACTTCAGCTCGGACTCAGGACCCACGACGCATGGCGTGGTGTACCTGGAACTGGTGAAGATCCCCGCCATCCTGTACCGCGCCAGCGGCAAGCAGGCTTTTCTGGACGACGCGATCCAGGGGCTTCAGACGATGGAGCGCGATCACCTGCTGGTCTCGGGCCTGCCCAGCTCCACCGAACACTTCGCAGGGCGGGGCGCCAGCGCCGGCACCGAGACCTGCAACACCGCCACCTTTCCCTACAGCTACGGCGTGCTGCTGCAGATCACCGGCGAGGCCGGCTACGCCGATGCCATCGAAAAGGCCGTGTTCAACGGCGGCCTGGGGGCAGTCACCAAGGACTTCCGCTCGCACCAGTATTTTTCGTCGCCGAATCAGGCGGTCTGCGCGCTCGACTCCAATCCTTTCGGGCACCACGCGGCGCGCATGGCCTACCTTCCCGGCCACGACGTGGAGTGCTGCACTGGCAATGTGAACCGCTTCATGCCGTATTTCGTCGAGCAGATGTGGTTGGCCACGCCCGACCACGGCCTGGTTGCAGCGCTGCTGGGGCCCTGCAGCGTCGCCGCGAACGTGGGCGCGGACCAGACGCCGGTGACCATCGACGAAGTCACCGACTACCCGTTTTCCGAAGTGATCGAGTTCCGTATCGGGATCTCGGCGCCCACGCGCTTCCCGCTGTCGATCCGCATTCCGAGCTGGTGCAGCCAGGCGCAGCTGTGGCTCAACGGCAGCCCGCTGCCGGTGGATCTCACCGCGGGCCGGTTCTGCCGGATCGATCGCGTCTTTGCCGATGGCGACCGGATCACGCTGAAACTTCCGATGCAGGTGCGATTGAGCGCCTGGCCGGATGGTGGCGTCGCGGTGGAACGCGGACCTCTGGCCTTCAGCCTGCCGATCCGCTGCGAGGACGAGGTAATCGCGGGGTACGCCAAGTCCAGCGCGCAGTTCCCTGCGCGGGCAAGAACGCCGGCGCAGCCGTGGAATTACGCGCTGGCCATTGACGCAGCATTGCTCGGCAGCCTGCCAGTGCATACTGGACAGAGCACGGCCTACCCCTGGGACCAGCCGCCGGTTCGCATCTCGGTGCCGGCGCGGCGTGTCCCCGCGTGGCAGCTGCAATCATTTGCCGATGCGCGCATCGGCGCCGAGGTGACCACGACGCCGGCGTTTCCCCAACTGATCGAAGCCAGCGCCGAGGTCGAGACCCTCGAGCTCGTGCCCTACGGCAGCACGCTGCTGCGAATCACGGTGTTCCCCTGCTGTTGAGCCATCCGCCATGTACCCATCATTTCAGAGTCCCAGTTTTTCATCCACCTGCTTGGCGGGTCGCACGGTCCTGATCACCGGCGGCAGCGGCGCCCTGGGCCAAGTGATGGTGGCGCGCCTTTTGGCCCACGGTGCACGCGTCGTGAACCTGGATCCCTGCGCCTTTCCCCTGCCGTTGCCGCCGCAACTTCAGTCCAGGCTGGCATCGGTCCCCGTCGACATCACCGACGAGCAGGCCGTGACCGACTTCTTCCAGGCCTCGTGCGCTGTCGACGGGGAGCCTTGTGCGCCCGACACCGTGATCTGCCACGCGGGCGCCGTGCTGCCTGGCGCCATCGAAAGCTACACTTACGCCGACTGGAAAAAGACCTTCGAGTTGAACTTGAACGCCCACTTTCTCGTCAGCCGCGCCGCGATACCGCTGCTGCAGCGCAAGGCGACGGCGGAGCAACCGGCGCGCATCCTGTTCACTTCGTCCTGGGTGGGCCAGGTGCCGTGGCCGGGCAACGGCGCCTATTCACCGAGCAAGGCGGCGCTGGACATGTTCGCCAAAGGACTGGCGCGTGAACTGGCCGACAGGCACATCCGCGTCAACATTCTGGCACCGGGCATCGTTGGGGCCGGCATGGCCTTGAAGCAGTGGAACGAGGACGCCCAGTATCAGAAAAGGGCCAAGCTGGCCATCCCTGTGGGACAACTTCAAAGTGCGGACTCGGTGGCGGAAGCCACGCTGTTCTTGTGCAGCCGCGCCAGCGACTACATGACCGGCGCGACGCTGCTGGTGGACGGCGGCGCTTCGCTTTACCCCATGATTTGAGTGTCTCGGTTTGAGCCGCGTCGTCACAACGAGTCAATGAAAGCCAGGCAGCGCCCAACATCGTGGCGCCCGGCGCGTCACCCACCCCTTAAATCGGAGCGGACACCGGAACACACAAGGCAGCGTGAACTTGATGAATGAAAGTTCACCACTCGTACAGCTTCTTTGCGTTGAGATCGATTTTTCCATCGGGAGCGAGGCTGATGACCTCACCCTTCTTGAAGCCATGCCCTTGCAATTTGACATCTCGCGAAAGCATCGCTTGCTGGAGGCGACCATTCTCGTAAAACCAAGCCATGCGCTGGGTGCCAAGGTGAATGACGCCGAAACCCATGCGCAGGACATTGCCGCTGGATGTGCACGGGACTCCGTCGATCACCTCGTCCTGTGCGAGCCATATGGCGAGCAGCTTGCCATTGGGGTGCAGGCGAGCGCCTGCACCGTCGTCTTGGCCCTTCACCAGATGCCCCTGAATGACGGTGTCCTTGGGGAGCCAGAAGTGCCGCAACCGATCGCCTGAAGCAAAGAAGAGGGCAGTTCCCTGCGGCAGAATTTGTCCATAGACGGCGCTTTCCTTGCCGAGCCATGCACTGCCCACCGTTCCATCCGGTCGGAAAGAAATATCGGAACCAGGGGGAATGTGAATGTCTCCTACAAGGAACGCGTCGGAGACTTGGCAAGAGTAGGGCTTGCCGTCGCTGTAGTACTTGACGTGACTGCCACATCGCGCGATCTGATGGGCTTTTTCGACTGATGGGCCTGTCGGTTCAGTGGTATCGGCCAACGCGAGACCCATGCAGATGACGCAAGCAACCAGGCTGAATTGTTTCTTCATATTGGCCCCCGTTCGACGCGCTGATCATTCTAGCCAGCGCCAGCACTGGAGTCGATGGCTGGCTGTCGCTGGATCCAGCGGCGCGATGGACTCCCAACTGTCATGAACCGCAGGCACGACCGCACACTCGCCGGCCCGCCTACTCCTCGAGGTGGCCAGCCTGACCGTCAGGCAAGCTTGTGAGCGGATTCACTGTTGCAGCGATGCAGGTGCCACAACGGCGGGCGGTGCAATCAGCAGCACGCTGCCAAACAGCGCCGGCACCGTCACGGTGAGCTTGCCGTTGAGTACTATGTGCTTCGCGCCGGTGAGCGCATCGACCCATTCATTCGTGCCTGCGGCCACCGGAAGCGGGAACGTCACGGCTTGTGGTTTGTCGCTGTTGTTGCTGGCGGTGATGGCCCAGTCCGCGCCATCCTGTCGTGCCAGCACGATCACGTGTTCGTTCAGCAGCAACGGCGCCGACAGGCTGCCGTGGCGCAGCACGGCGTGCTCCCGGCGCAGGCGGATGAGCCGTTTGAAATCTTCCAGCAACGTATCGTCCGGCTTGCCTCCGCGATCGGCCCAGGGGTAGGCGGCGCGGTTGTAGGGGTCGTCGCCGCCGGTGAGCCCGACCTCGTCGCCGTAGTACACGGCCGGCGATCCGGGGAACACCATCTGGAAAAAGACGGCCAGGCGCAATCGCTGTTTGGCCAACGCAATCGTGGGGGCCGCGTCGCTGTCCGAGCGGTAGCCGAACTGGTGCAGCGCACGCGCCTGGTCGTGGCTTGAGAGCAAGTTCATCAGCGCAAAGAAGGACTGCGCCGGATAGGCTTCGCGCATCAACTCGATGTTCTCGTACAGGGCCCGGGCGTTGCCGCCGGCGGCGTAGTCGAGCACGGTGTTGCGAAAGATGTAGTTCATGGTCGAGTCGAACTCGTCGCCCAGGAAAAACTTCGAGGCGTCGAACCAGGTTTCGGCGATCGTCAGCGCGTCAGGGCGGTGCTGCTTGATCGACTTGCGCCATTCGCGCCAGAAGTCGTCCGGCACCCAGGGTGCCACGTCCATGCGCCAGCCCGCGGCGCCGCGGTCCAGCCACTGCTTCATGACGGAATCCTTGGCGCCATAGGCGAAGTCGCGGTAGCTGGGCGAGGCCTTGTTCAACTCGGGTAGGTTTTGCACCCCGACCCAACCCTGGTACTGCTTGTCGGGGTCCGCTTGAGTGGCGTCAAATTTGTACCAGTCGGCGTAGGGCGAAGCCGGGTTGACCTTGCCGCCATGGAAAGCGCCGGCGCCGCCGTATTTGCCGAAGCGATCGAAGTAGATCGAGTCGACTCCGGTGTGATTCAGCGAGGCGTCGGGGATGACGCGGATGCCTCGCCTGGCGGCTTCGCGGGTCAGGCGTTCGAAGTCTTCGTTGGAGCCAAAGGCGCGGTCGATGTGCTGATAGTCCGCGGTGTCGTACTTGTGGTTGCTCGCTGCCTGGAACAGCGGCGTGATGTAGAGCGTGTTCGCGCCCAGGTCGGCGATGTAGTCGAGCTTTTCGATGACGCCGGCGAGGTCGCCGCCGAAGAAGTCGTTGTTGTAGACCGCGTCCGAGCCGTCGCCCGAGCCGGGCTTGAAGGGTTTTTCCAGCCAGTCCTTGTGGAACTCGACCGCCTTGTCCTGGTAATGATCCACACCCGGCTTGGGATCGTTCGCCTGGTTGCCGTTGCGAAATCGCTCCGGAAAGATGTAGTAATAGACCGCGTCCCTGGCCCAGGCCGGCACCACAAAGTCGGCGGCGTAAACGGTCTGGCGAAAGCGGCGCACGCTCTTTCGTGAGGCGGGCAGCAGGTCCACATGACCCAGGCCGCCCGAGCCTTTTTCGCGCGTCCAGAAGATGGCGTTGGCGTTGTTCTGGTAGATGTAGGTCTGGCCAGCGATCACCGCTTCAAAGCTGTAGCCATAGATGCCGACTTCGTTGAAATGCTGCTGCGCGTACCATGATTCACGACCGTCTGCGCCCGGCGCAGAACGACGCATCGCAATGCGCGCGGCTGGCGTGTACTCCAGCAGTTCCTGATTGCCTTCCAGGCGACGCTTCTCCAGCACCAGGGTCACGCTGGAGACGCCGGGGAGGGCGCTGACGTGAAATTGCATCGTTGTGCCTGCGACGACGGCGCCGAAGGGCGCCTTGTCAAGCAGCGCGCGCGAGTCGTGACGCACGCTCAGGGCCACGGCATCGGTGATCGAAACCGCGGCCTGTTCGGGAACTGTGGCGCAGGGCAGCGCCTCGCCCATGAGCGAGGTGGGGCATTCTGTGAGGGTCATGATCGGCCTGGGCGTGGTGGGTGGCAGGGTGAGTTGGATGCGATAGCGCCCGTTGAACGAGTAGGCCATGGCCGGGCCCTTGTAGGCAAGCGGCGTGGCCACGCCAGCTTGGATCCTGGCGCCCCCCATGTCGGCATCCGGCGACCAGTCGTCATCGCCGAGTTTGAAGCTGTGCTGCCCAGTGAGCGCCGTGACGAGTTCAAAGCGGTCGCAGAAATAGACAAACTTCTGCGCTTCATCCGCACTCCAGGCGTTGAAGCTGCCGCGCAGATACAACTCGCGTGCGCCCAGCGGATGGCTGTGGCAGGCGGCAGGCTTTGCGACGGGATCCGTCTTGGCGGGAACGCCCGCGTGGGGTACGGCGCAGCCGCCCAACAGGACCAGACAGGCGCTCAGCGCCAGTGACGCGGCGCGCACGTTCAACCCTTCACGCCTCCTGACGTCAGCCCCGAAACGATCCAGCGCTGCGCCGCCAGGAATACCGCGGTGATGGGCAGGCCCGAGAGCACGGCGGCGGCGGCGAAATCTCCCCACAGGTATTTCTGCTCGTACAGGTAGTACTTGGAACCGACGGCCAGCGTGAGATTGGGTTCTTCGCGCAGCAGGATCGAGGCCACCGGGTACTCGATGATGGTGCCGATGAAGGCCAGCACGAAGACCACCATCAGGATCGGCACGGCCATGGGCAGCAGCACGCGGTAGAAAGCCTGCCAGGACGTGGCGCCGTCGACCTTGGCGCATTCCTCGATCTCGACCGGTATGGTTTCGAAGTAGCCCTTGATGGTCCAGACATGGGTTGCAACGCCCCCAAGATAGGCCACGATCAGGCCGGCGTGCGTTTCAATGCCAAGCCACGGCACATAGTGGCCTATGGCCTCGAATATCGCGTAGATCGCCACCAGCGCCACCGCCACCGGGAACATCTGCAGCAGCAGCATGCTGTTCAGGATGGGTGCCTTGAAGCGGAACTTCAAGCGCGCAAAGCCATAGGCCGCGGTGGTGGAAATGCCAACGATCAGCAGCGCCGAAATGGTCGCCACCTTGATCGAGTTCCACAACCACAGCAGCACGGGAAACGGTGGCTTGACCACGACGCCGTCGGCTCCGGTGTAGGACATGCCCAGCGCGAGTTTCCAGTGCTCCAGGCTCAGCTCGGTGGGAATGAGCGAGCCCGTGGCGAAATTGCCGGGACGCAGCGAGATCGAAATCACCGCCAGCAGCGGGAACAGCGTGATCGCCATCAGCGCCCACAAACCCACGTGGGCCGCGACGACGCGCCAGCGTTGACTTTTTCCAGTGACAAGGGCCATGGTTTTTTACCGGTTGGTGTTGCCCTGCGCGCGCGTGAACTTCAGGTTCACGATCGACAGCAGGGCCACGAGGAAGAAGATCACCGTGGAGATCGCGGCCGCCAGTCCAAAGTTGGCGCCGGCGTCGGTGAACGCGATGCGATAGGTGTAGGACACCAGAATGTCGGTGGTGCCCGCGGGCAACTTGGTGTTGAGGTAATCCGGCCTGCCATCGGTGAGCAGCGAGATCAGCACGAAGTTGTTGAAGTTGAAGGCGAAGGCCGAGATCAGCAGCGGCGTGAGCGGACGCGCAATCAGCGGCGCGGTGATGCGCCAGAAGTTGGTCAACGGCCCGGCGCCAGCGATGGCCGATGCTTCGTACAGGTCGGCGGGGATGGCCTTGATGAGTCCGGTGCAGATCACCATGATGTACGGATAACCGAGCCAGGTGTTGACGATCAGGATCATGCTCTTGGCCAGCGTGGCGTCGGCAAACCAGGCCGGCTTGATGCCAAAGAGTGCGTTCAGCACGGCGTTGATTTCGCCAAAGTTCTGGTTGAACAGGCCCTTGAACACCAGGATGGAAATGAAGCCCGGCACCGCATAGGGCAGGAACAGAAGCGTACGGTACAGCGTGCGAAAGCGTAGCGCCTCCCAGTTCAGCACCACGGCCAACGTCATGCCGATGGCGGTGGAGAACAACACCGTGAGCGCGGCAAAGGCCACGGTCCAGATGAAGATCGAGACGAAGGGGCCGCGCATGTCAGGGTCGCCAAAGATGCGCGCGTAGTTGTGCCAGCCCACGTTCACCTTGAAGCCCGGTTGCAGCCGCTGGCCCTGGGCGTCTTCGAAATAGCCGCTGTCATTGTTGGGGCGATACACGGTGCCGGTGGCGCGCTGTGTGAGCGATCCGTCGGGCAGCGCCTGCCACAGCGGGTCAAAAGGCGCGAATTCGCGCACGCCCGAGTAGATGAGCTGGCGCTGATCGGGCAGGTTCAGTTTGAGTGCACGCAGCGCGTCGCGGTGTTGCAGCACCTGCTTCAGCGGCAAAGCGTCTCCCGGAGACGGCGCGCCTGCAGGCAGGACCTGCATCGCAACCGGGGAGGGCGCCGCATCGCTCAGTGTCAACGGCTGCGAGACGAAGCGCCCTACACTGGCGGCAGCGTCGCTGGGTGTCAAGACGAGACGGAATTGCGCGCCGTCCCGGTGCAGGCTGAACTCCATGGCCTTGCCCTCATCGACTTCGGCCTGATCGAGCAGATAGCCGCGGGCGCGTTCCTGGCTCAACAGGTTGCTGGACGAGTAGTTGGTGAAGCCGATCTGCATGGTGTACAGCAGCGGAAACGCGACAAACACCAGCATCGCCGCCACGCCCGGAAAGAGGTAGCGCCAGGCCAGCGTGCGCGCCGACACATAGACGTACAGACCCAGTCCGCCCAGGGTGAGCAGGCCCAGCGCCCACAGCGGCTGGCCCTGGCGGTAGACGCTGAACACCAGCCAAAGCAAGGCCAACGAAACGAGCGCGGCCAGCGGCCATTTGATCAGGGAGGTTTTTTTCATGTCACTTCACCAGCATGCGCGCGGCCGCACCATCGAGCGCCTCTTGCGGCGATTGACGCCCGTTGGTGATGGCCTCCAGCGCCGCGTCCATCGCCGGCCAGAAGCGCCCCAGATCCGGAATATTCGGCAACGCCTCGCCGGCGCGCGCATTGTCCATCGTGGCGCGGATGTTGGAGTCGCTGGAGAGTTCGACAAAGTAGGCTTTGTTGGCCGGTGTTCCCAGCGACACGTCGGCCGAGATGGCCTTGAGGCCGCTCACGCGCAGCACGTGGCCCTCCAGAAACTCGCGCGCCAGATCCTTCACCGGACTGGGCGCCGAGATCATGCAGCCGAGAACGCCGACAAAGGGCTTGGAAGGCTTTCCTGCCGTGACGCCGGGGATCGGGCCCACGGCGAAGTCAATCTTGCTTTTGCGCGCGTTGTCCCAGGACCAGGGGCCCGAGATCATCATCGCGATCTCGCCCCGGGCAAAGCCTGCCTCCATCTCGGCGTAGCGCGCACCGCGCGGCAGCTGCCCGTTCTGGATCATGCGCTCCAGCAACTGTGCCGCCTGCACCGCGCCGGGCGTATTCACACCTACCCTGGACGGGTCCAGCTCGCCCTGAGGCGTTTGGGCGAAGACAAAACCACCGTTGCCTGCCAGCAATGGCCAGGTAAAGAAGGTCTTGTTGTAATCCCACAGCAGTGCCTTCTTGCCCTGCGGCGCCAGTTGTTTGTCCAGCGCGATAACCTCGTCAAACGTCGCCGGCGGCGTCTTCACCAGAGCGCGGTTGTAGATCAGCCCCACGGCCTCGATCGCCAGCGGGTAGCCCCAGACCTTGCCCTGATAGGTGAACGCCTTCCACGCGGACTCGTCGATCTCGTCACGGATCTTTTTCGTCGGCTTGATCGGCACGATCAGTCCCGATTTGGCCCATTCGCCGACGCGGTCGTGCGGCCAGCAAAAGATGTCGGGGCCCTTGCCCGCGGCCGCGGCCGCCTGGAACTTGTCAGGGGCGCCCTCAGGATGCTGCACCACGACCTGCACGCCGGACTCCTGCGCGAACGCATCGCCCACTTTCTGCAGGCCGTTGTAACCCTTGTCGCCGTTGATCCACACCAGCAGCTTCAGCGGTTCCGCGGCGGCGCTGATTTGCGGCAGCAGCAGTGCCGCCGCGCACAGCAGCGTCAGAAGGTAGCGCATCAGACCTCCTGCGCCACGTGGCGGCGCAAAGCCTGGCCCGCCGCATTGAACAGATAGGTCTTGTCGGCGGGCAGGCTCAAACCCAGGATGGTGCCGGCGCGCACGCGGGCGCCACCCATGAGTTCGCAGGTCAGCGCCTCTTCCACGCCGGGGAACTCGCAGTAGGCGTGGGTCGTGCTGCCCAGGTTTTCGACAAAGGTGACACCGGCTTCGATCCGGTTTTCCTGGCCGTCGGTGCGCAGATGTTCGGGGCGGATCCCCAGCGTGAGCGGGTCGCCTGACTTGACGCTGCTGGCGTCCACTGCGCAGCGGATGCTGGCACCGCCCTGGAGTCGGACCACGGCCTGCTGCGCGCTGGCCTGAACCACTTCGGCCTGAATGAAGTTCATGCGCGGCGATCCGATGAAGCCGGCCACGAACAGGTTGTCGGGGTGCTCGTAGAGTTCCAGCGGCGAGCCTACCTGCTCGATGCGGCCGGCCGAGAGCACCACGATCCGGTCCGCCAGGGTCATGGCTTCGACCTGATCGTGCGTGACGTAGACCATCGTGGTCTTGAGTTCTTCGTGCAGCTTGGCAAACTCATAGCGCATGTGCACGCGCAGCGCCGCGTCCAGGTTCGACAGCGGTTCGTCGAACAGGAATACCTCGGGTTTGCGCACGATGGCGCGACCGATGGCCACGCGCTGGCGCTGTCCGCCCGACAGGTCCTTGGGCTTGCGCTGCAGCAGGTGTTCGATGTTCAGGATCTTGGCCGCCTGCTGCACCGCCGCGTCAATCTCCTCCTTGGGCATCTTGGCCAGTTGCAGGCCAAACGCCATGTTGTCGTACAGGCTCATGTGCGGGTACAGCGCGTAGGACTGGAACACCATCGCGATGCCGCGCTCGGCCGGAGGCACGTCGTTCACGAGACGGTCGTTGATGGTCAGGCTGCCGCTGGTGATATCTTCAAGGCCCGCGATGACGCGCAGCAAAGTCGATTTGCCGCAGCCCGAGGGCCCGACAAAGACCATGAACTCGCCGTCACGGATCTCCAGATTCACATCGTGCAGGATCTGCGTCGCGCCAAAAGCCTTGGTCACGCCGGACAGTTTTACGTTGGCCACTGGTCTCTCCACGCCACCTCTGTTCAGAGTGGCTTGTCTCTTGCATGTCATTGGAAGGGCCGACGCCTCGATCGCGGCATGCTGCCGCAAGCGCCTGGGTCTGCCCCGGATTTTTCGTCAGTATACCGCTCAAGATGTAGTGATACAACATTTAGTGAAAGTGACTTCAACCGATCCCGTTTGCAGCCTTCAACTGTAATATCGCCTATTCGGGATTTCCCTAATGTAGCTAAACTACAAGAAACGATCGATGTCGGCGATACTCGGCCCACAACGACTCAGGTTCTTCCAACTTGCCATGTTCAAATCCATTGTCACAGGGTTCCGCGCCATGAAAACTTTAGCTACTCCAAACACGATGCCCGTGGCTGTCACTGCAGCTTCCGTTCCTGACCTGCGTCCCGCTTTCCGTGCTGCCTTTGCGCGTGAACTGGAGCAGTCCGGCCAGGAACTGAGCAGCCAGATCTGCCTGCGCGCCGCCGCCACGGCCTGCCGCGAACTGCTGGCGCAACGCTGGGCCAAGACCCAGGCCCAGGACGCGCGGCTTGACAATGCCAGCGTCAGCCGGCGCGTGCATTACCTTTCGATGGAGTTTCTGATGGGACGCGCGCTGGGCAATGCGCTGGCGGCTCTGGGGTTGGAAGGTGAATTGCGTCAGCAACTGCAAACCCGCAGCCTGCAACTGTCCGACGTGCTGGAGCGCGAACACGACGCCGCGCTGGGCAACGGCGGCCTGGGCCGTCTGGCGGCGTGCTTTCTGGATTCGTTTGCCGAGCTGGGCCTTCCGTCGTTCGGTTACGGCCTGCGCTACCAATACGGCATGTTCGCCCAGCGCATACAGAACGGCAAGCAGGTGGAGGCGCCCGACGACTGGATGCCGCACGGCAACCCATGGGAGGTGCCGCGCCCGGAGCTGAATTACCCCGTGGGCTTTGGCGGGCGGGTGCTGGTGGAGGGCGGCGTGCGGCGCTGGGCTCCCTCCGAACTGCTGCAGGCACAGGCCTACGACTTCATCGTTCCGGCCCATCACGGCGAACGCGTGTCCACGCTGCGCCAGTGGAGCGCCGTGGCGGCGCAGTCGATTGACTTTGCGGCCTTCTGCCAGGGTGACTATGCGGGCGCGGCGCGGCATCGCGTGGCCGCCGATGCGCTGAACTGGGTGCTGTACCCGGACGACAGCACCGCTGCCGGGCGCGAATTGCGGCTGAAACAGGAAGCCTTCCTGGTGAGCGCTTCGCTGCAGGACGTGATCGCGCGCCATCTGCGCGAGTGCGGCAGCCTGGAAGGACTGGCGCTGCGCAATGCGATCCACCTGAACGACACCCATCCGGCGCTTGTCCCCGCTGAGTTGATGCGACTGCTGCTGGACGAGCACGGCCTGGGCTGGGACGAGGCCTGGAGCGTGACACAGGCGAGCGTCTCGTACACCAACCATACCCTCATGCCCGAAGCGCTGGAGACCTGGGACCTGGGGCTGTTCCAGGCCTTGCTGCCGCGCCATCTGGAAATCATTTTCGAGATCAACCAACGATTCCTGGCCGATGTGCGAGCGCGCTTTCCGGGCGACGACGCGCTGATCGAGAGTGTCTCCATCATCGACGAAAGCGGCGCGCGCCGGGTGCGCATGGCAGCCCTTGCCGTGCTGGCGTCGCACAAGGTCAACGGCGTCTCGGCACTGCATTCAGAGCTGATGGTGCAGACCATCTTTGCCGATTACGCCAAGCTGTTCCCCGAGCGTTTTCACAACGTCACCAATGGCGTGACGCCACGGCGTTGGTTGATGCAGGCGAACCCGGCGCTTTCCGGTTTGATCGACAGCCGCATCGGCACCGGATGGCGGCGTGATCTGAAAGCCCTGAACGCGCTCCAGCCCATGGCCGCCGACGCCGCGCTGGGCCGTGAGTTTCTTGCGTCCAAGCGCCAGAACAAGGAACGCCTGGCGGCGCTGATCCGGCGCGAACTCGGCGTGGTGGTCGATCCTGCAAGCCTGTTTGACGTGCAGATCAAGCGCATCCACGAATACAAGCGCCAGCTGCTCAACGTGCTGCACGTGGTGGCGCGCTACCAGGCCATCATCGCCGACCCGCAAGGCCACTGGACACCGCGCACGGTGGTGATCGCGGGCAAGGCGGCTTCGGCCTATGTCTCGGCCAAGCTCATCATCCAGTTGATCCTGGACGTGGCGCGCGTGGTCAACAGCGACCCGCGCGTGGGCGACAAGCTCAAACTGGTGTTCCTGCCGAATTACGGCGTGAGCCTGGCCGAGGTCATTCTGCCGGCGGCCGACCTGAGCGAGCAGATTTCCACTGCAGGCACGGAAGCCTCAGGCACGGGCAACATGAAGTTCGCCCTGAACGGCGCCCTCACCATCGGCACCTGGGACGGGGCCAACATCGAGATGGCGCAGGCCATCGGGACCGAGAACATGTTTGTCTTCGGTCTGCGCACCGAGGAGGTCGCCAAGGTGCGCGAACTGGGCTATGACCCGCGCCTCTACGTCGAGGAGAACAAGCAACTCAAGGCCGTGATCGACGCCATCGCCTCGGGCGAGTTTTCGTCGGGCAACGTGCACCGCTATCGCCCGCTCACCGATGGCCTGCTGAATCGCGACAGTTACCTTCTGATGGCAGATTTCGCGGCCTACGTCCAGGCCCAGGCGCAGGTGGATGCGCTGTACAAAACCCCGGAAAAATGGGCGCAAAAGGCCTTGCTCAACGTGGCCAGCATGGGATCGTTCTCCGCAGACCGTACCATCGGCGAATATGTTGACCGTGTATGGTCGGTCACGCCCAAGCAATAAAGGAAAGCAGCCCCGGATGATGCAAGACGCAGACGTGCAGGCGCTGGTTGACGCGCGCCACTCCGACCCCTTTGCCGTTCTGGGCCTGCACGAGGCAGCGGACGGACGGCTCTGGCTGCGCGCGCTGTTGCCGGGCGCGCGAACCGTGGCGGTGATCGACGCCACGAGCGGCAAGGAAGTCGTCGCGTTGGGCATGCGCCATCCCGACGGTCTGTTTGAAGCCAGGATTCCGCGCCGCCGCAAGCGCTTTGAGTACCGGCTGAATGTGGTCTGGCACGACGCCGAGGTCGGCAGCTATGCCGACGCCTACAGCTTTGGCCCGCAGTTGAATGACACCGAGCTGCAGGCACTGCGCGAGGGCAACCATCTGCGTCCCTACACCGTGCTCGGCGCCCATGCGCTGGAGCAGCGCGGCGTGGCGGGTGTCCGCTTTGCGGTGTGGGCACCGAACGCCAGGCGCGTGAGCGTGGTGGGCGAGTTCAACGTCTGGGATGGGCGCAGGCATCCGATGCGGCTGCGCCACGACGCGGGCGTGTGGGAAATCTTCGTGCCGCACGTGGTGGTGGGCGACCTCTACAAGTTCGAACTGGTGGGGCCCGACGGCACCGTGTTGCCGCTCAAGGCCGACCCCTATGCGCGCGCTTCGCAACTGCGACCCGACACCGCCAGCCGCGTGGCGGCCTTGCCGGCGGCACGCACGCTTCCAGAAGGGCGCGGCGCGGCCAATGAGCGCCATGCGCCACTGAGCATCTACGAAGTGCACCTCGGTTCCTGGCGCCACGGCCAAGGCGGGCGCTTTGCCAGCTGGGACGAACTGGCAGAGATTCTCCCCGACTACGTCGCCAGCATGGGCTTCACGCACGTCGAGCTGCTGCCCATCAGCGAGCACCCGTTCGACGGTTCCTGGGGCTACCAGACGCTGGGCTTGTACGCGCCCAGCGCGCGCTTTGGCGAACCCGAAGGACTGGAGCGGCTGGTGCAGGCCTGCCATGCGCGCGGCATCGGCGTGCTGCTGGACTGGGTGCCGGCGCACTTCCCGCACGACGCTTTCGGCCTGGCGCAGTTTGACGGCACGGCACTGTACGAGTACGCCGATGCGCGCGAAGGCGTGCACCGCGACTGGGACACGCTGATCTACAACTTTGGCCGCTCCGAGGTGCGCAACTTTCTGGCGGGCAACGCGCTCTACTGGATGGAGCGCTACGGCGTGGACGGCCTGCGCGTGGACGCCGTGGCCTCGATGCTGCACCGCGACTATTCGCGCAAGGCGGGCGAATGGATTCCCAACGTACACGGCGGGCGCGAAAACCTGGAAGCGATCTCGCTGCTGCGCCATGTGAACGAGCTGCTGGGCACGCATGCACCAGGCAGCATCACGCTGGCCGAGGAGTCCACGGCCTTTCCCGGGGTGTCGGCCCCCACCAGCAGCGGCGGTCTGGGTTTCCACTACAAGTGGAACATGGGCTGGATGAACGACACGCTGGCCTACATGCACGAGGATGCGGTGCACAGGAGATGGCACCACAACAAGATGAGCTTCGGCATGGTGTACGCGTTCAGCGAAAACTTCGTGCTGCCGCTGTCGCACGACGAAGTGGTACACGGCAAGGGATCGCTGCTGCGCAAGATGCCGGGCGACGAGTGGCAGCGCTTTGCCAATCTGCGCGCCTACTACGGCTTCATGTGGGGGCATCCGGGCAAGAAGCTGCTGTTCATGGGCCAGGAGTTTGCGCAGGAGAGCGAGTGGAACCACGACGCCGAGCTGCCCTGGCATCTGCTGGAGGATGGGCGCCACGCCGGCATGCAGCGCCTGGTCCAGGACCTGAACCAGCTCTACCGCTCGCACAGCCCCTTGCACCAACTCGACTGCGAACCCCATGGCTTCGAATGGCTGGTGGCCGACGACGCAGATCAATCGGTCTTCGCCTGGATGCGCCGCGATGCTCAGGGCCGGGTGATGCTGGTGCTGTGCAATTTCACCCCCGTGGTACGCAACGGCTATCGGCTGGGCGTGCCCGATGGCTTTGGCGCCTGGAAGGAAGTTCTCAATACCGACTCCCAGCACTATGGCGGCGCGAACCTGGGCAACGCCGCCGCTCCGCTGCCGGTGCAGGCGAGCGCTGCGCACGGGCGCGGACAATCGGTGCAGTTGAACCTGCCACCGCTGGCGACCCTGTTTCTGGTGCCGGTCTGATACTGACCTGCGCCGCTCATTGAAGACCTATGCATTCTCTTGCTCCCCTGAACTTGCAGCACGACACAACCCGGCCCCTGATCGAGGGCTTGCCCTATCCGATGGGTGCCCACACCGCGGGCGAGGGCGTGAATTTCGCCGTGTTTTCCCGCCATGCCACGGCCATCGAGCTGTGCCTTTTCGACGCCAGCGGCACCCGTGAGTTGCAGCGCCTGGGCCTGTTCGGTCCGCACGAGGGCATCTTCCACGGATTCCTGCCGGGTGCAAAGCCAGGTTTGGTTTACGGCTTGCGCGCCCATGGCCCCTACGAGCCGCAGTGCGGCCACCGCTTCAATCCGTACAAATTGCTGCTCGACCCCTACGCCCGCGAGATCGTCGGCCATTTCAGCTGGCTGCCGGAGCAGCACGGCTACTGCTTGGGCCACACCGACGCAGCGAATTCATTCGACTGCCGCGACAACGCGCAGCACGCGCTCAAGGCGCGGGTGGCGGCTGAATCCCGCCAGGAACCCTGGCGCCGACCCGCTCATGCGGTGGCGCAGCGGGTGCTGTACGAGGTCCACGTCAAGGGCTTTTCCATGACGCACCCGGACATTCCCCACGCCCTGCGCGGCACCTATGCCGGGCTGGCACACCCGGCGTCGATTGCGCACTTCAAGTCTCTGGGCGTGACCACGCTGTCCTTGCTGCCGGTGCAGTACGGCATCGACGAGCCGGCGCTTGCAGCGCGTGGCGCCAGCAACTACTGGGGCTACAACACGCTCGGGTTCTTCTGTCCGAATCCAAGGCTGGCAATGCAGCCCGGCGACCCGGCGGCCGTGACGCAGGAGTTTCGTGCGATGGTGCGCGCACTGCACGCCGAAGGCCTGGAAGTGGTGCTGGACGTGGTCTACAACCACACGCCCGAGGGCAACGAGAACGGGCCCACGCTGAGTTTTCGCGGCCTGGACAATGCCAGCTGGTATCACCTCGTTCCCAGCGACAAGAGCCGCTACGAGAATCTCACCGGTTGCGGCAACACCTTGAACGTGGCGCACCCGCAGGTGACGCAGTTTGTGCTGGATTCGCTGCGCTACTGGGTGCAGGAGCTGGGGGTGGACGGATTCCGCTTCGACCTGGCGCCGGTGCTGGGTCGCAGTGCGCATGGTTTTGCGTCGAACGCGGCATTCTTTGTAGCGCTGCAGCAGGATCCGGTCCTGTCGCAGGTGCAGCTCATCGCCGAGCCCTGGGACGCGGGCCCGCTGGGCTACCAGGTGGGGAAGTTTCCTGGACGTTTCCTGGAGTGGAATGACAAGTACCGCGACGCCGTGCGCGGCTTTTGGCTGCAGCGCGGCACCACGCGCGGCGAATTGGCGCGGCGCCTGACGGCCTCCAATGACCTGTTTCACCACAGCCAGCGCCGTCCCACGTCGTCGGTGAATTTCGTCACGGTGCACGATGGCTTCACGCTCGCTGACGTCGTGAGTTACAGCACGCGCCACAACCTGGCCAACGGCGAGAACAACGCCGACGGGCGCGACGGCGAACTCTGTGCCAACCACGGCGTGGAAGGTGCGACCGACGACGCCCGGATCCTTGCGCTGCGCGAGCGCGTGCGCCGCGCCATGCTGGCCACCGTGCTGCTGTCCCAGGGCACGCCCATGCTGTGCGCCGGCGACGAGATCGGCAAGACGCAACAGGGCAACAACAACGCCTATTGCCAGGACAGTGCCACGAGCTGGCTCGACTGGTCAAGCGCCGACGTCCATTTGAAGAATTTCGTCGCCGAGGTCACGGCGCTGCGCCGCAGCGAACCGCTGCTGCGTCACGCCGAGTGGTTCCTGCCCGACCCGCACCAGCACCCGGCGCCGCGACTGATGTGGCTCACGCCCGGCGGCGCGGAGATGACCTCACCCGAATGGCACGACTATGACGACCACGCCTTTGCCTGCCAGATCGAAGCCGCGCCCGGGGCTGCGCCCTCGTGCCTGCTGCTGGCGTTCAACCCCGACACGCAGACCCGACCATTCTCCCTTCCCGCGGGCGACTGGTGCCTGGCACTGGACAGCAGTGGCGCGCTCGCGCCCAGCGCCGACTGCCTCAAGGGCCTGAGCCTGCCGGCGCACAGCCTGCTGGTGCTGCGCCGCATTTCCTATTGAACCTTTGCCCTCCATCACCATGAACCTCGAACAACGTTCCTGCGGCGTGCTGCTGCACATCACTTCGCTGCCCGGCCCGCACGGCATCGGCGATTTCGGCCCCGGCGCCTACCACTTCGTGAACTGGCTGGTCTCGGCCGGGCAGAGCGTCTGGCAGTTGCTGCCGACCACGCCGATCGGCCCTTGCGACTCGCCCTACCAGAGCGTTTCGGCCTTTGCCGGAAGCCCGATGATGGTGGCGCTGGAGCCGCTGGTGCAAAGCGGCTGGCTCACGGCACCGGCGCTGCCCGATGGCGGTTTCGATGCCCGGCGCGTGGACTATGGGCGTGTCGTTCCTTGGCGATTGACCCAGTTGCGCGCCGCGGCGAGCGGCTTCTTCGAGCGCGCCACCTCGGTGCAGCGTGCCGAGTTTGCCGCGTGGTGTGAAAAGCAGGCGTACTGGCTCACAGACTATGCGCTGTTCATGGCGCTGGAGACCGCGCACGCCGGCAAGCCCTGGTGGGAGTGGTCGCCGCCGCTGCGCCGACGCGATGCCGCTGCCTTGAAAGTGGCCGTGACCGAGCACGCGCAGGAAATCGCCTTTTGGCAGTTCGTGCAATGGTGTTTCGACACCCAGGCGGCGTCCCTCAAGTCCTATGCGAATGCGCGCGGCATCTCGCTCATGGGCGACTTGCCGATCTTCATTGCGCACCACAGCGCGGACTGCTGGGCGCGTCCTGACCTGTATTTTCTGGACCAGGACTTTCAGCCCACGGTGGTGGCGGGCGTGCCGCCCGACGGCTTCGCGCCAACGGGGCAGCGCTGGGGCAATCCGCTGTACCGCTGGGACAAGATGGCGGCAGAGGGCTTTTCCTGGTGGACTTCGCGTGTGCGGCGCGCACTGGAGCAAGCGACCCTGTTTCGCATCGACCACTTTCGCGGCTTTGCCAGCTACTACGAGATTCCATCCGACTGCCCCACGGCCATGGAGGGGCGTTGGGTGCCCGCACCGGGCAAGGCGCTGTTTGCCGCGATTGAAAGCGCGCTGGGCAAGCTGCCGATCGTCGCCGAAGACCTTGGGTTGATCACGCCCGACGTGATCGAATTGCGCGACAGCTGCGGCTTTCCCGGAATGAAGATCCTGCAGTTCGCGTTTGGCGCCGACGGCACGCATGAGTTCCTGCCGCACAACTACGGCCGCCACTACGTCGTCTACAGCGGCACCCACGACAATGAAACCGCGCGTGGTTGGTGGCAAAACGCGCCGGCACGCGAGCGCGCCTACGCCGGCAGCTATCTGGCGGCCGGCGAACACAACATTCACTGGGCCATGATCCGTGCGGCCAGCAACTCGGTCGCCAACATGGCCGTTTTCCCGATGCAGGACGTGTTGGGTCTGGACGGCAGCCACCGCATGAATCTGCCGGGGTCGACCGAAGGCAACTGGGCCTGGCGCTTTGAATGGAGCATGGTGGGCAACGAACCCGGGCGCGTGCTCGGACTCATCACTGCGGGCAGCGGACGCGGCCCGATCGAACTGCTGCACCTGGATCAGGCCGGCGAAGCATGACGCCCAGCGGAACATGACGCACGCTGTCGCGCGTCCGCGCCTGGTATCGATCGCCTGGCCGATGCTGGCCGAGCTGTTGCTGGGTTTTGGCGTGGGCCTGATGGGGCTGTGGCTGGCAGCCGGGATTTCCGACACCTCGGCCGCGGCCTTTGCGCTGTCCAATCAGGTGCAGGTGGCGTTCTTCCTTCTGTTTCGGATTGTCAGCATGGGGGTGAGCGTGGTCGTCACGCAAAACCTGGGCGCGGGCAATCGCGCCGGCGCCGATGCAACGGCGCGTGCCGCCCTGGGTGCAAGCACCTGGTTGGGATTGGCTGTGGCTGCGGTGGTCTTCACCAGCGCGGGCCGGCTGCTGCTTTGGGTGAACGCACCGAGCGAGGTGCTGACGCTGGCCCAGCCCTATCTGCAGACACTGGCGCTGGCGCTGATGCTGGACGCCTACAACGCCAGTATGGCTTCGGTCATGCGGGCGCATTTGCGCACCCGCGACGTGATGCTCAACATCCTGAGCATGCACAGCCTGCATCTGCTGCTGTGCTTTCCGCTGATGCGCGGCCTGGGACCTGTTCCCGCCTTTGGCCTGGTGGGTTTTGCGCTGGCCATGGGCCTGAGCCGCGCCTTCGGCCTGGGATTGCACCTGTGGCTGTGGCGCTGGCGCCTGAATCTGGTGCCGCGGGCGCGCGACTGGTGGATCCTGCACTGGAAGCGCCTGGGTCCGGTGTTGCATATCGGGTTGCCTGGCGCCGCGGAAAACGTCGCCTACCGGGTCGCCATGCTGGTGTCGGTGAGCGTGGTCGCGGGTCTGGGCGCCGAGGCGCTGGCGACGCAAAGCTACGCTTTCCAGTTGATGCACATCGTGGTGCTGTTCAGCCTGTCCATAGGCCTCGCGAGTGAAGTGCTGATCGGGCATCTGGTGGGCGCCGGGCATCTGCGTCAGGCACACCGGCTGCTGCGTAAAAGCCTCCTGCTTGGTCTGATGGGCTCCCTGGTGGTGTCGCTGCTGGTGGCGAGCACGGCGCACTGGACGCTGCACCTGTTCACGCAAGACTCCCAGATCATTGCCACTGCGACCACGCTGCTGTGGATCACCGTGCTGCTGGAGCCAGGTCGCACCTGCAACGTGGTCATCATCAATGCGCTGCGCGCCGCGGGTGACGCACGCTTTCCGGTGCTGGCGGGCGCGGCCTCCATGCTGTTTGTCATGGCTGGCGGCTCCTGGCTGCTGGGCGTGCATTTCCACCTGGGCCTGGTGGGCGTCTGGATCGCCTACGCGGCCGATGAATGGCTGCGCGGTTTGGCGATGGCGGCGCGCTGGTTTTATCACGGCTGGCTGCCGGCGGCCAAGGCGTCACGCCGGCGCGTACAGTGAAGTGGAAACCTTCCCATTTTCGGCGGCATAATTCGAGCATTTGGCGGATATTATTAAATTCATCAGAGGAACATTTTTCATGACCCACCCCGTTTACCTCATGCGCCTATTCACGACTTCTGTCTTGCTGTGCCTTGCGATCAGCGCCGCGCATGCCGAGTCGAGCGTCGAAAACCTATTCCGAAACGCAAAGTTCGCGTCCGCCACGCTCTCGCCCAACGGCAAGTACCTGGCCACCACGGCCAACATCAACGGGCGGATGCAACTGGCTGTGGTTGAAATCGAGACCGGAACGGCCAAGAACGCGGCGGGCTACGAAACCATGGATGTGAATGGCATCCAGTGGATCAATGACGAGCGCCTCGTTTTCAATATCGTCGACCGCGACGGCGAGCAAAGGTCGTCGTCGTCCGGCCTGTATGCCATCAACCGCGATGGCACGAAGTCGGCGACCCTGATGCTGTCATGGGAGCACCTGAGAGGCATGGACCAGGGCACCTGGACGTCTGAGCCGCGCTACATGAACATGCTGGCGCGCTCGGTCAACGACGATCCCAATGCCATCATCGCCGTGGGCTATTTTCCCAACGGCGACGCACAGACCTACCGCGTCGACAGCCTGACCGGCAAACGCCGGGAAATCGAGTTTGACGTGAAAGGCGTGGCGCGCAGCTTTGTGCTGGACAAGAACAATGTCTTGCGGGTGGTCAACACGACCAACACCGAGCGCAGCCAGATGGTCGTCTGGTACCGCGATCAAGCGGGTCAGCCGTTTCGCAAGCTGTCCGAGCATTCCACTTTCGAACCAAAATTTCAGGTTCTGGCGTTTGATTCGGATGACACCACGATGATTGTGTCGGTTCCCATGGAAGAGGGGCGCTGGGGCATTTTCAAGTACGATTTCGTCAACAACAAGCCCGGTGAATTGCTGGCTTCCGACAAGATGGTGGACGTGGATGGCGGTCTGGTGTTTGCTCCCGACACCCGCAAACTGTTGGGCGTGCGCATGGCGACCGAGCCGCCGAAAACCCTTTGGTTCGACAAGAGCATGGCAAGCCTGCAATTGGGGATCGACAAGGCCTTCCCCGGCATGGTGAACGTTATTCATCCCAGCAATGCACTGGCGCCAATGCTGATTTCTTCGTACTCGTCCACCCATCCGGGATCGTACTCACTTTACTACCCGGACAAGAAGAAACTGCAGAACCTGTTCACGACACGCCCGTGGATCGACCCCAAGAAGATGTCGGCGCAGTTGCCGTACGACTACGTGGCGCGCGATGGTCTGCCCATTCTTTCCTACCTGACCCTGCCCCTGGGTCGTGAAGCCAAGGCGTTGCCTATGGTCGTGTTGCCTCACGGCGGCCCTTGGGCGCGCGATGGTTTTGGCTTTACGCCGGAAGTGCAGTTCTTGGCAGGCATGGGTTACGTCGTGTTGCAGCCCCAGTTCCGCGGATCTACCGGTTTCGGGGATGCACATTTCAAGAAATCGTTCGCGCAGTGGGGCCTGTCCATGCAGGACGACATCACCGACGGCGTGAACAGTCTGGTGAAGCAGGGCGTGGTCGATCCAAAGCGGATCTGCATCATGGGGGCGAGCTATGGCGGCTACGCGGTGATGATGGGGCTGGTCAAGGATCCGGACCAGTACCGCTGTGGTGTGAACCTGTTCGGCGTGACCAATCTGTTCTACATCTCGTCTTCCGACAGTTGGGGTGACAAGGCGGCCACGTACAGCAAGGACAAGACGCTAGGTGACCCGGGCAAGTTGAAGGATCAGTTCAACGCCACATCGCCTGCACGCCACGCCGACAAAATCAAGGCCCCTGTGTTCATGGCTTACGGCGAAAAGGACCACCGCGTACCGCTGGTGCATGGCGAAGACATGCGCGATGGCCTGAAGAAGAGCGGCAAGGTGTTTGAATACATGGAGTTGGAGAAGGAAGAGCATGGCATATCAAATGAAGAAACGCGCTACCGCGTCTACGGCGCGATCGAGACGTTCCTGAAGAAATACAACCCCCCGAATTGACGCCATCACGATGCTGATCACTGGCCTTGCGCATCTGGTGCGGCGCCTGCTTGCGGCGCTGGCCTGCGGCGCCCTGTGCGGTTGGGCTGGCGCGCAGACCTCGGACTGCGACGGCGCCAGCTCCCGGAGTGTTTTGCAGGCCACGCCCGCAGGTGTGGCTGCATTGCCGGGGCAAGCCATCTGGATGAACCGCGACCTGCTGCAATGGCCGGGCGTGTCAGACGCAGGGAGTTTCGTCCTGCACCACTCGGCCACAGGACAGATCGTGGCCCTCCCTGGCAGCGCCGCGACGGGTTCGGACGGTGTCTTGAGCCTGGAGTTGTTTCAGGGCAGCTTAGGGCGTGATTTGGCGCAGCGCTTCAAGTACCTGAAACCAGGTGTGCGCCTGCAGCTGCTCGCGCAAGACCGGGCGCTTGTTCCTGCGCTGCTGCAAGAGCAACTCGTGCTGGTGCAGCAGGACGCTCAGGGCCGCGTGCTGCACGCCAGCGCCCTGCAATTGGCGGGCGTTCTGGATGACGTCTACACCGCAGCGGCAGCGGTCACGGGTCTGGGCGTTCAGGTGCGTTCGCTGCCCCAACGCAGCGAGTTCAAGCTCTGGGCGCCGAGCGCGCGCGGCGTCAGCCTGTGTCTCTATCCCACGGCGTCGGCCAACGCGGGCAAGCGCGTTTCCTTGGTGCCCGACGCGGCGACCGGCGTATGGCACGCGGAGTTGGCAGGTGACCTTTCCGGACAGCACTACAGCTACCTGGTCGACGTCTTTGTCCCGAGCGTGGGTCGGGTGCTCAACCGCGTGACCGACCCCTATTCCATCAGCCTGACGACCGACTCGAAGCGAAGCTACATCGCTGATCTGGAGTCACGCCAACTCAAGCCCATAGGCTGGAACATGCAGCCAGTGAACAAGAAGGTGGCAGCGCAGACCGACATGGTGATCTACGAGTTGCATGTGCGCGACTTTTCCATCAACGATGCGACTGTTCCGGCCGCGCACCGCGGCAAATACCTGGCCTTCACCGAGCGCAACAGCCGCGGCATGCAGCACCTGCGGGCGCTGTCGGATGCGGGCCTGACGGACGTGCATCTGCTGCCGGTGTTCGATATCGCGACCATTCCCGAGCAGGGATGCGTCACGCCGAGGGTCGAGCCCGCCGCGCCGGACAGCGAAACGCAGCAGGCCACGGTGATGGCAAGTGCCAGCAGCGACTGCTTCAACTGGGGTTATGACCCCTTTCATTTCAGCGCCCCTGAAGGCAGTTACGCCAGCGACCCGGCCAATGGCGCTAGGCGCATCATCGAGTTTCGCCGCATGGTGCAGGCACTGCACAGCGCCGGGCTGCGCGTCGGCATGGACATGGTCTACAACCACACGACCACGTCGGGGCAGAGCGAACGATCGGTGCTGGACCGCATCGTTCCGGGTTACTACCAGCGCCTGGACGCGAACGGTGCGGTGGAGCATTCGACCTGCTGCGACAACACCGCCACCGAAAACCTCATGATGGGCAAGCTCATGCTCGATTCGGTCGAACTGTGGGCCCGCGAATACCGCATCGACTCCTTCCGCTTCGACCTGATGGCGCATCAGCCGCGGGAGCTGATGCTGGCGCTGCAGGCGCGCCTGAACCGCGCTGTGGGCCACGAGGTGAACCTCATCGGCGAGGGCTGGAACTTTGGCGAGGTGGCAAACAACGCGCGCTTTGTCCAGGCCTCGCAGCTGATGCTGAACGGCACGGGCATCGGCACCTTCAGCGACCGCGGCCGCGACGCCGTGCGCGGCGGCTCTGCCAGCGACTCGGGTGCTGCGCTGGTCATGAACCAGGGCTACATCAACGGCCTGGTCTATGCCCCCAATGGGCTGGCGAACAAGTCGCGCCCGGCGTCCGACCTGATGCAGGTGGCAGACCGGGTGCGCGTGGGTCTGGCAGGATCGATCCGCGATTACGCCATGACGGATTACCTGGGCGTTGCCAGGACCCTGAAGGACATCGATTACGGCGGTCAGCCCGCAGGCTACGTGAGCCAACCGGGCGAGGTCGTGAACTACGTCGAGAACCACGACAACCAGACGCTGTTCGACATCAACGCCTTTCGGCTGCCGACCGACACGAGCCGCGAAGACCGGGTGCGGGTGCAGATGCTGGGTGTGGCGCTCAACGCCTTCAGCCAGGGCGTGGCTTATTTCCACGCGGGCGTGGACACGCTGCGTTCCAAATCGCTGGACAGCAACAGCTTTGACTCGGGCGACTGGTTCAACCGCATCGACTGGAGCTACCGCGACAACTATTTCGGCAGCGGCGCGCCGCCGGCCAGGGACAACGGCGCCAGCTACGAGTGGAGCAAGCCGCTGCTGCGCAATCCGGCGATCAAGCCGCGCCCGGTCGACATCGCGCTGGCACGCGACATGTTTCGCGATCTGCTGAAGATTCGCGCCAGTTCCACGCTGTTTCGCCTGCGCACCGCGGCCGACATCCAGCAGCGCCTGCACTTCTACAACACCGGTCCCGAGCAGAATCCGGTGCTGCAAGTGGCGCACCTGGATGGCGCGGCTTACCCCGGCGCGGGCTTCAGGGAACTGCTGTATGCCGTCAACGTGGACCTGCTGCCGCACGACATTGACCTGCCGACAGAAAAAGACAAAGCCTATGTGCTGCATCCGGTGCAGCGTGCCCGAACTGCAGCCGACCTGCGCGTCGCGCAACAGGCTGGGTATCGCGGAAGTTCGGGAACCTTCACCGTGCCTGCACGCAGCGCCGTGGTCTGGGTCGTGAACTGACAGCGCCGCGCAGTCCGCTATCCTGTAGGCTGCAACAACCGATAAAGACTTCACCATGAAACGTCAGGATTTTCGTTTTCTGCACCGCTTGCGCGTGCGCTGGTGCGAGGTGGACATGCAGAAGATCGTGTTCAACAGCCATTACCTGATGTACATTGACACCGCCATCGCCGACTACTGGCGCGCGCTGGCGATGGAGTACGAGCCGACCATGGAGCAGTTCGGCGGCGACCTGTATGTGAAGAAATCTGCGCTGGAGTACCACGCTTCGGCGCGCTACGACGATTCGCTGGACATTGGCCTGAAGTGTTCGCGCCTGGGCAACAGCTCGATGCTGTTCACGGCCGGCATTTTTCGCGGCAACGACCGGCTGGTCACGGGTGAACTGCTGTACGTTTTTGCCGATCCGACGACCCAGACCTCCAAGCCGATTCCGGCAGCGCTGCGGGATTGGCTGCAGGCCTACGAAGCCGGGGAGAAGATGATCCAGGTGCGCTGCGGCTCATGGAGCGAACTGGGTGCAGACGCTTCGCGCCTGCGCACCGAAGTGTTCGTGCAGGAGCAGAAGGTCCCCAAGGAAATGGAGTGGGACGAAGCCGACGCCACAGCCACGCACGCCGTCGCCTACAACCGCCTGGGTCAGGCCATCGCCACCGGGCGCCTGTTGCCCCATGCGCCGGGCGTGGGCCGCATCGGCCGCATGGCGGCAACCCGGGTGCTGCGCGGCTCGGGTCTGGGGAAAGCGGTTCTGCTCACGCTCATGGCCGCGGCGCGCGAGCGCGGCGAGCATGAGGTGATGCTGCATGCGCAGCGCAGCGCCGAAGGCTTTTACGCCGGTCTCGGTTTCAGCGTGCAGGGAGAGCCGTTCGAAGAAGCGGGCATTGACCACATCGAAATGACGGCGCCCACGGACGCTACGCGCGCCTAGATGTCGGCCAGCAGCGGGTAGGGCAGTTGCAGCAACTGCAATGCCTCACCGCTGGCCAGGCGCAACGCGCCGGAATCGGCTGCGCTGGTCTGCATCGACACCAGCGCATCAAAACCGCCCGACGGCGCACTCGCCGCCTGCGCCACCATGCCGCAGGGCTGCTCTGGGTCCGAACTGTGAAACACCTCCTGGCCAGCGGTCATGGATGCGGCGCAATGCACCAGATAGGCGCGGCGCTTGAGCGTGCCGCGAAACTGGCTGCGCGCCACTACTTCCTGACCGGGATAGCAGCCCTTCTTGAAGCTCACACCGCCCACCGATTCGTAGTTCAGCATCTGCGGCACGAAGGCTTCCACGATGGGCAGCGTGACGGTGGCGATACCGCTGTGCACTTCGCTCCACTGCCAGAGCTCGGCGCTGATCTCGGGCGCGGACGGTTCGGACGCGCCCACCGGGGCCAGCCACAGCGCACGCTGCCGCCCCAGCGCGGGATACAACTGCACCACACTCGCCGCTCCCGATTCGACCCGGCTCCATGCGGGAAGCGACGCGGCCACGAGCGCGCTGGCTGCGTCGCCGACCAGGCCGCGCAGCATGAAATCGTCGCTGGCGTCGCTCAGTTTCAGCTTGGCGCGCAGTACAAACATCGACAGCCGTTTCAGGGTCGGCGCGAGGATGTCGCGGCTGCACAGCAGCAGGATTTCGTCGGGCGCGGACTTGACGCCGATGAAGCTCGCGAGCAGGCGTCCCTTGGCCGTGCAGTAGCCGGCCAGCCGCGCATGCGTCGTGTCCAACGAGGCGAAGTCCTGGGTCAATTGCCCCTGCAGGAATTGGGCGGCGTCTTCCCCTTGTGCGCGGATCACGCCCAAAGAGCTCAGTTTGGCCATGCCATGGAGTCCGGTGTTCATGGGTGAATTATCATCGCCCGTCGATCTCGATAACCGTTGAAGGATGGATGCCCGTGCGCCGACTCGTTGTATTGCTGTTGCTGGTTCTGGCGTCACTGGGCGCCGGGGCCTATCTCTGGCTGCAGCAGCCGCTCGAACTGGTGGCCGAATCCCCGCTGGACCTGTCGATAGAACCCGGGACCTCGGCACGCGCAGTGGCACAGTCGGTGCGCGATGCCGGCGTGAAGGTCAACCCGACCGCGCTGTACTGGTGGTTCCGCCTGTCGGGCCAGGCGCGCCAGATCAAGGCGGGCAGCTATGAAATCGAGTCCGGCAGCACGCCCTGGCGCTTGCTGGAAAAACTGGTGCACGGCGACGAGGCGCTGCGCTCGCTGACACTGGTCGAGGGCTGGAACATTCGCCAGGTGCGCGAGGCACTGGCCAAGGCCGAGTCGCTCAAGCCCGCCACGAAGGACCTCACGGACGAGGCACTGATGACGGCCCTGGGAATGCCGGGAACCCATCCTGAAGGGCGCTTCTTCCCCGACACCTACACCTATGCCAAAGGCAGCAGCGACCTGGCTCTGCTCAAACGCGCGCAGCGCGCCGAAGCCAAGCACCTTCAGGCCGCGTGGAGTCAACGCAGCGCCGACAGCCCGCTGAAAACCCCGGAAGAAGCGCTGATCCTGGCGAGCATCGTGGAGAAGGAAACCGGACGCGCCAGCGACCGCGCCCAGGTGGCGGGCGTGTTCGTGAATCGTCTGCGCCTGGGCATGCCACTGCAAACCGACCCGACGGTGATCTACGGCTTGGGCGCAAGGTATGACGGCAGGCTGCATCGGCGCGACCTGCAGACCGACACGGCTTACAACACCTACACCCGAAGCGGCCTGCCGCCCACGCCAATCGCCATGCCGGGCAAGGCCTCACTGCTGGCGGCGGTGCTGCCGGCGCCGACCAAAGCCTTGTATTTTGTGTCGCGCGGCGACGGCAGCAGCCAGTTCAGCGCCACCCTGGAAGAGCACAATCGCGCGGTCAACAAATACCTGCGGGGACAATGAACATATGGCGACATCCGGGCTCTTCATCAGCTTTGAAGGCATCGACGGCGCGGGCAAAAGCACGCACATCGACGCGCTCGCCGCCGCATTCCGCGCGCAGGGCAGGGCCGTCTGCCTCACGCGGGAGCCAGGCGGCACACCGCTGGCAGAAAAGCTGCGAACGATCTTCCTGCACGATCCGATGGACGGCCTGACCGAGGCGCTTCTGGTGTTTGCCGCGCGGCGCGACCATCTGCAGCAGGTCATCGAGCCGGCGCTGGCGCGGGGCGAGGTGGTGCTGTGCGACCGCTTCACCGACGCCACGTTCGCCTACCAGGGCGGTGGCCGCGGCTTCGATCTGCAGGTGCTGTCCTACCTTGAGCACGAGGTGCAGACGGTGAAGGGGCAGGGCGCGCCGCTGCTGCGCGAGCCCGGATTGACGATCTGGTTTGATCTGCCGCCCGAAATCGCCGCGCAGCGCCTGGCGGGCTCGCGCGTGCCGGACAAGTTCGAGGCGCAGCCGGCGGAGTTCTTCCGGCGTGTCGCCGCCGGCTACGCGCAGCGCATGCAGCAGAACCCGCAGCGCATTGCCCGCATCGATGCAGACCAGACTGTGGAGCAGGTGCGACAGGATGTGTTTGCCACGGTGCGCTCCAGAGAATGGCTCGCATGAGCGAAGTCGACCCCACCGTCGATGCCAGCGCCCCCTGGATCGCCGCGCAGACTGAAAGCCTGCTGGCGCAACGAGGACACGCCTGGCTGCTGCAGGGTCCTTCGGGCCTGGGTCAATACCCGCTGGCTCTGGCCTTGGTGCGGGCCTGGCTGTGCGAGCAGCCGACAGCGCAAGGCGCCTGTGGTCGCTGCGGCAGTTGTCACGCGATCGAGGTGCGTACCCACGCCGACCTGTGCGTGCTTATGCCCGAGACCGAAATGCTGGCACTGGGCTGGCCGCTGAGCGAAAAAGCCCAGGCCGAGGTGGACGACAAGAAACGCAAACCGAGCAAGGAAATCCGGGTCGACGCCATGCGCGACGCGGTCGAATTTTCCCAGCGGACCAGCGCGCGCGGCCGCGGCAAGGCGGTGCTGGTGTATCCGGCCGAACGCATGAACACCATCACCGCCAACGCGTTGCTCAAGACGCTGGAAGAACCGCCAGGCCACGTGAAATTTGCGCTGGCCAGCGAAGCGGCGCACCAGCTGCTACCCACCATCCGCAGCCGCTGTCTGGGCCACAACATGGTCTGGCCGAGCGATGCCGCCTGCATGACCTGGCTGCAGCAGCAGGGCGTGAGTCTGGCGCACGCGCAGGTCTGGCTGCGCGCCGCGGGCGGGCGCCCGTCGGACGCGTTGCATCTGGCGCGTTCGGGGCGCGACCCCAGGTCCTGGGCGCAGCTTCCCAAAGCCATGGCGCAGGGCGACGTGAGCGCGGTGCAGTCCTGGTCGCCGCCTGAACTGGTCGATGCACTGCAAAAACTCTGCCACGACCTGATGGCCACGGCAGCACAGGCGCCACCGCGTTTTTTCCAGAGCGCCGACCTTCCAAAGAGCGCGACGCTGAGCGCGCTGGCCCCCTGGTCCAAGGCGCTGATGGGAGAGGCACGGACTGCAGAGCACCCGTTCAACCCGGGGCTGATGCTGGAATCCCTTGTGAGCCAGGCGCAAAACGCTCTAAACTCGGGCCGATGAAGCCGCCACCCGCCATCCATCATGTCTGATCCAGCGCCAGCGCCCACGCCGCGTCCCAGTGTCATCCAATTGGCCATCAAGGAACGGGCAGCCTTGTTTGCGGCCTATATTCCGGCGTTCACCAACGGTGGCATCTTTGTGCCGACGACACGCGACTACCGGCTGGGGGAAGACGTGTACCTGTTGCTGTCGCTGCCCGAAGACACGCAGCGCTACCCGATCGCGGGCAAGGTTGCCTGGGTCAATCCGCCGCACGCCGGTGGCGACCGCAAGCAGGGCGTTGGCATCCATTTCCCCAAGGAAGAAAAGTCCCAGGAGCTCAAGGCCAAGATCGAGATCATCCTGGGCAAGCACCTGACTTCGGATCGAAGCACCCAAACCATCTGAACGCGGACCCAGCCTTGGGTCCGCGTCGCCCAACTTTTATTTCGTCGCCGGGGCCCTGGCCCCCATCGGCTTACCCATGTTCACCGACTCACACTGCCATTTGACATTTCCCGAGCTGGCGGCACAGCTGCCGCAGATTCGCGCCGCGATGGCGCACGCCCAGGTGGCGCGCGCGCTGTGCATTTGCACTACGCTGGAGGAGTTTGACGCCGTGCACGCGCTGGCACTGAGCTACGACAATTTCTGGGCCACGGTGGGCGTGCATCCCGACAACGAAGGCGTGACCGAGCCCACGCTGAACGACCTGGTCACGCGCGGCCAGCAATCCCGCGTGGTCGGCATCGGTGAGACCGGACTGGACTATTTCCGTCTGGCCGGCCGCAGCGTGGCCGACATGGAGTGGCAGCGCGAGCGTTTCCGAACGCACATTCGGGCCGCACGCCAGATCGCAAAGCCGCTGGTGATCCACACCCGAAGTGCCTCGCAAGACACACTGGCGCTGCTGCGTGAAGAGGGTGAGGACGGTGCAAGCGGGTCGGCGGGTGGCGTTTTCCATTGCTTTACCGAAACCCTGGAGGTGGCGAAGGAGGCCCTGGACCTGGGTTTTTATATCTCGTTCTCCGGCATTCTGACCTTCAAGAGTGCGCACGATCTGCACCAAGTCGCCCGTTTCGTTCCATTGGACAGGATGCTGATCGAGACCGACAGCCCGTATCTGGCGCCCGTTCCCTACCGTGGCAAGACCAACAATCCGTCTTATGTGCCCTGGGTTGCCAAGCAACTGGCGCAGCTCAGAGACAGCCCGCTGGAACTGATCGCGCAGGCGACCAGTACCAATTTTGAGCGTCTTTTCAAGGGAGTTTCTCTTGAAAAAACACTTTAGATATCTTCTGTATCTATATGTTTTTACTGGATATTTAGTCGCTATAGCGGGAGCGTACGACGATTTCTTTCGCGCCGTCAGGCAAGACGATACCGCCACCGTTTCAGCGCTGTTGCAGCGCGGATTCGACGTCAACAGCCCCGATCCCCAATCGCGCAACGCGCTCGGTCTGGCTCTGACCGAGCCTTCGCCGCGGGTGCTGCAGGTGCTGCTGGATTGGCCCGCAACCCGGATCGACCAGCGCAACGAGAATGACGAAACACCGCTGATGATCGCCGCGCTGCGCGGCAACCTGCCCGCAGCGCAAGGCCTGCTGGCCAGGGGTGCGGACGTGAACAAGACCGGCTGGACGCCTCTGCATTACGCCGCGACCCGCGGCGACCCGGCGCTGATGCGGCTGCTGCTGGAACACCACGCCTACATTGACGCCGAGTCGCCCAACGGCAGCACACCCTTGATGATGGCGGCGCGCTACGGTACGCGCGACGCGGTTCAGTTGCTGCTGGATGCGGGGGCGGATCCACTGCTGAAAAACCAGCTGCAGTTGAGCGCTCGGGATTTTGCGAAAGGCGCTTCCCGGGACGAGATCGCAGCGCTGATTGGCGCGGCCATCAGCGCCTTGCCGGAGCGGACTCAGCCGCTCGGACCTGGAACCCGGCCAAGCCCTTGACGCGAAAGAACCAACTTGCGTGAGTCGGTGCGCTTCGCGGCCGCTGCATGAAAGTCAACCTCCGACCACGAGCCGGATCGCGGGAAGCTGGGGCGCGGACTGAGCGCGCTGCGCCAGCGCCGCACGCATATTGATCTGAGCCACTTCGGTGTGCTCGATCGCCAGCGCCTGCGAGCGCGCGCCTTCGCCACGCTTGAGCGCTTCCAACAGCATGTGGTGTTGCCGGTGCGCATAGCGCATCCAGTCATGGTCCTGCACGTGGGTCGACAGCATCGGCAAGGTGGCCGAGGCGGGCGCAAAGGGCAGCTTGTTGTTCAGTGCAACCGCCCGTATCAGCGCGCTGTTGCCGCTGGCCTGCAGGATGCCGTCGTGGAAACGGTCGTTCATCGCCGCGTATTCGGCATAGATCTCATGGGTGAGTTTCTTTGTGTTCAGCAGGCGATCGCCTTCGTCAAGGCAGGATTGAAGATCCAGCTGCAGTTGGCGCGAAACCCCGTGCTCCGCCACCAGTCGCGCCGCCATGCCCTCCAGATGCCCGCGCACGGCGATGGCGTCTGCCACCTCGCGCGGGGTGAACTGGCGCACCTGGTAGCCGCCGCTTTCGCTCGTCTGAACCAGGCACTCCTGCTCCAGCGTCACGAGCGCGGCGCGCACCGGTGTGCGCGAGGCCCCCAGGCGCTGGGCCAGCTGCTGCTCGGCCAGACGCTGGCCCGGCCCAAATTCGCCGCGCAATATCAGGTCGCGCATCTGCATCAAAACCGTCTCTTGCAAGTTCATGCCAGCGACTGTACACTGAATTCAGGTTTCGGTATACCGTCGGCCTACGAAGACTTCCACTCCACCCAGGGATCCCCATGAAAGCAGAGCACAACGAACTCGTCACCCGCGTCGGCCCCAACACGCCCTGCGGCAATCTGATGCGGCATTACTGGCAGCCCATTGCGCTGGTCGACGAGTTCAACCCCGCGCTGGACCCCGGCATGGCGCTGCGCCCGGTGAAGGCGGTGCGGTTGCTGGGGCAGGACCTGGTGCTATTCAGGAATGCCCCCGCCTCACTTGGCGTGGCAGCGCCCGCCTCGTGGGGACTGCTCGATCGCGACTGCCCGCACCGTGGCGCCGACCTGGCGTTCGGGCGATTCGAGCAAAGCGAGCATGGCGCCAGCCTGCGCTGCCCGTTTCACGGCTGGCAGTTTGACGCCAATGGCCAGTGCCTGGAGACTCCCGCCGAGCCTGCCGGCAGCCAGCTTTGCCAGCAGGTCAAGCAACGCAGCTACCCGGTGCAGGAACGCAGCGGCGTGCTGTTTGCGTGGATGGGTCCCGACGGCTCTGCGCCGCCGGCGCTGGCTTCGTTTGATTGCTTCACGGCCCCCGCAACCCACACTTTTGCGTTCAAAGGACTCTGGGCCTGCAATTGGCTGCAGGCCTTTGAAGTCGGAATCGACCCCGCGCACGCGTCGTTCCTGCACCGGTTCTTTCAGGATCAATCGCTCGAAGGCTCGTATGGGCGGCAGTTTCGCGGCGCCAGCGTCGGCACCCTTGACGGTGAGCGTCTGCCCATGACCAAGGTGCTGCGCGAATTTGACCAGCCGCAGATCAGTTTCGCGGCCACCGATTACGGACTGCAGCTCACGACACTGCGCCCGATCAACGAGACGCAGACCCATGTGCGGGTGACGAACGCGATTTTCCCCAGCACCTTCGTCATCCCGCTGTCCGAGCACATCACCATCACCCAGTTCCATGTGCCCGTGGACGACACGCACAACTACTGGTACGCGATCTTCACGAGCTTCACCGAACCGCTGGACAAGGAGGCGATGCGCCAGCAACGCCTGCAAGCCGTCGACCTGCCGAACTATGTTCCCAAGTCGGGCCGGCACAACAACTGGGGCTACAGCGCCGAGGAGCAGCGCACGAAGACCTATCTTGGGATGGGAGAAGACGACATCAACGTGCACGATCAGTGGGCCTGCGAAAGCATGGGCGCGATCCAGGATCGCACGCGCGAACACCTGGGCAGCAGCGACAAGGTCATCATGGCAAATCGGCGTAACCTGCTCAAGGCCATCGAGACCGTGCAGGCGGGCGGCGTGCCACCCGGTGTCGCGGACGGACAAAGGGCACCGGCCATGACCGGCCCGGATACCGTGGACGGCATTGCGCCCGCGAACGAATGCGAGGCATTCTGGCGCGCCACGGCGGCAGCCAAGCGTGCGGGCGCTCCCTGGCTCAAGCCCGGAACAGCGGCATGAACCACTTTGCGCAGCGCTGCGGCGCGGACGACGCCGCCCGTCAAGCCGCCATGGCACAAACGCTGCGCCTGATCGACGCTACGGGTATCGAGCTGGTGCGCTTTGCCTGGTGCGACCTGCATGGCATGCTGCGCGCCAAGACGCTGGTGGCGGCTGCGGTGGCGGATTCGCTGCGCGCCGGCGTGGGCATGGTCAGCACGCTGATGCTCAAGGACACATCGGACCGCACCGCCTACAAGGTGTTTGAGCCGGGAGGGGCAAGCGACCTGCCGGGGTTTGAAGGCGCCAGCAACCTGTTGCTGCTGGCCGACCCCTCAAGCTTCAAGGCGCTTCCCTGGGCCCCCAAAACCGGCTGGCTGCAGGGCCAATTGTGGTTCTCGGATGCCCGCCCGGTGGAACTGGACACGCGGCGGGTGCTGCAGCGCGCGCTGCAGCGTCTGGCGCATGCCGGCTATGGTCTGAACTGCGGTCTGGAGATCGAGTTGCACGTCTACCGCATCGAGGACACCGTGCACGACGGCGCACTCGACCCGGAACTTGCCGCCTGGCCCGGGCTGCCGCCCAAGGTCTCCATGATTCATCCCGGCTACCATTTGCTGGGGGAGGGCCTGAGCGACATGTGCGAGGAGCCCTTGCGCATCATCCAGCAGACAGCCCAGGCGCTGGGCCTGCCGCTGCGCTCGCTGGAGGTTGAGTTTGGCCCAAGCCAGTTGGAAGCCGTGTTTGACGTCACTGATGCACTCAGCGCTGCAGACAACATGGTGCTGTTTCGCAGCGGGGTCAAGCAGGCGCTGCGGCGTGCCGGCTTTCATGCCACGTTCATGTGCCGTCCGCCATTTCCCAACATCATGTCCAGCGGCTGGCATTTGCACCAATCCCTGTATTCGCTGGGCGCTGTTGCGGGTGGCAGCGCTGGACGCAATGCCTTCATGCGCGAGACCCCGGCAGCCGGTTCGCAGCCGCGCGATGCGCAATACACGCTGTCCGCGGTGGGTGAGCATTACCTGGCCGGGCTACTGGCACACGCGCGCGCCAGCGCCGTGTTCTGCACACCGACGGCCAACGGCTACGGGCGCTTTCAGCCGAATGCGCTGGCGCCGCAGTCGGTGCTTTGGGGCCGCGACAACCGGGGCGCCATGCTGCGCGTCGTGGGCGAAAGCGGTGACAGCGCGACCCGCATCGAAAATCGCCTGGGTGAGCCAGCGGCCAATCCGTATCTGTATCTGGCGTCGCAGATCCACGCTGGACTGGATGGCATCGAGCGCCAGTTACGCGCACCGCCAGCCACCGATTCGCCGTACGGGTCGCACGACGAAAAGTTGCCGACCTCATTGAATGAGGCACTGGACGCCTTGCTGGGTGACGCCGTGATGGTGGACGCGTTTGGTCCGGACTTCGTGCATTACCTGGTGCATGTGAAACGCTCGGAAGCCAGTCGATATGAACTGGCCGAGGACAAGACCGACTTTTGCCGCCGTGAGTATTTCAGCCGAATTTAGCGCAGTGTCGATAATTGCTTATACTTCATACGATGTATATTATGTTAACTCACGTGTTTAACATACGATGGCCCCATACCTGAGAAAGGACAACTCTTCTGGCGCCTAAAATGACCCAACAACGCCAAGGAAATCAAAGCATGCCGCCGTCAAGGCCAATCCGGCCTCATCGGGCAAACCCGGACACCAGCCACTGGTATCGTTGGCGCGGATACACGTTTCGATGGCTGATGTTTGGCGGCATCACCGGCTTGTTCCAGCCGATCGTTGACGACCCAGAACACTATGCGTTGCAACGGCTCTATCAAGTCCTGTTTGGGCTTTTCTTTGGCGCGCTCTGTGCGGTGGTTTTCACACTGGCTGAAAACACCTTCAACCGGCCGCGAGTCAACTGGAAATCCTGGTCCATCCTGCTTGCAACCTGGCTCACCGTGAAGCTGGTGTTTGTCAGCGTGATGGCTGCTGCCAGTTAGCTCGGACCGTTGCACGGGCATCGTGGAAATTCCGGATTCGAGCGGCAAAACGCCGACGAATCACGCCTGGCGCACGCTGCACCGTCAAGGCCGGCGAAAAGCCACTTTTTGCGCCATCCAATATTTTGAATTCAAGCTATCCAGCCTGACTTCGCCCCCGCTCGACGGTGCATGGACAAACCGGCCGTCTCCGACGTAAATGCCGGCGTGGGTCAGCACGTCGCTCTGGCTAAAAAGAACCAGGTCGCCAGTGCGAAGGTTGGCGCTCGATACCGGCTGGCCCCAATCCTTCAGCAGCGAGACGGTTCGAGGCGAAGCAATGCCGGCCCGCGTTTGATAAACGTGGCCGATCAGCCCGCTGCAATCAAAGCCAGTGTCGGGGGTGTTGCCACCGTAGCGATACGGCGTCCCAACCAGGCCGATGGCGTAGATGGTGATGTCATTGGCCTGCCATGGCGAGAGGCGCGACGGCCCCTCAAAACGACCACTGGACGCTGCACCCGGATAGGAGCCGCATCCTGCGAGGGCGAGCACGGCAGACATCGCCCCAAGGGTGAAACGGAGAATTCTGAGCACATGCATGTTGAATTTTCGTCGGCTGCGGCGCCACGATCACACCGCGGCCGGTGCCTCCTGGAAAAAGGAGCGCGCAAAGACCAACTCCACAAGTTCAGTATACCGACTCAATCGCCAGCACGGCCAAGCCACCTGCTATGGTCCGGCAGTGCCTCCCGGTCACAGACGAAAATCAGTTCGCCACAGCCCCCATCCTGAACCCCCTTTATGACCCTGCAGACCTGGATTCTTTTTCTGGCCATGACCTTTGTTGTGTCCGCCACCCCCGGCCCAAACATGCTGCTGGTGATGAGCCACAGTGCCCGCTTCGGGCTGCACGCAGCCGTTGCCACCATGTGCGGTTGCATGACCTCGCTGCTTGCGATGATGTCGATTTCGGCTGCCGGCATGGGCGCGTTGCTGCACGCCTTTCCGGCGGTGTTTGATGCCCTGCGCCTGACAGGGGCGGCCTATCTTGCGTATTTGGGCGTTCAGGGCTGGCGTGCCCCGGTGCGCGATGAAATCGACCAGGGGCTCGCGTCCACATCTGCGCAAGCGCCAAAGCATCTGTACCGGCAAGGTGTGCTGGTGGCCGCCAGCAACCCCAAGGCCATCCTGTTTGCCGCGGCGTTCCTTCCTCAGTTTCTCGACCCGGCGCAGCCAAAGCCAGGCCAGTTCGTCATCTTGCTGGCGACCTTCATGGTCGTGGAGGTTTCCTGGTATCTGGTCTATGCTGTCAGCGGGAACAAGCTCTCGCACCACCTGCGCAAGCCCAAGGTGATGCGGGTCTTCAACCGCGTCACGGGCGGCATCTTCGTCGGCTTTGCCGCATTGATGGCCACGGTGCGCGAGTAGCGGACCGGCATGGCCCTGCATCAACTGCGACCCGGAGGTATTCATGACAACAGGACGTGAACCAGCGATTCAGCCAGCCGAAGAGGCCGTTGTATCGGCGCCAGCGCAGCCTGGCGGCCTTGTCAGCAGGATTTCCGACGCCATCCTTTCCATCGTCGCCGCTGTTCCAGACTCCACGGAGCCGATGTGCACAGCCCCGGAGTCGAAGGCTCGCGTGCTGGCAGAAAGCGCGGCCAGGATGGCGGCCGCCATTTCCGGCAGCGCGGCCATGGCACCCGGGCCGCTGGGCCTGCTGACGCTGCTGCCCGACCTGGTTGCCGTATGGCGGGTTCAATCTCAGCTGGTTGCAGACATTGGCTCGGTCTACGGGAAAGACGCTACGCTGACCAAGGAGCAGATGCTCTATTGCCTGTTCAAGCACACGGCGTCGCACGTCACCCGCGATCTGGTGATGCGAGCCGGCGAGCGATTTCTCGTGCAACGCGTCACCGGCGTGGCGCTTCAGGCCATGGCGAGGAAGATCGGCATCAAAGTGGCCCAGAAGACCATCGCAAAGGGATTCGCACGCTGGGCGCCAATAGTGGGGGCCATCGGCGTTGGCGGCTACGCCTACTATGACACCAGGAAAGTGGCTCAGAATGCGATCGAACTGTTTGGCGGTGTCGTGGTGCTGCCGGCAAACTGAGCGATGGCGGTGCCGGCACACGCTGGCGCCTTTTGAAGTGGGGAACCCCAGCGCCCCGGAAAGCGGCATTCAGTGCCCGTGTTCCCAGAGCAGGAAGGCGTCGCGCTGTTGCAGCGTCAGGCTCACCTTTCGCCCCACAGGCAGCATCACCTTGGTGGCGACATGGCCCATGGGCAAGTTTGTCAGAACGGGGGGTTTGAGGTGACTGCGCAGCCACTGCACGACGGTCTCGAACTTGAATCCCTTGTCGTTGGGCGCGGCCTTGTAGGCAGTGAATTGGCCCAGCACCAGCGCCTTTTGTCGCGCCAGAACGCCCGAGTGCAGCAACTGCGTCAGCATGCGCTCGACCCGGTAGGGGTGCTCACCGACGTCCTCCAGAAACAGGGTTCCGCCCCTGACTTCGGGAAAATAGGGCGTTCCCAGCAGCGACACCAGCACCGCCAGATTGCCGCCCCACAGCACGGACTTGTTGATCTCCAGATCGGGCCCGACAGCTGCGCCGCGTTCGGCCGCCACACGCCAGCCGGCGCCCTCCCCCTGCCCCTGCAGGAAATCGTCGAAACAGGCTTCCATCACGATGTCGGGAGACCCGTCGGCCTCCACCTTCGCTCCAAAGTCATCGCACACCGAAGGACCGGCCCATGACCCCGCACCGGTCCTGGACAACAGGCCCAACTGCAGCGCCGTGAAGTCGCTGAAGCCGACAAACTGCGTACCGCGTTCGATCGCCTTGGCGAGATCCTTGTAACGTATGCCAGGCAGGATGCGCGTGAGTCCGTAGCCGCCGCGGGCGATCATCGCCACAGCGGCGCCACTGGCGGCGGCACGGTGAATGGCCGCGAGCCGCGTCTCATCGTCGCCGGCAAAGCGCATGGCGCTGGACAAGGTGTGCGGATCGATTTCAACCTCGTGGCCCAGCGCCTGAAGCCGGCGAATACCGCGTCTGAAGACGGCCTTGTCGCGCACCGCACTGGACGGGGAATAGATGTAGATGTGGCTCATGCCGGCGAGTATCGCATCGTCCCGAGCGGCTATGGAGCAAAGGCGCGCTGCGCGGCGCGGTGCCCGCGGTCGGGATACGGCGCGTCATCGCCCGCCCCAGCGGCAACTTGCGCAGTGTCCAGCAATTCGGTTCGGACATAGCGCTCGGGAGCGCTCGCCGCCAGATCAAGCAGCGCGCTCCACGGCGTTGCCACCAGCACGATCCGGCGCAGGTCCAGGCGCTCGACGAACTCGCTGAGCACCTGGCGCTGCCAGCCCAGATGGTGGAACGCCTCCTTCTTGGGCTTGTCGCTCTTGCCGAAGCCGATCAGGTCGGGCGCAACCACGCGATGGCCCTGGCGCAGCCATTGTGGGATCAGCCCGCGGTACATATAGCTCCAGCTTTCGGGCCCGTGCAGGCACAGGTAGGTCAGCGCCGGCGTTGCCGCTGCGGCTTCATCCAGATAGTGCAGGCGCAAGCCCGCCAAGCTGGGCAGGTCGCTCACATGGTGCGGCTGCCAGGGGTAATCCTTCAGCCCCGAAAAGCAGGCGTCGGGACTGCGCAATGCATCTTCGCGCAGCGGTGAAGCCGAGGTCTTCACGCTCTCTCGTCTGCCTTGAAAGAAGTGCTGCAGCAGGGCGCCGCAGTCCTGGGCCAGCACGCCGCCCTGCAACTGCGTCTGGTGGTTCAACTCGGCCTGGGAAAACAGGTTCAGCACCGAACCCGCGGCACCCGTCTTTGGGTCGGGTGCGCCATACACGACGCGCTTCAATCGGCTGTGCAGCATGGCGCCAGCGCACATGGCGCAGGGCTCCAGCGTGACGAACAATTCGCAGCCATCGAGCCGGTAGTTGCCCAACGCAAGCGCTGCCGCGCGCAAGGCCTGCATTTCAGCGTGGGCCGTCGGGTCGTGGGCACCGATCGGAGCATTGCGCCCGCTGGCGATCACCACGCCGTCCTTCACCACCACGGCACCCACCGGAACCTCGCCGGCGTCTTGCGCCTCTCGAGCCTGCGCCAGCGCCGCCTGCATGAAATCGAAGTCGCGCATGCCGCCTATTTTTCGTCCGGCTCGGTGCGCTGCTTTTGCATGGCCGCTTCCACAGCCTGTTTGACTTGCTGCTGTACCTGCTGAGCCTGTTCCCTGACGGTGCCGTCCGGGGCGCTGGCAGCGCCTTGCGCCCCCGTCACCGCGGGCAACTGCAAGCCCGGCACGATTTGCTGCGTCGAGGCCAATTGCTTCTTCACCAGAATCCCGACGATGGCCAGACTGAGCAAGAGGCCGACGATTCCGAACAGTCCCTTCATGCAGCACCTCCCTTGTCGGTCTGTGCACCGGTCAGACCCAGTCGTTCCATCCATTGCGCAAGTTCGCGCTCGTCCGCGCTGCCCGCTGCGTAGGTCTCGTGCATGCGGGCATGGGACTCGGGTCGATGCTGATTGAGCTTGATCTTGCATTGCACGTCAGTCACCTGCAATTCAAAACCGACGATGGCCGACAGCATCTTGCCCGCGTAGTCTTGGTCCAGCCCCCGCCACTGCTCGGCATAGGCGGGATCGTGATCGGCAATCAGCTTCTTCAGCAGGCGGTCTTTGGCATCGGCCTGGGTGATCAGTGTCGCCTGCACGGTGCAATGCACGGCCAAATAGGTCCAGGTGGGAACACGCACAAGATCGGGATAGACGCGCGTCGACATGAAGGCGTGCGGGCCCAGGAAGGTGACCAGTGCCCGCGGCCGCGACTCGAGGTAGCGCCAATGCGCATTACCCTTGGCGACGTGGCCCAACAGCACCCAGTCGCTGTTGGCAGGCGCCCCGGCAGCGGTGCGATCTTCCAGGTGCAGCGGGATATGCGACACAAAGGGCGTGCCCTCGTCGTCGGTGCTGATGACGCTGGCAAACGCGTGCCGGCGCATCAAGTCCAGCGCGAGCGAGCGCTCCTTGGCGGCAAACTGAGGTGGCAGATACATCCCCAGAGTATCCAATGGAATGGGGGGGCTTGCAAATCTGTCCCGGGTCGCCGGCGAACGGAGCGCTTTCGCCGGTCATTGCTGCCAACTTTCAGCCCTTCAACAGGATCTGTGTGCCAGCGCACGGTGAGGATCTTGACGATTTCATAGCATTCACTCGTGGGTCATGAACCGACTCGCACACACCGAAATCACTTCAACTCTCAAGGCAATCCATGATGAATAAAGATCAAGTCAACGGCACTTTCAAAGACCTCGCCGGAAAGGTTCAGGAGGAAGCTGGCAAGCTGGTGGGCAGCAAGGAGCAACAGGCCAAGGGGTTGCTGCAACAGGTCGAAGGCAGCGCGGAAAAGAAGCTTGGCGATGTCAAGGAGGCGATCCGCAACGCCGACCGGAAATAACGCACAACACGGCATTGAAAACCCTCTTGGCAAGCGAAAGACCCCATGGATGAGGGCACAAAATCATGCCCGGTCTGTGGTGAGACCTTCAGGGCCGTGGCCTTCCAGCAGCGCGGCACGCCGGCGGCGATCAGCTTCTGCGACACTTCGCCGTTGAAGCAGACGCTGGAGCGTCTGGTCGATTTCGACCGGATCAACTCGGGCGCAGTACGAATGTCGGTAGGTGCCGTCAACGTGCGTAGCGGCAACAATGGGGCGCGCCGCAAGTCGTCCTCAAGACCGCTCAAGAAGAGCGGCCCGCAAGCCAACTGCTTGCTTCAGGTCTTCAAGGAAGGCCGCACATGGCGCCGCGGCGGGATGGGCGACGCGTGGTTGGCATAGCGCTTCGATGGTGTCCTGTCAGCCCACAGCGACGCTGGATTCGAAGACAAAATCCGCCAGCGCCGCGGTGACTTTGGACACCTGCTGGGCCAGAGATTCGGGCAATACCACGCTCACCTTCAAACCACGCTTGCCTCCGTCGGCCACGTGAATGCGCGCGTCGCTCAGACCGAGGTCCTCGGTCACGATGTGCTGCACCAGGCGCTTTGCGGCATCGACGCGCAGTTGCGGTTTGTAGATCTTGCCGACGTTGGTCACAGGCATCACGTCGATGAGGTAGATATGCCGCGGCCAGGCCGGGCGCTCCGCGATGTGGGTCTGGGCGTGGGCATGCAGTTCGGTGTCGGTAACACTGGCGCCGGGGCGCAAGGTGACGTAGCAGACCGGTATCTCGCCGGCGTAGGCGTCGGGCTGAGCGACCGCGGCAGCAAGTGCCACCGCCGGATGCGTGGTCATCACGTTCTCGATCATCAAGGGGTCGATGTTGTGACCACTGCGGATGATCAGATCCTTGGCACGCCCGGCCACATAGATGCGCCCCACGGCATCGGTGTAGGCCAGATCGCCGCTGTTCAGCAGGCCGTCGCTGAACACGCCAGTGTTTTGCTCGACGTTCTTGTAGCCAGGCGAAACCGTATCACCGCGCACCGTCAGCACCCCGATCTCCTCGCAAGCACATACAGGGCCCACGCTGCCGTCGGCATTGAGCTGGCGAATCTCGACCTGCGTGTACGGCAGGGCATAGCCGACCGAACCCGGGCCGCGCTCGCCACCGGCCGGATCGATGCAGGTCAGGCCGGAGGACTCGGTCATGCCCAGCACTTCATGCAGATGCTTGCCGGTGAGTTGTTCGAAGCGTTCGCCCACGGCCCGCGGCAGCGAGGCCGCGCCACAGATGCCGACGCGCACGCTGGAGATGTCGGCGCCGTCAATGGGCACATCAAGAATGGCACCGAGTGCGGTGGGCACGGCGCCGACCAATGTCGCTTGGTATTTTTCGACGATCTTCCAGAATCCGCTGACCATGGCGGGATTGCGGAAACCGACCGGGGAGAGAATCAGCACCTCGCCGCCGCTCATGAAACAGGACAGGCCGCAGATGATGGTACCGGCGACATGAAACAGCGGAAAGCCGCTGGTAAACACGTCCTGGTCGGACATGTGCAGCATCACCGAACCGCCGAAAGCCGAGACGATCTGACTGCGGTGCGTATGCGCCACCAGCTTGGGCGTTCCGGTGGTCCCGCCGGTATGGAAATAGGCCGAAATGTCGTCTCCGCTTCCGGGTGCCATCAGCAGACGGTCGGCCGGATAGCGATCGAGGGTCGCGTGAAAATCGAGCACGTCCTGCGCGGCCGGCGTTGCGGGGGGCACCACGCGAATGAGCGTGATGTGCGGCAACAGGCCTTTGACCAACTGAGCCTTTTCCCAGATGTCCAGGTGAGGATGCGGACCCAGCGCCACCAGGATGGTCGCGCCCGAGGCCTGTATCAATTCGGCGATATGGTCGGGCTGCAGCAGAAAGTTGATCGGCACCGCAAAGCCGGCCGTTTCCGCGCCCCACAGCGTGGCATGGGTCTCGATCAGGTTCGGCAGCATATAGGCGACCCCGGGGCGCTTGCCGCCAATGGCGTCGAACATGTTGGCTGCACGGCGGATAAGGCCCAGCATCTCGCGGTAATTGATCCGACGGGGCTGCTCGTCGGCGGCGCCGGTCATGATCATGGTCAGGCCGATACGTTGCGGGTGGCGCTGAGCCGTGGCCACGAACAGGTCATAGATGCTGCGCGCCGCCAGGCGCTGATCGAACGGCATTTCCTGCTCGAAGCGCTGGATGTCGGCGCGATTGCACAGTGGCGTCCGGCTGAAGGTGGTCATTACGCAAGTTCCTTGGTTTCGTGCCGCACGCGGTCAGACGCCACGAGCACGCTGAATCAGCGTGCCTGTCGATTCCGTCGTCAGCGTTGCGGCGAACGCGATGTGCAGCGATGCACGATATATTTTGAATAAATCCATGCGCAGCGATTTTGCGCGCATCAGCAACGGCGCATGGGCTTACCCTGTCAGCTGGATTTCTTGCGGCCAGGCGCCGCTCTTTTGGAAGCTCCTTTGGTCGCGCTGGCACCCGGCTTGCGGCGCGGCACGGCCACCGGACTGGCGCTCGGCGCTTTAGGCTGATCGCCCAGCAGGGACTTGAGCGGACACAGCTTCAATGCAGGGCACTTCTGGCAACCCACAGCGATGGCAACAGGACAGATGGTCATGGTGAAACTCTCAAAAGGTACTTGACAAACGAAGGACTTCAGGGCCTGGGCCAAAGCGGTTCAGAGCGCCTGTGAGTGGCAACCGCGAGGCTGCAAAGGCAAAGTCCCATGGTGCGGCTGACTGGACACAAAGGACGTGGTCTGAATGGAGGCTCAGGTCGCCAGCTTGCGACCCAGGCGTTCCTCGACCTTCTCGGTCTTGCTTCTCATCCGCCCTGCCGGGCCGGCGCGGTAGTCGACTTTCAGATTCATGCCAATGCGCGTGCAGTCGGGCTCGAGCGCCTTGAAGCAGGCGCTGACCACGCTCATCACGCGGTCCCAGTCTCCCTCGAGGATGGTGCCCATGGGCGTGAGTTGGTAGGGTACACCGGAGCGGTCGATGACATCGAGAATGCGGGCGACGTATTCGCTCACGCTTTCGCCCTTTCCACCCGGCGTCATTGCGAATTCAAGCAGAACCATGTTCGATCTCCGTGGGCTGAGAGTCCCGCTGCGGAAGGTCGCGGGCATAGCAATCCGCCGACGCTGAAATCGCGCCGGCCTTGATGGCAGCCTCGACGCTTGCGAGGCCATATTCATTATGGCAGCTGCACGTCGTGCCAGGGTGTTCCACCTGCGTTCGGCTCCCGAGCTGCCGTCTCTGGATTGAGCCTGTCGCCGGACGGGGCAAAATAGCGGCAGGAAATCCCTTTCCATTTCAGGAACTTTATGAACAAATTAGCCATCGGTAGCCGTCTGGCCCTCGGATTTGCACTCGTTCTCGTGCTGAGCCTGGTGACGACGATCGTGGGCGTGTGGCAACTTCAAACGGCCTCGTCCGCCACGCAGGGTCTGATCGAGGCACCGCTGGCCAAGGAGCGATTGATCGCGGACTGGTATAGAAACATCCACACAGCCGTGCGACGCACCACCGCGATTGCCAAAAGCAGCGACGCGACGCTGGCCACATTCTTCGCCGAAGAGCAAAAACTTTCCGGAACCGCGACGACCGAGATCCAGAACAAAGTCGGCACCTTGATGGCGAGCGAGGCAGAGCGGGCGCTGTTTGCCGAAATCGGTGCCATTCGAAAGGACTACACCGCCTCGCGTGACGAAGTGAGTCGCCTCAAGAAGGCGGGCAGCGCGCTGGAAGCCGACAAGTTGCTGGAAACGACGTTTGTGCCAACGGCGAAGGCCTACCTCGCCAAGGTGGAAGTACTCTTGAACCTGCAGCGCAAGGCACTGGACGAGTCGGCGATACCGATCAAGGCCGCGAATGACCGCGCGCGCAACCTGCTGCTGCTGCTCGGCGTCTTGTCGGTGCTGCTGGGAACGGCGTGCGCTTTGCTGATCACCCGCAGTATCACCGGTCCATTGGCACAGGCAAGGGACGAGGCGAAACGCGTCTCCAACGGCGATCTGACCAGCCACGTCAGCACTGACGCGCCCGACGAGACCGGCCAACTGCTGCGCTCCATGGGCGCCATGCAGTCAACCTTGATCGCGTTTGAGGCAGCGCAGAAGGAAATGGCGCGTCGACACAACGAATTGGGCGAAATCAGCCACCAGATGCCGGCCGATTCTTTCTCGGGCGCCTTCCGGGAAATGGCCAACAACGTCAACGACGTGGTCAACGCCCACATGTCGATGAATGCCCGGCTGGTCGAAGTGATCGGCCAGTATGTCCAAGGCCATTTTGACGACCGTATGGAAAGTCTGCCCGGTGAAAAGCACAAGGTGACAACTGCGGCAGACCGAGCGCGTGAACTCATGATGTCGGCAGATGCTGCAGCGCGTTTAAACGCCCGCGTGAAAGCGGCACTCGACCATGTGAGCCTGCCGGTGCGAATTGCCGCAGATGACGGAACTGTCGTCTACGTGAATCACGCCATGCGCGACACATTGCGCAAACACCGTGAAGGATTCAATCGCCAGATTCCCGGCTTTGATCCGGAAAAGATTCAAGGCGCAAATATCGGGATGTTCTACGCCGATCCGCCGGCCGCGCTGGCACGACTGCGGCAGATCAACGGCACGGCCCAATCCAGGCTCGAACTCGGCGGCCGCATGTACGACCTGAGCACCACCGCCGTCGTGACCGATGATGGCGAACGCCTTGGCACGATCGGGCAGTGGAGTGATGTCACCGAGCAGCTCGCTGCCGAGCGGGAAATCGATGCGCTGGTGCATCTGGCCACGCAGGGCGACTTCCGGCAAAGACTGAACCTGAGCGACAAGACGGGCTTCTTCGCCACCTTGTCCACCGGCATGAACCAGTTGCTCGATACCAGCGAACGAGGATTGACCGATGTCGCCACCGTGCTGGCCGCCATGGCCCAGGGAGATCTGACCCAACGCATCGAGAAAGACTACGCCGGGCTGTTTGGCAAGGTCAAGGACAGCGCCAACGCAACAGCAGAGAACCTGACGCGAGTCATGGGCGAAGTGCGCGATGCTGCCAATGCACTGACAGGCGCAGCCGACCAGGTCAGCGCCACAGCGCAGGCCCTGTCCCAGGCCGCCAGTGAACAGGCCGCCAGCGTCGAAGGGTCCACGACCCAGATCGACGTCATGTCGGCAAGCATCAGCCAGAACAGTGACAACGCCCGAGTCACTGAAAGCATGGCCTCAAAAGCCAGCAAGGAAGCGACGGACGGCGGCAGCGCGGTGAATCAGACGGTGCTGGCCATGAAACAGATTGCCGCCAAGATCGGCATCATCGACGACATTGCCTACCAGACCAACCTGCTGGCCTTGAATGCCGCCATTGAAGCCGCCAGAGCAGGTGAGCATGGCAAGGGCTTTGCCGTGGTCGCCGCGGAGGTGCGCAAGCTCGCCGAGCGCAGCCAGCAGGCCGCCAGGGAGATCGGTGATCTGGCCGGGTCGAGCGTGTCCACGGCAGAGCGCGCCGGAAAACTGTTGGACGAAATCGTACCCAGCATCCAAAGGACCAGCGAACTGGTTCGGGAAATCGCCGCCGCCAGCGCAGAGCAAAGCGGATCGGTCCGGCACATCGGCGGCGCCATGGGGCAGCTATCCCAAGCCACACAGCAAAACGCATCCGCTTCGGAGCAACTTGCGGCAACCAGCGAAGAATTGTCGGGTCAGGCCAAGCAGTTGCAGCACAGCATTGCCTTCTTCACAACCAACGACGTGTCACCCAGGACGCGCCGCTCGGCAGCGGAATCTAAAGCACTGCCCGGGACGCGACTTTCCACACGGCGCGGGCTACCGGTCTGACTCCGGCATCGCGCAAGAAAAGGCCTCGAAAGCGGCTATCGGAGCCGGTTTGCAATCCGTTTTCCCTGATCGGCATGGCATGCATGCTGGAGCGAGAAACTCGTGCCGCCAGCAAAAAATGCCTGCCTTTCGCCTCTGCCATACTTCAGCGGATCGGATGGAATTTCCCGTCTGCAGACACCCCCGAAACACAGGGCTCTCATCACGAGAGCGACAAACACCATGCAATATCGACGTCTCGGCCGCAGCGGCCTGCAACTCTCCGAACTCTCCCTGGGCTCCTGGGTGACGTACCACAACCAGGTGGACACCAAGGCCGCATCGGAGATGCTGGCCGCCGCCAAAGATGCTGGCATCAACTTCTTTGACAACGCCGAAGCCTATGCCCAGGGGCAAAGCGAGGTGGTGATGGGTGCGGCCTTCAAGGCCTTGAAGTGGGCTCGCCTGGACTACGTGGTCTCTACGAAGTTTTACTGGGGCCTGGAGACGCCGGGCCTGAAGGTGAACAAGCGCAACACCCTGAACCGCAAGTACCTGTCGCAGGCGATGGATGGTTCCTTGAAGCGCATGCAGCTCGATTTCATTGACTTGGTCTTCTGCCACCGCCCCGATCCGCTCACCCCGATTGAAGAAACCGTGTGGGCCATGAGCGACATGATCACTCAGGGCAAGGCCTTGTATTGGGGCACCAGTGAATGGAGCGCGGACGAGATTCGCGCTGCCTACGAGATCGCCGAGCGCCACCACCTGCACAAGCCCGTGATGGAGCAGCCGCAGTACCACCTGTTTCACCGCTCGCGCGTAGAACAGGAATACAGCCGTCTGTACGATGACATGCAATTGGGCCTGACGACCTGGAGCCCTTTGGCTTCAGGCCTGCTGAGCGGCAAGTACCGCAATGGCGTACCAGCGGGCAGCCGCGGAGCGATGGGTGACATGAGCTTCTTGTTGCCCGGCCTGACCGATGCAGCCAGGAATGTGGCCGTGGGCCAGCTCAGCGAGATTGCAACCGAGTTGGGCGGCAACGTGGCCCAATTGTCCATTGCTTGGGTGAACAGGAACCCGCGCGTCAGTACCGTGATTCTGGGTGCGAGCAAGCTGAGCCAGTTGCAGGACAACCTGGGCGCATTGGCGCTCACGCCCAAGCTCACACCTGAGGTGCTGGCCCGAATCGATGCCATCTGCAAGCCACTGGAGACCTGAGTCAGTGAACAGCCCCAGGCAGGGGTTTCGAAAACCGCACACTGACTTTGAATCGGCAGGCTGGAAGCAGCCCTGCGCACTTACCTCGTCAAGCCGGCCTGTTCGATCACCTCCAGCAAGCCACGGCTGATGATTTCGTTTTCGGATTCGGGGAATCCGTGCTTTTCGAACAGCGCGTTCACGCCGGCGAATCCATCGAACAGGAATGACCTGAGCCTCTCCGCGTCGATCTGCACTGCGCCACCGCCCGGGTAGGCAGCGCCACAAACGCAGGAGCCCAGAATGATGATGCTGTCGTCGACCTGATTGAAGAAGAACGCCCAGTACGGCCAGGCAGCGCTGAAGGCGCGCAGAAAGGCCCGAACCTCGGGAATGTCCACCAGGGCACGCGGATCATCCTCGTAGCCGTCGACGACGAGCGACAACTGCCCGCGGTAGAGCCAGGTATCCTCGCGCGCCGCCAGCAGGATGTTCAGCGGTTTGAGCACCGAGGCGACGTCCATGCTCTCGACCGCGCGGCGCGAAATCAGCAGGACGACGGGCTCCGTCAGGCCCGGGCGAAGATCGAAACGTGGGCTGCTCATTCGCGGATTTTCGGTGAAATCGCGGTCAACGAAAACGGTGACAGCGCGGCCGTCGTGCTGCTTGCGGGAAGAAACTCGATGCCGGTGCGTTGCACCAGCTCGGCGTAGCTGATCGGCTTGCCGGCGTGCGCCTCATCCCGGTTGTCCAGCCAGTGCGCCCAGGCGCGTCCGGTGGACGGGTCGTACACCAGCTTGAACAGATGCTGCGGCACCCACACCCGGTTGGCGCCAATCGTGGGCGGATTCGGCTCGAACACCGGGCCGGTGATCACGAACACATCTCCGGCGGCGCGCATCACATACTTGCGCGTGGCCTTCTCGATCGCCGCCCAGGCGTGGCGGTTGCCTACGACGCTTTGCGGCACCGTGTTGGCCAGAGAGAAGCTTTGCGCCATCGACTCCTCCGTGCCCATGTCACCGGCGGGCGCCATGTGAAATACCCGGTACTCATTCATACTCAATAAATGGACTCCGTACTTGGGTATTTGGGATTCATTTCAAACGGCTGATTGGCAAGCGAAGCGCGTCAGGCCGTAGGCAAGACCCTTGTGGGTAAGTACGGGTGGGAGGTGTGGGTATGTGGTCAAGCTGGGCGTTTTGCAAGCTTGTCCACATATCCATGCCGACCCCCTACTTATCCATCAAGTGGAGCGGTGTTGGCCGTCGCGT
>CAILZB010000040.1 GCA_903838565.1 uncultured beta proteobacterium | reverse complement strand
CAAAGCCGATGAAAGGTGTTTGCTGCACGTTTGCCTTGACACCTTTTATTTGCCGTTGACACCCTTTATTTATACGATCATTCGTGCCGCAACAGCATGCCCGTCATTCGACGGTCACGCTCTTGGCCAGGTTCCTGGGTTTGTCAACGTCTGTCCCGCGGGCGCAGGCGGTGTGGTAGGCCAACAGTTGCAGCGGCACGACGTGCAGCAGCGGCGACAGCGCGCCATAGTGCTCGGGCATGCGGATCACGTGGATGCCTTCGGCTGATTCGATGTGGCTGTCGGCGTCGGCAAGCACGTACAGCACGCCACCACGGGCGCGCACTTCCTGCAGGTTGCTCTTGAGCTTCTCCAGCAGCGCGTCGTTGGGCGCCACCGTCACCACCGGCATCTCGCTCGTGACCAGCGCCAGCGGGCCGTGCTTGAGCTCGCCGGCGGGGTAGGCCTCGGCGTGTATGTAGCTGATCTCCTTGAGCTTGAGCGCACCTTCCAGTGCGATCGGATAGTGCATGCCTCGGCCCAGGAAGAGCGCGTTTTCCTTGCGCGCGAAGTCCTCGGCCCAGGCCATCACCTGCGGCTCCAGCGCCAGCACCGCCTGCAGCGCTGCGGGCAAGTGGCGCATGGCTTTCAGATGCGCCGCTTCTTCGCCTTCGGACAGCCGTCCCTTGGACTGCGCCAGCGCCAGCGTCAACAGAAACAGGCCGGCCAGCTGCGCCGTAAATGCCTTGGTCGAGGCCACGCCGATCTCGATGCCGGCGCGCGTGATGTAGGCGAGCTCGCACTCGCGCACCATGGCCGAGGTGGCGACGTTGCAGATCGTCAGCGTGTGCTTCATGCCCAGGCTTTGCGCATGGCGCAGAGCGGCCAGCGTGTCGGCCGTTTCGCCCGACTGCGTGATGGTGACGACCAGCGTTCTGGGGTTGGGCACGGACTCGCGATAGCGGTATTCGCTCGCCACTTCGACCTGGGTCGGTATTTTGGCGATGCTCTCGAGCCAGTACTTGGCGGTGCAGCCGCTGTAGTAGCTGGTGCCGCAGGCCAGGATCAACACCGAGTCGATCTCCTTGAACACGCGCCAGGCGGCAGCGCCGGACTCGCCCACGCCGTCGAACAGCTCGGGCACGATGCCTTCCACGCCTTCGAGCGTGTCGGCGATGGCGCGCGGCTGCTCGAAGATTTCCTTTTGCATGTAGTGGCGGTAGGGGCCGAGCTCGACCGCGCCGCTGTGCGCGTGCACGGTTTTCACCGGGCGCTGCTCGGCTGTCAGTGCGCGGCCGGCGCGGTCCATCAGCCAGTAGCGGCCCAGCTGCAGGTCGGCCATGTCGCCTTCTTCCAGGTACACGATCTGATCCGTCACACCGGCCAACGCCATGGCGTCGCTCGCCAGGAAATGTTCCGCGCCGTCTTGGCCCACGCCCAGGATCAGCGGCGAGCCGGCGCGCGCACCGACCACGCGCTGCGGTTCGTCCTTGTGCATCACCGCCAGTGCGTAGGCGCCGTGCAGTTGCGGCAGCGCGGCCTTGACGGCTTCGAACAGATCGCCTTCGTAGAGCGAGTCGACCAGGTGCGCGATCACTTCGGTATCGGTCTGGCTGGAAAACACATAGCCCTTGGCCTGCAGCGCCGCGCGCAACTGGTCGTGGTTTTCGATGATGCCGTTGTGCACCAAGGCCACTCGGGGCGAGCGAGCGTCCGCCGCGCCCGCGCCATGGCTGAAATGCGGATGCGCGTTGTGCACCGCAGGCGCCCCGTGCGTGGCCCAGCGCGTGTGCGCGATGCCGGTATGGCCTTCCAGTTTGTCCTGGGTCACCTGCTCCTGCAGTTCGGCCACGCGCGCCGTGCTGCGCGCGCGCGTCAGCCCGCCGCTGGCGTGCACCGCCACGCCACAGGAGTCATAACCGCGATACTCGAGCCGCTGCAGTCCCTGGACCAGGATGGGAACGATATTGCGGTTCGAAACCGCGCCGACGATGCCGCACATAGAACAACTCCAGAATCAGAATGCAGCGATGCTAGTGCGATCGATGAGAAATATATGATATAAATAATCAGCTATTTCAAACTATTATTTCACAAACCAGCTTCAAAGACTCGATATTTCATATACTTGATTTTTATGGAATTATTGAACATAGATGAAGTCGATCTGATGCTGCTGGAGCTGCTGCAATCCGACGCCTCGCGCAGCAACCAGGCGCTGGCCGAGCTGGCCCACATCTCGCCGCCCACCTGCCTGCGGCGCATCAAGCGGCTGCGCGATTCGGGACTGATCGCGCGCGAAGTGGCGCTGCTCGACAGCGACAAGCTCGCCGTCGCACTGGGCCATGGACTGACCGCCATCGTAGAGGTGACGCTGGACCGCCAGGGCAACGAACAATGCGAGTCGTTCGAGGCGCGGGTGGTGGCAGACGAAGCGGTGCAGCAGTGCTATCGCGTGAGCCCGGGGCCCGATTTCTGCCTGGTGGTGGTGGCGCGCGACATGCCCGGCTACTTGGCGCTGGCGCAGCGGCTCTTCACCAGCGACGCCAATGTGCGCAACGTCAAGGCCTTCTTCTCGATCAAGCGCGCCAAGTTCGAACCGCGCGTACCGCTGAGCGCCTCGCGGCCGGGTTGATTTACCCGGCTACCAGCTGCGCACCCGGCCGGTGTCGACGTGCACGAACTGCTCTCGCGCGTAGAAACCCACGCCACCGCCTTTCTGCGACAGCGCTGCCTTGCGCAGGTCCGAAAGCGGCACGCCAGCGATGCGTATGTCGATGGCCTGCCCCTGCAGGTGCAGACTCTTGCTGGCCACGCCGCCACCGCCGGTGTTTCTGAGGCGCTCGTTGGTCGCGGCGCCGCGATAAGCCGAGATCACCTCGAACGGTCGTGAGGCGCCCAGCGTCTGCTGCACGCGAAACAGCAGATCAAACAACTGCGGGTCGATAACTCCGACCTCGCCCGAGTAGTGGTCGCGCAGCAGGTGGTTCAGCCGCACCAGGGCATCAGGCACATAGGCCTCGCGCTCGGCGTAAACCAGGGACAACTTTTCGCCGGTGTGCAGGTGATCGAAGGCCAGGCTGCGCGTTGGCGCCATCGCAGCCCAGGCAGAGGGCGCAAAGGCCAGTGGCAGGGCCGCAGCCAAGCCAGCGCTGCGGCGCAAGAACAGGCGGCGTGAGGGCTGAGTCATGAAATGGCAGGAAAAGTCATGCTGCAAAGTCTACCGCGCCCTGGCGTTTGGCGCTTGCAGCTTGGCGGAATGCTGCCTGAGGGCCTGGTCCAGCACCCGGTCGTGACCGTAGAGGTCGCGCAGGAAGTTCACCTTGCCCTGCTTGACGACGACGGTGCTGTAGGCAATGACCACGGGAATGGCGTCCGTGAGCTTGAGCGTGGCCGAATGGCCTTGGGCCATGGCGTCGCGGATGCGCTGCTCGTCCCAGTCGGGTTGATCCTGCAGCACGAATTTCGCCAGCGCGAGCGGCTGCTCGACACGGATGCAGCCGTGGCTGAAGTCGCGGCGCGCACGCGCAAACAGCTCGGGCGCCGAGGTGTCGTGCAGGTAGATGTTGTCGTTGTTCGGAAAGACGAACTTGATGGAGCCCAGCGCGTTCTTCGGTCCCGGGCGCTGGCGCAGGCGCATCTGCCCGCCCAGCACCGCCTCCAGTTGCGCGTCGGACAGGCCGGAACTGACTCGTCCGTCGCTCGCCACGAACTCGAAACCCTGCGCCAGGAAGTACCCGGGATCGCGCCTGAGCCTGGGAACCAGCTCCTTGCGCGCGATCGACGGCGGCACGTTCCAGTAGGGGCTGAATTCAATGAAGCGCATCCGCTCGTCGAACAGCGGCGTGCCGGTCTTGAAGGCCGAGCCGACGATGATTTTTGACTCCAGCCGCAGATCGATGCGACCGTCGTGCACCTCGTACGCGCGCAACACGAACTCCGGCAGGTTCACCACGATCATGCGCGGCCCGGCCAGCAGCGGTGTCCAGCGCAGGCGTTCCAGCGTCAGCTCGATCTGGCGCACCCGCTGCTCGGGCGTCAGCGCCAGCTGCGACCAGGTGTCCGCGCCGATGACGCCATCGGAGTCCAGGCCGTGGCGCTGCTGAAAACCCTGCACCGCCTGGACCAGCGCGCCCTCATAGCGCGTGGCCAGCGCCGGCACGGATGCATCGGGCGCGAGGTCGCCCAGGGCCAGCAGGCGCTGGCGCAGGGCCGGCGTACCCGGCCAATCCTGACCCGGCTCCAGCTTCTTGCGCGGCACAGGGGCCAGTGGCCGTTGCCATGCCTCTGACTTGGCCAGCGCGCGGTACAACGCCAGCGCGTTGCGCAGGTTGGCATACTGCGACAGCGCGGGCGCCGCCTCGCGCACGGCCTGGGGCAAGCGCTGCCGGATGAGGGCTTCACGCAGCACAGCGGCCGGGTCAAAAGGGGCCGGTGGCGCCAGGTCGAAATTCGCGTGGATCTGGCGCGGATCGATGCGCCCGCCGTGCAGATCGCTCAGCAAGCGCTGCATCGCCAGCGTGAGCCGGGCGTCGAGGTGGCTCAGTGCCTCGCCTGCCAGAGGGCCAAGCGCCGACTGCGTCAGCGCATCGGTCAAGCGCTGCGTGTCGTAGTCCCGCGGATCCAGGCCATCGGCGGGCGCTGCGGCCAGCAGCTCCAGCGCCTGCAGCGCTGCGGGGTTGGGCCGCCCCTGTTCGAACCAAAGGGATTCCTCGGCCACCACTGCAGGAGCCAAGCCCAGCAGCAACAGGCCCGCCAAGGCCCAGCGGGCGATCAAGGCTTGCTCTTTTTCGGCCGCTGCCAGTTGGCAACGGAGACCTGCTTGCCACGCGCCACGCTCAGCGCGCCCGCGGGCGTGTCGCGCGTGATGGTGGAGCCGCCGCCTATGGTTCCGCCGGCTCCCAGCGTGACCGGCGCCACGAGCACGCAGTTGCTGCCCACATGCACGTCGGCCTCGATCACCGTGCGGTGCTTGTTCGAGCCGTCGTAATTGGCGGTGATGCTGCCCGCGCCGAAGTTCACGCGCTCGCCCACGATGCTGTCGCCCAGGTAGGCCAGGTGGTTGGCTTTGGCGCCGCGCGCCAGCGTGGAGTTCTTCACCTCGACGAAGTTGCCGATGTGCACCTCGGGGCCCAGCTGCGCGCCGGGGCGCAGCCGCGCAAACGGACCGATGAGCGCGCCCTCGCCCACGCTCACCCCGGCCTTCTCGCCGTCGATGTGGGTGAAGGGGTGGATCACGGCGCCGGCGGCGATGCTGGCGTTGGCGACGATGCAGTTGGCACCGATGCGCACGCCTTCACCCAGCGACACGCGGCCCTCAAAAATGCAGTTCACGTCGATGGATACGTCCTGCGCGCAGACCAGCTCGCCGCGCACATCGAAGCGCGCCGGGTCTGCCAGGCGCACGCCCTGCTCCATGAACCGGGTTGCCTGGCGCATCTGGTAGGCACGCTCGAGCTCGGCCAGCTGCACGGGGCTGTTCACGCCGTCCACCTGCACCTTGTCGGCGGTCTTGCAGGCCACCACCGGCGCGCCGTCGGCGACGGCAAATTTCACGATGTCGGTGAGGTAGAACTCGCGCTGCACGTTGTCGTTGCGCAGCCGCGCCAGCCAGGTCTTCAGCTTCGCCGTGGGCAGCGCCATCACGCCGGTATAGATCTCGCGGATCTGGCGCTGCTGCTCGGTGGCGTCCTTGTGCTCCACGATCGCCTGCACCGCGTCGCCGGCGCGCAGGATGCGCCCGTAGCCTGTGGGATCGGGCATGTCCACGGTGAGCAGCGCCAGCTTGTCGCCCGCGCACTCCTGCAGCAGCGATTGCAGCGTCGCCGCTTCGATCAGCGGCACGTCGCCATTCAGGATCAGTGTCACGCCCTCGTCCGGCAGCACCGGTACGGCCTGCTGTACCGCGTGGCCTGTTCCGAGCTGCGGCTCCTGGCGCACGAACTTCAGATCGAAGTGGGTGTTCGCGCTGATCTGGCGCTCGCAGGCCAGCTCCACCTGCGCTGCGCCGTGGCCGGTGATCACGACCATGCTGCGCACGCCCAGCGTGGACGCCGTGTCCATCACGTGCTGCAGCAAGGCGCGCCCCGCCAGCAGGTGCAGCACCTTGGGCAGTTGGCTCTTCATGCGCGTGCCCTTGCCTGCGGCCATGATGACCACATCCAGCGCTTCACTCTTTTGCGTCATCTTCATTCCCTTGTCTTTGTAGATGACGATTATCGTTGCGCGGGGTCGCTGAACGAGGGCGCACCGGTTTCCATGCGCCCGGCAAAGCGCCGACTGAAGCCCGGCAGCTGCGGCACGCGCAGCGTGAAGTCGTACCAGTGGCTGCTGGCGCGGATCAGCCAGCTCTGCTCGGCCACGCCGTGCGCGGCCAGCTGTTGCGTGGCCGGCTCGACGTTGCCATAGGCGTTGTCGCTGAACTCGAAAGTGCACTCGCTGTTGCCCGTATTGCGCAGGCGCACACGCAGCTCACCCTTGCCCGGTTCGTAGCCGACGTCGATGTCGGGCCAGGGGCGGCGCAGATTTCCCACCGTGTTGACGTCACCGGTGAAATGCCGATGAAACCCGTTCGGCCCCAGCACCCACAGGTCGTAATGGCCACTCTGCCCTGCCAGCGCCCACGAGCCTTCGAGCTGCTTGTGCGGCTCGACCGTGTAGCGTCGCGGGATCTGGCCCAGGTTCAGGCGGTCGTACACCTGAAACACCGCCGCTTGCGCGCCGCGGTTGAAGAACAGCAGGTCCAGCGACTGCGTTTGCGGCTGACAGTTGCTGTTGACGTGCAGCTGGTAAGGCAGCGCGCGCGAAGGCCGCGTCCCCGGCTCCTGCCCGGGTGCAAGCGCCCGCGCAGGCGTGACCGGCATGCTGCGGTCGGGCAAGGCCGCCGCGCGTTGTGCCCGCTCGGCCGTGGCGGGCAGAGGCGCCAGCGCAGAAGCGTCGGGCAGCGCGAAGTCCAGCGTGCTGCTCAGGTCGCCGCAGACGGCGCGGCGCCAGGGCGAGATGTTCGGCTCGGCCACGCCAAAGCGCTGCTCGATGAAGCGGATCACCGAGGTGTGGTCAAACACCTGCGAGTTCACCCAGCCGCCCCGGCTCCAGGGAGAAATCACCAGCATCGGCACCCGTGGCCCCAGGCCATAGGGGCGATGCAGCAGGGCCTTGTCCTGCTCGCTGGAGCGGTAGCTCACCAGATGCTCGTGGTACTCACCGCGGGTGTCGACGGTGGAGCCGCCGGCCAGAACCGCCAGCGCAGGATCAGCGTTCCAGTGCAGATAGGACGGCGCTGCGGGCGGCGGCACATGGTCGAAGAAACCATCGTTCTCGTCGTAGTTCAGGATCAGCACCGTGCGGCTCCAGACCTCGGGGTTGGATGTCAGCGCCTCCAGCACCCGCGCCGTGTAGTCCGCGCCCTGCGCCGGGCTCGAATCCCCCGGGTGCTCGGAGCCCAGCTCGGGCGCCACGATCCAGCTTACCTGGGGCAGTTGGTTCGCCAGTACGTCGGCCCGGAGTTGTTCGAGATTGCGCGTTGTGCTCGCTCGGGCCTTGAGTGGCGCGGAACTGCCTGGCGCATCCGCATAGGCGTCGCGATAGGCCTTGAAGAACGCGAGCGAGTTGTCGTCGAAATTGTCGTCCAGGTCTTGATAAATCTGCCAGCTGATGCCTGCGGCCTGCAGGCGTTCAGGATAGGTGGTCCAGGTATAGCTGTCGCGTCCGGGCTGCGGCTTTAGCGTGGCAATGTCGTTGAAGGTGGCGGGGCCGTGGCCCGTGGCATGCGGGTCATTGGTGCCGCTCCACAGGAACAGGCGGTTGGGCGTGGTGCCGCCCTGAAACGAGCAGTGATAGGCATCGCACAGTGTGAAGGCGTCGGCCAGCGCGTAATGAAACGCAATGTCGGCGCGCGCGAAATAGCCCAGTGAATGCTCGCCTTTGGCCTGGGTCCACTGGCTCAACTTGCCCTGGCCCCAGGCCTGCTGCGCGTCGGGCCAGGTGTGGGCCGTGCCCTCGGTGCGCATCAGCCCAAAGTTCTGCTGCGTGTCCAGATGGAACGGCTGCACCGGCTCCGAACCCTGGCTGCTCACGCGCGGCTGCTGCAACACCGTGCGGCGCTGCGAACCGTCGCCGCCTTCCAGAGGAATCGCGAACCGGTCAGAAAAACCGCGCACGCCCCGGCTGGCGCCGAACAAGTGGTCAAAGGAGCGGTTCTCCTGCGTCAGCACAACGATGTGTGCCACGTCCTGAATCGTCCCGGTGGCGCGATACGGTTCGACCGCCAGCGCCTGGCGGATGGCGGGCGGAAACAAGGACAGTGCGGCGGCAGCGCCTGTGGCCTGTGCGCCGCTGCGCAGAAATTGGCGTCGATCCCAATGCGTCATGCGTTACCCCAACGAAAAACAGCGCACAGGATATCGCATGCGCCCCAAGCTACTTCATGGAGTGCAGTCCGATGGTGTTGCCTTCCGTATCCTGCACGATGGCGATGAAACCGTAGGGGCCGATGGGGATCTTGGTCTGCCACACCTTGCCGCCGGCGGGCGCGACGCGAGCCACCTCGGCCGCGCAGTCGTCACAGGAGAAATACACCAGCGTACCGCCGGAACCCGGCCCCATCTTGCCGCTCTTGACGAGTGCGCCGGCGCTGCCGCCCGACTTGCCCTCCCACGCGAAGGCGCACATCTGCGCGCCGTCGGTGCTGGGCAGGTCCGACAGCTCGCGCTGTATCACCGCCTGGTAAAACTTCTTGGCGCGCTCCATGTCGGCGACATAGATTTCGAACCAGCCGACGGCATTGCTTTGCGTTGACATGAGAATCTCCTTGCTCAAGCGTTGAAGAAAAAACGGAATTACAGTGTAGGCAGCATCCCTCTCGCCTTCAAGCCATTGCGCTTGTTTTGGCTATATTTCAATCCCGAGCGAAAGCGCCCCATGACCCAGACACTGAAGATCGATTTCGTCTCCGACATCTCCTGCCCCTGGTGCGCCATCGGTCTGTCAGCGCTGGAACAGGCACTGGAGCATCTCAAGGGCGAGGTCCAGGCGGAGCTGCGCTTCCAGCCCTTCGAGCTCAACCCCCAGATGCCGCCCGGCGGCCAGGATATCGGCGAACATCTGGCGCAAAAGTACGGATCGACGGCAGAGCAGCAAGCGCAGATACGCGACACCATTCGCCAGCGCGGCGCCGATGTGGGCTTCAGCTTCAACGCCGGCGGACGCGGCCGCATCTACAACACCTTTGACGCGCACCGCCTGCTGCATTGGGCTGGCGTGGAGCACGCGGCGCTGCAGCCGGCGCTGAAGAAGGCGCTGCTCGCCGCCTGCCACACGCGCAGCGAAGACATGGAGTCGCACGCGGTGCTGTTGCGCGCGGTGGCGCATTCAGGGCTGGATGAGGCTCGTGCGCGCGCCATTCTGGGAAGCGAAGAATTCGCCGCCGAAGTGCGCGAGCGCGAAGCCTTCTACACCAGCGCCGGCATCCACTCCGTCCCGGCCGTCATCATCAATGACCAGCACCTGATTTCCGGCGGGCAGCCGGCGGCGGTGTTCGAGCAGGCGCTGCGCCAGATCGCCGCCGCGCCGTAGCTCTAGGCGACCTTGACGCTGTTGGCAAAGGCCACACGGCCCCGCACCATCTCGGCCTCAGGCAAGGGGTCGGGGTAGTACCAGACGGCGTCGGTGTTGAGGTCACCGTCGACCAGTAGCGAGTAGTACAGCGCCTGACCCTTCCATGGGCACATGGTCTTGTGGTTGCTGAAATCCACGTACTCGCGCTTGAGCGCGTCGGCCGGGAAATAGTGGTTGCCCTCCACCAGCACCGTGTCGTCGCTCTCGGCGATGACGGTGCCGTTCCAGATCGCCTGCACTGAAGGTTTCCGCGAGGAAGTCATCAAAGACCGATCGCGGCGATGCCGGCGCGCGCGATCTGCGCGTCTTCGGTGGATTTGACACCGCTCACGCCCACCGCGCCGATGCATTGCCCGTCCTTGACGATGGGCACGCCGCCTTCGAGCAGGGTATCCAGGTTGGCCGCGCTCAGGAAGGACACGCGCCCGCCGTTGACCATGTCTTCATAGACCTTGCTCTCGCGCCGACCCAGCGCTGCGGTGCGCGCCTTGCCGGGCGCGATGTGCGAAGAGATCGGCGCGGCGCCGTCCAGGCGCTGGAACCACAACAGGTGGCCGCCGTCGTCCACGATGGCGATGCTCACGGCCCAGTTGTTCTTCAGCGCTTCGGCCTCGGCAGCGGCGGCGATGGCGCGGGCGTCGGAGAATTCGAGAACGGCTTTTGTTTTCATGGCAGTTGAATGAGGTTGGGGAAAGTCCCAAGCATAAAGGCTGCGGCCTGAGGCCGCGCCAAGACCCCGGATTCGGTGAAATAGTGCACACTTGCGCAAACTTGTTCTGCTTTTGATCATACACAAAGCCAAGTCGTATACCATGGGTGCATCGCGCAGCACCCATGAACCCGGTCGGCAACTCGGCAAGATGACAACGAGCGGGAGCCCACATCATGGACTTGGACAATGCACGCATCCTGGTGGTCGAAGACGATGCTGTCATGCGTCAATACGTCGTCACCATGCTGGACCGAATGGGCGTAGGCGAAGTCCAGGAATGCAGCAACGGCACGCAAGCGCTGGATTGCATGGCAGGTTTTTCCCCCGACGTGGTGCTGACCGACGTTCACATGGGGCCCATGGATGGTTTCGATTTTGTACGAAAAATTCGCACGCACGCGAGCCTGGGACTGCGCCAGAGTCAGGTCATCTTCATGAGCGCAGACTCCAGCACGAGCACGCTCAAGCAGGCGTTGCTGCTCGGGACGCGGGGCTATATCGTCAAGCCGCCCCGGCTTGAAAACCTGCGCACCAAGCTGAAACTGGCCTTGAACCCGCTCCCGTCTTCGGCGCCGCCGTTGGCGCCATGAAGTTCCCGCTGCCTGACCACAGGTGAGCGGCGCCCTGTCTCCAGGCCAGTACCATTGCGGCCTGGACTACAGGGAAGCTATCCATGAATATCGACAACAAGGTGGCCGTCGTCACTGGCGCCGGAACCGGCATTGGGCGTGCCGCCACACTCGCGCTGCTGGGCGCCGGCTACAGCGTGGTGCTGGCGGGGCGGCGCATTGCACCGCTGCAGGCGGTGATCAACGAAGCCGCTCCCGCAGCGAAGACGCTGGCGCAGGTCACGGACGTCGCGGACTCGGACTCGGTGCGCGCACTGTTCGACGCTGCCGTGCAGACCTTCGGCCGCGTCGACCTGCTGTTCAACAACGCCGGCATCAGCGCACCGGGCGTGCTGCTGGAAGACCTGGCGCTGGAGCAGTGGAAGCAGGTGGTCGACATCAACCTCACCGGCATGTTCCTGTGCATCCAGCAGGCGTTTCGCGTGATGAAGGCGCAAAGCCCGTGCGGCGGACGCATCATCAACAACGGCTCCATCTCGGCCGATGCGCCCAGACCCAATTCCATCGCCTACACCGCGACCAAGCACGCGGTGCGCGGCTTGACCAAGGCGGCATCGCTGGACGGTCGCAAATACGACATCGCCGTGGGCCAGATCGACGTCGGCAATGCCGCCACCGAGATGGCCCAGCGCATGGCGCGCGGCGTGCCCCAGGCCAACGGCGAGATCGCCATCGAGCCGCTGATGGACGTGGCGATCGTGGGCCAGTCCGTGCTCTACATGGCCAGCCTGCCGCTCGAGGCGAACGTGCTGTTCCACACCGTGATGGCCACCAAGATGCCGTTCGTGGGTCGCGGCTGATAGTCGTGGCCACGGATTGAATGCCCATGCGCGTCAGATCCGAGGGCGGTGAGAGCCTGTCAAACGCAGTTGCCAACCCCACGATCAGAGTTGCCGGCGAGTTGCCGTGCAGCCACCGGTCGGTGCGAGCTGCGGGTGGAAGCCTGTCGGCTGACATAAGACTTGGCGCCGCCGATTGTTTGATCATCACGGCATGAACGCCAGCTTGAAATTCTCGGCGAAGCGTGCGCGCGCTTGGCCAAGCTGGAGCCCGCACTCGTCGCATCAGTGGCCAACCTGAAGCTGGCCATCGATTTGCGCAACCGCATCATTCACGGGTACGACGCCGTCGATGACGAAATCGTTTACCGCACTGTGACCGAAGACTTGGATGCGTTGAAGCTCGACTTGTCGCAGTTGTTGGAAGCGCGAGGCTAGGCCGTCTGATCCTGACGGGTTTGGATCAAGTGCAGGTGTGGGCACTTCGACAAGAGCACCTTCACGATCGGTGGACGCAACGCCTGGTGGCGTTCCGTGAACGCCGCAGTCTGTTGATTTCCAGATTCAGCGTCAGACTCAAAACGGGTGCGGCCATTGGCGAACTTCCTTCGTGAAAGCGGACACTCAAAGCAGCCGATTTGAGGCAGCTTTCTGGCGACGATGGCGTCCATCCAAGCACCCGCCAATGACCGGTTTTTCTACAATCGACGACTTTGCGTCGCTGGCAGGCAAGCGATGAAGCGCGCCGATGTGTATCCGAGAAAAGGTTCTGGCGCGGTCACACGTGACGTTTTTGCTGTGTGTTCCAGCACACGGACAACCCTGATTCGTCTCCGTACGCTCCCCCCTGCAGACATACCAATACCGGCCTCTCGGCAACGTGTCTCCTGCAAACAACTGGAGAACCGAAATGAAGATAACCCTATGGATGCTCGCCGGACTCGCCTCGCTGCTGGCTGTCGTCCCCACAGCACAGGCCGCCACGGTCGCCGGCAATTTCAATGTCACTGTGAGCTTGACCTCGGTGTGCACCATCGGCGCCATCAACGACCTTGCCTTTGGCACCTACACGGCATTTCAAGTTGGTGTCCAGACCGCCACACCCACCAGCGCAACCTTGACCTGCACCCGCGGATTGACAGGGTTTACCGCTGCCTTTGATACGGTTGCCGCAGGTGCCACAGCCGCCGCCACGGCAACCAACGCCATCGGTGCTGGCGTGCTTGCCGGCCTGCAATACGACATCACCGCTACGCCAGGTACCGTCACCTCAGGTACCGCGGCAACGGACAGCAGCATTGGAACCTCTGACAGTCATCCCTACACCATCAGCGGCACCATGCCAAGCGCTCAGGCAGGCGTGCTAAGCGCCGGACTGCAGACGCAACTGCGCACGCTGACCATCACCTATTGATGCAGGCGGCAAGGCGTCATGTGGCCTGTCCTTCCTGACAGCTTGAGCGTCCGCGTCAAGGAGCGCTACAGGCTATGGCCGCCCGGCGTGCTGGGGCTTCTCGTCGTGTGCTTGGCCGCACCCGCCAGCGCCGGCAATTTTGCCGTGACGCCGGTGCGCGTTTACTTGGCGCCCAGGGACCGCGCTGCGGCCATTACCGTCACCAACAGCGGCGATGAAGAATTGGTAATGCAAGCCGATATCTTCGATTGGCAGCAAACACCGGACGGCCAGGACCTGCTCACTCTGTCGGAAGACTTGATCTTGTCACCGCCCATCCTCAAACTGGCGCCCCGGTCGCGCCAGGTCGTTCGGCTGATCTCGCTGATCGGACCGCCCAAGGGGCAGCAACGCAGCTACCGCATGACGGTGCGCGAAATTCCGGAAGCCAAGTCTTCGAAAGAAGACCTGCAGTTGCAGATCGCCCTTGCTTTCTCGATTCCGATCTTCATTACACCGCCCGCAGCCAAGGCCAGGCTGGACTGCACGCTGGCCAGAGTGGCGCCGGATGCTGCAAAGGCCGTGTGCCAAAACACCGGGACCGCCGCCGCGCATCCAACCGCGCTACAAATCAGCAACAATGCGAAGGAGAACCTGGCCAGCCAGGATTCTGGCGCTTACATCTTTCCCGGCGCCCAACGCAGCTTCGATCTGAAACGCAAGGAAGGGACGATTCCTCAGGGGAAGACTCGCCTGGTTGTTTCAATGAGTGACGGAACCAGTCAACGCTACGACGTCACCCTCGGTGAGTAGCTTCCTTGAGGTTCACCTACATTTCTCGCACGGTCAACTCCCGACTGCTCGGGGTCGTGCTGATGGCGTGGCTGTTCACCTCGAATGCCCAAACCGTGACACCTCGTGGCAAAACCACAGCAGATCGCGCCACGCCGATGGAAGTGACCGTCAATGGAACCAGCAGCGGTACCTGGCTCATCGTCGAGCACGATGGAGCACTCTTTGCTCCGCGCGCAGCCTTCGACGACTGGCGAATACCTCTGGACCCCAGCGCACCGCACGTCGACTTCAAAGGCCAGGACTATTGGTCAATGGCCTGGGTGGCCGGCTACCGGTCGAAGCTGAACTTCGCCAGCCAGTCCCTCGACGTGCTGTTTTCACCCGACGCATTTGCACGGACGCAGCTTGGCCGGCCGTGGTCAAGCTTGCCCGCCGTCGGCGTTGCGCTGCCCAGCCTGTTTCTCAATTACGACCTGAATTACCAGCGCACCGATTCGGGTGACGCCGCCACCCGCCAGGACCTGGGCATGCTTGGCGAAATCGGCTTTTCTTCCGACCTGGGTTTAGTCACCAGCAGTGCCCTGGGGCGCAACCTGACCGACAACACGGCGCAAGGCCATTTGCAGCGCAGTTTCGTTCGGCTGGAGACGACCTTCACCAAAGACTTCGCGGACCAAAAACAAACCCTGCTGCTCGGCGACACAAGCACGCGCACCAGCATGACGGGGTCGGGCATTTACTTCGGCGGCGTTCGCTTTGGCAGCAACTTCGGATTGACACCAGGCTTTATCACCCAGCCGATGCCTTTGCTCGGTGGCGTGTCGGCGATGCCGTCGACCATCAGTCTGTATGTCGACGGCGTGCTGCGCCAGACCTCCAGCGTTCCCGTCGGGCCGTTCACCATCGACAATTCCACGCTGCTCACGGGCGGCGGCGAAGCAAGGCTGGTGGTACGTGATCTGCTGGGGCGCGAGACCGTGATCACGCGCTCGTTTGTTTCCAGCAACAAGCTGCTGCCAGCTGGCCTGGATGACTGGAGCGTCGAGGCCGGTCGCATGCGACTCGACCTCGGCACGGCCAGCGCCAGCTACGGCGGCGGTTTTGGCCGTGCCATCTGGCGTCATGGTTACAACGAAGAATTCACGCTGGAAGGAGTCGTCCAGGGTACAGCGACGCAGCGCACACTGGGACTGGGGCTCGTTCGGGTCGTGACGGAACAGTGGCTGGGCAGTGCGGCGCTGGTCACCAGCCATCACGACGACCTGGGCGCGGGCACTCAGTGGTTGCTGGGCGTGGAGCGTCAAGGGGCCAGCACCAGTCTCTTTGTTCAGGCGCAGGGCGAGTCAAGCAAGTTTCGCGATCTTGGGCAAGGCAAAGATTTTGGACCCGTCCAGTTGCAGCTGGCCGCCAGCGCCACTTATGCGAGCGACCGGTTCGGCACGTTCGGCGTCGGCCTCACTTCGACCCGGGGCTTCGATGCGCAGCGCGTCAACACGCTGACATTGAATCATTCCATTCTCGTTGGTGAGCGCGCCTCCTTGATGCTGACGGCCAGCCGATCTCAGGGCGACGTCAGCGGTTCATCGCTCGGAGTGAATCTGGTGCTGCCGCTCGAGCAGGGACGCACGTTCAGCGCATCCGCCTCCCGCAGTGCAGCCCGGGATGATCTCTATGCTGCAACGACGCAAAATCCAACCAAGGAAGACAGGCTCGGCTGGCGCGTGCTCGCGGGGCAGCAGCAAGACCGTGGTCATGCCGAGGGCGGCTTGAACTACCTCGGACGCTATGGCAATCTCAACGCGGATGTCAGCGCCTCGCCGGATCAGCGCGCCCTGCGAGTGTCCGGCAACGGCGCCCTGGTGCTGACCGACGGGCACCTGTTCGCCACGCAACGCCAGAACGGAAGTTTTGCCCTGGCCGAGGTCGCAGGCTACGGCGACGTCGGCATCGGCCTGGGCAACCAGGTGCTGACCCGAACCGATGCCAGCGGTGTGGCACTGATTCCGCAGTTGGTGCCCTACCAGAGGAATTCGGTGCGTCTGGACCCGGCGGACCTTCCGATCAGCGCAGAGATTGACTCCATAGAGCAGATCGCCGTGCCAACACGACGCAGCGTGGTCAAAGTCATTTTCCCGGTGCGCAGCGGTCGCGCTGCCTTGCTGAAAATTCAGTTGGACGACGGCGGCGCGGCACCGCCCGGCGCCATTGTGCAAATGGAGGGTGACCGGCAGGAGTTCTACGTCGCGCGGCGCGGTGAAGCGTATGTCACCGGACTTGAAGCGACCAACCGTCTACGGCTCATATGGCAAGCCCAACAGTGCACTTTCCCTGTCGATTTGCCGCCTGAATCTCCAATCGAGATTGCGCGTGTCGGGCCGTTGCTGTGCAAAGGAATTGTGCGATGAGAACCCTTTGTCTCAGGCTCTTGGCGACTCTGTTTTTGTTGCTCTTGGGGCCCTGGGCGCGGGCCGCCCTGAGCTGCACGACGCCGCAATCGACCGGATTTTCAACCGCCTACGCAGCTGCCGGCGTTGTGCCCAACGTCAGCCAGGGAACCGTCAACTTTACCTGCACCCGCTCCGCAGGGACCGATGCCACCAGCATGCTGCTGAGCGCAGACGATGGGGCCCATCCGGCAGGAGGCGGACAGAACCAAGCCCAAAATGGTAAGAAAAACAATATTTTCTATGAGGTTTACAAGGACAGCGCCTGCGGCTCAGTGTGGACCAGCAAGGTTCAGGCTAATTTCTGGCTGATAGATTTGCTCAACGTGCTGGGAACACAGTCGGTATCCGTCAGCTATTGGGGTTGCATCACGCTCGCTGGTCAGTTGGTAAGCGTTGGCACGTACCTGGACACGGTGGGTATGCAAGTTCTCGACAATAAGAACCATCCTTTTCCCGGTTGCACCTGCAAAGGCAGCTTCGATATTTCAATCGCCAGCCCTGCGACCTTTGAAATTACCGCCGCACCAGGCGACGTTGCATTCAGCTACACCGCCTTTGGCCCGGTCGTCTACGCCAGCACCACTTTCATGACCACGGGCACCCTTGATTTGCCGTATACGATGGCGCTCGATGCCGACAGCGGCGTCGTAACCGGATTGAACTACAACCTCAACATTGATTCTCAAGCGTCTCCGGTCAGCGCCAGGGGCAGCGGCGCGGCACAGACCCATACGATCAATGGGAGCATACCCGCCGGGCAGGCTGGAACCTGCACCACGGGTTCATGCACTTCATCAAGAGTGCACACCTTGACCATCACCTATTGAATCCATTGGACCTAGGTTGTCACGTGGTTATTGTTTAAATACCTTTGGTAAACGGTCGTTCCCGCCTCCGTCGTTGTGCCGCCGATCGAGAACCCGCCCGTGGTGGCTGCACCCGTCACGTCCGACTACGTCACCACACTGATATTTTTTGCCAAGAAGGTTTCTCGGAATGTGCGCCAAAGCACTGACATGCCGACCCATTGAAAAAACAATGGCGGCAGAGGAATCTCCATTTGTTTTTCAGGCTTTTTCCGGCCATGTCCTTTCCGTTTGCAGTCTTGGCAGTGAGTCAAAAAATCGCGATGGCACGCTTGCGCGTGAATGGGACGTGGGCCTATGCCGAAGCGGAGTGGCCTGTCGTCTCAGGCTTTAAACCGGAGAGCAAGTTGGCGATCGCCGATCGGTGCGACCTGGACGTCGGGATCGGCGAACATTGTCATCAAAACGGCTACCTCGTGATCCACGCCTATCTGAGTGCACAGAATCTCAAGGACGGTGTCCTGATGATCGCGGTCATCGACGGTCAAAGCCGCAAGTTCATGCTTCGCCATCAGTCGAATCTGTCTGATCGTTGCCCATCGACAGTCGGGGCAGTTGCAGTTGATCGGCTTCATCGACACCGGTTCGGTCACGATCAACCGCAACCCCTGGACCGCCGGGCCGAACCACCGGACCCTCAGCGGCGCCGGCGTGGGGCTCAACTGGAGCAGCGCCAACAACTTCGTCGTGAAGGCCTATTACGCCCGCAAGCTGGGCAGCGAAATGGCGCTTTCGGCGCCGGACAAGTCGGGCCGGTTCTGGATCCAGGCCGTGAAGTATTTCTAGCAGGCGACGCCATTCGCGAACCCTCTCCCTACCCGTCAAAGAACATGGAATGACCCAATGAACGCCATCTACACCTCGATCTGGAATGAATCCACCGGCACCTATGTTGCCGCTTCTGAAAACGCCAAAACCGCGGGCAAGAAAGCCTCCTGCACCAAGCGTGCAGGCGGCGCAACAGCGCGCTTTGAGCTCAAGGCACTGGCCGTGTCGCTGATGCTGTCGTTTGGCGGCGCGGTCTTCGCCGCTCCGGCAGGTGGCGTCGTCACCGCCGGCAGCGCAACCATCAACAGCGCTGCGGGCAACACGCTGATCACGCAGACAACGCAAAACGCGGCCATCAACTGGCTGAGTTTCAACATCGCAGCGGGCGAGTCGGTGAAGTTCGTGCAACCCAATGCCAACTCCGTGGCGCTGAACCGGGTGCTGGGATCGGACCCTTCGAACATCCTGGGCAGTCTGTCGGCCAACGGCAAGGTCTTTCTGGTGAACCCGAACGGCATCCTGTTCGGTCAGGGCGCGTCGGTCAACGTCGGTGGCCTGGTGGCCTCCACGCTGAACGTCACGGACAGTGACTTCATGGCGGGCAGCTACAAATTCGCCGGCGCCGGCAAGGGCGCGGTCGTCAACCAGGGCAGCATCAACGCCAGCGGCGGCTATGTCGCGCTGCTGGGTGCCAACGTCGCCAACAACGGCGTCATCGTGGCGAATCTGGGTACCGTGGCCTTGGCCGCGGGCAACGCCATGACGCTGGATGTGGCCGGAGACGGCTTGCTCAATGTCACGGTGAACCAGGGAGTGGTCAACGCCCTGGTGCAAAACGGCGGTCTGATCCAGGCCGACGGCGGGCAGGTGATGCTCACCGCACAGGCCGCGGGCAGCCTGATGTCCAGCGCGGTGAACAACACCGGCGTGATTCAGGCACAGACGCTGGTGAACCGCAACGGCAAGATCAGCCTGCTGGCGGGCATGCAAGAGGGCACAGTGAACGTGAGCGGCACCCTGGACGCCTCGGCGCCGAATGGCGGCGACGGTGGTTTCATTGAAACCTCGGCGGCCCACGTGAAAGTGGCTGACGGCGCGCACATCACGACCCTGGCCAGCGCCGGCAAAACCGGCAACTGGCTGATCGATCCGAGCGACTACACGGTGTCGGCCACGGGTGACATTTCCGGAGCGGCACTGAGCGGCCAACTGCTCGCGAGCAACGTCACGATTCTCAGCAGCGGCGGCACGACCGGCGTGAACGGCGACATCAACGTCAACGAAGCAGTCACCTGGACCGCTCCCACGACACTGACGCTGAGCGCCGTGCGCGACGTGAACATCGCGGCGGCGATGACGGGTACCAACGGCAGTCTGGTCGCCAGCGCCGTGCGAGATATCAACCTGACTGCGGCCACCAAGACCACCACCGGCGACCTGACGCTCAGCGCCGGCAACAACGTGAATCTGGCCGCGGCCACGACTATCACCACGGGCAACCTGAGCGCCGTTGCCGGACAGAACGTCAACGTGAGTGCGGTCTCCACCGTCACCACTGGCAACATGGTCTTGCGCGCGGACAATGATGGCAGCGGCCCAGGTGCTGCCATCGGCGGCACCGTGGCCATCACCTGTGGCAGCAGCTGTCTGACCATCACCACCGGCGCACTCGACATCCGCTTCAACCCGGCCAGCTACAGCACGACCGCCGCTGAAATCACAGCCTACGGATCACACTTGACCGGTGGTGGGTCCCTGGTGGCCAAAGCCTGGGTCTTCGGCAAGGGCACGGACAAGACCTATGACGGAACGACCGCGGCCACGGTCAACTCGTTCAAGCCGGACGTGACCAATGCCCCGCCTCCGGTCACGCTGACCGATGCGAGCAACGCCACTTTCGACACCAAGGACGTGGGTCCGAACAAACCCATCACATTCAACAGCGGCTTCACCGATGCGGTCTATGCACTGTTTGCTCCTTACGAAGCCGCTGCCGGAACCTACACCGCGCACGCTGCGATCACGCCGGCGCCGCTCACGGTGAAGGCTGACAACGGCACCAAGGTCTATGGGCAGACAGCGGCGCTGGCGCCCACGGCCTTCACGACGCCGGTGGCCCCACAAAACGGTGAAACCGTCGGCAGCGTCACCGAGACCAGTCCCGGCACCGTGGCTACAGCGCCGGTCGCAGGCAGTCCGTACGCCATCACGCCCAGCAGCGCCACCGGCGGAACGTTCACACCGTCAAACTACACCATCAGCTACGCCAACGGCGTGCTGACCGTGGCGCCGGTGCCGCTCACGGTGACGGCGTCGAATGTCGCCAAGAACTACGGCGATACGCCAGCCCTGACCGGCTTCACCACGAGCGCGCTGAAGAACGGCGAGACCGTGGGCAGCGTCACCGAAATCAGCCCCGGCTCGGTCGCCACGGCGCCGGT
>CAILZB010000039.1 GCA_903838565.1 uncultured beta proteobacterium | reverse complement strand
CCGTGTCCCAGCCGCTGAGCAGGGCCTCGGCCTGCAGCAGCCGCGGCAGCTCATGTACCCAGTCGTCGCCCACGCGAACGCTGCGCAGCCAGCACCACACGCCGTCCTCCTTGACCGCGGCCGTGATGCGCCCCGGTTCGTGCAGCAGTAACCAGTGCAGCCCGCGCGCGGTCTCGCGCTCCCAAAGACCGGTCGCCGCCGCCAGGTAGGGCTGCACCGCGTCCAGCGCGACACCGGCGTCCGCGGCCGCCGCCACCAGAGTGGCCAGCAGGCTGCTCGGCAGGGCTGCCGCCAGACGCGGCAGGCCCGGCGCTTCATCGCTCAGGCGAATCGTCCAGTCGTCGGCCAGCGAGGCAAAAGCCGCAGAGAACTCCAGCTGCGCCAGCGCCTGGTATTCCTCGTCGCCCACCAGGTCGTCGCGCCAGGGCAGAACGCGGTACTGGACATAGTGATGCGACAGCAGCACGCGCGCCCGCTTGCAGCCAAAGTCCTTCAGCGCCAAAGCGCAGGCGCCGAGCAAGGGCTGCCACGGCGTGCCGGGCGTTGCATCGCCTACAGGGTAGCTGTGCGTGCGCCCGAGTTCGCGGCGCCAGCCGACGCGGTTCAGCGCCAGCACGGCGCCGGGGCTGACAAAAAGGTTCAGGGTTTCAGGCGACAAAAGTGACACGATTGATTTCCGTCAGTGTGGTTTCGCCGGCCTTCACCAGGTCCAGGGCCGAGTCGCGCAGGAAGCGCGTGCCATCGGCCACGGCGGCTTCCTTGATGCGGCGGATCGGTGCTTTCTCAACGATCAGTTCCCGGATCGCGTCGGTCAGGTGCAGGATCTCGGCGATCGACTTGCGCCCCTTGTAGCCGGTGCCGCGGCAGTGGCCGCAGCCGCGCCCGGCGCGAAAGCGAAAGCCCGAGAGGTCGGTGTCGCTCAGTCCCGAATCGGCCAGCAGCGCCGCGTCGGGCACGTCGTCTTCGGCGCAGCTGGGGCAGTTCACGCGCACCAGGCGCTGCGCCAGGATGCCGTTGAGCGCCGAGACGAAGGCGTAGGGGTCCACGCCCATGTGGGAGAAGCGCCCGAGCACGTCGAACACGTTGTTGGCGTGCACCGTGGTGAACACCAGGTGCCCGGTGAGCGCCGACTGGATCGCGATCTGCGCGGTCTCGGCGTCGCGGATTTCGCCCACCATGATCTTGTCCGGGTCATGGCGCAGGATCGAGCGCAGGCCGCGCGCAAAGGTCAGGCCCTTCTTCTCGTTTACCGGAATCTGCAGCACGCCCGGCAGCTGGTACTCCACCGGGTCTTCGATCGTGACGATCTTGTCGTTGCCGTGGTTGATTTCCGAGATCGCCGCGTACAACGTCGTGGTCTTGCCCGAACCCGTGGGCCCGGTCACCAGGAACATGCCGTAGGGCAGGCTCGCCAGCCGGCGCAGCACCAGCGCCGTGGCCTCGTCAAAACCCAGTCCCGTGAGCTGCAGCCCCTTGCCCTCGGCGCTGAGGGATTTCTTGTCCAGCACGCGCAGCACCGCGTCTTCGCCGTGGATGCTGGGCATGATGGAGACGCGCAGGTCGACCTCGCGCCCGCCGATGCTCACGCGAAAGCGTCCGTCCTGGGGAATGCGGCGCTCGGCGATGTCCAGCTCCGACATCACCTTGATGCGCGAGATCACCTGCTCGGCCAGCGGCACCGAAGGCACCGATCCCACGGTCGAGAGCACGCCGTCCAGCCGGTAGCGGATCGTCATCCCGCTCAGGCTGGCTTCGAGGTGGATGTCGCTGGCGTCGGTGCGCAGCGCATCGTACAGGGTGGAGTTGACGAGACGCACCACGGGGCTGGCGTCCTCGGCGATGCCGCGAAAGCTCAGCTCCTCGATCGTGCCTGCGCCCGCGCTGTCGTTTGCGGTATGGGTGAGCGCGCCGTCGATGGCGCGCATGCCCTCTTCGTGCCGCGCCTGCCAGGCCGCGATGTCGGCGCTGTGCGCCAGGCACAGCGTGAAAGTCTGCGTGAGCCGGGCCTCGGACCAAGACAGCACGCCGGCGTCAAAGGGGTCATCCAGCACCAGGGACAGCGCGCCGGCCGCGTCGCGCAGCAGCATGCAGCCGTGGTCCAGGCTGTCCTTGAACGGCAGCAGATCAAACGCCGGCGCCAGGTTGCGGATGTCGGCCATGTGCAGCACCGGCCGGCCCACCAGCTCGCCCAGTGCCTGCACGAAGACATCGGATGTGTGGCCGTAACGCTCTTCCAGAACCTCGATCAGTCTGCGGCCATCGGCGCGCGCTGTCTGGCGCGCCTGCGCCAGCTGTGTCGGGGAAATGGGCGGGTGCACGGCGGTCTTCATTGCAGGCTCCCGGCCAGTTCAAAGATGGGGAAATACATCAGCACCACGATGCCGCCGATGGCCACGCCAATCACCAGCATCAGGATGGGCTCGAACAGCCGGATGAACCAGTCCACCCAGCGTGCGATTTCGTCGTCGTAAAAGTGCGCGATGCGCTCCATCATCTCGCCCATCTGCCCGGTGCGCTCGCCCACGCGCAGCATGCGCGAGGACACCGGCGTGGTCAGGCCGCAGCCGTCCATGGCCTGCGACATCGGCATGCCTTCGCTGATCTGGCGCGTCGCCTGCGTGAGCTGGCCGCGCAGGTGGCCCTGCAGCAGCCCGCTGGTCATGGCCAGCGAGGGCATGATGGGAATGCCGCCGCGCAGCAGCATGCCCAGCGTGCGGTAAAAGCGTGCCAGCTGGTAGACGCGAACGCGCTCGCCCAGCGCCGGAATTTGCATCAGGCGCGAGGCCAGCGCCTGGCGCGTGGCGGGTCGCGTGAGCCAGAAAGCCAGCAGCGCGCCACTGCCGGCCACGCCCGCGAGCAGCTCCAGCGTGTGGTCGGCCACCAAGCGGCCCCAGTCCATCAGCAGGCGCGACAGGTAGGGCAGGTCGCGCCCGATGTCTTCAAAGATGCGGGCAAAGCGCGGCACCACGTAGCCCAGCAGGAACACGATCACCAGCGAGCCCACGATCAGCAGCAGCGCCGGGTAGATCGAGGCGCTGATCAGCTTCTTGCGCACCACCTCGAGCTGGTTCTGGTACACCACGTAGCGCCCCAGAGACTCGGGCAGGTTGCCGGTGCGCTCGCTGGCGCGCACGGTGGCCACATACAGCGCCGGGAACACGCCCGGAAAACGCTCCAGCGCCTGCGACAGCGACTCGCCCTGGTACAGCGCCGTGACGAGTTGCGCCAGCAGTTGCTGGCGCTCGGGCTTGGTCTCCTTCTCGCGCAGCGTCTCCACCGACTCCACCACCGACAGGCCCGCCTCCAGCAGCGTGAGCAGTTCGTGGCTGAACTGGCCCAGCGGAAAAGCCTGGTTCGAGCCGCCTCGCGAGAGACTCCAGCCGGCCTTGCCCTTGGGGCGCACGCGCAGCACTGCCAGGCCCTGCTGTTGCGCCTGGGCCGTCGCGGCCTGGGCACTGACGGCTTCGAGCACCAACGACACCACGCCGGTGCTGCGGTCAAGAGCGCGAACGTCGAATTGCATCGTTCTGGCGCCGCTATTCCCAGCTGCCCAGATCTGCATCCTCGCCGGTGCCGCCGGGCACGCCGTCCTTGCCGTAGGAGATCAGGTCGTATTCGCCGTGGTCGCCGGGCTGCTTGTAGACGTAGGGCGTGCCCCAGGGATCCACCGGCACGGCCTTCTTCAGATAGGGACCGTCCCACTTGGTTTCGTTCGCGGGCTTTTCCATCAGCGCAGCCATGCCCTGCTGGGTTGTGGGGTAGTGGCCGGTGTCGAGCCGGTACTGGTCCAGCGCCTGCCCGAAGGCGTGCAACTGATCGCGCACCACGGTGATCTGCGACTTGCCGACCTGCTTGAAATATTTGGGGCCAACATAGCCCACCAGCATGCCGATGATGACGATCACCACCAGCAACTCCAGCAGCGTGAAACCGCCAATACGTCTGCGCGCCGCGCCGGCGCTCAAATTGAATTTGTCCATCATCACATCCGCTTCCTTGTGCTCACGCCGCCATTCGGGCATCGGGTCCAACTTCCCACTTCTCGCTCGACAGCGGCCAGCATGCCTGGACGCGAGTGCCCTGGCCCGGCGCGCTGTGCAGCCGGAATTGGCCACCGGAAAACTCCACCCGATCGCGCATGCCGGTCAGCCCCAGACCCAGCGCAGCCGACTTCTCGGCGCCCGGGCTCGACGCGAAGCCGCTGCCATTATCGCGAATCTCCAGCACGGTTCCGACCCGCTCGCGCTTCAGGTGCAGGCTCACTTTCGTGGCGCGGGCGTGCTTCACGATGTTGTCCAGAGCCTGCTGCACCACGCGATAGATCGGCGTGCGCAGCGCCACGGCAAGATCACTCTCCTGCAACTCGATCTCGGTGCGCAAGGCGATGCTTGAATAGGCCGTCCGAAACTCGCGCGAAAGCCACGACAGTGTGCCCACGATACCGAGGTCATCCAGCATTGCGGGGCGCAGGCCCAGGGCGATGCGCCTGACCTCGTCCAGCGTGCCCTTGACCTGGGGCGCAAGCGCCTGCAGCTTCTCGGTGGCGTTGACCGCATCTCCGCTGCGCGTGAGTTCGATCGCGCCGCCGACGCCGAAATTCATCAGCAGCAGCGCCTGGCCGACGCTGTGCTGCAGTTCGGCGGCGACGCGCGTGCGCTCCTGTTCCTGCGCGCCCATGAGTGCGGCCGACATCTGGCGCAATTTCAGTTCGGCTTCATGCGCTTTCAGATGCACGGCGTCGAGTTCGCTGCGCTGCGAGCGCACCTGGCTCTGCAAGCCCTGCACCAGCGCCAGCAGCGTGCCCACTTCCTCGTTCTGTGCAATCTGTGCAGCGGGCACGGGCTCAGCCTTTGGCGGTTGCGAGTGAGCGGTATTCCTTGACGATCTCGTCTGCGCTGCCCAGCCCGTCCAACCGCACCCAGGGCTTGCCCGGAGCGGCGCGCAGGTAGGTCACTGGCGCATGGTTCATCTTGTCGCCCCGGTAGGCGTCGAAAGCCTTCTGCAGGCTCACGCTGGCCGCCTGCGTTCCGGTATAGAACTGCCACTGCGCACCGGCTGAATACTTCTTGGCGTAAGCCGCCAGGCGCGCCGGCGTGTCGTATTCCGGGTCGATGGAAATCGACAGCATGTGCAGCTTGCTGACATCGCGCCCGAGCTTGTCCTGGACCTGCGAGAACATCTGCGTCGTCACCGGGCAGATGGCCGTGCACGAGGTGTAGATGAACTGCATCAGCACCGGGCGTCCGTCGTCCAGATCGGCGGGGAAGCTCACCTTCTTGCCGTCCTGGCGCAGCTGGGCCACCGCGGGGATGCTGTAGTTGGCCTCACTGCGCTTGATCGTGCTGGCCATCATGGCGGCGTGATCGTGGTGCATCGTCGAATGATCCATGGGCGCGCTTTGCGCCAGCGCTTGGCTGGCGCACATCAGGCTGGCGCAGGACAGGATCGCGGGCGCGAGCCGGTGGTACAGGGTGCGGGCGTTGGTCATCATGCTTGGCTCCAAAACAAAGAGGGTGGCAGGCTTCAGTTCGCCGGGTTCTGGCTCATGTAGGTGTTGCGGTCCATCATGAGATAGCGTCTGCCGGTCGCGGGATTGCCCGAATTCAACAGCGCCGGCTTGATCTTGGACAGCGTCTCGGCCAGGCCGGGTTCCTTCACCTCGGACGCCGGAATCGAGCCGAACCAGGCAATGGTGTTGTCGGCTGCAACGGGCGCTTGCGCTGCCGACTTGGCCGCAGTCGCCTGCGACGCCACAGCCGGCGTTGCCCTGGCGGGTTCGGTCGCGGCGCCAGCGGGTGCTTCGATGGACAGCGCCTGGTACTGATCGTCAGCGGGCAGGTTGCTGAGTTCGACCGAGCCCTCGGCGCTGTTCTTGAGGTAGATGTCGCCCTTGTCGTTGCCGGCCGCAGTGGCCGCCACGCCCAGCATCAGCGCGAGGCTGGCGAGCAGGGATTTCGCGATGCACGGGTTCACGGTTTTCGCCTCCAGAAAGTTCAAGCTGGCACGCCCATGCACCACGGGCGTGCACGTCGGCTTGGTGATGCTCAGACTATAGCGGGCGGACCCGCGCCCGGCACTGGGTCATTTCCCTACTTTGGAGGGGGGAAACTGCGGTGTTGCGCAGCCAAAGCGGCGTTCGCACCGGGTCCATGCGATTCGTACAGGTTCAGGGAACGATCCACTCCGACTCGGCCGTCAATTGGACGCCGCTGCCACCGGTGAAGCGCACGATGTAGGCGCCCTTGGACGCAAAGCGCTGGTCCGGTCCCAGGCTCAGGCGTGGGTAGAGCGTGGTGCCTTGGCTCTTGGCGGCCTGGTTGCTGATCGCCACCCGTGCGCCGGCATCGATGGTCGAGGCGCCGTATCGCTTGAGCATGTCGCCTTCGCGCCCCAGCGCCAGGCGGTCGCGCGTCTCCTGCTCGGACTTGACGCCTTCGCGCACGCTCAACATGGTTTCGGCGCGCTCGACCAGGTAGTCGCGGTAGATGTTGTCGAGCATGTCGGCCAGGGTATCGGTCAGGAAGCTCAGTGCGAAGAACACCTCGGACTGCATCGCCTCGTCCACCAGCGGCAGCTTGCTGATGTTGAGCCAGGCGTGGAAGTAGTCCAGGTTCTTCGTTCGGCTTGCGGGCAACTCGTAGGGGTAGACCAGCGCCGAGCGTGCCCGCCAGGCGGCAGGCAGCGGCGCATGCTCGCCGCCGGCCAGAAGCCCGGAAAAATAGCTCTTGCCGGCAATCGGTTTGACGTCATGCAGCGCCTGGATATCTTCCGCCCGCAACCAGAAGACAGCCGCGTCGTGCGGTTCCATCCTGGCCAGCGCCGCGCGCAGCGCATCCGCCGGCGTCAGGTCGTTGCGCAGCACGCGATCCGACACCTTGATGCCGGAGTCTGCCAGCCCTTGGCTTAGCGCCTGCGAGGCGGCGCGCCCGGCGTCGCCTTCGCGGTATATCTGCAGCACATGTTCGGGCCGTAGCTGTTGGCTTGTCAGATGGTGCGCCAACGCCGCGGCTTCGAGCGTGACGCCACCCGAAAAATACAGGCCATAGTGGGACCGGCTCGTGCCCGGAACCGCGACCGAGGGGAACCAGCAGGGCACTTGCTGTTGTTCGCAGAAATCCTGCACCGGCTGCCAGCTGGAATTGGACAGGCCCGAGACCAGCGCGAACACCGGCTGCTTGCGGTACAGGGCGCTCAACTGCTCGCCCCAGGTGGCGGGCTCGCCCTTGAGTTCCCAGATGTCGAGCTCCCAATTGCGCTCGGTGCCCAGCACCATCTCGGCGGCCGAGATCATGTGGTGCCGGGTACGGCTTTGCTTGGCGGTCACGGTGCTGCCGTTCTTCTGGCGAAAGATGGTGCGCATCATGGACACCATCACCTGGCGCCGCGCCGCATCCGCGTCGGGCGTGATGACCGTGGCAAAGCGGATCGAGGTCTGGCTCACGCCCGGCGACCACTGGGCCGACAGCTGCTTCAGGTAGGCCGTCACGGCTTTCAACTCGGGTTTGCTCAGGCGGTAGCGCGGCATGGCGGCACTCATCTCGCGCCCCTCGCTGTTCAGGCCGTCGCGGATTGCCGCTTCCAGCATGGCGTCGGTGTAGGGCTCGTGCGCCTGGTTGAAGAGCTTGCTCACGCGCGGGTCCATGGTGGCGATGCGCTTCTCGTTGGGCTCGGCGTAGAGGAAATTGCCGGTGATGGGCGGCACCAGGATGTCGGCCTCCACCTGTCCCATGCCGCTGCGCCTGTGGCAGTTCACGCAGGCCACCGGCGCGCCGGGAACGGCGGCGTGGCCCAGCCGCATGCCGGTGAGTTCGGTGCCGGCGGACAGCATGCCCTCGTTGTAAATGCGCCGCCCCAGCGCCAGTTCTTCGGCGCTGGCGGGAGCGGGGGATTGCGCCAGCGCGGCCAGCGGCAGCAGCAGGCCCAGAACCGCGCCCAGCCAGCGCTGTGGCGCGCGTTCAGAGCGTGCGCGCGAAGTCGATGGGTGTGATGCGTTGACGAGGGGATTCATGGCTGAAACGGTGCTCCTGTGGGCTCGGGGGTCGAGTATCGCATCGAGAAAAAAAAGCCGGCTCCAGCGGATGGCTGGAACCGGCTTCATCTTTTGGTTGCCGGTGCCCCGTCAACCGTTTGAACTTACCTGACCGTCACGGGCACCGCTGGTGCTGTGGTGCTGCTGCCGCTGGCGTTGGTCGCCGTCAGCGTCATCGTGTAGGTGCCTGCCGTGCCGAAAGTCACCTGCTGGCCCGATGTCGTTACTGTGGCTGTTCCGGTATTCGGCATCACGCCGGTGGGTGCAGTCCAGTTCAATACGTAGGTCACACCGGCTACGGGCGTAAATGTCAGGCCCCCGGTGATGGGCGCACCCGTCGAGCCGTTGGATGCTAAAACGCCAGTGGGCGCGCTGGGCAGCGTCAGCTGCGATGCACTGGAGCTCGAGTAGCCACTGTTGCCGGCGGCATCGGTGGCCCTGACCTGGAACACGTAGGTGGTATTCCCGGTCAATCCCGTTACAGCCAGGCTGGTGGGCAACACGCCAGCGACCGCATTGACGGTGGTCGCATTGCCAAAGGCGCCAACCACCCCGTTCGCCACGGTGGCGCGCTGAACGCTGTAGTTGGTGGCCCCGGTCACAGCGGTCCAGTTAACCGTCAGACCCGTGGCAGCCACGTTGGTCACGGTCGGTGCGGCCGGCGTGGCGGGCAGGGTTGCTTGCGTCAAGCTGGCCGGGTTGGAGCAGGTCGCACCACCGGTGCTGCAAGCAACCACAGTGATCATAGTGCTGGCTCCCGCTGTGGCACCCGTCACCGCAAACGACGTGGTGGTCTGCGCGGCTTGCGCAACACCGTTCACCGTCACGATGTAGCTGGTGGCGCCCGTTGGCGCGTTCCAGTTCGCCGTGAAGCCGGTGGTCGACACCGCAGTCGCTGCGGTAAAGGCCGGTGCAGCCGGTGCTGTCAGCACCGCAGCGCTGGCAGGGCCGCTTACCGTGTTCGCGCCATTCACCGCCTGCAGCCGGAAGTAGTAGGTGGTATTGGCGTTCAGGGCGGTGACTGCGTAGCTGTTACTGGTCAGGCCGGTGGCGACGGTATTCACGCCTTGCGTGAATCCAGCGTTGGTGGCCCGCTGCACGGTGTAGCTGGCTGCGCCGGCTGCTGCTGTCCAGTTCAAGGTCAGCGTCGTCGAGGCCACGCTGGCCACAGTTGGCGCCACGGGAGCTTCGGGCGGCGTGATCACCGTCTTGGGCGCGCTGGCGGCAGAGCAGGTTGTGCCGCCATTGCTGCAAGCCGTGACCGTGTAAGGACCGTAGCTGGTGCCGGGTGTGGCGCCAGTCACCACAAACGACGTGCCTGCCTGCGACGGCTGCGCAACACCGTTCACGCTGACGATGTAGTTCGTGGCATTGGCGGTGGCAAAGTTCAACGTGAAGCCGCTAGCCGTCAGACCGGCAGTGGTGACGGCAGGTGTGACTGGCGTCAGTGCCAGCGTGGCCTGCGTCACCGTAGCTGGCAAAGCGCTGCCAATGGCGTTGTTGGCTGTCAGCTGGAAGCTGTAGGAGGTCGCTGGCTGCAGACCTGTAATGACTGCAGACAGGGAGCCTGCGGTCAGCGCTGCGCCCATCTTGATGCCGTTGCCTGTCGTAGGCATCGGTGTCCAAGTCCTACCGCCGTTGTTCGAATATTGCAACGCCAAGCCCGTAGCGCCCGTCACGCTGGCCCAGGTCAGCGTCATGCCCGTGGTTGTCACGGCGCTGGGTGCCGCAAGTGCGGGAACCGCAGGCAGCGAGAGGTCAACCGCCACTGCCGCTGAAGGCGCGGAGGTGGCCGAGCCAGCCAAGCCCTTGATGGACCGTTGCGTGGCCACTGTCAGGCTGTACGCGGCGCCGATTGGCAGATTCGCCAGTGTCGTCGTTGTGGTGCCGACGTTGGTCGCCACGGTCAGCGTAAGCTGCGCGCCGGTTGCCACGTTGGTCGCGGTGATGACGTAGCCTGTCGCACCCGGAACCACCGTCCAGCTCAGCGTTACTGTGCCCTTGTTGTTTCCGGTGTTGATGACCGGCGCACCGACCCATGCCGTTGGCGCTGGTGCATTCAGCACGGCATAGGATGCCGTGCCGGCACCGGCACCGTTCCAGGCGGCGACTTGGTACGCGTATTCGGTGCCGGCAGCGTAGCCCGCATCGACGTAGCTCGTGACATTGGCCTGAACATTGGCCAGTAAGCCGTAGGCGCCGACGGTGTTGTTGGAGATCGGCGCACGCGACACCTTGAAGCCGATCTCGTTCCTCGGGTTGGCCAAAGTGGCTGCCACGACCGGGACCACGCCTGCAGCCGATGCGAGTTGTCCTGCCGGCGTCGGATCGATCCAGGTCAAGGTCTTGGTGGCGGCATTCAATCCCAAGCCTGTGGGTGCAGAAGGCGTCGTCACCGTGGGCGAGAACATCACCGGACGTGTGAAGTCGTCTTCAGCGTGGCTCAGCAGGGCCGAGCCCCAGGTGAACTCGTTGTCGTAGTCGGCCGTCACGTTGACGGTGGTCGTGAGCAGCGGCGTCACGCCGTCCATCGCCAGCACGCCCGGGTCGGCGAGGAAGCCCAGGCCGGAGCCGACGGCTCCCGCTGCCTTGGACGGGTCCTGCAGACGCGAGCTCTTCGGCAGGCCGAAGGGCACGGTCGAGTTCTTCGGGCGCATGGCCACGAGCACGTCTTCCAGCGGGTTGAGTCGGACCGTGTCCTTCCAGCCCACTTCGTTGGTGGCAGGCGCCTTCACGGTGCCGTCCCAGCCCACGCGGTTGATGAGTTGCACTTCCACCATGTCGAAGCGGATCGAGTTGGACCAGAAGCCGTTGTCCACGAGCTTCCAGATCTGCGTTTCGCCGTCCTTGATGATTTCCGTGGGCGAATCGATGTAGCTCAGCGGGATCGTGGTCTGGATCACGCCGCTGGTCATGGGCAGCTCCACACCACCGGTGGAGTTGTAGCGGCCGTAGTCGTCAAACAGTTCCTGTTCGGCCTTGGTCACCACCGGAACCGAATTAAAGTTGGTTGTCACCACCTGCACCTGCGCACCCACGCCGCTGGTGCCGGCAGGGTTGGTGAAGGTCACGAGCGGCGCGCAGGTGTAGCCTGGATAGCCGCCCGATGCAGGGACCAACCTCCGGTTGACGGTATGCGCGGGTATGTAGGGGCTGGCCAGCGTGACACTCGTCACCTGATGCGTGGTGGCGTCGACCACCGCAGTGGCCGCAGCACCTGTGCCGCAGGTCGTGTCAAACACCACCGTCGGCGGGTTCAGCGGGTCGTAACCTGTGCCCGTTCCCGGAATGGCATTGCCCACCACCGCGCCGCCGGCCACCACCGTGCCGCCCGAGGTGATCAGGTTCACGCCGGTGACGGTCTGCACACCCGTGCTGGAATATTCCAGGTTGGGTTGTGCGATGGAACCGGTGGCCACGTGGCCGTAGATGTCGGCATCCGTGGTATTGAATGAGGCGTTGTAGGCCACGGCCGGAACGATGGGCGCGGTCTGGCCCAGGCCATAAGCCAGGGGCAGGGCGGAAGCCAGGGCTGCGGCATCGAAGGCAGGTGCCGCAACCGCAGGCGCCGCATTCACTTTGATCTGCATCATCGTGCGCGTGTTCGGGCCGTAACCCGGCTGCGTCGTGTAGGCGCCGCCTTGACCGGTGAGGTCGGGGTTGCCGGTGTAGTAGTCGTTGCGCGGGTCGTTGAACGGCGTGGGCGCGGGGGCGTCGTTGTACAGGATCAGCGTCTGTCCGGCGTAGGCCGAGAAGTCGACCACCGCATCGCTGCGTTCGGCCGGGCCCAGCAGCATGCCGTAGCCATAGATGTTGAGCACCGTGATGGAGCGGCGATTGGATTCATAGGTCACAGGCTGCGAAGGGATGTCCACCGCATGGGGCAGCAGGCCGCCATCGTTGCCGATGACGACGAAGTCCGGACCGCTGGTGGCGGGGTCGGGCGCGCCGCCGGCGCGGCCATCGACCGGCCAGGCACGGCTCGGGCCGGACGGCTCGGCGTTGATGTTCCACGGCAGGATCGGTGCGCCAGCGGCATCAAGGAATTGCGGCAGCGGTAACTGCACGCCGTTGACGGCGTCCCAGCCAGGCGGATTGCCCGCGATGTCGGCGGCGGCAGGCACCATCTTGACTTCGGTGTTGGTGAAGAAGAGCTGGTTGCCCGCAGCATCGAACGTGGGGTTGCCGTTCGCGTCGAGCTGGGGTGCCTTGACGCTGGGGTCGGCCTTGTACAGCCCGAGGTTGATGTAGCGGTCGTTGCTGGCGTTCAGGATGCGAAAGCGATAGGCCTTGGGGTCCACCGTGAGCGTGGGGTAAGCCGTGCCGTTGATGACCGGCGTGTCCATGTAGGCTTCAGGTGTAAAGCTGGTGGCGGGCAGTGCGGCCTTGGCGGCGTCCACCGGGAAGATCGGCCAGAACAGCGGGCCGTAGTCCCAGCGACCCACCGGATTCACGCCGTTGACCGACTTGGGGTCCTGGTTGGTTTCGTACACGTGCGGGAACCACAGGTCGCCGGGTTGGCCCCAGACGGTCGTGTCCCACTTGGCGTCCTGCTGGGCGATGTTCGCAGGCACAAAAGTCTTGTCTTCAATGATCAGGGGAATCTGGTCGGCGGGGATGGTTCCTGCGGCGAACGTCACGCCGTTGAGTGTGCCGCCAGACACAAGCGCCTGCTCGGCGGCATCGGTCACGAAGTAGCCCGCTTCCAGGCCGGCGTAGGAGTTCAGCCGTGTCAGGCCCGAGGTGCGATCCTGGTAGAAGGTGAAGCGCGCGCTCAGGTCGTTGGGGAAGTACAGCGTGGTCGCGCCCGGGCCGGGGTCGGCCATGTCGGGCACGTTCTGTGTGCTCACGCCCTTGGTGTAGCTTGTGGCTTCACCCGCGGGCGCCACCCATTGATGCGGATTGCCGGCGCTGATCCAGGGTGCCTGACCACCGATCAGGTGCATCTCGGCGCGGTTCTGTGTGTAGCTGGTGACGCCATCGGGTCCGACGCCCGCGCCGGTGATGGTCGTATCCACGGGGATGAAGAGCTTGCCGCCGGCTCCGATGGGCAGCAGGTTGGTGAACTTGACGCGCACCGCCGTGCCCTTGGTCGAGTTGATGACGGGGCCCAGGTGGTGCGGGTTGTCGTAGGCGTAAACAGGCTGACCTGCAGTGTCCAGGATCGGCAGTGCCGCAGCGGCGCCGACGGCGGGATAAAACAGTTGAATGTGCTTGCCCGGATTGGTGGCTGTGGACAGTTGCACATAGCCGCGCAGATGGGTGGCCTTGGGCAGATCGCTGTGCATCTTTTCCGAATACTCGACCGCAGCGATTTCGTAATAGTCGTCGTTGGTTGGGTTGCCGTTCAGGTCGACCCACTTTTCAGCGACAGCGACAGGGATGTACTGGTTCAGGTTATTCGCGTTGGTCGCGCCCAGACCCGGCAGCGTATCGACGAACTTGCGCAGCGCGGTGCCGGTGGTGATCAGGGTCGGCAGACCGCTTTGCGGAACGATGCTGGTCTTGCCGGCGGTGAGTTGCGGCACCGGACCGGCCGGGCTGTTGGCGTAGTAGGTCACCGGGGTTGTTGGCTTGTTGGCGGTGTCGACGCCGTTGCCGAAGCCGGAACCGGCTTGCGCCAGCTGCGCGGAAAATTGTGAGGTGATCGCAATCGCGATAGCCGTGGCAATTGGATTGAACTTGAAGGAACTGCGTTGGACTTGCTTCACGATGTCTTTCTCCCTGATGAACTGTTGGCCGGAACTTGTTGGCATGTGACGCCTGGAGTTCCTGGCGGCGACTTGCGATTCAATGGACTTCGATATGGGGTGTCGGCGCCAGATCGCTCTGGCACCGACGTCGGGTTTTAGGGCGCTACCACGGTGATGGTCGGCAGCGCAGGCGACACGCCCAGGGCGCTGTTCGCCACGATGCTGAACACGTAACTGGTGCCCGTGGTCAGGCCGACAAGCGTCGCCCCCGTAGAGGTCGGTACCAGCGTCTGGCTCACGCCATTCCAGGTGAGCGTGATGCCGGTGACGTTGTTCACGTTGCGCACGTCATTGGCCCAGGTCAGCACCACCGTTCCGGCCACAGCGCCGGCCTTCGCAGCGAACAGCACCGGGGCATAGGCGGTCTTGTCCAGCACCTTGGTGGTCGAGCCAGCAGTCGTTCCGGCCAGCGTCTGCGCCGTGACGACGTAGGTGGTGAGGGCGCCAGCCGTGGCTGCCACGGTGGCGGTGCAGGTTGTCAAGCCGGTGAGGGCGTCAAGCACACAGCTGGCCGCTACCGTTGTGCCGTTGACCGCATAACCAGTAGCACCGGGAACGGCAATCCAACTCAGCGCCACGGAACCTTGCGCGGTTGTCGTCGTGTTCGGAAAGACCGTGACAGTACCAGTCAGCGCGCCATTTGCCGTCAGTGCCGTCACCGTAGCGGTAAAGGTAGAGCCGGCTGGCAGTGCAAAGGTGAACGAGCGTAGTGCGGCTGCTACCGTTGTTGTCACCGGCGCCTGCTGAATGCCAGCACCAGTAGTCTCGGTGACGACAATGCGGTAACCCGTGATTGAGTAGCCCCTTGGAACCGTAGGTGTTGTCCAAGTCAACACTGTCGAAGTGCCGCCGTTCACAAGGGTCTGAGTCAGTCCCGTAGGACCTGCAGCTGCGGCCTGCGCCGCGGCCACGGTCGACTTGGGCGCCACGTACACTGCGGCAGCGACCGTGGTCGTGGCCGCTGTAGTCGTGGCCGACGTGCCACGTGCGGAGTCGCCGGCGGCGTTCCAGGCGATGACAGCAACCGGGTTCGCTGTGACGGTCGTGGTAACGGTGTTGCCTTTAGCGTCGGCTACCGTCGCGGGGCCAGACACCACACCGCTCGTCGGCAATGCGTTCGCTGAAGTCCAGCTGGTGGCGTTTGCCGCAGCGGTACCCAGCAGCGTGGTGGCCGTCGTGCTTGCCAATGTTGGTGCTGCAAGGTACGGCGTGGCGGTGGACGCCAGCGTGGCGTTGGCGCGGGTGCCGGTGGCCGGGCGGGCAATCGTGAGCGATGGTGCCGCGCTGTACAGAGCTGGGCCGCCGCTCAACGTGATGCCGGTGACCACGCCAGCTGCGACGGTTGCCGTTGCCGTCAGCGGGGTTCCGCTGACCAACGTTCCGTTGACGGTCACCGCCGGTGCGGTCGTGTAGCCAGTACCACCCCTGAGGTTCGTCACTGCCGAGCCGGACGTGGATGTGTATCCGGTCTTGGCCAAGGAAGTTGCCACCTGCGTGACCACATCCTGCACCACCTTGTAGCCGATCTCGTTCTTCGGGCTGCTGGTGGGCACCGGGTAGGCCTTGTTCGT
>CAILZB010000038.1 GCA_903838565.1 uncultured beta proteobacterium | reverse complement strand
TCATTCGTTGGACTGCCAAAACCCGCATCTCTTCCAGAGTGTTGTGAGCCAACGTGCGTCCATCTCGTTTCATGCCATAAGCATAAAGCAAATTCGAATTATTGGCAAGACAAGTCTGCTAAGTTACTGACTTATGAGTAATGGCGCCACTCGACCACAGCACGGAATCAACACTTACCTTTATAGCCTGCGACTTGGTCTTCCCATAGAAGTGGAATCACTGTTCAAGCCCAGTGCGGCGGGAGCGCTTTCGGACCTGCTTCAATCCACAATTGACGCCGAGACACCGTCCTGCACCCAACGCAAATTTGATTGGAATTTCGTGGAAATAGCGGGGCCAAGTGAAGTATTTCTTGAATTTCCGTACGCCCCTGTTGAATGGAGCAAATGTGGTGACGGTGTTTACCGATTCCACGGGTCTGCGGTCAGGAGGCAGATCATTTCTCCCGATAAGTTTGTGCCAGAGCGCAAACTCATCGAAGTTCCATGAACACGCTAGGCCAAGTTCAACGATAGGTCGGCCCTGGGCGAAAAACCTCGCACGCCAGGGACGTCAAACGCTACACCATCGCCCTCTCCAGTCGCAACTGCTCCACGCAGGACGCGATCCACTGCACCGTCAGTTTCTCCTGTAAGGTGTTCTGCGCCAGGCGCGCACTCAGGCCGGCGAAATCCACGTTGTCCAGCGGCTGATCCTGGTTGAAGCATGAGAACACGTAGGTGATCTTGCCGGTGACCGGATCGCGCTGCGGCTGCAGACACTGCGCGCAGATTTCCTTCATCATGCATTGCATGGGCGAGTTGATGGAGGCGATGGCGAAGTGGTCGGCCTTCAGGTAGGCCTTCAGCTGCGCGTGGCGCGCCAGACCGACGGCGGCCATCATGCGGTCCGAGCCGATGGCGATGATGCGGTCCACTTCCAGCGTGGCAATCGCGGGCTCGCCCAGTTCCCCTGAAGCATAGGCCGCGATGGCCTGCACGATGTTGCCGACAAAGGTCTTGTCCTGCGGGCGACTGGGCGCAAAGCCCGGCGCCTCGTCGCAGCACCAGACGATGACGTCCGCAGCGGCCTCAATTTCGGCCACCTTGTAGCGGTCGATCAGCTTCTTGTAGCCGGCGAAATACAGCACCCTGGAACCCGCCGCGCGCGACGCCGCGCCGATGGAGAACAGCACGGCATTACCCAAACCACCGCCGACCAGCATCACGGTCTCGTTCGGTTCAATGTGCGTGGCGGTGCCGGTCGGCCCCATCAGGACCACCGGTTCGCCCGGTTGCAGCGCCGCGACCAGATTGGCCGATCCGCCCATCTCCAGCACGATGCAGGCCACCAGACCGCGCTCCACATCGACCCAGGCACCTGTGAGCGCCAGCCCTTCCATGGCCATGGTCGTGCTGCGAATAACAGGCGCCAGCGCTTCGAAGTTCTGCAGCCGGAAGAACTGCCCCGGTTGAAAATGCGCCGCAGCAAACGGTGCGTGCAAGACCACCTCCACGATGGTCGGCGTCAATCGATTGACCGCGTGCACGGTGGCGCGCATGCCGGCATTCAAGCGCGCCAAAAACACCTCATCGCTTTCCACGTTGGCGGGCGGGGCCTGCGCCAGCACGCGCGACACCAGCGGGTAACCCTGCTTGGCCGAACCCATGGCCTTGACCACGTTGCCGAAATACGAAGGGTGCAGGTCGCCGAAGAAGGAAATGAATTTGTCGTGATCGAGCTTGCTGAGCAGGACTTCGGCCTGCTCGGGCTTGGAAAATTCCTTTTGTGGCGTGATCTTTTCGCCCTGCTCGTCGCAGGCGGCGAAGTAGCGACCGTCGAGGCGGAAGTGGGCTGCGTCCTCGCGCGCCAGCACGGTGTTGGGCTGGGTGCCGGCGGCGATAAAGATGGAGCGCGCGGGCAAGCTGACCTCCTTGCCGTCCGACCACTTGCCGTCCTCGCCGCGCACCTGCGTCATCAATCGCATGGCTTTGACCGCGCCGCTCGTGTCGACATCGATCGCGACCGGGCTCAGGCATTCGGCATAAACGATGCCTTCTTCCAGCGCCTTCTCGACTTCCTCGTGGTTCAGCGTGTAGGCCGGGCTGTCGATCATGCGTTTGCGATACGCCAGCGTGACGCCGCCCCAGGACTGCAGCAGCTCCAGTACCTTGGCCGGTTCATCCGCCGCCAAAGCGCGCGCACGTTCGGCACGGATCGCCTGAGCGTGCTGCAGGAACTCGGCCGCAAGCAGTGCTTCGTCCGCGTTCCAGCTGGCGCGCACCAGGGACTCACCACGCTCGGCGCACAACGTCTCGTAGCGGTGCAGAAACTTCTCCACCTGGATCGGGTAATAGGCCAGCGACTCGGTTGCGGTGTCGATGCCGGTGAGACCGCCGCCGATCACCACCACGGGCAATCGCAGCTGCATGTTGGCAAGCGAGTTGTCCTTGGCCGCGCCGGTGAGCTGCAGCGCCATCAGGAAGTCGGAAGCGGTGCGCACGCCGCGCGCCAGTCCGTTGGGGATGTCGAGCACCGTGGGTCGCCCCGCACCCATGGCCAAAGCGATGTGGTCAAAGCCCAGGGCCAGCGCATCGTCCACGCCCAGCGTGCTGCCAAAGCGCACACCACCGAACATCGAGAACTCGGCTCTGCGCTCGAGCAGCAGGCGGATCACCTTGAGGAAATTCTTGTCCCAGCGCACCGTGATGCCGTACTCGGCCACGCCGCCAAAACCGGCCAGCACGCGGTCGTCCAGCGGCTCGGTGATGGAGGCGATGTCCTGCACCGGATCGAAGCCAGCGCGGCTGCCGTCGCTGCGCACGCCGCAGGTGGACTCGGGCAGCGGTTCGATCTTCAGGCCGTCGATGCCGACCACCAGATGGCCGTCGTTCATCAGGTAGTGCGCCAACGTGTAGCCCGCCGGGCCCAGGCCGGTGATCAGCACGCGGTAGCCGCTGCGCTCGCGCGGATAGGGGCGGCGCAGGTTGAGCGGGTTCCAGCGCGTGAGCAGCGAGTAGATCTCGAAGCCATAGGGCAAGGCCAGCACGTCCTTGACCGTGCGCGTCTCGATCTGCGGAATGTTCACCGGCTCCTGCTTCTGGTAGATGCAGGACTTCATGCAGTCGTTGCAGATGCGGTGCCCCGTCGCGGCCACCATGGGGTTGTCCACGGTGATCATCGCCAGCGCCGCGACCGCATGGCCCGTGCCCTTCAGACTGTGGAACTCGGAGATCTTTTCGCTCAAGGGGCAGCCGGCCTGCAGCACGCCGAATGGCGACTTCTTGAACTGCGCCTTGCCGGTCAGCGGCGCGCCGTCCTTGGGCTGCTTTTCCTTCAAGCCGGTGGAGCACGAATCCTTGCCCTGCTTGTGGCACAGGATGCAATAGTTGGCCTGATCGAGCGCGCCGCGCAGGTCAGTGCCTTCGTCCGTCAGCGCAAAACCCCTGCGCCGGCGGATGTGTTCGGGCTGGATCGTGAACGTGCTGTAGCCGTCGTGCTGATGCTGTTGCGCGGTGGGCACCAGGTTCTCGGGATGCACGTCGTGCGCCTCGCGGAACAGGATGTCGCCGCGGTGCGTCGCCTGGCCGGCTTCGGTGTGGAAAGCCCAGGCGGAATAACGGCGCGCCAGCTCCAGCTGATCGGCGTTGGCCGCGTCGTCTTCCAGCCAGGTCTGGACCTGAACCGCAAAGCGCAGTTCGTCAAATGCGGCGCCCATCAGTGCTTCAAGCTGGGCCCGCAGCGCGGGGCCGTCGAAACCTTCGGCCTCCTCTGGGCTGATCTTCTTGGCCGCATTGCGCTGCACGAACTGGCGTTTGATGACATACAGCGGCGCCAGGTCGTGGTGGCTCTGCGCCAGTTGGCCCACGGCGGCTTCTATCCTGAACAGCTTGGCGATGAAGTCCTCGACGTAGGGTCCGACTTCGATCAACAGCGCCGATTCGGCCTTGGGCGCCAGTGCTTCGGGATCAAGTCGGGCGGCGGCGAGTTGTCCGGCCAATGCGGGTGCAGCGGCATTCAGTTCTTGCAGAAATTGGGCGTCAAGCGCCACGAGGCCATCGCGTTGATACAGTTGCGCGAATTGCAGGCCAAAGTTCAAATTCAAAGCGGATTCTCCAGGGGGTCAACGAAGTCTGGTGGGTGTGCGTCAAATCGGTGGCAAGGGCCACCTCAAAAACCGAATGCTGAGCTGGCGATTTTCCCAGCAAAAAGCTTCACCGGCAGGTCTTCGATCATATCTGCCCCAAACCTCAAGGTTTACACTGCATCGGCCATGCCGCAACCCCGCATGGCAGGTCGCGCCAGCGCTCGCACACCACGGCTTACCCCATGTCCACATTTCAGGTCCTCAGCTACGGTCAGATCCGCCTCGCCTGGTGCCGAGCTGCGCTGCTCCGCCTGTTGCGGCGCTGGGGCATTTACCTGACCGTGGGCGTGCTGGTGCTGGGCGGCGCGGGTTCCAGCGCGCTCGCGGCCATGTCGGCGCTGGCGGCAGCGTCGGTGCTGCCACTGCTGCACGCGGCCCAGCAGGGCCCGTTGACGGCACTGCCCATCACCTTGGCCTATGCGCTCGCGGGCGGCGGGCTGGTGTGGGGCCTGGCGCCCCTGCTGTGGCCACGCGCCTGGGCCGAGGTCGAACGTGCGCTGCCGATTGCACCCGGCGACCAGCGCTTGAGCGACCTGGCCGCCGTGCTGCTGGGACTGACCCCGCTGTTTGCCGTCTACCTTGCGGGCGCGGCCATCTGGTGGGCCAAGTCGCCGCCCTGGCTGCTGGCCGTATGGGCGCGCGCTCTGGGGCTGCTGATCAGCGCCATGGCGCTGTCCGTGGCCTTGGGTGTGGCCATCCTGTGGCGGCGCCGATCGCTGAGCGTGAGCGCCACGTCGCAGCGCAGCGCCGGTGAGAGCGCCCGCGGCAGCGCTCTCACGACTGGCCCCAGGCTCTGGGTCGCGACGCTGGCGCTGGTGTGGCTGCCGCTGCGGCGGGGACGCGCACATCGCAGTGCGCGTTTCCTTGGGGCGAGTCTTTTGATACTCTGGGCCTGCGCGAGCTTCCTGGCACGGTGGCCACTGCACGCACCCTGGTGGCTGGCAGCATTTGCCCTGCTCGCACAGGCCTTCAGCACGCGCTTGAGCTCGCTGGTCAACCGCGAGCTGGAGCCCTTGCACGACGCCTGCGCCGCCCTGCCCTTGAGCGCCCTGTGGCTGAGCCGCTCGCGCCAGATCGTCGCCCTGGCGCCGCTGCTGAGCGGACTTCCCGCGCTGGGGCTGGCACTGGCCTGGAGCTCGCTTGTCGTGCAACCCGAAGTGCTCTGCGCCTACGCTGCGGTCATGCTGGGAGGGAACCTGGCGTTGAACGCGACCGCGGCCCGGAACTCGGCCTCGCCGCTGAAGGAAGACGCCGCCGCGCGCGTGAGCTGGTGGTTGGTGGTAGTGGTGATGCAGATCGCCTTGGCCTCGGAGGTGGTCGCTCGATGATGGAAGACGTACAACACACCCAAGCGCCCTTGCTGCACGTCGCGGGCCTGAGCTTCAGCTACCCGCAGCGTCACGTGTTCACGCATTGGTCGCACGATTTTTCCGGCGGACTGACGTGGATAAGGGGGAGCAACGGCAGCGGAAAGTCCACGCTGCTCAAGCTCCTGGCCGGAGCCCTGGCGCCGCTGACGGGGAGCATCGCCGCGCAGGGCATTGACATCCGGTCGCAGCCGCTGGCCTACCGACGCCAGGTGTTCTGGTGTGGTCCAGGTCCGGTCGTGTTTGACCATCTGACTCCCACGGAATACTTCGGCTTCATGGCTTCGCTGTATGCGCAGCAGGATGGACACGCCTTGGCCCGGCATGTCGCAGGCTTTGAGCTGGGTCCTTTTGTGCACTTGCCCTTGGCCACACTGTCCACGGGAACGCAGCGCAAGGTCTGGCTGGCCATGGCGCTGTCGGCGGGAACCGCCTTCACGCTGCTGGACGAACCGCTGAACGCACTGGACGCAAGGTCCTCAGCGCACCTGCGCGCCAGCCTGGCGCAAGCCGCGCAGGACCCGGGGCGTGCATGGCTTGTCGCCAGCCACGAAGACCTGGGCGCTGCCACAGCACAGGCCCGTCTGCTGGATCTGGAGCTGATTCGAAAATAGCGCAGCGCAGCGCGTCGGCGTTCAGTCCAGCGAGACCACGGCCATGCACTCCACTTCCAGCCGGCCTCCCAGCGCCAGGCCGCTGCAGCCGAAGGCGCTGCGCGCCGGCAGATGGCCGGTGAAATAGCTGCGATAGATCTCGTTGAACGCGCCCCACTCCGCCATGTCGGCGAGCATCACCGTGCATTTGACGATGTGGTCCATCGTCAGACCGTGCGCTGCCAGCGTGGTCCTGATGTTGTCCATGGTCTGGCGCGCTTCGGCCCGGATGCCGCCGCTCGCCAGTTCCAGCTTTCCCGGAACGTTGCCCAACTGGCCTGAAAGGTAGACCGTGTTGCCCACGCGCACGGCCTCGGCAAAAGGCAGACCCAGGCGCGCATGCCCGGGGGAATTCAGAAACTCGACTTGGCGGGATGATTGAGTCATGGCAGCTCCTGGTAAAAACGGCATGATACGGGCGCGCACAGGTATCATTCTGATCTCGATCACTCACGCAGGAGTTGCACCATGGGACTGATGGACTTCATCAAGAAACAGTTTATCGACATCCTCCAATGGACCGAGGACTCCGACGGCGTGCTGGCCTGGCGTTATCCGATGGCCGACATGGAGATCCAGTACGGCGGCTCGCTCACCGTGCGCGAGTCGCAGATGGCGGTGTTCGTGAACGAAGGCAAGATCGCCGACGTGTTCGGTCCCGGCCTGTACAAACTCACGACCCAGACCATTCCGGTGCTGACCTACCTGAAGAACTGGGACAAGCTTTTCGAGTCCCCGTTCAAGAGCGACGTGTACTTCTTCAGCACGCGCCAGCAGGTCGACCAGAAGTGGGGCACGCCCCAGCCCATCACCATCCGCGACAAGGATTTCGGCGCCGTGCGCCTGCGCGCCTTCGGCAACTACAGCTTTCGCGTGGCCGACCCCAAGCTGTTCCATACCGAGATTTCGGGCACGCGCGACACCTACACCGTGGCCGACCTGGACGGCCAGCTGCGCGGCCTGGTGCTGCAGAACATCAGCAACGCCATCGCCGCCAGCGGCATCCCGTTCCTGGACCTGGCGTCGAACCAGCTCGCCTTTGCGCAGGCATTGACGACGCAGCTCGCGCCTGAATTCGCCAAGATCGGCCTGAAGCTCGAAGGCATGACGGTGCAGAACGTCTCGTTGCCGGAAGAGCTGCAGAAGATCATGGACCAGAAAATCGGCATGGGCATGGTCGGCAACGACATGGGCAAGTTCATGCAGTACCAGACGGCGCAGGCGATTCCCAAATTCGCCGAAGGCGCGGGCTCCGACGGTGGCGGAATCGCTGGCAGCGCGATGGGTCTGGGCGCCGGCGTGGCGCTGGGCCAGGTGCTGGCGCAGAACCTGCAGGCGGGATTGCAAGGCAGTGGTGCAGCGCCCGCCTCTGCCACGGGCGTGAAGGCCGAGGACGTGATGGCCACGCTGGAAAAACTTGGCGACCTCAAGAGCAAGGGCATCCTGACACAGGAAGAGTTCGATGCGAAGAAAGCCGAACTTCTGAAGAAGCTGGTCTAGACTTCTTCGCACCCGAACCAGTGGCATGGTTGCAAGAACCGTTCTGCATTCTTCCATGCGCTTGAGTCATCCGGCCTTGCTATTCATGCCTTCTCTTCCCCCACTCACGCCCCCCCGCCCCTCTCTCGCCCCGCCGGGCGAAAGAGGGGAGCTTCATGTGGCCCCGTATGCAAAGGGAATGGGTACAAGGTGGAAGGTTTGGACCGTTGGATTTCGCAGTGCGATCGGCACCTCGACAGTTCGCAACTTGTTTCCCTACGCATGCAGCGCGCGGTGGCACGTGTACTCTATTTGTTCCACACGCGGCCAAATGAAGCCCCCCTTTCCGCCCCGGCGGGGGTGGAAGGGGGCGGGTGGGATAGGGGGGGAAAAGAAAGAGAGAAGAAATGCAGGGCTAGGCGTACCAACATACGCAATGGGAATTACCAAGGGGAATCCCATTGGCCACTGAGCGTATCTACCGCGCCCCCTGCCCGGGCTGTGGCGCGCCGGTGGAGTTTCGCAGTGCGCAGTCCACGCACGCGGTCTGCGGCTATTGCCACAGCACCGTGGTGCGCGACGGCGAAACGCTGTCGCGCATCGGCAAGATGGCCGAGCTGTTCGACGACCACAGCCCCATGCAATTGCTGGCTTCGGGCACCTGGAATGGCCAGGGCTTCACGCTGGTGGGCAGACTCCAGTACAAGTACCGCGAAGGCACCTGGACCGAATGGCACGCGCTGCTGGCCGATGGCTCCAGCGCCTGGCTCGGCGACGACAACGGCGCCTATGTCTTCACGCTGCCGCTGAACGCGCAGCGTGAGCTGCCCCCGGCAGACCGCTTTCGCGTGGGCGGCACCACGGCCATCAACGGCAAGACCTTCAGCGTCGCATCCAACGAGACCGTGTCGCTGATTTCCGCCGAGGGCGAACTGCCGCACCTGCCTGCGTTGGGGCAGGAGTTTTCGGTGGTCGATCTGCGCAGCGCCGAGGGCGAAGTGCTGAGCGTGGATTACGGGCCCACACTCGCCGGCGGCCAGCCCGTGCTGTCGCTGGGCCGATCCGTGCTGCTGGACGACCTGAAGCTAACCGGCTTGCGCGACGAGAGCGCCAAGGAGGAAAAGGGTCAGGAGTTTTCCTGCCCGAACTGCGGCGCGACAGTCGCCGTCACCTTGGCCAGCACCAAGAGCATCACCTGCACATCGTGTCACAGCCTCATCGACCTGTCGCAGGGCGTTGGGGCGCAACTGCAGCACGCGCTCCAGGATGCTCCGGTGGCGCCGCTGATTCCGCTGGGCAGCCAGGGAACCCTGCAGGGCGTCACCTGGCAGGTGGTGGGGTTTCAGCATCGCCTGGGAACGGAGCCCGGAGACGATGAATCCTTCGGCTGGAACGAATACCTGCTGTTCAACCAGAAGCGCGGCTTTTGTTTTCTGGTGGATTCGCAGGAGGGCTGGAGCCTGGTCAAACCCACCACGGGCGCGCCCGTCATGGGCGACAGCAACGGCCAGAGCGCCAGCTATCTGGGAACGCGCTACCAGCTCAAAGACACTTATCGCGCGCAGACCACCTATGTCGCGGGCGAGTTCTATTGGCGGGTGCAGCGCGGCCAGATCACGCAAAACCGCGACTTTGCCAACGGCTCAAACCTGCTCTCGCTGGAACAGACGCCGACCGAAGCGGTGTGGTCCAGCGGCAGCCTGATCAGCAGCGATGGGGTGGCCAAGGCCTTCAAGCTCGAAGGCCAGCAGGCCATGTTCGCACGCAGCGATGTCGCACCCTTCAGCGCCGACAACAGCCAGCGGCTGCGCAACGTCATCATCATGGTGGTCGTGTTGCTGATCCTGGTCGCCGTGCTGAGCCGCTGTTCTTCCTCATGCGATCCGGCCTACGAAAACTGCGCCTCCTACGGTGCACGCAGTTCCGGCGGATCCTTCGGCGGCTACTCGGGCGGGGGCGGACACAAATGAAGAATTTTTAAGGAGTCGACATCATGGGAATTGAATGGCTGAAACCCGGAGTCTTTTTCGGCTCCATCCTTTACGCGCTGGTGGGCGTGGTCGTGTTCTGGCTGTGCTTTGTCGCGATCGACAAGCTCACGCCTTACAAGCTCTGGCACGAACTGGTGGAGAAGCACAACGTCGCGCTGGCGATCGTTGTGGGCTCCATGAGCCTGGGCATCTCCATCATCATCGCGGCGGCCGTGCACGGTTGACCCTCCTGTAGACGCGCACTTGAAACCCGGCCCCGTCGCCCCGCGTCCGCTCGAGGTCGCGCTGCTCGCCAGCGTGTTCGTCGTGGCCGCCTGCGGCCTGATCTACGAGCTCGCAGCGGGCGCCGTCGCCTCCTATCTGCTGGGCGACTCGGTGCTGCAGTTCTCCACCGTCATCGGCAGCTATCTGTTCGCCATGGGCCTGGGCTCCTACGGCTCGCGCTTCTTCGAGCGGCAACTGCCGGCCCATTTCCTGCGCATCGAACTGCTGGTGGCGCTCTCCGGTGGCGCCATGCCGGCGCTGCTGTTCCTGGCCAATGGCTATCTGCCGGGCGCGTTTCATTTTCTGCTCTACGCTCTGGTGACACTGGTGGGCATCCTGGTGGGGCTGGAGATCCCGCTGGTGATGCGCATCCTGCGGCGCGACGTCGCCTTCAAGGATCTGGTGTCGCAGGTGCTCACCTTCGACTACCTGGGCGCGCTGGCGGTGTCGATCGCTTTCCCGCTGGTGCTCATTCCCCAACTGGGCCTGATCCGCACCGGCCTGTTTTTTGGCCTGATGAACGCCGCCGTCGCACTGTGGGCGCTGTGGCTGTTCCGGCACGAGCTGCGCCGCTTCGGTGCGCACGCGCTGGCCTGCGCGCTGACGCTGATCGCCCTGGGCATCGCCTTTGCCGCGGCGGAACAGATCACCTCGCTGGCCGAGGACAAGTTCTACCAGGACCGGGTCGCATTCACGGCGGACTCGCCCTACCAGCGCATCGTGGTGACGCACGGCAAGCCGGGCTACCGGCTTTTTCTCAACGGCAACCTGCAGTTTTCGCAGCGCGACGAATACCGCTACCACGAAGCCCTGGTGCACCCGGCGATGGCGGCGCACGGTGGCGTGAAGAAGGTGGCGATACTGGGCGGCGGCGACGGCATGGCCGTGCGCGAAGTGCTCAAGTACCCGGGCGTGGAAAGCGTCACGCTGGTGGAGCTGGACCCGGCCATGACGAGGCTGTTCTCGCAACAGCCCGCACTCGTCGCGCTCAACGGCGGCTCGCTGTTATCGCCCAAGGTCCACGTCGTGAACGCCGACGCCTTCAAGTGGCTGGAACAGGGCACGGACACGTTCGACATCATCATCGTCGATTTCCCCGACCCCACCAATTTTTCCATCGGCAAGCTCTACACCAACTCGTTCTACGGCCTGCTGGATCAGCGTCTCGCGGCCAGCGGCTATGCCGTGATCCAGACCACCTCGCCCCTGGTGGCGCGCCAGAGCTTCTGGACCGTGGTGCAGACGGTGGAGTCTGTGGGCTTGCACGCCACGCCCTACCACGCCGACGTCCCCAGCTTCGGCGAATGGGGCTACATCATCGCCAGCCGCAGACCCTGGCGCCAACCCACATCACTTCCCGCCGGCCTGCGCTTTCTGGACCTTCCGGGCCTGCCGCTGCTGTTCGACTTTCCGCTTGACATGGCGCGCGTCCCGGCCGAGGTGAATCGGCTGTCGAATCAGGTGCTGGTCACGACCTACGAGTCGGAGTGGGGAAAAGTTGCTCATCAATGAAGGGCTACTGCGCGGGCTGGGGGCGTCGTTGGTCCGATGCTCGGAATCCTCACGTACAGGAAGTACGTTCCGGCTCCTGCGCTTCGTCCGCCTAGCCCGCGGACCGCTCGCTACGCCCCAGGTACTGTGGCCATCCATATTGGCTGCTCATTGACCGAAGCCCTCATGCAACGTCGCCACTTCCTCGCCGCCAGCGCCCTGCCCCTCATCGGCTGCCATTCGCGCAACGAAATGCGGCATGAGATCGAAGGCGGGTTCGAAGGCATCAGCCTGGAGCGCGGCCATCTGCTGCGCGACACCAAGACCTGGCCGGCACCGACCACCACACAACGCACCCGGGTCCTCATCGCCGGCGGCGGCGTGGCGGGCCTCGCGGCAGCGCGGGCCTTGCGCCTGCGCGGAATGAACGACTTCGTGCTGCTGGAACTCGAGGACAGCGCCGGTGGCAATGCGCGCGGCACGCAGCTGGGCGGCATTGCCTGCCCGATGGGCGCGCACTACCTGCCGGTGCCGGGCGACGATGCGCCGCAGGTGCAGGATCTGCTGGAGGAACTGGGCCTGCGCCGGCGCATGTCGGGGCGCTGGGTCTGGGAAGAACGCCATCTGTGCCACAGCCCGCAGGAGCGGTTGTTCTTTCGCGGCGAATGGCAGGAAGGCATGCTGCCGCTGCACGGCGTGGGGCCGCAAACGCTGGCCGCTTACCGCAGATTCTCTGCGCTGGTGGAGCATGCCCGGAAGGCGGCGCGCTGGGTGATTCCGGTGACGAGTGTGCAATCCTCGGCGCTGCAACTCGAACTCGACGGCATCACGTTTTCAGCCTGGCTGAGCCAGCAGAATTTGAGCGACGCGCAACTGCTGTGGTACCTCGACTATTGCTGCCGTGACGACTTTGGCGCCGGTCTGGCCACAGTCTCGGCCTGGGCCGGAATTCACTACTTTGCCAGCCGCCACGGCTTTCATGTCCCGGGCGAGGGCGCGCCCGAGCGCGAGGGCGTGTTCACCTGGCCGCAAGGCAATGCCTGGCTCACGCAGCGGCTGGCTGCACCACTGCAGTCGGCGGGCCAGTTGCACACGGGCCAGATCGTGCTGCGCATCGCCGAGAGCAAACACGGTGTGGAAATCGATGCCTTCAACACGGCTTCGCAAGCGGTAGAGCGCTGGCAGGCCGAGCGCTGCATCGTCGCGCTGCCCCTGCTGGTGGCTGGGCGCGTGCTGCAAACCCCCGATGTCCGGATCCGTGAAAGGGCCGCGCAAATCCGCTACGCGCCCTGGCTCGTGGCCAATGTCCACATCGCCCAGCCTTTGTTCGACCGCCCCGGCGCAGCGCCGAGTTGGGACAACGTGATCTACCCGACCGGGACTGCCGCAACGTTGCAGAGCCTGGGCTACGTGGACGCCACGCATCAGAGCCTGCAGCGCGTACCCGGCGCCACCGTGCTCACCTGGTACCTGGCCTTGGGCGACGCGCCCGAAGGTCGGCGTCGCCTGTTGGAGCAGCCTTGGACCCACTGGCGCGACGCGCTGCTGGCCGATCTGGCCGTGCCGCACCCGGACCTGCACAACAAGGTCACGCGCGTGGCCATCACCCGTTACGGCCACGCGATGGCGATGCCGACGCCGGGCACGCTGCGGCATATCGTGCCGGCCGCGACGCTCACTGGAGGCAGGCTGCAATTCGCCCACAGCGACTGGGCCGGCTACTCGGTATTTGAAGAGGCCTTTGCTTTGGGTCAGGCCGCCGGCAGCGCACGCTTCTGAAGATGACGGGCAGACACGCGGCCCAAGGGTTAACCCGGCGCGGCCATGCTTTATTATCTAAATGACATGAATGTTCCATCGAAAGCTCTCATGATTCTTGAAAACCGCAAAGCATTTTGGGTCGGGCTGCTGGCCTTGGCGCTCACCAGCGTTATCGCAGCCCTATGGCTTTTCCCCAAGGCCATGCCGCTGCTGCAATTGCAGGTGAGCCTGTCGCGGGATCAGGCGCTGGACGCGGCTGCGGCGCTGCAGACCCAACGCTTTGCCGAACTCGGCACCACGCGCGCCGTGGCCGGCTTCGAGCATGAAGACAAGCTGCAGAACTACATTGAACTCGAAGGCGGCGGCGTCGACGCCTACGCCGCGCTGCTGGGTCAGCGCTTCGTCGCACCCTATTACTGGAACGTGCGGCGCTTCAGCGAGTCGCAGGAAGACGAGCTGAGCGTGCGCTTCACGCCCGAAGGCTACCCGTACGGCTTCACGCGCAAAGTGCCCGAGAAGGCGCCGGGAGCGGCGCTCGCAGAGGCCGCAGCGCGCGCCATTGCTCAGGACGGTGCGCGCAGTCTGCTGGGCGACGCGCTGTGGGCCGCCTATGCGCCACTGAGCGCGTCGCAGGTCACACGCCCCGGCGGTCGCATCGACCACAGCTTTGTCTACGAGCACCAACGCGAGCAACGCGGCGAGGCGCGCTTTCGCGTCAAGCTGGTGGTGGCAGGGGATCGCCTGATTGAAGTCAGCCCTTATGCCTTTGTGTCTGAAGGCTTCAAACAGCGCTTCAACCAGTTGCGCGCCGGCAATGAAACCATCGCCAAGGTCGCAACCATCGCCATGTTCAGCCTGTTCGGCCTGGGCGGTCTGTTGGGTGGCTGGCTCTGGTTGGCGCGTCGCGGCGGCCTGGCGTGGAAGCCGGCGCTTGTCGGTGGCGGCGTGGTGGGGGTGTTGCTGGGCGCGGCAGTCCTGTCGAACCTGCCGCTTCGATGGTTCGGCTATGCCACCACCGATTCCGCCAGCAGCTTCTTGCAGCGCAATGGCGCTCTCGCCCTGGCTGCGGCAGTGGGGTCAACGTTGTTGCTGGGTCTGATCTATGCCGTGGCCGAAGGCCTGAGCCGGCGCGCTTTTGCGCAGCACCTGCGACTGTTTGACTTCTGGAGCGTGAGCGCTGCGGCCAGCCCGCAGGCGCTGGGGCGCACGCTGGGCGGCTACGCCTGGATGGCGATCGAACTGCTGGCGGTGTCGGGCTTCATCTGGGTGGCGCGCACCCATTTCGGCTGGTGGATGCCGGCAAACGACATGACCGATCCCAACATCCTGACCGCCTGGCGCCCGGCGCTGGGGCCGATTGCCATGGCCTTGCTGGCCGGCACATGGGAGGAGGCGCTGTTTCGCGCCGTGCCCTTGGCCGGCGCGGCGCTGATCGGCGCGCGCATCGGCTGGCGCCGCAGCGCGATTGCCGTGGCGCTGGTATTGCAGGCGCTGGTGTTTGCCAGCGCCCATGCCAACTACCCAGGACTGCCGAGCTACAGCCGCGTCGTGGAACTGTTCGTTCCGGCCCTGGTGTGGGGCCTGATCTTCCTGCGCTACGGCCTGGTGCCCTGCATGATCATGCACTTCACTTTCGATCTGGTGTTGATGAGCCTGCCGCTGTTCGTCGCCAGCGATTCGCGCCTGTGGCTGGACCGTGGACTGGTGTTGCTGGCGGGCCTGGCGCCGCTGCTGATGGTGGCGCGCGCCCGTTTCAAACAGGGCCGCTTCGCCGATCTCCCAGTAGGTCTGCGCAATGGCGAAACTGCCGCGGTCGCAGCGATCGAGACACCGGGGGAAGTCACGACAGCACCGGCACCGCAATGGCTGACCGACACCGCGATGCGCCCTTGGTGGCTGCAGCGCACAGCGCTGTTGATCGCCGCCGCGATCGGAGTGTCAGCCCTGCTGCTGTGGCCTGCGCCGCAGGTGCCAACGCCCAGGTTCACGCTGGAACACGGCGACGCCATTGCCCGGGCCGAAGCGCTGCTGGCGCAGCGCGGCGTGCGGCTCGACGCCGACTGGAAACGCCTGGCCATCGTGCGTGGTGCTGCCGGTGGCGACACCAAGGTGCTGAACTTTGCCTGGCGTGAGGCCGGGCCGCAAGTGTTCGAGCGACTGCTGGGCAGCACCATCCTGCCGCAGCACTGGCAGGTGTTGTTCAAGCACCCCAGCGGCCCGGTGGAGGAACGCGCCGAGGTGTGGGAAGTGGCGCTCACCGGTCAGGGCGAGGTGCTGGCAGTGGAGCACCATCTGCCCGAAGGGCGTCCGGGCGCGAAGCTCGAGCGCGAGCAGGCGCAGGCCTTGGTGCACAGCTACATGGAGGGGCAAAAGGCACTGGCGCATCGACCCTGGACGCTGGCCTCGGTGGAGCAAAAGGAGCGCCCGGCGCGGCGCGACTGGACCTTCTACTGGGACGACAAGGAGGCGCTGGACGTCAAGGGCGGCACCAGCCGGGTCGCCGTCACGGTGCGCGGCGACGAGCTGACCGCGTGGCAATACGTTTTCGTTCCGGATGCCTGGCAGCGCGAGCAGCAGGCAAAAGATTCGGCGAGGACGCCGTTCAGGATCGTGGCTGGTTTGGCCGGGGCCGTGCTGGCCTTGTTGCTGCTGGGAACGGCTTTGCGGGAAGCGGTGCGGGGCCAGCTGCGCTGGCGCATGGGACTGACATGGGGCGCCGTGTTCTTCCTCGCGTCGGCGGGCGAATACGCTCTCACTTTCGACCACAAGGCCATGGCGTTCAACGTTGCCCAGGACTGGCAGACGCAAGGATTCACTGGCGTCGCGTTGGCCGTCGTAGGCTACCTGATGGGCGCAGCGCTGATCGGCCTGTTGTCCATGCGCCTGTACAGTACCCATCGAACGAGCAACGCTTTGATCGCAAGCGACATGCTGCGAGGCCTCGGGCTGGGACTGTTGATCAATGGTGTGAGCGCGGGCTTGGTGCACATGTTCCCCGAGAACAACCCCGGGCTGCCGGGCGTTGGCGCATGGGACTCGATGGCGCCACTCCTGACCACGGCGCTGCTTGGCGCTGCAGCTGTATCGATCGTGATCTCGGTCTTCGCCTTGGTGCTGACCGCAACGCACTTCTGCAGCAACCGACGACGCACCGCCTGGTTGGGCGCCCTGATCGCGCTGCTGGCGATCGGCAGCGCGCTCGCGGCTGAAACCTACACCACGGGTGCCGTCAACGTCACAGCAGCGGGGCTGTTCCCGCTCACGCTGTGGGCGCTGGCGCGGCGTGGCGAAGTCGGCGTCGCGATTTCCATGCTGGCCCTGTCCCCGCTCACCAACCTGCCCCAATTGCTGGGAACTCCGATTGCCAACGCTGCCGTGCATGCGGTCCTGTCCTGTGCCGTGGCGCTGATCCTGACCTGGTGGGCGCTGCGATTCGGCCGCAGCCTGGGCGCCCAGCGCACATAATCCGCAATGCCCAACATCCTGCAGCGCGAAGAGCAACCACCCATGACCCTCGGCACCGGCACCGGCGCCAGCGCGCTCGCCGCCGGCCACACGCCCAGCGCCATCGTGGCCTACCTGGACCAGTACGTGGTGGGTCAGGACGAGGCCAAAAAGACGCTGGCAGTGGTGGTGTACGCGCACTACAAGAAGCTGCTGGGCGCGGCGCGGCACAACGCGTCGATTGCCAAGAGCAACGTGCTGCTGATCGGCCCCACCGGCACCGGCAAGACGCTGCTGTGTCAGACCCTGTCCAACGCCATCGGCGTGCCCTTCGTCACAGCCGACGCGACCTCGCTGGCGCAGACGCGCTACGTGAACGAGGAGATCGAAGCCATCCTGCTGCGGCTGCTGGCCAAGGCCGACGGCGACATCGCCAAGGCGCAGCACGGCATTGTCTTTATCGACGAGATCGACAAGCTCAAATCTGCAGGTGGCCAATTGCGCACCACATCGGGCGAGGGCGTGCAGCACGCGCTGCTCAAGATCATGGAAGGCTCGCTGGTCAAGCTCGGCGCCACGCAGGCGATCGACACGTCCAATATCCTGTTCATCTGCGGTGGCGCCTTCGTCGGCCTGGACAAGATCCGCTCGGGCAACCCCAATTACGGCTTCATCTCGATCGGCGACTCGGCCAATCAGCGGATCCTGGACAAGCTCAACGCCCGCATCAAACCCACGGACCTGATCGAGTTCGGACTCATCCCCGAGTTCACCGGGCGCCTGCCGGTGATCGCCAACCTGCAGGACCTGTCGCGCGCCACGCTGGTGCGCATCATGACCGAGCCCAAGAACTCGATCTATCAGCAATTTCGCGACATCATGTCCGACCAAGGCGTGGCGCTGGAGATTGCGCCGCGCGTGTTTGTCGAGATCGCCGAACTGGCGCTGGAGTACAAGGTCGGCGCGCGGTCCTTGCGCGGCATCTTCGAGGAAATGATGACGCCCGTGCTCTACGCCGTGCCGGACCTGCCCCAGGTGCGCCGGCTGGTGTTCGCATCGCTGTTTTCCGACCCCGTGCTGTTGGACGCGGAGGGCCTGGCGGTCATCAACCCCTCGGCACCCTGATTCGACCGGCTGTCGGCCGGACCCGGTACGCAGCAGTGCTGACTTGCAGCCCTTGCTACCATCGCCAAAATCGTATTATTCAACCACCCCCGCCATGACCCACAGCGCCTACCAATTCGACGGTGACGACGGTTTCACCATCGACCAGTACAACGACCAGGCGCCCTTCGCCAGCTTTCTTCCCGGCATTGCGGGAACCACGGGTCGGCCGGCCTGGGCCTTCTATGTGAACCGAGGCCAGGGCATTGCCAGCTTTGGCGTGCGCAACAAGGACGACGCGATCCTGGAGTTCTATCCGGCCGACAAGGCGTACCAGCTCACGGCATCGCGCTGCTTCCGGACCTTTCTGAAGATCCACGACGACCAGGGCAGCGTGACACACGAGCCGTTTCAGCGCGGCGCAGCCAGCGGTGTGATGCAACGCCTGCACGTGTCGCCGCACGAACTGGGCGTGGAAGAAATTCATCCGGCGCTGGGACTCACGATTCGCGCCGACAGCTTCACGCTGCCCGAGGCGGCGTCAGCCGGTCTGGTGCGCCGGGTCACGCTCACCAACACCGGCACGTTGCCCAAGAGCGTCGACATCGTGGACGGCCTGCCGCAGATACTGCCCTACGGCATCAACCAGTGGTGCGTGAAGAACATGAGCCGCACCTCGGAGGCGCTGATGGTGGTCGAAGGAGTGGCCGAACACTCGCCCTTCTACCGGCTCAAGGTGCTCACGGGCGACACCCCGGTGGTGACGCCCGTGGTGGGCGGAAATTTCTTCGCGGGCTTTCTGGATCAGGGCCGCACCCACACGCTGGTGGACGCGGAAAAGATCTTTGGCCTGGCGCTGGATTTTTCCGTTCCCGAAAAGTTCTACGCCGACGAAACGCTGGAGTTCGAACATCAGGTCGCCGGCAACCGCACGCCCTCGGCCTTTCAGGCGCTGACGCTGCAACTCGCGCCCGGCGAGAGCCGCACGTTTTACGGCCTGTACGGACAGGCACCGTCATGGAAGGCGCTGCAAAAGTTCCTCGGTGGCATTGCCGGCGCGGCCTATTTCGAAGCCAAGCGCGAAGTGAACCGAGGCCTGGTGCGCAACTTGACGCAACGCGCCTTCACCGCCACCGCATTCCCGCTGTTCGACGCCTATTCGAGCCAGTGCTACCTGGACAACGGTTTGCGCGGCGGCTTTTCGGTGCGCGCGCCGGGCGGCGCCCACCTGCACCTGTACGGCCGCAAGCACGGCGACCTGGAGCGCGACTACAACGATTTCTTTTTGCTGGACACGCCCTACTCGGAGGGCAATGGCGACTTTCGCGACATGCTGCAGAACCGGCGCACCGACCTGTTCTTCGACCCGGCGCTTGGCAGCCGCAACATCCGCTATTTCTTCCAACTGATCCAGCCCGACGGCTTCAACCCCATGGTGCTGCGCAACTCGCGCTACGTGGTGCCGGATCCGTTCCTATTCAGCTCCGACTTTGCCAAGGTTCCCGGGCTGGAAAAGCTGCTTTCCAGTCCGTTCAAGTACGCGCAACTGTGGGAGCTGGTGCGCTCTCAGACCAGCGATGTCGCGCCCCTGCTGACCGAGATCCTGGCGGCGGCGCAGCAGGAGGAAGACGCCGAATACGAGAAGGGCTACTGGTCGGATCACTGGACCTATCTGGTGGACTTGCTGGAGGCCTTTGCCGCGATCTTTCCGGAACAGGTGAGCGGTCTGTTTGCGCAAGATGGCTACACATTCTTCGACCCCACGCACTTCGTGCTGCCGCGCTCGCGCAAACACGTCATGACAGCGCGCGGCGTGCGTCAGTACGGCGCCGTCGAGGCGCGCAAGGACAAGCAGCAGCTGATCCAGAGCCGCAGCCGGCAGGCGCACCAGGTGCGGGATCGGCACGGCAAGGGCGAGGTCGTCAGCACCACGCTGCTGGGCAAGGTGCTCACGCTGGTGGCGAACAAGCTCGCGTCGCTCGACCCCTGCGGCATCGGCATCGAGATGGAAGCCGACCGGCCCGGCTGGTGCGACGCCATGAACGGTCTGCCGGGATTGTTCGGCTCCTCGGTGAACGAAACCATCGAGCTCAAGCGGCTCGTAGACTTCGCTCGCGGCGCGCTCCAGGGCGTTCCGGGACGCTGCCCGCTCCCGCTGGAACTGGCGAACCTGCTGCAGGGACTGCAGGCGCTGTTGCTGCGCAGCGATCTCGACGCTGAAGGCTTTTGGCGCATCAGCCACGACCTGAAGGAGGCTTACCGCGAGCAGGTTTTCATGGGCTTTGACGGAGCGCAGCAGTCCCTGCCTTATCCGCTGGTCTTGGCGCTGCTGGACGACGTGTCGCGCCACTTGGATGCGGCCATCGCGCGTGCCCGCACGCCCCAAGGCATCACCACCTACTACGCCTTCGAGGCAGTGGAATTTGAGGAGCGCAACGATGGCACGGTGCAGGTCACGCGCTTCCAACCGCAGCCGTTGCCGCTGTTCCTGGAAGGCTTTGTGCACGCCATGCGCGTGGCCGATCCTGACGAAGTGCGTCGGCTCTACGAGGCCGTGCGCGCCTCTGAGCTGTTCGATGAGAAGCTGGGCATGTACCGACTGAACGTGCCGCTGGGCGAAGACGCGATGGAGCTCGGACGCGTGGGCATCTTCAACTACGGCTGGCTGGAAAACGGTTCCATCTTCCTGCACATGCACGCCAAGTTTGTGCTCGAGATGGCGCGCCGCGGCTTGACAGAGGAGTTACACGCGCAGATCAAGGCACTGCTGATCCCGTTTCGCGACCCCGCCGAATACAAGCGCAGCACCACCGAAAACGTCAGCTTCATCGTCAGCAGCGGCTTTGCGATCGACGCGCGCGAACACGGCCGCGGCTGCGTTGCGCGTCTGTCGGGATCGACGGTCGAGTTCCTGCACCTGTGGACCCATCTGTTCCTGGGCGCCACACCCTTTGCCTGGGAGCGCGAGCAGCTGGTGTTCCGCCCCCAGCCCGCGCTTTCCAGGGACTTTTTCTCCACTACGGCCAGGCAGGCCCAGGCTCTGGGCAACGGCGCTGTGCTGCCGCAGGACAGCGCCGCCTGCGCGCTGCTGGGCCACACGCTGCTGGTCTACACCAACCCGCAACGCCTTGACACCTTCGGCGCGCATGCGGCCACGCCCTGGCGCTTCACGCTGCATGGCAACGATGGCAGCGTGAGGACGGTTCAGGCCCGCCAACTCGAAGGCGCGGAGGCGCACGCGCTGCGCGACGGCGCCTTCAGACGCGTGGATGTGGAGCTGAACTGAACTACGCCACCACGCGCTCGCCGCTTTGCGCATCAAACCAGCTGGCGTGTTCACCGCGCACCGCCAGTCCCACGTTGTCGCCCGGCCGGACACTCAGCTGCGGCAAGGTGCGCACCGTGACGCGGCCCGCAGCCGTCTGGACCACGACGTAGGTGTCGGCTCCCGTGGGCTCCACCACCAGCACCTGGCCGCGCCACGACGAGGCGTCGTCCAGCGCGATATGTTCCGGGCGCAGGCCCAGCTGGAGTTTCGCGCCATGAACGGGTGCGGTCAACGGCAACTGAGCATCCACGATCGCGAACGAGCCCTCAGCGCCGTGGCCATCGATCAGGTTCATCGTCGGTGAACCGATGAAGGTGGCGACATAGGTGTTCGCGGGGCGCCGGTAGATGTCGTCGGGCGTGCCCAATTGCTGCAGCACGCCGCCTTTCATCACCGCAATGCGGCTGCCCAGCGTCATGGCCTCGATCTGGTCGTGCGTGACGTAGACGCTGGTGATACCGCTGAGCTGGTGCAGCCGCTTGATCTCGGCGCGCATCTCCACCCGCAGCTTGGCGTCCAGGTTGGAGAGCGGCTCGTCGAACAGGAACAGCTGAGGCTCTCGCGCCAGAGCCCGTCCCATCGCGACGCGCTGGCGCTGGCCGCCCGAGAGTTGCGCGGGACGCCGCTCCAGCAGATGCTCCATCTGCAGCAGCGTGGCCACTTCCAGAATGCGCGCCGTGCGCTGCGCCTTGGGCACCTTGCGCATCTCCAGCGCGAAGCCGATGTTGTCGGCCACGCTCATGTTGGGATAGAGCGCGTAGCTCTGGAACACCATCGCGATGTCGCGCTGCGCCGGCGGCACGTTCACCACGTCGCGGCCTGCGATCAGCACCTCACCCTCGGTCGGCTGCTCGAGCCCGGCGATGATGTTGAGCAGCGTGGACTTGCCGCAGCCAGAAGGCCCGACCAAGATCAGGAATTCCCCCGGCGCCACGTCGATGTCGATGCGCTTGAGCACCTCCACCGCCCGGTCGCCCTTGCCGAAACACTTGCGGATGCCGCGAATTGCCAGTGAAGATGCCATGTTCAACCCTTGACGGCGCCGGCCGTCAGGCCACGCACAAAATACTGCCCGGCCAGCGCGTACACCAGCATCGTCGGCAAGCCCGCGATCAGGGCCGCCGCCATGTCCACGTTGTAGGCCTTGACGCCGCTGCTGGTGTTGACCAGATTGTTCAAGCCCACGGTCACAGGCTTGGAATCGGCGCCGCTGAAGGCCACGCCAAACAGGAAGTCGTTCCAGATGTTGGTGAACTGCCAGATCAGCGTCACCATCAGGATCGGCGTGGACAGCGGAACGACGATGCGGAAAAAGATAGTCCAGAAGCCCGCGCCGTCCATGCGCGCCGCGTTCACCAGTTCCTTCGGAATGGCGGCGTAGTAGTTCCGGAAAAACAGCGTGGTGCCGGCCAGGCCGGCGAGGCAGTGCACCAGGATCAGACCGAAGATCGAACTCGAGATTCCCAAGTAGCCCAACACCTGGCTCATGGGCAGCAGCACCACCTGAAACGGCATGAACACGCCGAACAGCATGAAGCCGAACAAGGTCTCGCTGCCGCGAAACTTCCACAGGCTCAGCACGTAGCCGTTGACCGCGCCCCAGGCAGTGGAGACCAGCACCGCGGGCACCGTCATCAGCACCGAGTTCCAGAAGTAGGGCTGCAGCCCACGGCAATCCGCGCCGGTGCAGGCCGTCGACCAGGCCAGCGTCCACGACTCCAGATTCAGACCGTGCGGCAGGCTCAGCAGATTGCCTTCGCGGATCTGCTCGGCGTCCTTGAACGAGGTGGCCAGCATGACGTACAGCGGGCCCAGGAAGAACAGCGCCGCCAGCAGCAGCACACCGTACAGCAACCAGCGCGACAGTTGAAGCCTAGTGTTCATGGGGCTTGCTGCGCAGTTCGCTGTAGAGGTAGGGGACGACGATGGCGGCCACGGTGGCCAGCATCATGGTGGCGCTGGCCGCGCCCAGGCCGATCTGACCCCGTGTGAAGCTCATGGCGTACATGAAGGTCGCGGGCACGTCAGTGGCGTAGCCGGGACCGCCCGCGGTCAGCGCCATCACCAGATCAAAGCTCTTGATCGACAGGTGCGAGAGCACCATCACGGTGGAGAACACCACCGGTCGCAGCACCGGCAGGATGATGCGCCAGTAGATGCGCGGCAGGCTGGCGCCGTCCATCTGCGCGGCCTTGATGATGCTGTCGTCGATGCCGCGCAGGCCGGCCAGAAACAACGCCATGGCAAAGCCGGCAGACTGCCAGACGCCGGCCAGCACCACGCAATAGATCGCGGTGTCGGTCTGCACCAGCCAGTCAAAACTGAATGAGGCCCAGCCCCAGTCGTGTGCCAGTTTTTCCAGACCCAGGCTCGGGTTCAGGATCCACTTCCAGGCCGTCCCCGTAACGATGAAGGACAGCGCCATGGGGTACAGATAGATCGTGCGCAATGCGCCTTCGGCGCGGACCTTTTGATCGAGCAAGATCGCCAGCAGGAGGCCAATCACCATGGAGCCGCCCACGTACAGCACGCCGAAGATTCCCAGATTCGCCAGCGCCACCCACCAGCGGTCCATCTCCCACAGCGCCGCGTAGTGCTCCAGGCCCTGGAACTCGTAGTTGGGCAGCATGCGCGAGGTCGTGAGCGAGAGCGCGCCGTTCCAGATCATGAAGCCGTAGATGAAGGCGAAGCCCAACACAAAGCCGGGCGCCACCACCAGCTTGGGCAGGACGGATTCAAGGGATCGTGACATATGGATGTGATCTGCGTTGCACCCTCACCCCTGCCCTCTCCCGCAAGCGGTGGAGGGGGGAAAGAATGCGCGCGGGTTTATTTGGTGGCGGCAGCGGCCGCGAGGTTCTTCATGGCTGCGGCGACGGTCATCTTGTCGTCGTTCCAGAACTGGCTCACGGCGTCCTTCAAGGCGCCTTCCACGGCCGGCTTGGCGGCCATGTCGTGCGCCAGCGAGGGCACGAGTCCGCCGGTCTTCGCGGTTTCCACGAAGTCCTTGCTGGAGGTCTTGGCGCAGTCGTCAAACTTGTCCATCTTCATGTTCAGGCGCGCCGGGATTGAGCCCTTGTTCAGGTTGAACACCTCCTGAAACTCCGTGCTCATGATGGCCGCAGCCAGATCGGCCTGCGCCTTTTGCGCATCCGCCGACTTGAGCTTGAACATCGCGATGGAGTCGATGTTGAAGGTGAAGGCGTTGGCCGTTCCCGGCGTGGCCGCACACAGGAAGTCCTTGCCCGGCACCTTGCCCGCCGCCAGGAACTCGCCCTTGGCCCAGTCGCCCATGAACTGGAAGCCGGCCTTGCCCTGCATCACCAGCGCCGTGGCGAGGTTCCAGTCGCGCCCGGCAGAGCCGGGATCGGTGTAGCCCTTGAGCTTGCGAAAGGTCTCCAGCGACTTCTTCATGATGTCGCTGCTCAAGGCCTTGGGGTCGAGCTTGACGAAGGCGTCCGAGTAGAACTTGGCGCCACCGATACCGAGCACCACGTCCTCGAAGACCGTCAGGTCCTGCCATGACTGACCGCCGTGCGCCAGCGGGATCAGGCCTGCAGCCTTGATCTTGTCGGCCGCGGCAAAAAATTCCTCGTAGGTCTTGGGCATCGCGGCCACACCGGCCTTCTTCAAGACCGCGGGATTGGCCCAGACCCAGTTCACGCGGTGCACGTTCACGGGCGCCGCCACGTAGCTGCCCTTGTACTTCATCACGTCAGCCACGACCTTGGGCAGCAGGCTGTCCCACTTCTCGGCCTTGGCCACCGGGTCCAGATTGGCGAGCACGCCTTCCATCGCCCACTCCTGGATCGCTGGGCCCTTGATCTGCGCCGCCGAGGGCGGATTGCCTGCGACGACGCGGCTCTTGAGCACGGTGGCCGCGTTGTCGCCACCGCCTCCTGCCACGGCAAAATCTTTCCAGCTGTTGCCCTTGGCCTGCATGATCTTTTTCAGCTCGGCCACCGACTTGGCCTCGCCGCCCGAGGTCCAGTAGTGCAGGACTTCGACTTCACCCGCGCCGGCGATCGAGGGTAAGGTGGCAGCGGACAGGGTCAGCAGGACGGCGGCGGTGAGGTGGCTCAGCTTCAACATGGGGGAAAATCTCCAGGGGATCCAACGAGGGGTTATACGACGGGCAAAATCAGGCGCTCATTCTCGCAACTTCCCGGTTTCACGCATCGGCATTTGCCCTGATGCCCGGATAATCAGGCCGTGCCGCAGGGTCTGCGCCATGCAAAATAATTTGAAATGAAGTTCGACAACATGCTCAATTCAATTCTGGTGATCAGTCTGGGAGCTTCCGTCGGAGCGGTCACGCGCTGGCTGCTGGGCTTGAGCTTGAACCACGTCTTCACTCACATTCCGGCGGGAACGCTTGCGGCCAATCTGATCGGCGGCTATCTGATCGGCCTGGCGCTGGCGTTCTTCACGGAACACGTCGGTCTTGCGCCGGAGTGGCGCCTGCTGGTGATCACCGGATTCCTGGGCGGACTCACCACCTTCTCGACGTTCTCGGCCGAGGTGACGACGCTGATCCAGCAGGGTCGCCTGGTTTGGGCCGTGGCTGCGATTTCGGTGCACGTCTTCGGCTCGCTGGTCATGACCGTGCTCGGACTGGCGACATTTGAAGCTCTGAAGCGCACCTGACAGCAAGCCATTGATTCTTTCATCCATCCATTTGAACCCGGAGAAATCCCGCACATGAAATCCAGAGCCGCTGTCGCCTTCGCCCCAGGCCAACCCTTGCAGATTGTCGAGATCGACGTGGCGCCACCGCAGGCCGGCGAGGTGCTGGTGCGGATCACGCACACCGGCGTTTGCCACACCGACGCGTTCACGCTCAGCGGCGACGACCCCGAGGGCATTTTCCCCGCGGTTCTGGGCCACGAAGGTGGCGGCATCGTGGTGGAAGTCGGCGCAGGCGTGACCAGCCTGGCACCCGGCGACCACGTGATTCCGCTGTACACGGCAGAATGCCGTGAATGCAAGTTCTGCAAGTCCGGCAAGACCAACCTGTGCCAGAAGATCCGCGCGACGCAGGGCAAGGGCCTGATGCCCGACGGCACGACGCGGTTCTCCTACCAGGGCCAGCCCATCTACCACTACATGGGGACCAGCACCTTCAGCGAATACACGGTGGTGCCGGAAATCGCCCTGGCCAAGATCAATCCCAAGGCGCCGCTGGAAAAAGTGTGCCTGCTGGGCTGCGGCGTGACCACCGGCATTGGCGCGGTGCACAACACGGCCAAGGTCAAGGAGGGCGACACCGTGGCGGTGTTTGGACTGGGCGGCATCGGGCTGGCGGTGATCCAGGGCGCGCGCCAGGCTAAGGCATCCCGCATCATCGGCGTCGACACCAATCCCGGCAAGTTCGACCTGGCCAGGACCATGGGTGCGACCGACTGCATCAACCCCAGGGACTACGACAAGCCGATCCAGGACGTGATCGTCGAGCTGAACGATGGCGGCGTGGACTTCAGCTTCGAGTGCATCGGCAACGTCAACGTGATGCGCGCAGCGCTCGAGTGCTGCCACAAGGGCTGGGGCGAGAGCGTCATCATCGGCGTGGCCGGCGCGGGTCAGGAAATCTCGACGCGGCCGTTCCAACTGGTGACGGGCCGGGTCTGGCGTGGCAGCGCCTTTGGCGGTGTCAAGGGTCGCACGCAGCTACCGGGCATGGTCGAAGACGCGATGCGCGGCGACATTCAACTCGACCCGTTCATCACCCACACCCTGCCGCTGGAACGCATCAACGAAGCTTTCGACCTGATGCACGAAGGCAAGTCGATTCGCACCGTGATTCATTTCTGACGGGCCGGGCCGTCAGCCGGCCTTGCGCGTGGCAAACATGTAGTTCACGCTGGTGTCGCTGTTGAGCCAATAGCGCTGCGTGATCGGGTTGTAAGCCATGCCCGAGGTGCGCTGCAGGTCCAGAGCACCGGCGCGGCAATAGCTGGCGAGTTCGCTCGGGCGCACCATCTTTGCGTATTCGTGGGTGCCGCGCGGCAGCAGCTTGAGCACATACTCGGCACCCACGACCGCCAGCAGAAACGACTTGGGGTTGCGGTTCAGCGTCGAAAAGAAGACCCAGCCACCGGGCTTGACCAGAGCCGCGCAGGCGCGCACCACGGAAGCCGGATCGGGCACATGCTCCAGCATTTCCATGCAGGTCACGACATCGAAACTGGCGGGCTGTTCTTCGGCCAGCGCCTCCACGGCCACCTCGCGGTAGCTGACGTTGGGGGTTTGCGCTTCGAGCGCGTGCAACTGCGCCACCTTGAGCGCCTTGGTGGACAGATCGATGCCCAACACCTGCGCGCCCTGGCGCGCCATCGAGTCCGACAGGATGCCCCCGCCGCAGCCCACGTCGAGCGCCTTCTTGTTCGCCAGCGGCACCATGCCGTTGATCCAGTCCAGACGCAGTGGATTGATCTGGTGCAGCGGACGGAATTCGCTTTCGGTATCCCACCAGCGGTGGGCGAGTTCGGAGAATTTGGCCAGTTCGGCCGGGTCGGCGTTGAGTGTGGAAGTCATGGCTCGATTATCGGCATAGAAGCGCAGGGAGAATGAGTTCACCTCGGCGCAAACAACAAAAAACCCGCCGAAGCGGGTTTTTTGGAATCAGGCGAAGCCCGATTTAGTTGGCAGCGCGGGTGCCGACCACTTCGATCTCAACGCGGCGGTTCTTGGCGCGGCCTTCTGCGGTCTTGTTGTCAGCCACAGGTTGCTTCTCGCCCTTGCCTTCGGTGTAGACGCGGTTCTGTTCCACGCCCTTGGACACCAGATAAGCCTTGACCGCTTCAGCGCGCGCCACGGACAGCTTCTGGTTGTAGGCGTCGCCGCCGACCGAGTCGGTGTGACCGACAGCGATGATGACTTCCAGGTTCACACCCTTGATCTTGCCGACCAGGTCATCCAGCTTCGCCTTGCCTTCAGGCTTGACCACGGACTTGTTGAAGTCAAAGAACGCATCAGCGGCGTAGGTCACCTTGGTGGCTGCGGGAGGCTGGGGAGCAGGAACGGGAGCAGGAGCCGCCTTTGGAGCCGGTGCGGGCGCAACAACAGGAGCTGGTGCGGGTGCGGGTGCAGCAACCACGGGAGCGGGTGCGGGTGCGGGCTTGAGCGCGCCGTCGCAGTCTTTGGCTGCGGTCGCAGGCGTCCAGTTGGCATCGCGCCAGCACAGTTCGCTGTTGCCGTTCTTCCACACGAGTTCGGAAGTGCCGTTGCGCCAGTTATCGATCGATTGCGCACCAGCAGCCGATGCCAGTGCAGCAGCGGCGACGAGCAGTGCTACTTTATTAAGTTTTTTCATGATTCTGTCCTCTTGGAAAATAAAGGCCGCAGACGCGCTGCGAGGTTTAGCATCTTGGGTGACCATCACCTAAAACGATGTCCCATTGTGCCATAGCCAATGACTGAGTCAAAAGCGGATCAACCTCCCATCGGCGCCTCGTCTGCGTTTTATCAAGCGGTGTTGCTGACAAGCCACAATAGCCTTGACCGGTCGATGTTCTAAAATCAGCCGGTTCGGCCTTGCCCTGCCGCAATCCCCCTGCTCACCCAACCGCGCCCGCACTCCATGACCCAGTTCGCAAAAGAAACACTGCCCATCAGTCTTGAAGAGGAAATGCGCCGGAGCTACCTCGATTACGCCATGAGCGTGATTGTCGGGCGCGCGCTTCCCGACGCGCGCGACGGCTTGAAGCCCGTGCACCGGCGCGTGCTGTTTGCGATGCACGAGTTGAGCAACGACTGGAACCGGCCGTACAAGAAATCGGCGCGCATCGTGGGCGATGTGATCGGCAAGTACCACCCGCATGGCGACAGCGCCGTGTATGACACCATCGTGCGCATGGCGCAGGATTTTTCGCTGCGCCACATGCTGGTTGACGGCCAGGGCAACTTCGGTTCGGTCGATGGCGACAACGCCGCCGCCATGCGTTACACGGAAATCCGCCTGACCAAGATCGCGCACGAAATGCTGGGCGACATCGACAAGGAGACCGTCGACTTCGGACCCAACTACGACGGCAGTGAACGCGAGCCGCTGGTGCTGCCGAGCAAGGTGCCCAATCTGCTGGTGAACGGCTCTTCCGGCATCGCCGTGGGCATGGCCACGAACATCCCGCCACACAATTTGAACGAGGTCGTGGACGCCTGCCTGCACCTGCTGGCCCACCCCGAAGCCACGGTCGATGACCTGATGGAGATCATCCCGGCGCCCGACTTCCCCACCGCCGGCATCATCTACGGCATCAACGGCGTGAAAGACGGCTACCGCACCGGCCGCGGCAAGGTCGTGATGCGCGCGCGCTGCCACTTCGAGGACATCGACAAGGGCCAGCGCCAGTCCATCATCGTGGACGAACTGCCCTACCAGGTGAACAAGAAGACGCTGCAGGAGCGCATGGCCGAGCTGGTGCACGAGAAGAAGATCGAAGGCATCAGCCACATCCAGGACGAGTCCGACAAGTCGGGCATGCGCCTGGTGATCGAGCTCAAGCGCGGCGAAGTACCCGAGGTGGTGCTGAACAACCTGTACAAGCAGACGCAGTTGCAGGACACCTTCGGCATCAACATGGTGGCGCTGATCAACGGCCAGCCCAAGCTGTGCAACCTGAAGGACCTGATCGAGGTCTTCCTGCAGCACCGCCGCGAAGTGGTCACGCGCCGCACCGTGTTCACGCTGCGCAAGGCACGCGAACGCGGCCACGTGCTCGAAGGCTTGGCTGTGGCGCTGGCCAACATCGACGAATTCATCGCCATCATCCGCAACGCACCGACGCCGCCCGTGGCCAAGGTCGAGTTGATGGCCAAGCCCTGGGACAGCCAGCTGGTACGCGAAATGCTCACGCGCACGCGCGCCGACGGCGGCAGCGTGAACGCCGACGACTACCGTCCGGACGGCCTGGAAAAGGCGCTGGGAATGGGGGCAGACGGCCTGTACCGCCTGAGCGAAACGCAGGCCCAGGAAATCCTGCAGATGCGTCTGCAGCGCCTGACCGGCCTGGAGCAGGACAAGATCGTGTCCGAGTACAAACAGGTCATGTCCGAGATCGAGGACCTGCTCGACATCCTGGCCAAACCGGCGCGCGTCTCGACCATCATCGGCGAAGAACTCGGCACCATCAAGCAGGAGTTCGGCCAGACCAAGCTGGGCGCACGCCGCAGCCAGGTCGAGCACAGCGCCTACGACCTGAGCACCGAAGACCTGATCACCCCGACCGACATGGTGGTGACGCTGAGCCACACGGGTTACATCAAGAGCCAACCGCTGTCCGAGTACCGAGCGCAAAAGCGCGGCGGGCGCGGCAAGCAGGCCACTGCCACCAAGGAAGACGACTGGGTCGACCAGCTCTTCATCGCCAACACGCACGACTACATCCTGTGCTTTTCCAACCGCGGTCGGCTGTACTGGCTCAAGGTCTGGGAAGTGCCTCAAGGCTCGCGCGGTTCGCGCGGTCGCCCCATCGTCAACATGTTCCCGCTGCAGGACGGCGAGAAGATCACCGTGGTGCTGCCGCTCACGGGCGAGAAGCGCAGCTTCCCCGCCGACCAGTACGTGTTCATGGGCACCCGCATGGGCACCGTGAAGAAGACCGCCCTGGACGAATTCAACAACCCGCGCAAGGCCGGCATCATCGCCGTGGACCTGGACGAGGGCGACTTCCTGATCGGCGCTGCGCTGACCGACGGCCAACACGATGTGATGCTGTTCTCCGACGGCGGCAAGGCCGTGAGGTTTGACGAAAACGACGTGCGCCCCATGGGCCGCCAGGCGCGCGGCGTGCGCGGCATGATGCTGGACGAGACGCAAAGCGTGATCGCCATGCTGGTGGCCGAGGACGAGCTTCAAAGCGTGCTCACCGCCACTGAAAACGGCTACGGCAAGCGCACCAGCATCACCGAATACACGCGCCACGGCCGCGGCACCAAGGGCATGATCGCGATCCAGCAGACCGAGCGCAACGGACGCGTGGTGGCGGCCACGCTCGTGCACGCCGACGACGAGATCATGCTGATCACGGACAAGGGCGTGCTGGTGCGCACCCGCGTCGCCGAGATCCGCGAACTCGGTCGCGCCACCCAGGGTGTGACGCTGATCGGCCTGGACGAAGGTTCGCGCCTGTCTGGAGTGCAGCGCATCGTGGAGAACGACGCGAATCTCGACGCCAACAGCGACGTTGATGCATCCGATGACGGCGCCGAGGCCGACACGTCTGAGTCATGAGCGAGGCCGCAAACAACCAGGCACCTGCCACGCTGGCCGAGCTTCGCGTTCAGATCGACGCCATTGACGGCGAACTGCTGACGCTGCTGAACCGTCGCGCCAAGGTGGCCGAGCAGGTGGGAGAGATCAAGCGCCGCGAAGGCTCGCCCTTCTTCCGCCCGGACCGCGTGGCCCAGGTGATCGAGAAGATCCAAACCGCGAACAAGGGGCCGCTGAAAGACGTGCACGTGGCCGCGGTCTGGCGCGAAATCATGTCCGCCTGTCTGGCGCTGGAAGCGCCGCAACGCGTGGCCGTGCTGGGCCCGGCCGGCACGTTCTGCGAGCAAGCGGCCATCGAGTTTTTCGGCAGTGCCGCGAACCTGATCTACTGCGCCAACTTCGACGAGGTGTTTCACGCCACTGCGGCGGGAACGGCCCAGTTCGGCGTCGTCGGCATGGAGAACTCCACCGAAGGCGTGATCGCGCGTTCGCTCGATCTGTTCCTGCGCTCACCGGTGCATGTGATCGGCGAGGTCAGCCTGCTGGTGCGGCACAACCTGTTGCGCCAGGAAAATTCGCTGGAAGACATCGAGGTCGTGCTGGCGCATCCGCAGGCGCTGGCGCAGTGCCAGAACTGGCTGTCGCAGCACCTGCCGAACGCCGAGCGCCGCGCCGTGTCCAGCAACGCCGAAGGGGCGCGCCTGGCCGTGGCGCATCCGACCTGGGCCGCTCTGGCCAGCGACCGCGCGGCGGCGCAGTTCGGGCTGCACATCGTGGCGCACGCGATCCAGGACGACGCCTACAACCGCACCCGCTTTGCCGTGATCTGCCTGCCGCAGACGCTGGACACACCGCCGCCTTCAGGCAAGGACTGCACCAGCCTGGTGGTGTCGGTGACGAACCGGCCCGGCGCCGTGCACGACCTGCTGGTGCCGCTGAAGAACAACGGCGTGTCCATGACGCGCTTCGAGTCGCGCCCCGCGCGCACCGGCCAGTGGGAATACTATTTTTATATCGACCTGGACGGCCACCCTTCTCAGCCGCATGTGGCCAAGGCGCTGCAGGAGCTGCGCAGCCTGTGCGCGTTCTACAAGGTGCTGGGAACCTATCCTGTGAGCGCATGATGTTTGAACAATTGGGACTCATCGGCTGCGGCCTCATGGGCGGCTCGTTCGCGCTGGCGCTCAAGAAAGCCGGGCTGGTCAAGCGCGTCGTCGGTTACAGCAAATCCCCCACCACCACCGAGCGCGCGCGCCAGATGGGGATCATCGACGTCGAAGCGCCGTCTGCGCTGCTGGCCGTGTCCGGCGCGGACCTGGTGCTGATCGCGGTGCCGGTCTCAGCCAGCGAAGCCACGCTCAAGTCGATCAAGCAGCTGGTCGTTCCCGGCATGCTGATCATGGATGTCGGATCGACCAAACGCGACGTGGTCGACGCGGCGCGCACGGCCTTGGGCGAGCGCGTCGGCTCGTTCGTACCGGCGCACCCCATCACGGGTCGCGAGGTCTCGGGTGTGGAGCATGCCAGCGCCGACCTCTACACCGGCCGCCAGGTCATCCTGACACCGACCGAGCGCACCTTGACGGCACAGCTGGACAAGGCCGTGGCGCTGTGGGGCGCGCTCGGATGTTCGGTGCGCCAGATGTCGCCGGATGCGCATGACGCGGCGTTTGCGTCCGTGAGCCACCTGCCGCACCTGCTCGCGTTTGCGCTCATCAGCAGCATCTCCACCCAGGAACAGGGGCGCGAGTTCCTGACGCTGGCCGGACCGGGATTTCGCGATTTCACGCGCATCGCCGCCAGCGACCCCGTGATCTGGCGCGACATCATGATGACCAATCGCCAGGAACTGCTGGCCCAGACCGCGTTGTTCAAACAGACGCTCACGCAGATCGAATCGATGATCGCCAGCGGCAACGGCGACGCCCTCGAAGGCGTGCTCAAGCTCGCGTCACAGGTGCGCGCACGCTGGCACATGAGTTCGCACAAGCCTTCGAAATAACGACCACCCACGCCTGGCGCCGCAAGCGGCGCGGCCTTGCGAAGACCCCCATGTTCTCTACCGAATTTCTCGATCTTCCGCCGCTTGCCAATGCCGGCGGCACGGTCGTCCTGCCAGGCTCCAAGAGCATCTCGAATCGGGTGCTGCTGCTGGCCGCACTCGCCTGCGGCACGACCACGGTGCATGACCTGCTCGACTCGGACGACACGCGCGTCATGCTCGCGGCGCTGCGCCAATTGGGTTGCACGCTGGAACAGACCGGCTCGACCGTCGTGGTGCAGGGCCTGGCGGGTCGCTTGCCGCAGCAGCAGGCCGACTTTCACATGGGCAACGCAGGCACGGCCATGCGCCCGCTCACGGCAGCACTGGCGGTGCTGGGCGGCGACTTCGCTTTGCGCGGCGTGGCCCGCATGCACGAGCGCCCGATCGGCGACCTGGTGGACGCGCTGCGCCAACTCGGTTGCGCCGTGGACTATCTGGGACAGGACGGCTATCCGCCGCTGCACATTGGCCGTCCGCAGCTGAAGCTGGACGCGCCGATCCGCATTCGCGGCGACGTCTCCAGCCAGTTCCTCACAGCGCTGCTGATGGCCTTGCCTTTGGTCACGGAACGCGACATCGTGATCGAGGTCGTGGGCGAGCTGATCTCCAAGCCGTACATCGAGATCACACTCAATCTGATGCAGCGCTTCGGCGTCGCGGTGCTGCGCGAAGGCTGGCAGCGCTTCACCCTTCCCAAGGGCAGCCGCTATGCCGCGCCGGGCGTGATCCACGTCGAGGCCGACGCCTCTTCGGCCAGCTATTTCATCGCGCTGGGCGCCCTGGCAAAACCCACGCAGGGCTTCAAGGGCGTGCGCATCGAAGGCGTGGGCGCGGCGTCGATCCAGGGCGACATCCGTTTTGTTGAAGCCGCACTTGCCATGGGCGCGCAGGTCGCAAGCGGAGCGAACTGGCTGGAGGTGTCACGTGGTGCCTGGCCACTCAAAGCCATCGACCTGGACTGCAACCACATCCCCGACGCCGCGATGACGCTGGCCGTGATGGCCTTGTACGCAAACGGGACCACCACGCTGCGCAACATCGCGAGCTGGCGCGTCAAGGAAACGGACCGCATCGCCGCCATGGCCACGGAATTGCGCAAGCTCGGCGCGACCGTGGAAGAAGGCGCGGACTGGATCTCCATCACGCCACCCCAACGCATCGAAGACTGGCGCCCGGCAAGCATCCACACCTACGACGACCACCGCGTGGCGATGTGCTTCTCGCTCGCCGCCTTCAATCCGGCCGCGCTGCCGGTGCGCATCCAGGACCCCAAGTGCGTGGCCAAGACCTTCCCCGACTACTTTGAAGCGCTGTTCTCGCTGGCCCAGGCCGCGCCCGGGCACATCCCGGTACTCTGTGTCGACGGCCCCACGGCATCGGGCAAGGGCACGCTGGCGGCGCAGCTCGCCGCGCGCCTGGGCTACCACTTTCTGGACTCGGGCTCGCTCTACCGCGTGACGGGGCTGGTGACCACGCGCGCCGGACTGACGCTGGACCTGGAGCACGAAGCAGCCATTGCGGCGCTGGCTTGTTCGCTGCCGCTGCGCTTCGAGGACAACCTGGTCTGGCTGGGACGGGAAGACATCAGCGACGCCATCCGCACCGAAGAAGCGGGAATGAACGCCTCCAAAGTGTCGGCACTGCCGGCGGTGCGCAGCGCGCTGGTTGACCTGCAGCGGAGTTTTCGCCGCCTGCCCGGGCTCGTCGCCGACGGGCGCGACATGGGAACGGTGATCTTCCCCGACGCACCGCTCAAGGTCTACCTCACGGCAAGCGCCGCGCAGCGCGCACAAAGGCGCCATAAGCAATTGATTTCAAAGGGAATTTCGACTACACTCGAAGGTCTTCGCGCCGACATGGAAGCGCGTGATGCGCGGGACTCCTCCCGCAGCGTCGCGCCTCTCAAGCCGGCCGCAGATGCGCTGCTGCTGGACAACTCCGATCTGTCGATTGAAGAATCGACGCTTCAGGTGTTGCGCTGGTGGCAGGGCAAGCAGCCGTTTCAGTCCTGAAGCGGCAACCAGCCCGCATCAACCCGCTGCGCCACCTGCGCACAGTTGCTGTGGTTTTTTTAACGTAACCCGCGGGTCATCCGCAAAACTGCCGTCCTCAGCTCTTAAAACAGCAGCAATCCCGCCGCTGAAATCCTGTTGCCGGTTTAGGAAAAATTGAATGTCTGAATCATTTGCAGCCCTTTTCGAAGAATCCCTGACGCGCACGGAAATGCGCCCTGGCGAGGTCATCACCGCTGAAGTCGTTCGCATCGACCACAGCTTTGTCGTGGTCAACGCCGGCCTCAAGTCCGAAGCCTACGTGCCGCTGGAAGAGTTCAAGAACGACAAGGGCGAAGTGGAAGTCCAAGTCGGCGATTTCGTCTCGGTGGCCATCGGCTCCGTGGAAAACGGCTACGGCGACACCATCCTGTCGCGCGACACGGCCAAGCGCCTCGCGTCCTGGATGAGCCTGGAAAAAGCCCTGGAAACCGGCGAGTTCGTCACCGGCACCACCAGCGGCAAGGTCAAGGGCGGCCTGACCGTTCTGGTCAACGGCATCCGCGCCTTCCTGCCGGGTTCACTGATCGAAACCCGTCCGATCAAGGACCTGTCTCCCTACGAAAACAAGACCCTGGAATTCAAGGTCATCAAGCTCGATCGCAAGCGCAACAACGTGGTGCTGAGCCGCCGCGCCGTGGTCGAAGCCAGCATGGGCGAAGAGCGCGCGAAGATGATGGAAACCCTGAAGGAAGGTTCCGTGGTTCGCGGTGTGGTGAAGAACATCACCGAATACGGCGCATTCGTGGACCTGGGTGGCATCGACGGCCTGCTGCACATCACCGACATGGCTTGGCGCCGTGTGCGTCACCCCAGCGAAGTGGTCACCGCGGGTCAGGAAATCACCGCCAAGATCCTCAAGTTCGACACCGAAAAGAACCGCGTGTCGCTGGGTCTCAAGCAGATGGGCGACGACCCATGGATGGGCGTGAACCGCCGCTACCCCACGGCCACGCGCATGTTCGGCAAGATCACCAACATCGCCGACTACGGCGCATTTGTGGAACTCGAACCCGGCATCGAAGGCCTGGTGCACGTGTCCGAAATGGACTGGACCAACAAGAACATCGCTCCGAGCAAGCTCGTGTCGCTGGGCGACGAAGTCGAAGTCATGGTCCTCGAAATCGACGAAGACAAGCGCCGCATCAGCCTGGGCATGAAGCAGTGCAAGGCCAACCCCTGGCAGGAGTTTGCTCAGGACACCAAGCGCGGCGACCGCGTCAAGGGTCCGATCAAGTCCATCACCGACTTCGGCGTTTTCGTCGGTCTGGCTGCCGGCATCGACGGCCTGGTGCACCTGTCCGACCTGTCCTGGAACGAGCCAGGCGAAACCGCCGTGCGCGCCTACAAAAAGGGCCAGGAAGTCGAAGCCATCGTGTTGGCTGTGGACGTGGACCGCGAACGCATCTCGCTGGGCATCAAGCAGTTGGACTCCGATCCCTTCACCACCTTCGTCACCGTCAACGACAAGGGCCAAACCGTCACCGGCAAGGTCAAGACCGTGGACGCACGCGGTGCCGAAATCGATCTGGGTGAAGACATCATCGGCTACCTGCGCGCTTCGGAAATCTCACGCGACCGCGTGGAAGATGCCCGCAACGTGCTCAAGGAAGGCGATGAAGTCACTGCAGTCGTGGTGAACGTGGATCGCAAGACGCGCAACATCCAGTTGTCGATCAAGGCCAAGGACGCCGCCGATCAGCAGGAAGCCATGGCGACCCTGAGCCAGTCTTCCGCGCGTGAAAACGCCGGCACCACCAGCCTGGGCGCATTGCTGCGCGCCAAACTGGACAACAACTGATAGAGGGATGAACACGGCGGCCCGGTTCGCAAGAGCCGGGCCGCTGCAACTCCTGAGCCCAACCCATCCCCGATTGACATGACCCGCTCCGACCTGGTTGAAGAACTGGCCTCCCGTTTTGGCCAGCTCACGCATCACGACGCCGAAAGCGCGGTCAAGACCATACTGGACGCCATGGGCGAAGCGCTGATCCAGGGCCACAGGATCGAGATCCGTGGCTTTGGCAGCTTTTCCATCAACCACCGACCACCCCGCATGGGCCGCAACCCGCGCAGCGGCGAGAGCGTGGCCATTCCGGAAAAGCGCGTGCCGCATTTCAAGCCCGGCAAGGCGCTGCGTGAATCGGTGGACGAGCGCACGGCGCAGTTGCAGGCAGACAACAAGATCTGACGGTGCAACGGTAAAATATCCTCGTCACAGAGGACGCAAATGAAACAACTCATGTGGCTGCTTAAGTGGATGCTTAAGGCAGCCATTTTTTTCACCCTTTTCGCCTTCGCGCTGAACAACCAGCACGAGGTCACGGTGCATTTCTTCTTTGGCAGAAACTGGAGCACGTCGCTGGTGCTGGTGGTCCTCACCGCCTTTGCCGTGGGCCTGGTCATAGGCGCATTGGGCATGGTGCCACGCTGGTGGATGCATCGCAGCGCGGCGCTGCGCGCCTTGCGCGCGAAACACGATGCGCCCCCATCCGAGCCTGCCGTGAGCGCACCTCCCCATGGACTTTGACCTGAGCTGGCTGCTGCTGGCGTTTCCGCTGGTCTTCGGACTGGGCTGGCTGGCGTCGCGACTGGACACGCGGCAGTGGCGCATCGAAAACCGGCGCGACCCCAAAGCCTATTTCAAGGGACTGAACTTCCTGCTGAACGAACAGCAGGACCAGGCCATCGACGCCTTCATCGAGGCCGTGCAGAACGACCCCGACACCTCGGAGCTGCACTTTGCCCTGGGCAACCTGTTTCGCCGCCGCGGCGAATACGAGCGCGCGGTGCGCGTGCACGAACACCTGCTGTCGCGCGCCGACCTGAGCCAGACCGACCGCGACCGCGCGCAGCACGCGCTGGCGCTGGACTTCCTCAAGGCCGGCCTGCTCGATCGCGCCGAAGCCGCGCTGCGCAAGCTCGAGGGAACAGCGCTGCAGTCACAGGCGCGGCTGGCGATGCTGGCAATCTTCGAGCGCTCGCGCGACTGGCCGCATGCCGCGCAAGTGGCGGCTCAGCTGGAGACCTCCGGCCAAGGCAGTTTCGTCGGCCGCCAGGCGCACTACCTGTGCGAGCAGGCGGCCGCGCTGATCGCAGCCGGCCAGACCGAGGGCGCACGCGTGCTGCTGGAACGGGCCGTCAGCACGGCACCCGAGTCGGCCCGCCCGTACATCGACCTGGCGCGCCTGCTGCAAAAGCTCGGCGACCCCGCCGCGGCCTTCGCCAGCCTGACCACGCTGTGCGCCAAGGCGCCGCACGCCATCCCGCTGATGGCCGTGGAACTGGCGCAACTGGCGCTCGCCACCCAGCACGAAACGCAGGCGCAGCGCCTGCTGGGCGACGCCTACCAGCAGGCCGGGTCGCTGGACGTGCTCGACGCCCTAGTGCTGCTGCAGGCGCCGGGTGACGGCGTTCCGAGCGCGCAGGACTGGTACGTGCGCCATCTGGAGCGCGAGCCGTCACTCGTGGCCGCGAGCAAATGGCTGGCGCGCGAAAAACTCGAACACGAGCAGTTTCACCCGCAGGTGCAGCGCGCGCTGGACCACGCCGTCAAGCCCCTGACGCGCTACCGCTGTGCGGCCTGCGGCTTCGAGGCACAGCAACATTTCTGGCAATGCCCGGGCTGCCAGGCCTGGGACAGCTACCCCGCACGACGCATCGAAGAACTGTGAACCCCGCATGAGCCCATCCAAGCCAACCGAACAGATTGCACGAGAGGCACTGGCGCGCGCCCGCGTGCTGGTCGTGGGCGACGCCATGCTCGACCGCTACTGGTACGGCGCGGTGGACCGCATCTCGCCCGAGGCGCCGGTACCGGTGGTGCGCGTGACGCGCGAGGAAGAGCGCATCGGCGGCGCCGCCAACGTCGCCTACAACGTCGTCACGCTGGGCGCGCAGGCCTCGCTGCTGACCGTGACCGGCGAAGACGACGCCAGCCACAAGCTCGAAGCGCTGGTCGCCAAGACCGGCATCACGCCCCACTTCGGGCGCGACGCCGCGCTCAAGACCACGGTCAAGCTGCGCGTCATCGGACGCCAGCAACAGCTGCTGCGGCTGGACTTCGAGAACACACCCAAGAGCGAAGTGCTGGCGTCGCAATCCGAGCGCTTTGCCCAGCTCCTGCCGGTGCACGACGCCGTGCTCTTTTCCGATTACGGCAAGGGCGGACTGGCGCACGTGAGCGACATGATCGACCGCGCCCGCGCCGCGAACAAGGCGGTGCTGATCGACCCCAAGGGTGCCGACTATTCGCGCTACCGCAACGCCAGCGTCATCACCCCGAACCGGGCCGAACTGGAACACGTCATCGGCCGCTGGAGCGACGAATCCGAGCTGCACACCAAGGCCCAGAATCTGCGCGAACAATTGCAGCTGCAGGCCCTGCTGCTGACACGCAGCGAAGAGGGCATGACGCTGTTCGACGCCCACGGAAGCCTGCACGTGAATGCGCAGGCGCGCGAGGTGTTCGACGTCACCGGCGCTGGCGACACCGTGATCGCCACGCTCGCGGCGCTGATGGCCGCGGGCCTGAGCGTTCGCGCCGCCATGCCGTGGGCGAATGTCGCCGGCGGCATCGTGGTCGGCAAATTCGGCACCGCCACCGTCAGCTATGACGAATTGTTTTCAACCTGAAACCCAGATATCCCCATGCCCCAAAACATCACACGCGTCGTCGTCACCGGCGCTGCCGGCTTCATCGGCAGCAACATCGTGCGCGGGCTCAACGCGCGCGGCATCGAGCACGTGATCGCGGTCGACGACCTGACGCAGGGCGACAAGTTTCGCAACCTTGCGGACCTGAAGATCGCCGACTACGTGGATCTGGACAGCTTCTACAAGCGCTTTGCCGACGGCGAATTCGGCAAGGTCGATGCCATCTTCCATGAAGGCGCCTGCAGCGACACCATGGAGCAGGACGGCAAGTACATGATGGCGAACAACTTCACGCTCTCCAGCGAGCTGTTCAACGCCTGCCAGCAGCGCGGCACACGCCTGCTGTATGCCTCGTCTGCCGCCACCTACGGCGGCTCGGCTGCGTTTCGCGAAGAGCCCCAGTTCGAGCACCCGCTCAACGTCTACGGCTATTCCAAGCTGCTGTTCGACCAACGTATGCGGCTGGAGTGCGGCGCAGACTTCAAGCGCGCCAAGCGCCAGGTGGTCGGCTTTCGCTATTTCAACGTCTACGGCCCGCATGAGCAGCACAAGGCGCGCATGGCCAGCGTCGCGTTCCACCAGTTCCATCAGTTCCGCGCAGAAGGCAAAGTCAGGCTGTTCGGCGACTACGGCGGCTATGCCGGAGGCGGCCAGATGCGCGACTTCGTGTTTGTCGACGACGTCGTGGCGGTGAACCTGTGGTTCTTCGACAACCCGGAAAAGTCCGGCATCTTCAACCTCGGCACGGGCCGGGCCCAGCCCTTCAACGACGTTGCGCTCTCGGTCGTGAACACACTGCGCACGCTCAACGGCGAAGCCACACTGTCGCTGGAACAAGCGGTGTCGGGCGGCCTGATCGAATACATCCCGTTTCCCGATGCGCTGCGCGGCAAATACCAGAGCTACACCCAAGCCGACCTCAGCCAGCTGCGCGGTGTGGGTTGCGAGCACGCATTCTCCGACGTGCAAAGCGGCGTGGCGCGTTACGTCACCTGGCTTGCGGCACAGAGCTGACCGGTCAACGCAAGTGCGGGGCACTGCGTTGTAGTCGGGTCTGCTTTGGCCACCCGTGCCGAAGGACAAAACCGACTTTCACTTAAAGGAGACAAATTCATGTTGAAGAAAATTCTGGCCATCGTCGCCATGCTCTACGCCGCCGCCTGCTTTGCCGCGGTCGATGTGAACAAGGCAACCGCGGCCGAACTCGATGGCATCAAGGGCATCGGCCCGGCCATTTCCACCAAGATCGTGGACGAGCGCAAGAAGTCGCAGTTCAAGGACTGGAACGACTTCATCACGCGTGTCAGCGGCGTAGGCGAGAAGAACGCCGCCAAGTTCTCGGCAGAAGGCCTCACCGTCAACGGCGCAGCGTTCGCGGCAACCGCCGCCGCTCCCAAGGCCGCCGCTGCACCCGCAGCCAAGGCCACGGCCACGGCCGCACCGGTTGCTCCTGCAGCCCCAGCAGCGCCGGCAGCCCCTGCCGCCAAGGCTGCTGCTGCACCCGCTGCTCCTGCCGCTCCTGCCGCTCCTGCTGCACCCGCAGCCAAGGCACCTGCTGCGCCGGCCGCAACGTCAGCCAAGCCTGCCGCTGCACCGGCACCGGCTCCCGTAGCCAAGGCCAGCGCCGCTGCAGCCCCCAAGGCCGCTGCCAGCGCGCCAGCCGCCAAGAAGTAATCCAGCCGAGACTCGCAGGCCTGCAGCAGCAGGCCTGCCAGGCGCTCAATCGAACGCCTGCGCTTCGGACAGCAGGCTGGCCGAAGCGTCTTTCGCCGCCAATTGCGGCATTCCGCTGATCGGCCACTGCACACCCACGGCCGGGTCGTTCCAGCGCAGGCTGCGCTCATACTCCGGGTACCAGTAATCGGTGGTCTTGTACAGGAATTCCGCAGTGTCGCTGATCACGACAAAGCCATGGGCAAAGCCCGGCGGCACCCAGAGCTGACGGTAGTTCTGCGCCGACAGCAGCACGCCATCCCACTTGGCGAAGTTCGGTGAACTGCGCCGCAGGTCCACCACCACGTCAAACACCTCGCCCTGCGTCACGCGCACCAGCTTGCCCTGCGGGTGCTCGATCTGGTAATGCAGGCCACGCAGCACGCCCTTGACCGATCGGCTGTGGTTGTCCTGCACGAACTGCACATTCAGCCCGGTGGCCTTGGCGAAGTCGCGCTGGTTGAAGCTCTCATAGAAGAAGCCCCGCTCGTCGCCAAACACCTTGGGTTCGAGGATCAGCACCTCGGGCAGTGCGGTGGGGGTGATGGTGTAAGGCATGTGCTATTCGGAATTTACCTGATGAGTGCGGTAGG
>CAILZB010000037.1 GCA_903838565.1 uncultured beta proteobacterium | reverse complement strand
TGCAATCTGGGCAGACGCCCAGATTGAGCCCGAAAGGCTCCAAATTCAGACGGAAATCGACCTGAATTTGCGCGAAAACGCATTTTTGTTTTCATTTTGTGAATTCGCCTCGCTCAGTTCACTCTGTGGCGAGGGTTGTGCAGACCATCCCTAATCCCGCCCAGCTTCCTTGGCAGGTGTAAATGCTGCTTCAAAGGTGCCGCTCGGCCGGACAACAGGTTTTACCATGCTGGTCGTTCGGCGACATGCGATGCTACGATTCATCTCCACCACCGGCGTGAAATTCATTGACCCACTGTTGCCAATCCACCGACGGAACTTGCAGGGTGACGAGCACGACATCCAGCCCATAGCCATCCACTCTTTCAATCGCTCGTCTCATGGCGCTTCGGATCCAACCAACGTCGTTGCCGAACACCCCTCCGCCTACCAGCGTCAGAAGTACGGTGGATGAAGAACCTCGCTGTAAGTTGATGGCAGCGGCCCAAAGTGTGGCTTCGTATGCGGCCTCAAGCACCAGTGACGCCATTGGCTTCCAATCGGCACCGCGAGTGCCAGTGCGGTTGTTGTAGGACACAGGCAGGGCCGAGCAAAAAGCTTGTGAGACGGTTGGCCCAGGAAGGGTCAGCGCATCCGTGACCTCGACATCCCAGTGCAGGCCAATTTGTAATCGCCGCCTCAACTCATCGCGCGCGCTCTCGTCGAGGGTTCTGATGTGGGCGGACATTGAGTCCACGCCGTTGGATGTGAACATGGCGTAGCCGTTGCGCATGGTCCATAGACTTTCGCTGGCCTTGCCAATCTCTCTGGCCACCGCGGCTCCGAGATCCGAAAAACCATCGATTTGCCGTTGCTTCGTTTGGCCAACGCTGCCGCGAACTGGTGCGAAGTAATTGCGGTAAATGGTCGCGGCTCCGGCAGCGATCGCGCACGCGGGCCCCTGTGTTGGGTCTCGGTTGTAGATCGTCACACCATGCTCAGGAATGACGTTCTCGTCCATCATCTCCAGCAGATTGAACTGCGAGGCAACCTGAAACAATGCCCCGCGGTACTCCTGCGCGGCGTGCAATGGGCGCACACCGCCCGACACGATGCGTAAAGTTGAACGTCTGCCGTTTGGAGCCGCAGCAGCCGCTCTTTCGCGCAGCGCATGAAGTGATACGAGTTCCAGTTCTCCAACACCGTAGCTACGTCCATTGACGAGCGACTTCAACCTTGAGCCATCGACTTCCAGGCGCTGACGTGTCTTTTCATAGCCGGCAACCCCGGTCGATTCAGTAAATCCCGTCAGCTTTTCAAACCAGTCCATCGCTTGTGCACTCTTGATGACTTCTAACTTGCGACTCTGAAAGCGCTCACCTTGCGGCACCGTCCAGTTCGAGCACATAGCGCTCCTGCGCCGGGGTTTCTATGGCCCCTGGACGCGCCCGACGCACCTGCCGGATCGCTTCAACCGGCGCAACACCAAGCTCAACCAACAAGCGTGCGCTGACCGTGCCAGCGCGTCCAAGGCCGCCACGGCAGTGCACCAGGACGCGCAGTCCCGATCGCAGCAGTTCCAGCAGCCGTGGGCCGCTGGTCCTCCACGCCGCTTCGAATTCAGCACCAGGAGGTTTGACATCGACGATCGGCAGGTGGTGCCATTCGATGCCCCGCTTCTGCGCCGTGGCTCCAAGCCCCGGCACGCCCAGCATCTTGAACTCAAAATCTTCAATGAGCGTCACCACCGCAGCGGCCTTCCAGGCCTCCACGACGTCCAGATCCATCGCGAGGTCACGGTCCCAGTCGTAGCTTGAGCCGCTGGGGCCTTTCTTGCCAGGACAAAAGGTGATGCCGATCTGGCCACAGTTGGCTGGCAATGCGTCAATGCGCAGAGGGTGACTCAGACTGGTTCGCACCGGACGCTGATGGGTTCCATAACGCATAGGGGCCGTTTTCAATTTGTTGTCTTTCTTTATCTGGTTCTCGCCGATTCACTCGTCGGTGGATGCAGCGTCGGGTGTCAGTGCATGACCCAAGCGAGGTAGCCAATCAGGAAGATCCACAGGACCACGACCAAAAACCGGGAAAACGCTCCATTGCTGCGTTCGGGTTCGATTGAATCCCGCTCAGATGTTGAGGTCTGGGTATAGCTCAGACCTGTACCGGGAATGCCCAGGGTGGTGCGTGTGCCTCGCTTGCCGAAGTTGACAGTCGCACCCTTGCCACCGATGCTCGTACTGACGCCGGTCTTGCTCACGTTGAGCCAGAGGCCCGGCAGCAACCAGATGCGTTTGCGAAATTTGAATGGCATGGGGCCCCTGAAGGTGATGTTAATTGCTACGCGAATTCCTGGCCTGCGACGCGCAAACGAATTTCATCTACGACACGCTTGATCAGTAGCAATTCATCGCCAACCGGGGCATCAGCCTGATTCCATCGCCATGCGCGCTGAAAGTGGAAAAGTGACGTTCTGAGTTCAGTCAATGATGCCCGACCCGGTAGATCAAGGACACATTCCAGTGCTCTGAAGTTCTCCTGATTCGGAACCTCGTATCCATCAATGGTCAGCGAAAACCAAAGGATACTGTCCCAATCCGCGTCCACACCGGGAACAATGTCTGAGGTCAGCTCTTCATTCCAGAGCAGATCGGAGATGCGCACCTCGCTTGCGGATCGGGCGCACTCCCGCCTTGCGTAGGCGACCAGACCCTCACAATGCGATCGTGCGAAATTCGATTTTTGACGTAGCTTGCCGGTGGAAGTGTGCGCTGCGGCGGCGACGAAATGTTCATGTGCACCCTGAACGGCGGCAAGCGCGCGCATGCCCTTGATCCATTCAGGATCCGAAGGCGGCACACCCAGGCACAGGGTGACGTTAACGCACCAATGGAGTTGTCCCACGGACTTGTAGTTCATGACATCGACTCGGAAGTCTTTTGCCAAGGACTGCGCCAAAGCCGGGGCCTCGGGTCCGCTGAACAGGACCCGAAAGTCGGAAAACCAATGATCCTTGGGTAAGTCGAATTCCTTTGCATCCCAGCACGTGATTCGGTTGGTCAGGACCTCGACTTGGCCCACGTTCAACCGAAAACCTGACCCCACCTGAGTCACGGACCACGCCGGGCTACCGGCGGCTTCGCAATAGTCTATGGAGGTCAGCAGCGGCTGGAGAATCCCCCGGCGGTCCGACGGATAGTGTGAGACCTCGCGATATTCCTGCTCTAGTCTGCTGCTGACTTCGTCATCCGATTCCATTAAACAAGTCTCCCTCTATCGATTTCAGGTGTTGCCAAGATCAAGAAGCCGCGATTTCTTCTGCGATTTCAGGTTAGGTCATGCTATGCACATTTGCCGCGGAATATCAATTGCCCCAAGGGGCAATATTGAAGAATATTTCTATGCAAAACATTTGATAGTGCTCCCGAAAAGCAGCAAGAATGGAAGCAAAATGACGACAGCAAGCCAGAATGAATCGACCCGGCCACGTGTCGCTTCAAAGATGATGGTGACGAGCATGGCGCTTCAATCGATTCGCAGGGTGAACTTCTGATCGGTGACGGTCGCCAGGGTGTATCGCATCGGTATCTCCGCTTGTTGATGCCTGAATCGTCGCACATAAGAGGCTCATGAGGTGATCCTGCCGAACTGTTTAACCGACCAGTCTTTCCGCACGGCGGAGCCTGAACCCGAGGCTCACAGGCTGAGCCCGCTTGAAGAGACCATTTCCTTGGTTAAGACGAAGAGAGAAATATTTTGAGACTGGGAGCTGCTGGATGAGTGAAGTTGCGCGCCTGTATCGGTACAAGAGCCTTCTAACAGGGCGCGGAGCCATTTCTAGTTCCGCGCTCATGGCCGAGTTGGAGATTTCCCCCGCAACCCTCAAGCGCGACATCGCGAAGCTTCGCGACCAGCTCCACGTCCCCATCGTCTTCGACCGCGATCTGGGAGGGTATCGACTGGAGCAAGGTCACACTGACCGTGAGCTGCCGGGATTGTGGTTTTCGCAGGACGAACTGCTCGCGCTTCTTACCATCCAGCAGATGCTTAGCCAGTTGGAGCCCGGTCTGCTGGGTCCCAAATTGAAGCCACTGCAGCAACTCCTCGCCGGTATGCTGCAAAAGCAGGGACTGAGCGAAGAGGACGCAGCACGGCGCATCCGTTTGCTGCACGCGGGCAAGCGCAAGGTGGTGCTCAAGTCATTTCAGTCGGTCGCCGCAGGCACCCTGGCACGCAAGCAGCTGCGCATCACCCACCTGAACCGGCAAAACGGCAGCACCCTGGAGCGCATCGTTTCGCCCCAGCAACTGGTGCATTACCGCGACAACTGGTACCTCGACGGCTGGTGTCATCTGCGCAACGACCTGCGCAGCTTTGCCGTCGATGCCATCACTCGTTGCGATCTGCAGGCCGAACCGGCGATAGAAGTGGACCCCGCCCTGCTGCGCCAGGTGATGCAGTCCAGCTACGGAATTTTTTCCGGAACCCCAAAGGCTTGGGCAGAACTCAGGTTTTCAGTTCAGCGTTCACGTTGGGTTGCCGGTGAAAAGTGGCATCCAGACCAGCGCTCCCACCATGATGCCAGCGGCCGCTACGTGCTGGGGGTGCCCTACTCTGTCGGCGCCGATTGAATATTGACCCACCCTGCCGATTGAATATTGACCCAGGACGGGTAGCTGCTTTTTGAATTGGCAACTGTGGATAAGTGTACTCAATAGCTGGTTTTCTTCTTTCTCCTCAATCATCAGCGGCGGTGGCGGGAATGCGCGGGGAAAGGAGCGAAGGGCGTAGCCCGTAGCGACTTTCCCCGCGCGCGCTTCTCTCAGAACGGCTCGTCGGGCTCGTCCAGACTGACCTCCTTGGCGCCCTTGCGTTTTTGCTCGCGCTCCTTGATGCGGGACTTGGCCGCCATGCTGCTGTGCTCGAACCGATACGACTTGTTGCCCGTCTCCACGATGTGGCAGTGGTGGGTGAGCCGGTCCAGCAGCGCCGTGGTCATCTTGGCGTCGCCGAACACACTGGACCATTCGACAAAGCTCAGGTTGGTGGTGATGATCACGCTGGTGTGCTCGTACAGCTTGGAGAGCAGGTGAAACAACAAGGCCCCGCCGGCCTGGCTGAACGGGAGATAGCCCAGCTCGTCCAAGATGACCAGATCCACGCGCATCAACGACAGAGCAATGCGGCCGGCTTTGCCATCGGCCTTTTCCCGCTCCAGGACGTTGACCAGATCGACCGTGGAGTAAAAGCGCACCCGCTTTCCATGCGCCGTGATACCGGACATCCCGATGGCAGTGGCCAGATGCGTCTTGCCGGTTCCGGTGCCTCCAATGAGCACGGCGTTTTGCGCCGTGTCGGTGAAGGTGCCGCCGGCAAGTTGCTTGACCAACCGCTCGTCCACCTTGCTCGATGCGAAGTCAAACCCTGCCAGATCACGATGCATGGGGAACTTGGCGGCGTTCATCTGGTGGCTGATTGAGCGCATACCGCGGTCGTTGTTTTCGGCTCGCAACAGGTGCTCAATCAACCACTGCGAGGACGCGTAGGACGACTCGCCCTGGGCCATTAGTTCCGCCCATGCATCCACCATGCCGTGCAGGCGCAGGTCTTTGAGTTCAGCGGCGACATCACGCATGATTGACCTCCACGTCGCTCACGGAGCGCAAACTGTCGTACCGGCCAACGTTGGCCAGCGGCGCCTCCTTAAGTTCCAAGGTGGTCTCCACGGACTCTGGTTCCGGGGTGGCATGCAGCCTGGCCAGCACGTTGAGAACGTGCTCGGCACTGAGTACACCGGACTCGACCACCAATTCCACCGCCACCAGCACGGCCTCCAGCCCCGCTGTGGGCACGGCAGCGAGCACCTGCGCCATGATCTTGTCCCCGCCAGTGTGGCGCAGCAGGCCCTGCCTCAATCGCTGCAGCGGTGCGGGCATGTCGGCAAAGGGCGCGCCGTTGCGCAGCGCACCGGGCTTGCGCTGCACCAGCGCAATGTAGTGCTGCCAGTCGTAGCCGATGCGGTCACGATGCATAAGCCGCTCGTGGCTGGCAACGACGGCGTCCGCGGCCACGATGCTGACCCGGTTCGGATAAAGCCGGGTGCTCACCTTGTGGCCGGCCAGTTCGCATGGCACCGAGTAACGGTTTCGTGCCACGGACACCAGGCAAGTGCTGCTCACCTGCGCAGATTTTTCGACATAACCGTCAAATGGCGTTGGCATGGGCATCATCTCGACGCGTTCTTGCTCCAGCATCTCCAGCACGCTGAATTCCTTGTACTCGGGGTGACGCAGTTCACTCCACAGGTCGCGGCAACGATCCCCCAACCAGGCGTTGAGCTCAGCGAACGAACTCCACTGAATCTTCTGGGCGTCCAGCCAGATGCGTCTGCGACTGTCCTGCACGTTTTTCTCCACCACGCCCTTTTCCCAGCCCGAGGCGACGTTGCAAAAATCCGGATCGAACAGGTAGTGCGCGCACATCACGGCAAAGCGCGCATTGACCACGCGGCCCTTACCTTTTTTGACCTTGTCCACGGCCGTTTTCATATTGTCGTAG
>CAILZB010000036.1 GCA_903838565.1 uncultured beta proteobacterium | reverse complement strand
GGGCTCCAAGCTGAGCTTGCTGTTGAACTGATGGCGCTCGGTGCGGCTGTTGGCGCGGTAGCCGTCGGTGGCAAAGCTGCCGTAATCCGCGACCAGGCCGACGCCACCGAGTCGGCCGGCGTACTGCAGGTCACTGCGCTTCAGACCAAACGAGCCCGCGTACAGTTGCGCATCCACCTCGGGCTGGGCCGGCGCGTCGCGGGTGAAGGCCTGGATCACGCCACCGGAGGAGTTGCCGTAGAGCTGTGCCAGCGGTCCGCGCAAGACTTCGATGCGCTCGGTCGAGCTCAGGCTGATGGAGGAACCCTGTCCCTGGCCGTCGGGCATGGTGGCAGGAATGCCGTCGATCAACAGCCGGATGCCGCGAATGCCGAAGGCCGAGCGCGCCCCGAAGCCACGGATGGAGACCTGCAGGTCCTGCGCGTAGTTCTGGCGATTCAGTATTGCGAGGCCGGGAACGCGGTTCAGCGATTCCGACAGGTTCACCTGCGGGCCTTGTTCAATCGTGTCGCGGTCCACGGCTTCTATCGCCGCCGGAGCGTCCATGCTGCGCTGCTGGACACGCGTGGCCGAGACCACGACCGGCTCCAGAGTTTGCGCCTGGACCCACAACGGCAGCAGCGCGGCCATGGCCAGCGCCAGTTGGGTTCTGCCCGCACCGGGCCGCTTCATTTTTGCTTGGCGCATGAGACTCCTCGTTCCGCCATTTCAAGGTTGAAGTACTACTTGATCACCACGCCCCAGGGCAACTTGCCCACGGCCACGTCGTGCAGCAGCACATTGCGCTCGGTATCGATCACCGACACGGTGCCGGAGCGGCCGTTGGCCACATAGAGCTTCTTGCCGTCGGGCGTGAGGGCCATGTTCCAGGGACGCTGACCCACGGGCACGGTCGCCACGATCTGGTTGCTCGCGCTGTCGATCACCGACACGCTGGCTGCGCCCCCGTTGGAGATGTAGACACGGCTGCCGTCCGGGTGCACGGCCACGCCGTTGGAGCGCAATCCCGCCTTGATGCGCGTCAGAATCTTGAAGGTCTTGGCGTCGATGACGAAGACCTCGCTGCTGTTTTCTGCGGCCACATAGGCGCGGCTGCCGTCGGGCAAGAAGCCGATGCCGCGTGGACGCTCCCCCACCGCCACCTGCGCCACCTGCTTGCGCGACGCAATGTCGATCACATCCACGGCACCGCCTTCTTCCGCGCTGACGAAGATCGTCTTGCCGTCGGGACTGAAGACGGCGTGCTCCGGATTGCGTCCCTTGACCTTCACCGAAAAGGCGCGCTTGTTGTTGCGCGTATCGGTGATGACGATCTCGTTGCTTTCCTCCACTGCCGCGGCAACCCAGCGCCCGTCGGAAGAGATGGACACGCCTTCGGGCGACGCGCCCAGGTCCACCTGGCCCACGAGCTTGCGCTCTCGCAGGTCGATCAACTGCAGGCTGTTGTTGGGTTGGTCGCTGACGTAGAGCCAATGCTTGTCCACCCCTGCCGCCAGGCCACGGGGCTTCTTGCCGGCGGGGATCTCGGTCACCACCTGATCGGTTTCGGTGTCGATCACCGATACCGTTCCCGAGCCCTCGTTGGGAACATAGGCAAAGGGAGCGGCCAGCGCGCAGGCTGAGCTCAGCGCCAGCAGCGCTGCCGCAGCGCGCAGAAAAGAAGTGTGGTGCACGGAAAACTCCTGGAAAGAAAATGAAGGCTGGCAGCGACTGAAACACCCAGCTAATACGGTCGCAGCGATATCCTGGAAAAGATGCCATCGCGCCGCAACCCATGCCACAACGCCGCCAGCAGGTGCAGCGCCACCAGGGCCAACAGCAGGACGACCGAAATTTTGTGCGATTGATTGAACACGGCGTAAATCGCCTTGTCGTCGGAGCCCCAGGGCGGCAGCGCCAGCAAGTTGAAGAACTTCACGCCGTGCTTGCTGAAGTTGGAGGCCAAATAGCCCGACAGCGGCAGCACCAGCATCAGCAGATACAGCAGATGGTGGCTGCTCGCCGCAAGCCGCTGCTGCCAGGCGGCCAGGGTCGGCGGCAGCGCCGGAGCCCGATGCCGAAGGCGCACATACAGACGCAGCAGGATCAGCAAGCCGATGAGCAGGCCGGTGCTCTTGTGCAGGTTGGTGAAATAGCCGCGTGCCGGCGTGTTGCGCGCAATACCGTCCAGCCAGAAACCAAAAGCGCACTGGGCCAGCAATAGGCTCGCAACCAGCCAGTGCAGGACACGGGCGCTGCGAGCGTAACGTGATGCCATAGTCGTCGATCTTAGCGCAGACTGGTGATGTAGTGACCCAGGTTCTCAATATCCGTCTCGGTCAGCGACTGCGCCACGCTGGTCATGTTGCCGGCGTCGTTGGTGCGGATGCGGGCTTTGAAGTTCTTCAGCTGCTGCACCACGTAGTCGTACTGCTGGCCTGCCACCCGGGGAATCTCGTTCTGTCCCTTGAAGCCGCCCAGATGACACATGGCGCAAAGGTTTTCATCGGCCTTGGCCTGGCCCAGCTTGGCCTTGGCTTCGTCCACCTTGAAGGCCGAGGGTTTGGCAGTCTGCGCCGCGAAATAGTTGGCCACATCGATCATCTCGGACTTGCTCAAAGGCTCGGCCATCGGCGTCATGACCGGATTGCTGCGTCGGCCTTCCTTGAAGTCCTTGAGCTGCATGTAGATGTAGCGCCAGTTCTGCCCCGCCAGGTTGGGGAAGATCGGCGCCACCGAATTGCCGTCTGCGCCGTGGCAGGGAGCGCACAACTGCGCCTTGGCCTTGCCCGCGTCAAGGTCCTGCGCCGCCGCAGGCGAGAGCACAGCGACAGCCAGAATCAAAGCAGAAACCAGGTATTTATTCAGCACGCTTGTGCCCTTCCGAAAATAAAGAGGCCGCCCCTGCGGGCGGCCACCGTCTCACAGCATCGAGGCCTTACTTGGGCAGTGCAAACACCACCATGGAATTGCCGCGCTTGAAGTCGAGCTGGGTGTTGCCACCGCAACCCATGGCCACGTACTGACGGCCCTTCACGCTGTAGGACACCGGCATGGCGTTGGCGCCAGCGCCGCAGTTGTACTCCCACAGCAGCTTGCCGGTCTTGGCGTTGAGCGCGCGGAACAGGCCGTTGCCCTCGCCGTAGAACACCAGGTCGCCAGCGGTCGCCAAGGCGCCACCGATCAGCGGCTGCTCGGTATCAAACTTCCAGGCCAGCTTGCCGGTGTCGACGTTCACGGCCGCCAGGCGGCCCCATTGCTTCTCGCCCTCGATCACCTTGAAAGCACCGCCGAGCCAGAGCTTGCCGCCGGGGTACTTGGCCGTTTCCACGTGGTAAGTCATGGGCTGATGCAGATTGAGCGCATAGGCCAGGTGCAGGTTCGGGTTGTACGCCATGGGCGACCATTCAACACCGCCGTTGGCACCCGGCAACATGCGCGTGCCGTTGGGCGTCGGCAGCGCATACATGTTTTCCTGCGGGATCATGGTCTCGGAGAAGCGGATCAGCTCGCCGGTTTCGCGGTTGTGGATGTAGACGTGGCCGGTCTTGCCGCCGTGCATCACGGCCGGAACCATCTTGCCATTCTTGTCTTTCACATCCAGCAACACCGTGGCGCTGACCGAGTCCAAGTCCCACACGTCGTGAGGGATGTACTGATAGTGCCATTTGTAGGCGCCGGTATCCAAATTCACCGCCACGATGGAATCGGTGTAGAGATTATCGCCAGGGCGCTCGGCGCCGTACAGGTCGGGCGAAGGGTTGCCCGCCACAAAGAAGATGGTGCGCGTCTTCAGATCCACCGCCGGGTTCATCCAGACGCCACCGCCCAGGGTCTGGTAGAAGGAACTGTCGCGTCCCAATTGCGCTTTTTCAGCGGCGATGTCGCGGTGCAGATCACGACCGGTCGCATCCTTGGTGGCCCACACGCCTTCATGACCCTTTTCAGGGATGGTGTAGAAGGTCCACAGCAGCTTGCCGGTGGCCGAATCGAAGGCCTTGACGAAGCCGCGGATGCCGTATTCGCCACCATTGGTGCCGATCAGCACCTTGCCGTCAACGACCGTGGGCGCCATCGTTTCGCTGTAGCCTTTTTCCGGATCGGCGATTTCGGTTTCCCACAGCAGCTTGCCGGTCTTGGCGTCCAGCGACACCAGCTTGGCGTCCAGCGTCCCCATGAACAGCTTGCCGCCTTCCACCGCGACGCCGCGGTTGTTCGGTCCGCAGCAGAAGGTGGTGATGGGGCCCATCTTGTGCTTGTAGTGCCAGAACTCCTTGCCCGTGACGGCGTCGAGCGCGTACACGTGGTTGAAAGAAGTCGTCATGTACATGATGCCGTCGACCACGATCGGCGCCGTTTCCATGGACTCACGCACTTCGGTCTGGAACGTGAACTGCGCCTGCAGCTTGGCCACGTTGCCGGCATTGATCTGCTTGCCAGGGTAGAAGCGCGTCTGGTCATAGCCGCCGTTGGTCTGCAGCCAGTCCACGCCCTGCTTGGCGGAGCCGTTCAACTGCGCCTGCGTGACGTTGATGCCTTTGCTGATCGCAGCAGCCCCGCCGCCCATTCCTTTTTGCCCCTGAATTTCTTCTGCATTCGCAACGCCAGCAGCGGCGCACAGCGCCATCACCAAACTGAAGCCTTTACTCAATTTCAAATTTCGCATTTGCAGTCTCCATGATCGTTAGGTTGAATGGCATCGAGCGAAACCGTGGTCTGGATGGAATCCATTCCCATTCCGATTTGCAGCCGGCGCCAGTATAGAAACGGAGGTTCGCCGTTGACACTAGATGTTTACCCGGCATTTCCTAATTGAATGCCGCCATCACCAAACCTTATCAAGCGCCTGAGATTATTGAGACTTCCGTAATTCATGACATCACCACAACGTAGCCTGT
>CAILZB010000035.1 GCA_903838565.1 uncultured beta proteobacterium | reverse complement strand
GGGCGGCAGGAAGATGAAGACCGCGTCGGGCTTGGTGTCCTTGATCTTCTGCAGGAAGGGCGCGAAGTCGGGGTTCTTCACCGGTGCGCGCACCTCGCCCACGATCTCGCCGCCGGCGGCGGTGAAGGTCTTCTTGAACTGGCCTTCGGCGTCGTGGCCGGGACCGTAGTCGGCGACCAGCGTGAAGACCTTCTTGATCTTGTTCTTGGCGGCCCAGGAGGCGATGGGTGCCGTGATCTGCGGCAGCGTCATCGAGGTGCGCACGATGTAGTTGGACTTGGTGGTGACGGCCGAGGTGGCAGCGTTCATCACCACCATCGGCTTCTTGCCTTCGGTGGCGACCGAGGCCACGGCAAAGGCCGAGGGCGTCAGACCGAAACCGGCCAGCACATCGACCTTGTCCTTGACCACCAGTTCGGTGGCCAGGCGCTTGCTCACGTCGCCTGCGGTGCCGGGGCTGTCGTCCTTCACGATGAGCTCGATCTTGCGACCGGCGACGCTGTCACCGTGCGTGGCGAGATAGAGTTTGGCGCCGTGTTCGATCTGCTTGCCATAAGCCGCGAACGGCCCGGACATGGGCAACACCAGACCGACCTTGATCGGGTCCGCGGCCTGCGCGGCGAAGGAGGTGGCCAGCGCGAGGGCGGCGGCGGCGAGAGAAAATTTCAACGGCTTCATGTCTTGTCTCCTTGGGGGTATCGCACCCGTTTGCGTCGGGTGGTAGGGAAGCGGATGCCTTCGCGGCAGCGGATTCATCCCGCTGGCCAGTATATTGCCGCGCTTTCGGCGCCGGGTCTACCCGGCCGGGCTACTACTAGCTATCACTTTTTGCTATGGCCCGACTCAGGCCGCGTCGGGCTGTGCGCCGGGAGCGGCTCTGGCGAAGGCGTCGAGTTCGGCGCAGGCCTTGTCGATGGCCCGGATCAGGGGGTAGGGCGTGAGGTCGACCTTGAAGCGGCGCGAGCTCTCCACCTGCGGCACCAGGTAGGCGTCGGCCAGCGTGGGGGCGTGGCCAAAGCAGAAGTTGCCGCGCTGCGGGTCTGCCGCCAGCAGCGCCTCCAGCGCAGCGAAACCCGAGTTGATCCAGTTGCCGCACCAGGCGAGCACGTCGGCTTCGCTGGCGTGCAGCTGGTGCCGCAGGTATTCCAGCACGCGCCGGTTGTTCAGCGGATGGATGTCGCAGCCCACGATGGCGGCCAGCGCGCGCACCCGGGCCCGAGCTTGCGGGTCGGCCGGCAGCAGCGGCGGCTCGGGAAAGCGTTCTTCCAGCCATTCGATGATGGCGGGAGACTGGATCAGCACTTGCTCGCCCTCCACCAGCGCGGGCACAAACCCCTGCGGATTGATCGCCTTGAAGGCCGCGCCCAGGTGCTCTTCCTTGGGCAGGTTCACGGCCACTTGGTCGTAGTTCAGGCCCTTGAGATTGAGCGCAATGCGCAGCCGGTGCGAGGTGCCGCTGCGAAAGAAATTGTAGAGTTGCAACATGCGTTCCCGGTGTCAGTCCTTGGCCAGACAGTTTCCCACATTCCAGCCGTACAGCCATTCCATCGCGTCATAGAACCGATCTTGTGTGCGGCCTTTCCACAGCTCGTTGCGCACCAGGCGCTCCACGCCCTTGGCGTGGTAGATGCGGCCCATCTCGCGCGCCGACAGCACGATGCGCGCGGTGCGCGCCACGCGCGATTTCTGGTACAGATCGAAGGCTTTGATGAAGTCGTTGTTGCATTTGCGCAGCGCCTCTCCCAAGGTCACGGCGTCTTCCAGCGCCATGCAGGCGCCCTGCGCCAGGTATTGGGTCGTCGGGTGGGCTGCGTCGCCCAAGAGCGTGGCGCGGCCGAAAGACCACTGGCCAATCGGCTCGCGGTCGGCCGTGGCCCAGCGCTTCCACTGCTTGGGCAGGTCGATGAGCTGGCGCGCTTTCGGGCAGATGCCCTGGAAGTAGCTCTGCACCTCCTCGCGACTGCCTTCGGTGACACCCCATTCTTCCTGTTCGCGGCTGTGAAAGGTCACGACCACGTTGTACTGCTCGCCGCCGCGCAAGGGGTAATGCACCAGGTGGCAGTTGGGTCCAACCCAGATGCTGGCGGCGTTCCATTGCAGGTCCGCGGGGAAGTCTGATCGGTCGATCACCGAGCGGTACACCACGTGGCCGGTGACGCGCGGCGGGTCGTTCACATACTGCTGGCGCACCACCGACTTCACGCCGTCAGCGCCGATCAGCGCCAGGCCTCGGTGCTGTTGGCCGTTCTGGTCGATCACAGTGACGCCGGTGTCGTCCTGCTCGACGTGCACGGCGCGGGTCGAGGTCAGGAATTCGACCTTGCCGGTTTCCTGCGCGCCTTCGAGTAGCGAGAGGTGCACGTCCACGCGGTGAATCACCGCATAGGGGTTGCCAAAGCGCTGGCGAAAGGCCTCGCCCGTGGCGATGCGGCCCACCAGGGTCTCGTCCAGCGCGTCGTGCATCACCATCTCGTCGGTGAAGACCGCGCGGCTGCGCGCCTTCTCGCCCACACCCAGGGCGTCAAAGGCGTGAAAGGCGTTGGGGCCGAGCTGGATGCCGGCGCCGATTTCGCCGATCTGCGGGCTTTGCTCCAGCACCTTGACGGTAAAGCCCTGACGCACGAGTGCCAGCGCAGCGGCCAGGCCGCCAATGCCGCCACCGGCGACGATCACGGGAAGTTGTTGTGTCATTGCTGTTTCCTCACGTCATGGTATGAGCGGTCCAGGAGCGGCTGATGATGAAGGCTGCCACGGCGGCAATCAACACCGGGATCGCGCCGACCAGAAAGACCTGGTGCATGTCCCACTGCAGTGAGAGCAGCAGTCCGCCCACCACAGGGCCGATGATCGATCCAATCCGGCCGATGCCCAGGGCCCAGCCCAGGCCCGTGGCCCGTATCGCCGTTGGATAGGATCTCGCGGTGAGTGCATTGGCGCCGATCTGCCCTCCGACCACGCAGAAGCCCGCGCCAAAAATGCTGATCACGAGCATGGGAATCGAGGTGCCGACCGTGCCTACCAGCACGATGAATGCGGCCGCCAGCAAGTAGATCAGCGACAGCGCGCGAAACGGCGAAAACTTGTCGAACACCCGTCCCAGCACCAGCGTGCCAACGGTGCCGCCGATTTGCAACATGGCGGTGATCAGCGCCGCTGAAGCGACGGGGATGCCGGCGTCGCTGATGATGATGGGAAGCCAGTTCGACAGGAAGTACAAGTCCATCAGACTCATGAAAAAAACCAGCCAAAGCAGCAGCGTAAAGACCGCACGCTTGTCGGCGAACAACTGCTTCACCGGGAAGCTCTGCGATGGGTGTTCATCCGCGACGAATCTGACCGAAGGCTGATGCACAAAAGCGGGATCGATTTTGCATAGCGTCTTCAGAATTTTGGCGTCCTGCTGACCGCTCAGCGCCAGGAAGCGCACCGACTCGGGCAGGTGCAGCCACAACACGGCCGTGGCGACGCAGGGCAGCACCCCGCCAACGACAAACACAGATTGCCAGCCGTAGTCATGTATCAGAGCGGCAGCCGCCAAGCCCCCCAGGGCAGCACCGAGCGAGAAGCCGCAAAACATCACCATCACGGCAGTGGAGCGCGTGCGTTCGGGTGAAAATTCACTTGTCAGTGCAATCGCGTTGGGCATGACGCAGCCCAGTCCGAGGCCGGTCAGCAACCTGAGCTCCAGCAGTTCGGGGATGGATGTGGCGTATGCCGTCAGCAGCGACATCACGCCAAAGAACAGCATGCCGGTGAGAAGAACGGGACGCCGGCCGAAGCGGTCTGAAATCGGTCCGCCCAGCAGCGCACCCAACATCAGGCCCACCAGGCTGGCTGAAAAGACCGGACTCAGCGCCGAGCGATTCACAGCGAAAGCCTTGACGATGGCCGGTGCCACGTAGCCAATCGCCTGCGTGTCGAAGCCGTCGAGAAACACCACCAGCGCGCACATCGCGGTGACGAGAAATTGGTATTTTCCGAACTTGCGCTCGTCAATGAAATGGCGAACGTTAATTCCTTGAGGCATGTCCATCAGAGTCCTAATTGGGTTTGATTTGTTGGGCTGGGCAAGAGGGGCGAAGTGCGGTTTTTTGCTGAATTCAGACCAGGGGCGCATGCAGTGCGTCGTAGGAATAAAGCCACTGCGCCCTGGCCCTGGCAAGGTTTCGCTGCTCGAACGCCTTGCGCATTTCAGCCTCATCTTCAATCCGGTACAGGCCGCGACTGTCGGTGGATTCGTTGACGATGCGTGCGGTGCGCTCAAGCCGGTTGCGCTGATAGCGCTGCAGCGCCTCGGGCACGCTCGTGCCCTCTTGCAGGCAGCGCGCGAGCACGGCCGAGTCTTCGATCGCCATCACCGCACCCGAAGCCATGTAGGGCAGGGTGGGATGCGCTGAGTCACCCAGCAGCGTGGCCCGGGGCGTGCTCCAGTTGGATACTGGCGGCCGGTTGTTCAGCGCATAGCGGTAGCAGTTGTCCTTGTCGATGGCATCGATCACGGTCTGAATCGTTGGGTGCCAGCCTTCGAAATCGGCCTTCAGTTCCTGCCAGGGACGCTTTTGCGTCCAGGACTCGTTTTCGGGCTGACCATGTTCCACCAGGCCGACGAAATTCATCAATGTGCCAGAGCGCAGGTAGTACATGACCGCATGTTTCTTCGGTCCGCACCAGACCGTGGAGATACGCTCCATGATGTCTTTTGGCAAGCGCTCCACCGCAACCACGGCGCGCCAGGCGATGTCGCCGGTGTAACTCACGGGTGTCTCACCAAGAATCTGTGAACGGATCACCGACTTGATGCCGTCGGCACCAATCAGAACATCGCCCTGGATGCGCGAGCCATCGGCCAGCCTGAGCGTCACGCCGTCGGCTGTTTCTTCAAAGCCCTCGGCCTTCGCGTTCAAGTGGATGCAGTCGGCATCAAGCCGATGGACCGTGCGCGCCAGCAAGGCATGAAGATCGGCGCGGTGCAGGTGGTAGTAAGGCGCGCCATGGGCTTGTTCATGCTGCTCCCCGAGCGCGATGCGATGCATCAATTCGCCGTTGTCAAAGCGCCTGAATTCAAAGGCCTGGGGACGCACTGCAAACTTTTCGAGCTCATCGCGCAAGCCCAGGTGGTACAGCACCTTGACGGCATTGGCACTGGTTTGAATGCCCGCGCCTACCTCAGCCAGAACCTCGGCCTGCTCGTAGACGCGAACCTTGAATCCCTTCTGTAGCAGGCAGGCTGCGGCGGTCAAACCGCCGATTCCGGCGCCTGCAATGATGACGCTAAGTTGTGAATTCATTGTTTTGCTTTTTTGGTTCGATTGCGAGGGATGATGGGGCGGACTTTTGGACTTTCACTCACCATTCATTCCGCTGCGCCAATGGTCAGCGCCACGTCGCCCACGCGCTCCACATGGCCGGTGATGTGGTCACCGCTCTGCACTGCACCCACGCCCTCGGGTGTGCCGGTGTAGATCAGGTCGCCGGGTTCCAGGTGGTAGAACTGCGACAGGTCGGCGAGCAGTTCGGGGATATTCCAGATCAGCTGGTTCAGGTCACCGCGCTGGCGCGTCTGGCTGTTCACTTCCAGCTGGATGGCGCCGCTTTGCAGCACGCCCAGTTGGCCCACCGGGACGATCGTGCTGCAGACCGCGGACTTTTCGAAGTCCTTGCCCAGGTCCCAGGGTCGGCCCGTTTCGCGCGCCACCAATTGCAGGTCGCGCCGCGTCATGTCCAGCCCGGCGGCGTAGCCGTAGATGAGCGCGCCAGCGTCTTCTTCCTTGACGCGAAAACCATGGGTGCCGATGGCCACCACCAGTTCCATTTCGTAGTGGTAGTTCTGCGTGGCGCAGGGGTAGGGCACGGTGGCGCCTGATTCGACCAGGGTCGAGTTGGCCTTGGTGAAGTAGAAGGGCTTGGCCTTGTCCTTGTCCACTGGGCGACCCATCTCGATCGCGTGCGCGTGGTAGTTGCGCCCGACGCAGAAGATGCGGTTCACGGGGTAGCGCAACGCGCTGCCCTGCACCGGCAGCGAAGGGGATGCGGGCGGGGTGAAGACGTAATGGGTCATGGGATCTTTCTTTCTTCGTACAGGTCCAGCGCCTTTTGCAGCGGCGCGTCGTCGGCGCAGAAGAGGAAGGCCGGTTCGGTGGCAGAGTTATTGCGCAGCGTGACAGGCGTGTAGCCCGGAATGCAGCAGGTGTCGGCTTCGGCCAGTTTGAAGGACTGAGCGCTGATGTTGACCTGCGCGCCGCCTTCGATCTGGTGAAACACCATGGCGCAGGAGCGCGCCGGCAGGTTCAGCGTTTCGCCCGGACGCAGCATCAGCGCGGAGAAGCCCAGGATCTTTTGGCAGTCGGCGCCGGTCTCGGGGTTCACGTAAGCCACTTGCACGGCTTCGATCTCGCTCTGGCGTGAGGCGATGGACAGCAAGGCGGCGCGCACCTTCACCCAGGGGTAGTGCAACATCGGAAATGACGAGCCAGCGCGCTTGAAAGCCGGCGCGGGCAGCACGCCGGCGCATTGGTACGGGCTGTCGGCTGCTTCGCTGGTGACGGTCTGGCGTTTGCCTTCGGTGACGAACGAGGTTTCCATGAAATACACCAACGGCAGGTCCAACACGTCGAGCCAGACCACGGGCTTGTCGCCGTCGTGCCCATGCTCGTGCCACAAGCCGGTGGGAGTCAGGATCAGATCGCCGCGGCTCATCAGGCATTTTTCGCCTTCCACCGTGGTGTAGGCGCCCTCACCCTCGACGATCATGCGCACGGCGTTGGGTGTGTGTCGGTGCGCCGGTGCCCACTCGCCGGGCAGCAGCAACTGCATTCCTAAGTAGATGGTGGCGGAGGCCTTCATGTTTTCCAGACCATGGCCGGGATTGGCCAGCACCAGTACGCGGCGCTCGGCCTTTTCCATGGGCGTGAGTTCGCCTGCTCGCAGCAACAGCGGGCGCAGTTCCTGGTAGGGCCAGCAAATCGGCTGCGTGCGGCGCGTGGGAACACCCGGCGGCAGCACGGCGCGCAGGCTGGGCCACAGCGGCACCAGGTTCTTCTCGGTCAGCGCCGAGCGGTATTCCAGGGGCAGGTCTTCGAGACGTCCGAGTTCTTGCATGATGATTTCTCCCATCGGCTTTTGCACGTGGGCGCGATCCTAGATGTGCGGTGCGGCGTTGTAAATGTCCTGTGCGGGATACACAGTATTCGAATTTCGTATAGTCCCAGCCATGAACGTCATTGACAGTCGCCTGCTCTGCGTGCTGGAGCAGATCCACAAGTGCCGCAGCGTCAGTGCCGCGGCCGCCGCGCTGGACCTGAGCCAGCCGGCGGCCAGCGTGGCGCTGGCCAAGTTGCGCCGCCATTTTGGCGACCCGCTGTTTGTGCGCACCTCGGCCGGCATGGAGCCCACGCCGTTTTGCGAGACCCTGCTGCCGTCGGTGCGCGCGGCGCTGGAGGCCGTGACGCAGGTGCTAGAGCACCGCAGCGGTTTTGACCCCGCCACGTCCGAGCGCCATTTCCGCCTCTGCATGACCGACATCAGTCAATTGGTACTGCTGCCCAAACTGTGGGAGAAGCTGCGTCTGACGGCACCGGGCATTCGCATCGAGATTTTTCCGTTGTCCAGCGACACGGCGCGCCTGCTGGAAAGCGGTGCCGCGGATCTGGCGATCGGCTTGATCCCGCAACTGGACGCCGGCTTTTATCAGCAACTGCTGTTCCGGCAGCAATTTGTCTGCCTCGTCGCGCAGCGCCATCCGCGCATCAGAAAACGCCTCACGCTGGCGCAATTCGAGGCTGAGGACCATGCCGTCGTGAGTTCGTCGGGTTCTGCGCCGCTGATCATCGAACGCGAAATCGCGCGCATGGGGATTCGACAGCGCGTGGTCATGCGGATCCCCAACTTCCTGGGTGCGGCGTTTGCGATCGAACACACGGACCTGGTTGCCACCATCCCCAAGCGCCTGGGTGACGTGTTGCAGGGGCGCGGCGCCTTTCGCATCTTCCCGGTGCCGTTTGCGCTGCCCGAATACGACGTGAAGCAGCATTGGCACGCGCGCTACCATCAGGATCCAGGTAACCAGTGGTTGCGCAGCGCCGTCTCCGAACTGCTGTCGGAATCGGCGCGGGAATGACTGCGGCTACCGGGTGTGGTGCGCGGCGATGAAGGTCTTCAATGCCGGGTAGGTCACCTCATGCCAGCGGTGGCCGCTGAAGATGCCGTAGTGGCCGGCGCCCGGGATTTCCAGGTGCTGGTGCTGTGATGCGGATAGTCCGCTGCACAGGGTGTGCACGGCGCTGGTCTGACCGATGCCTGCGATGTCGTCCAATTCACCTTCCACCGACAGAACCGGGGTCTGCGTGATGTCCTGCGGCCTGACCCGCTCGGGCACGCCCGTGCTGTCTTTCACGTCCCATGTTCCCAGGGCCAGGTTGTAGTCCTGGAACACCACCTTGATCGTGTCCAGGTAGAAGGCGGCGTCCATGTCCAGCACGGCGTTGTATTCGTCGTAGAACTTGCGGTGCGTCTCGGCCGCCACCGCGTCGTCCTTGAGCAGGTCATTGAAATAGTCCACATGGTGCTGGGTGTGGCTTTGCGGATTCATGGCGATAAAGCCGGTGTGCTGCAAAAAGCCCGGGTACACGCGGCGCCCGGCGCCTGGATGGTTGGCCGGCACCGTGTAGATCACGTTGTTCTCGAACCACTCAAAGCTCTTGCCGGTGGCGAACTCGTTGACCGAGGTGGGAGATTCGCGGGCATCGATCGGGCCGCCCATCATGGTCATGCTCAAGGGCTGCTGTTCACCCCGACTGGCCATCAGCGCAATCGCGGCCAGCACCGGAACGGTGGGCTGGCACACGCTCACCACATGGCAGTTGCCGTGCACCCGCTGCAGGTGACGAATGAAGTCCTGCACATAGTTCACGTAGTCATCCAGGTGGAATTCGCCCTCAGCCACAGGGACGAGACTGGCATTCTTCCAGTCGGTGATGAAGACCTTGTGGTCCTGCAGCAGCGTCTTGACCGTGTCGCGCAACAGCGTGGCGTAGTGGCCGGACAGTGGCGCCACCAGCAGCACGACCGGTTGGTCCCCGATCTTCTTCAGTGTCGCGATGTCGTCGCTGAGCCTTTTGAAGCTGAGCAGATCGCAAAAGGGCCGCGCGATGTCCACCACTTCATGGATCAGAACGCTGTGGCCATCGACATCCATGGCTTCCAGTTTGAAGCTCGGTTTCTTGTAATCCTTGCCCAGTCGGTGCATCAACCCATAGCTAGCCGACAGGTTCTTGGCAAACGGCAGTTGTGCCAACGGTGACAGCGGATTGGCGTAGGCCCGGGAAGCGGATTGCGCAAAACGGGCGATGGAGTGTTTGACTGAGCGCTGGTTTTCGTGAAGTTGATAGAGCATGGAGTCCTGGATGCGCGGTGGCGTGAGGCAAGCGAAGGGCGCGTCACGGGATGTGCTGCCGTTTTCCTGAAAGTCCGGTCGTGCAGGGTGGCGCAGTTCGGGATCGCGGGATCGCTAGGGTTAACCCTTATTTTAGGTGGCTTCCATGACGCCTGCATGACGCCATTGCGAAGCCCGGTGACACGACCTGTGTGGACTGAGTGCCCGTATCAACGGCCGGGCGCGTGTCGCACAGCGAACGAATGGTGCGAGGGTTTGGCCGTTCTGCGGGACTTCGGTCTGGCGGACGGCGATGCGCCCGTGAACCCCAAGTGCGGCGCCATCGCTTTGAGCTACCCGATACGCGCCAGCGGCGCCCGTCTGGCGACCACGGCGATAAAGCAGGCAAGGTTTCATGGCCAGCCAGATTCTTGTGGTCCTCCACTCATCATCTTATTCGGCCAGGATGGCGATGACCAAGCGCAGGCAGTTCGCGGTTTTGGGAAAAAACTTGGTCACTGACGTTCTGCGCTTGTACTCCTTGTTCAGCCGCTTCAGCCACGCGGGCAAGCTCAACGGCCATGATCCCTTTGCCTACCTGAAAGACGTGCTCACCAGGCTGCCCACTCAGCGCGCCAATCAAGTGAACGAACTATTGCCGCATCGCTGGCAGCCGCAGAGCTGATCCGGCCGGTCGATAACCACGGCCGAATCGCATTGGTCAACACGGGTTCGCTGCACGCTTACGCGCCAGCTGTTCCGGCGTCATCCCCAGACCGGTGTCACGAATGCTGATGCGAATCGAACCGGAGCGGCTCAGCGTGCACTCCACGGCAACGGTGCCGCCCGGCTTGTTGTACTTGATGGCGTTGAAAATGAGGTTGATAAGAACTTGTTTGAGTCGGGTTCTATCGGCCTTGACAAAATAGGGCCTTTCCATTTCTTTAAAACTCATGGCAACGCCGTGTGTGTCTGCCTGGCCTTCTAGCATGACCTGACATTCGAGCATGACGAGCTCCAGGGAGACCGGCTCCGGCACCATTCTCATCTTGTCCGATTCGATCAGCGAGAGATCCAGGATTTCGTTGATCAGCTCAAGCAAATGCCATCCGCTCTCGAGAATCTGTTCGAGATTTCTCTTTTGGGTAGCGGTGGGCTGCGTATCCCCCGAATCAATGAGCTGAGCGAAACCGAGGATGGAATTGAGTGGTGTGCGCAATTCATGGCTCATGCTGGAGAGGAAATTCGATTTCGCAACGTTGGCCCTTTGCTATGTGCGAAGGAATTTGGCAATCGATGGCCGCTGCTAATTCCACGTCATAGAGTCCATCCTCACGTTCTCCGTCAAATGGTCTTGCGACGGTTGGCGACATGCCGTGGCACGGTCTGACTTTGCAACGGCCCGCACGTTGTGGCTTTGCTTCAACTTGCGGCTTGGCCTCTGTTCGACACGTATGCCGTTCATATGTACGTCAACGCACAGACGCTCTCGGTGTCAACCGGCACCATTTTGCGGTGCGGCTTTGAAAGGCACACACGTCACGAATATCGTTCAATTTCAAACTGTCACAGGAGAAATCAATGGGACAAGCTCAATCAAAAGAACAGAAAGCCACGCAGCGGCATGTGCCGCCGCCCCTTCATCAGAATGTGGTGGCCCACCATGAGGTGCCCGCCAAGCCTGCGCACGATGCGCCCGGGCGACTAGGTTGCGCGGACGAGCCGAGCGCGTTGCATCACAATCCGAAAGCCGACGCACAAGCGGCCCAGGATGCCACGCCGAAGGTCGATTCAAAAGCGCTGCCCCAAACAAGCGGCACCGTCTCCAAGCTTTTGTTCAACGTGCACGGTGATGCTGACGGCTTGCTGCTGGATGGTGAACAGCAGGTTCACCTGCCGCCCCAATTGTCCTCGGAACTCCTCAAGGCGGTGAAGGTGGGCGACAAAATTGTGGTCCGCGGCGTCAAACCGCAGGGTGTGGACTTGCTGGTGGCAGCTTCGATCACCACGGCGAGCGGGGCCGAAATCGTGGACCATGGACTCCGCACGAAGCCGCAGAAACCTTAGGGAAACTGGTGGGGCGTTGCGTCTGGCATGACGCTTTCATGGCTCGCAAGTCAGAGCCCATCCAGCAGGAGCGGTGAGCATGTTCGAGTGGCTACGGTCTATATTGCCCCACATGCATCACTACGGTTATGCATTGGTCTTCATTGTCGTTTTCTTGAACAATGTTGGGTTTCCCCTGCCGGGTGAGACGATCCTTCTTGGTGCCGGATTTATCCTGGGAAAAGCAGCCAGCGCGCTGTGGCCGCCCATGCTGGCGGCAACCGTGGCTTGCTTTGCGGGCGGCATTTGTTGCTTTTGGATGGGGCGCCGCTTGGGCCAAAGCGGCCTGGAGAAATTTCACTGGCTCCATCTCACGCCTAAGCGACTCGAGTGGCCCGAGCGATTTTTCAAACGTCATGGCGCCAAGGCTGTCTTTATCGCCCGGTTTATTGCCCTGTTTCCACCGGCTGTGGCCAATCTGTTGGCAGGCATGTCGAAAATGCGATGGGACATCTTTCTTTTCTTCAATCTAACCGGGTCGGCGGTCTATTCCATCAGCTACACCCTGATCGGCTATTTCTTCGGGAAAAAGTGGAAACTTCTTGAGGCTTGGCTGGGTCCGACGGCGCTTTACGTGATTCTCATGTTAGTCGCCATCGTTGTTATGTGTGTCATTTTCAGACGTTCGCTGTCTAAGGTTTTCACTCGATATTGTCCAAAAATGAAGCCGTAGTGACGCTATCCCGGCGCGGTGAATGATCTGCCGCTACACGATGGAATCTGGGTGGCGGAGCGCGTCCGGCGATGGAGGACGTAGAACTTCCTGCTTAGACAGACACGCCCGTCCATGGCTTTCAAGAAATCGAACTCAAGCTGATGCGGCGCCGGTCGCAACTTGCCAACTTGGCACGTTAACTGAGTCGCGCATAACGCCGATGGTTCTCACTTTTGCCCAAGCGGCGGACGCAGCCATAGTCTCCCCAAAACCGCGCGCACTTCAGCCGAAGCTGAACGCCGAGAGCGTGGTCTCCATCACCCGGTCGGAGAACACCTTGCGACCCGCGTCCTCGCCAGCTGCTCCAGCCACGGTCATCAGCGGTATCAGGTGTTCTTCTGCGCGCGGCGGGTGGCACTGGCGGGCACCGGGGGCCTGCTCCCAGTTCGCCAGCAGGCGATCACGCTCCTGCGGGCCGGACTCGACGGCCTGGGTCAACCAGGTGTCGAAGGCGTCGGACACCGGCCCGTATTGCGGGTTGCCATAGGCGCGCATGTTGTGAAAGCTCATGCCGCTGCCGATGATCAGCACATCCTGATCGCGCAGGGCCTGCAGTGCCCGGCCGGTCTCCAGGTGCCGCACCGGATCCAGTGAGTTGTGCAGCGACATTTGTACCACCGGTATGTCGGCCTGCGGGAAGATCAGCTTGAGTGGAATGAACATGCCGTGGTCAAAGCCGCGCTGCGCGTCTGCGGCGCTGGCAATGCCGGCAGCCGTGAGGGTCTTCACGATCTGCTCCGCCAGGGCGGGCGCACCCGGCGCGGGGTATTTCAGTTCGTAGGTGTGGGGCGGAAAGCCGTAGTAGTCATAGATGAGTTCGGGTTGCACGCCGCTGGTCACGGTGACATTAGGCTCCAGCCAGTGCGCCGACACCATCACTATCGCTTTGGGCGTGCGCGGCAGCGTGGAGGCCAGATTCCTCAGGAAATCCGCCATGCGGTCCCAGGCGTGCGGCGGGTTCCAGTCCATGAAGAAGCAGGGGCCGCCGCCGTGCGGGATGAACCATGTGGGCATTCTGGCGCTGGCGTTTGCAGGTGCGTTTGACATGTTGTTGTTTCCTAAAGCGTGAAAGAACTGACTTTCATGACCCGGTGCGTTTCGCAGCCGATGCATGAAAACTAGATTTGAAGCGTGACGTGTGGGAAGTGTAGGTGGTGCATGAATTCGCGCAGCATCAGCAACGCAGCGAAGAAACGGGCATCCGTCGGCAGGGCTTCCTGGCTGGCGGGGCGGCCCAGGCTCACCGCCACGAGCCGGTTGAACAGCGACTCTACCTCGTCCAGCGTGAGCTCGGACCGGACGCTGCCAATGACATCCAGACTGCGTGCGATCAGCGATGCGCCCAGACCTTGCAGGATAAGCCCCGCGCTGCCCGCATATTCGGCCGCGAGAGGCATCACCGCGTCTTCCGTCAACTCGATCGCGTGTTCGAGTTCGATCGGCAGCGGCGGTGCATGTTGCAGGCTTTGTCGCACCAGCGAGTCCACGCCCAGGGCGAATTCCCTGCGCAACAGCACGTTTGTACCGGCCATACGCAGCACCAGGCTGGTGCCTGCGCGCAGGTCCAGCACCGTGACTTCTTTCATCACTGTCTGCGAAAGTGGATTGCCCAGGATCATCATTTCTGCCCTGATTGTGCAGCTTGCGGTGGCTGAACGGGGTGAACTGAAAAGTCTTGCCGTGCCAGGTCGCGGGTCAACGCCAAGTGCTGCGCAAGCCCGCGGGCGAGTTGCTTCAGGGTCCGATGTGCAAGGGTAAACACCAAGAAAAAGGCCGCGCAAGGTGCTTGAACTGGTTATAACTTATAACCATAATCAGGCCCACTGAAAGCCCCGAGAAGTTCCCATGAGCCAAAAACACATCCACTTTGAACGCTGCGGCGAACAGCAGGAAATCGCCGTCATCCGGCTCACGCGCGCGGCCAAGCGCAACGCGCTGAACGATGGCCTGGTGATGGCGCTGCGCGACTTGTTCCAGAACATGCCCGAGGGCGTGCGCGCGGCGGTCATCGCCGGTGAGGGCGATCACTTCTGTGCCGGGCTGGACCTGAGCGAATTGAAGGAGCGAGACGCGGGTCAGGGCATGCACCACTCGCGCGCCTGGCACGCGGCGCTGGAAGCACTGCAGTACGGACCGGTGCCGGTGATCGCGGCGCTGCACGGCGCGGTGGTGGGCGGCGGGCTGGAACTGGCCAGCGCCTGCCACATCCGTGTCGCGGACGAAAGCACGTTCTACGCCTTGCCCGAAGGCTCGCGCGGCATTTTCGTCGGTGGCGGCGGTTCGGTGCGCATCCCACGTCTGATCGGCGTGGCGCGCATGGCCGACATGATGCTCACGGGCCGCGTCTACAACGCGCAGGACGGCGAGCGCATTGGACTGGCGCAGTACCTGGTGCCTGTGGGGACAGCCTTCGACAAGGCGCTGGAGCTGGCCGCGCGCATTGCGCAGAACGCGCCGTTGACCAACTACGCCTTGACCCACGTGCTGCCGCGCATTGCCGATCAGCCGGCGGACCAGGGCTTCATGACCGAGGCCATGATCTCGGCCATCGCCCAGAGCGCGCCCGAGGCCAAGCAGCGCGTGCGTGACTTCCTCGAAGGGCGTGCCGCGAAAGTGCAGAAAGCGTAAATCCCGCAAAAGCTGCAGAAGACAGCCGCGCATATGGAGACAAAATGACAAGCCCGAATTACCGCCCCCTGGCCTTCGGCGTGACTCGCGTGCAATTGCGCATGGGTGCGCCCGGCGTGCATTACCTGCAGGCCGAGCAACCGCTGGCCGAGTACCCGCAGCGCATGAGCGACCGTCTGCAGCATTGGGCGCAAACGGCACCCGAGCGCACCTTCATGGCCCGGCGCGAAAAGCTGCCCGACGGCAGGCGGGGCGACTGGCGGCACGTGAGCTACCGCCAGGCCTGGGAGAATGCGCGCCGCATCGCCCAGGGCCTTATCAGCCGGGGCCTGAGTGCGCAGCGCCCGGTGGTGATCCTGTCGGAGAACGACCTGGAACACGCGCAGCTGGCCATGGGCTGCATGCTCGCCGGCGTGCCCTTTGTGCCGACCTCGCCGCCCTATTCGCTGGTCAGCCAGGACTTCGAGAAGCTGCGCCACGTGCTCAACACGGTGCTGCCCGGGATGGTCTTCGCCGCTGACAGCGCGCGCTATGGCAAAGCCATCCAGGCGGCCGTGAATGCCGACGTCGAAGTGGTGCTGACCACAGGCGCGATCGAAGGCCGCGCCACGACTTCCTTTGCCGATCTGATGGCCACGCCCGCCACAGCGGCAGTCGATACCGCGATGGCCGCCACCGGCCCGGACACGATCGTCAAGTTTCTCTTCACCAGCGGCTCGACCAAGCTGCCCAAGGCGGTGATCAACACGCAGCGCATGTGGTGCGCCAACCAGCAGCAGATGACGCAATCCATGCCGGTGCTGACGCTGGCCCCACCGGTGCTGCTGGACTGGCTTCCCTGGAACCATACCTTTGGCGGGAATCACAATTTCGGCATGGTGCTGTATCACGGCGGCACGCTGTTCATTGACGACGGCAAGCCCACGCCCGCGCTGATGGCCGAGACGCTGCGCAACCTGCGCGAGATCGCGCCCACGGTGTACTTCAACGTGCCCACGGGTTTTGAGGCCATCGCCGCCGCGATGCAGGACGACGCGGCGCTGCGCAAGAACTTCCTGTCGCGCGTGCAGATGTTTTTCTACGCCGGCGCCGCGCTGGCACAACCGGTGTGGGACAGCCTGTTTGCTTCCGCCGAGCAGGAAATCGGCGAACGCATCGTCATGACGTCGGGTCTGGGAATGACCGAGTCCGGCCCCTTTGCCCTGTTCGTCGCCAGCCCGAATGTGCGCGCCGGCGACCTGGGCGTGCCCACACCCGGCATGGAGCTCAAGCTGGTCGATATGGACGGTAAGACCGAGGTGCGCTACCGCGGCCCCAACATCACGCCGGGCTACTGGCGCGCGCCACAGGAGACTGCCAAGCACTTCGACGAAGAGGGCTTCTTTTGCTCGGGCGACGCGGTCCAATGGATTGACGAGGCCGACGTGCATCAGGGACTGAAGTTCGACGGCCGCATCGCCGAAGACTTCAAGCTTGCCACGGGAACCTTCGTCAGCGTGGGCCCGCTGCGCGCGAAGATCATTGCGGCGGGTGCGCCCTATATCCAGGACGTGGTGCTCACCGGCATCAACATGAAGGAAGTCGGCGCCATGGTGTTCCCGACGCAGGCGGTACGCGCCCTGTCCGGTCTGGATGCTGCTGCCCCCATGGCCGACGTGCTGGCCAGCGCGCCGGTGTTGCGCAAGTTCCAGCAGGTATTGAACGAACTGGCTGCGAACGCCACCGGCAGCGCCAGCCGCATCGCGCGCCTGTGTCTGTTGTCGGAGCCGCCCACGATCGACCGCGGCGAGATCACCGACAAGGGCTCCATCAATCAGCGCGCCGTGCTCACGCATCGCGACGCCATCGTGCAGGCGCTGCACCAAGGCACGCTGCAGCACTTCTTGCAACCGCAGAGCCAATAAAGGAAACGAACCGTGGCCCCAAAAGGATTTTTCTCTTCTTTCGACGACATCTGGATGCTCGACGGCGTGCGCACGCCCATGGTCGATTACTGCGGCGCGCTGGGCCATATCTCGCCCACCGATCTGGGCATCAAGGCGGCGCGCGCCGTGCTTGCGCGCGCTGGCGTTCCCGGCGAGCACATCGGCTCCGTCATTGCCGGAAACATGGCGCCCGGCGACTTCGAACAGTTTATGCTGCCGCGCCACATCGGCCTGTACGCCGGCGTTCCGGTCGAGGTGCCGGCGCTGATGGCGCAGCGCATTTGCGGCACGGGCTTCGAGCTGTTTCGCCAGGCCGGCGAGCAAATCCAGAGCGGCGCCTGTGAGGCTGCGCTGGTGGTGGGAACGGAGAGTATGACGCGCAACCCGATTGCCTCGTTCGAGCACCGTACCGGCTTCAAGCTCGGCGCGCCCGTGGGTTTCAAGGACTACATGTGGGAGGCGCTGAAGGACTCGGCCCCCGGCATCAACATGATCCAGACCGCGGAGAACCTGGCCGTCAAGTACGGCGTGACGCGCGATCAGGTGGACGAGTTCGCCTCCAATTCATTCGCCAAAGCGGTGGCCGCGCAGCAAAGCGGGTTTCACGCCGGCGAGATTGTCCCCGTCATCAGCGAGAAATTCGAGCTCGAAGGCTACAAGGCCCGCGGTATCAAACTGCAGGGCAAGGTGACGGAAGTGGCGCTGGACACCCATGTGCGCACCTCGCCGGTTGACGTGCTGGCCAAGCTGCGCCCGGTCTATGAAGGCGGCGTGCAGACCGGTGGCAACAGCGCCGCCTTGGTCGATGCGGCGGCGGCGGCTGTCGTGGCCTCAGGCGCCTACGCCAAGGCGCAAGGCAAGAAGGCGTTGGCGCGCGTCGTGGCCTGCGCCGTGGTGGGTGTGCCACCCGAGATCATGGGCATCGGCCCGGCACCGGCGATCCAGCTGCTGCTGGCGCGCACCGGACTCACGCTGGACCAAATCGGCCGCTTCGAGATCAACGAGGCCCAGGGTGCGCAAACCCTGGCCGTGGGCCGCGAACTGGGTCTGAACTTAAGCCGGCTCAACGTCAACGGCGGCGCCATTGCCCTGGGCCATCCGCTGGCTGCCACCGGCGTGCGCCTGACCGTCACCCTGGCGCGCGAACTCCAGCGCTCGCGTCAACGCTTCGGCATCGCCTCGGCCTGTATCGGCGGCGGACAGGGCATAGCGCTGCTGCTGGAAAACCCGGATGCGGCTTGAATCCACCCCATCCATATGAAAGACTGACATGAAGATTCAAGGACAAGCAGCACTCGTCACCGGCGGCGGCTCGGGGCTCGGAGAAGCCACGGCGCGTGAACTGGCGCGGCTGGGTGCCAAGGTGGCAGTGCTCGACATGAACCAGGCCAACGCCGAGAAGGTGGCCAGCGAAATCGTTGCTGCCGGAGGCGCCGCGCTCGCCTGCTGCTGCGACATCACGAACAGTGAAAGCCTGCAGGCCGCGATCGACAAGGCCTCCGCAGCGCACGGTCCGGCGCGCATGCTGATGAGCATTGCCGGCATCGGTTCGGCCAAACGCGTCATCGCGAGGGACGGAACAGCCGCAGCGCTGGAAGACTTCGTGCGCGTCGTCAACGTGAACCTGATCGGCACCTACAACGCCGCGCGCCTCTTCGCTGCGGCCTGTGCCAAGCTGGAGCCCATGGAAGACGGTGAGCGCGGCGTGATGGTGTTCACGGCCTCGGTCGCGGCCTTTGACGG
>CAILZB010000034.1 GCA_903838565.1 uncultured beta proteobacterium | reverse complement strand
TGTTTTGCCAAATCAACGCCAACTCGTGTAATCTCGCTCATGGGACTTCTCCTTTCAAAGGTTGCAGATTGACTTTCCAAAAGACCAATCTTGGCACTTGATGCCGTTACCAGAAAGTGGGAAGTCCCTTCGTATTCCTACGGAACTCGGCTTCGTGCAGACCCCGTCGCCAGCCGGTCAGACCTGCGAAATTGCGCTGGCCTTGTCGGCCTCGCTGGTGAAAGAGTCGGCGTAGAACTCTTCTTCGGGCAGACCTTGGCGCAGAAAGTCGGCGCGGGCCGAATCGACCACGATGGGTGCGCCGCAGGCATAGACCTGATGGCCTGACAGGTCGGGGAAGTCCTGCAGCACGGCACGGTGCACGAAGCCGCTGCGCCCGCTCCAGCCGTCTTCAGACAGCGCGTCGGAGACCACGGGAACGTAGTGCAGGTTTGGCATCTGGCCTAGCTTTTCTTTCACCCAGGCGTCCAGATACAGGTCCTGCGGCCGACGGCCGCCCCAGTAGAGCGTGGCTTGGCGCGTGCTGCCCTTGGCCTGCATCTGCTCGACCATGGCCTTGATCGGCGCAAAGCCCGTGCCGGACGCCAGCAGCAGCATCGGTTTGACCGAGTCTTCGCGCAGATAGAAACTGCCAAACGGCCCTTCGATGCGCAGGATGTCCTTTTCCTTGAGCGTGCCAAACACCTGGTCAGTGAACACGCCGCCAGGCAGATGCCGCAGGTGCAGCTCCAGCGTGGCCCCGGCGGTGGCCTGAGGTGCGCTGGCCATGGAGTAGCTGCGGCGCAGTCCGTCCTTGAGCAGGAAGTCGATGTACTGGCCTGCGTGATAAGCGAATGGCTCGCTTGCGGGTAGCTGCAGGCGCAACAGCATCACGTCCGGCGACAGGCGCGCCAGCTGCAGCACGCGTGAAGGCATCTTGCGGATCGGAAATGCGCCGGCCTCGCTCACCTGGCGCGACTCCAGCACCACGTCGCTGTGCGCCACGGCACAGCAGGTCAGCACGTAGCCGTCGGCCTCTTCCTGCTCCGACAGCGCCTTGCTCTGGTGTTCGCCGTGCACCACGACACCGGACAGCTTCTTGCACTTGCACGAGCCGCAGGCGCCGTCCCGGCAGCCATAGGGCAGGGCGATGCCGGCGCGAATGCCGGCGGCCAGCAGGGTTTCATCGGCGTTGGCTGAATAGAGGCGTGCGCTGGGCAGAACGCTCACTTGAAACGCCGCGGGCGCTGGGGGGCTCATCATTGGTTATCCTTGACGTCTGTCGAATTCATAGACAAGCAGCGATTTTGCCTTCAAACACGTCCTCTCTTGGCGCCCTGCCTGCCCGCTTTCGCCGCCAGCGCTTGCTGATCGTGGGCTGCGGCGACGTGGGCCTGCGCGTGGCGCAGGCCTTGCCGAGCGGGGTGCGCGTGCTGGCACTGACCTCATCGAGCCAGCGTGTGGCGGAGTTGCGCGCTCAAGGCATCACACCTTTGCTGGGGGATCTGGACCAGCCGCGCACGCTGCGTCGCCTGGCGGGACTGGCCACGCGCGTGCTCCACCTGGCGCCGCCCCCGTCCCAGGGCTGGACCGATCCGCGCACCCGCCACCTGGCGCAGGCGCTGCGCCGGCGCAGCGCCGCCGCGGCGCTGGTCTATGGCTCCACCAGCGGCGTCTATGGCGACTGCCAGGGCGACGTGGTGGACGAGACGCGTGCCGTCAATGCCCACACGCCGCGGGCCATCCGGCGCGTGGATGCTGAACGCGCGGTGCGATTCCTGGGACGCGGCAGCGCCACGCGCACCAGCATCCTGCGCATCCCCGGCATTTACGCACCCAACCGCGGCGGCGGCACGCCGCGCGAGCGCCTGCTCAAGGGCGTGCCGGTGTTGCAGGCCCAGGACGATGTCTACACCAACCACATCCACGCCGACGACCTGGCGCGTGCCTGCGTCGCTGCGCTGTGGCGCGGCCGCCCCCAGCGCGTGTGCAACGTCAACGACGACTCTGATCTCAAGATGGGCGACTACTTCGACCTGGCGGCAGATCTTTTTGGCCTGGCGCGACCCGCACGCGTGCCGCGCTCCACGGCGCAGGGCGAGTTGCCGCTGCTGCTGCTGAGCTTCATGAGCGAGTCCAGGCGCATGGACAACACGCGGCTGAAACGCGAACTGCGTCTGCGCCTGCGTTTCCCCACAGCAGAAACCGGCCTGCTGTCCTGACGCGGGCAGAATGCACAGCATGAGTCATAGCAACCCGGTCTCACGCTTTGTGCACTCGACCTGGCGCATTGTCAGGACCGATCTGTCGCTGTTCCGGCGTTTTCCGCGGCTGGTGCTGGCCACGGCCGCGATCGCTCTGGTGCCGGCGCTGTACGCGCTGATCTATCTCTCGAGCGTGTGGGACCCGAACGCCAAGACCAACACGCTGCCGGTGGCAATCGTCAATCTGGACCAGGGCTTCAACTACAACGGCCGCATGAACAACGTCGGCGCCGAGCTCGCGGCCGACCTGGTCAGGGAGGCCAGCTTCGGTTACCGCAGCATGGACGACGCCCAGGCCGCACGTCGCGCCGTGCAGTTGGGCACGCTGGCGTTTGCCATCATCATCCCCAAGGACTTCAGCTCCAGTGCCTTGCCCGGTGTGCAGCCAGGAGGCGGCAAGGTCGCGGTGATCCTGTCCGAGGGCAACAACTACGCTGCGGCCGGATTTGCCCGGCGCTTCGCGGCTGAACTGGGGCACCAGGTGAACGAGGCGCTGAACGAAAAGCGCTGGGAGCAGGTGCTGGTGTCGAGCTCCGGCTCGGGCAAGAGCCTGGAGCGGCTCAAGGCCGCGGTGGCGCAGTTGCGCGCCGGCGCGAACACACTGAACGACGGCGTGGGCAAGTACAAGGCGGCGGCCGGGCAACTGGCCGGGGGCTTGAAGCAGCTCAGTTCGGGCGTGCGCGAGCTCGAGGCCAAGCTGCCCGCTGCGGCCGAGCTGGACACGCTCAAGGCCGGGACCCAGAGGCTCACCTTGCGCCAGCGTGAACTGGGCGCCGGGCTGGAGCAGATCCAGGCGGGCTCGCGCAAGCTCACCGAGGGTGCCAGCCAGATGCAGGAGCAAACCGCCGCCGTGCCCTTTGTCGGCGAGCAGATCGCCGCCGGGGCGGGTGAGCTGGCCGCCGGTGGCGCCAAGCTGACCGACGGACTGGCGCTGGCGCTGGACGCGAATGCCCGGCTGCAGCGCGGCGGCGCCAAAATCGAGGAGGGCACGGGCAAGCTGATCGACGGCTTGAGCGCGCTCACCGTCGGCGTGCGCGCGATGTCGGACAAGCTGCCCGAGAACACGCGCCTGGATGCCTTTGGCCGCAGCGGAGAAGACTTGGCCAAGGGCGCAGCGAAACTGCGCTCGGGCATCGAACTGGTGGACAGTTTCCTGCCATCGACCCCCGGAAAGATCGACGGCAGCGCGCGCGGCCTGGCCGATTCGGTGGAGCCCACACTCGAGGTGCTCGCGCCTGTGGCCAACAACGGCAGCGCCTTCGCCCCCAACATGGTGGCGATGGCGCTGTGGCTGGGCGCGGCCATGGCGGTGTTCGTGTTCAACGCCAGCGTGCTTTCGCGCGAGCATGAGCACGCATCCACCTTCGCCAAGACGCTGGGCAAGTTCGCCGCGCCCTCGCTGCTCGTGCTGGTGCAGACGTTGCTGACGCTGCTGATGCTGCTTTATGGGCTGGGCATCGCGGTGCCGAATCTGCTCCACTTCGCGCTGTCGATGCTGGTGGCGGGGCAGGCCTTTCTGGCGATCGTGTACCTGTTGGTGCGGGCCTTTGGCGACGCGGGAAAACTGTTTGCGGTGTTGCTGCTGACGATTCAACTGGCCGCAGGCGGCGGCGTGATGCCGATCGAGCTCACAGGCGACTTCTTCCAGACAGTGCATGAATGGCTGCCATTCAGCTGGGTCATCCGCACCTTCCGCGCCAACCTGTTTGGTGCGTTTGACAAGGAATGGATTCACGCCTGGAGCGTCGTGCTGCTCAGCGGAGTGATCGCGCTGGCGCTGGCAACGGCCGTAACCCGATGGAAGACCGTGGATCACGCAGATTACAAACCCGGCATCGAAACCTGACAGGAGCTCAGGTGACGGCGTGCTTCTGGTTGAACCGCTCCTGCTTCCATTCGCCTGAATCCAGCACCTGACGCAACTGTTCGACCGCATGCCACACGTCTTCAAATGCGATGTACAGCGGGGTGAAACCGAAACGCAGAATGTCCTGGTGCTGTCCGCCATCACCGGCGCGGTAGTCGCCGATCACGCCCCGTTGCGCCAACGCCTGCACGGTCGCGAAGGCGGCTGAAGCCGTGGCGCTGCGTGCCAGCGTGAGAGCGACCTGCGAGCCGCGACGTGCGTGGTCGCGCGGTGTTGCCAGACCCAGGCCGTGACCGGCGCAGCGCTGCTCCATCAGCGCGATGAACAGATCGGTGAGCGCCAACGATTTGGCGCGCAGCGCCGCCATGCCACCCAGGCTTTGGGCTTCTTCAAAGATGTCCAGGCCGCACTCCAGCAGTGACAGGCTCAGAACAGCCTGCGTGCCGCACAGGTAGCGCTGGCTGCCAGCAGCAGGACGATAGTCCGGCGTGAATTCGAACGGCGCCGCGTGTCCCCACCAGCCCGCCAGCGGCTGCCAGAAGCGATCGACATGCTTGGGGTTGACCCAGACAAAGGCCGGCGCACCGGGGCCGCCGTTGAGGTATTTGTAGCCGCAGCCTACCGCGTAGTCGGCCTGCGCGCCGCTCAGGTCCACCGGCACGGCGCCCGCGCTGTGCGCCAGGTCCCACACCACGATCGCGCCCGCCGCGTGGGCCGAGCGCGTGAGGGCGGCCATGTCGTGCATGGCGCCTGTGCGGTAGTTCACGTGGGTGAGCATCAGCACCGCAACTTCTGCCGTCAGGGCCGCCAGAATGTCATCGGGCTCGACCAGTTGCAGTCGATAGCCGCGCTCCTGGCACAGGCTTTGCGCGATGTACAGGTCGGTGGGAAAGTTGCTGCGTTCGCTCAACACCACGCGGCGTTGTGGCGCGTCTTCGTGCGCCAGGGACAGCGCTGCGCTCAGCACCTTGTACAGGTTGATGGAGGTGCTGTCGGTGACGAGCACTTCGCCCGGACCTGCGCCGATGAGAGGCGCAATTTTGTCGCCCAGGCGCTGCGGCAAGCTTAACCAGCCGGCGCTGTTCCAGGAGCGGATCAGGCCCTGGCCCCACTCCTGGCTCACGACCTGCGCGGCTCGCGCCGCCGCGGCTTTGGGCATGGCGCCGAGCGAATTTCCGTCCAGGTAAATCAGCCCTGTTGGCAACGTGAAAAGTTCGCGCAAGGGACGCAATGGGTCAGTGGCGTCGCGCTGCTGACAGTCTTGCAGTGTGATCATGAAAGTCCTTGGAAAGCGGCAATGGTGACGATAACGCAATCATCAGTTCAATAGTTGTTGTATGATTGAATCATGGAAAAAACTGCTGCCACTGCCGTGTTCGAATCGCTCGCCTCGGGCGTGCGTCTGGATGTCTTTCGACTGCTGGTGAAGCAGGGACCTGCGGGCCTGGTGGCCGGCGAGATCGCGGCCACGCTGGACTTGCCGCCGACCAACCTGTCATTCCACTTGAAGGCCCTGACGCAGGCGCGCCTGGTCACGGTCGAGCAGGAGGGGCGCTTTCAGCGCTACCGCGCCAGCATCGCCTTGATCGCGGAGCTGATCGATTACCTCACAGCCGAATGTTGCTCGGGGCACCCGGAGCACTGCAGCGAGCTGTGCACCGACACCGGATGCGCTCCCTGCGCCCCCGCCAAGGTGGTGACGAAGCGCGCCACGGCCAAGGCGTGAACAACCGTTTTCTTATCCCAAAGGAGCTTCCATGAAAAACATCCAAGTGTTCGATCCGGCCATGTGTTGCAGCAGCGGCGTTTGCGGCGCGGACGTGGACCCGAAATTGGTCGGTTTCTCCGCCGACGTGGACTGGGCCAAACAAAACGGCATCGCCATCGAGCGCTTCAACCTGGCCCAGCAACCCATGGCGTTCGCCGAGAACGCGATCGTGAAGGGCTTGCTGGAGCGCAGCGGCGAATCCGCCCTGCCCGTGATCCTGGTGGATGGCGAGCTGGCCCTGGCCGGACGCTACCCGAGCCGCGACGACTTGGCGCGCTGGGCCGGCGTGACGCTGCCGTCCAAGCCCAAGAGCACGGCAGGCGGTTGCTGCTCCGGCGGCAACTGCTGCTGAACGGCCCCGCGCCATGAAGTTCCTCGATCAAGCCCCCCGCTTCCTGTTCTTCACGGGAAAAGGCGGGGTCGGAAAAACCTCGATCGCCTGCGCCACGGCGATGCAACTCGCCGCCAGCGGGCAGCGCGTGCTGCTGGTGAGCACGGATCCGGCGTCCAACGTGGGTCAGGTGTTCGGCGTGGCGATTGGCCATCACGTCACCGCCATTGCGGCTGTGCCCGGGCTCAGTGCGCTGGAAATCGACCCGCAAGCTGCCGCACAAGCCTACCGCGATCGGCTCATCTCGCCGGTGCGTGGCGTGCTTCCTGATGCAGTGGTCAAAGGCATCGAGGAACAACTCTCGGGCGCCTGCACCACCGAGATCGCCGCGTTTGACGAGTTCACGGCGCTGCTCACCGATGCCGCGCTGACGCAGGATGTCGAGCACGTCATTTTCGACACCGCGCCCACGGGTCACACGATTCGGCTGCTGCAACTGCCCGGCGCCTGGAGCGGCTTTCTGGAAGCCGGCAAGGGTGACGCATCGTGCCTGGGCCCCTTGGCCGGTCTGGAGAAGCACCGCAGCCAATACAGCGCCGCCGTTGGCGCCCTGGCCGATCCCGCACGGACTCGGCTGGTGCTGGTGACACGGGCGCAGCAGGCCTCGTTGCGCGAAGCGGCGCGCACCCATACCGAACTCGCGGGCATCGGACTGTCGCAACAGTATCTGGTGATCAACGGACTGTTTCCGAAGAGCGAAGCGGGCACGGATGCGCTGGCTGCGGCCATCTGCCAGCGCGAGCAGGCCGCCATTGCCGCGATGCCGCCGGTGCTGTCCAAATTGCCGACGGACGCGATTGAACTCAAGCCCTTCAACCTGGTGGGGCTGGAAGCGCTGCGTCAATTGCTGGTGCCCACGACGCCGGCGCCGCCCGAGGCGATGCCGGACCAGCCCACGATCGCAGCGCCCACCCTGTCGCTGCTGGTCGATGAAATCGCTGGCACCGGACACGGACTGGTGATGTTGATGGGCAAGGGCGGTGTGGGCAAGACTACCTTGGCGGCGGCCGTGGCGGTAGAGCTGGCGCATCGCGGGTTGAGCGTGCATCTGACGACCTCGGACCCGGCGGCGCATTTGGTGGAGACCCTGCACGGCACGATGCCAGGCCTCACGGTCAGCCGCATCGACCCGCACGAGGTGACCGAGCGCTACCGCGAGCAGGTCCTGCTCTCCAAGGGCGCCCAGCTGGATGACGCGGGTCGCGCGCTGCTCGAAGAAGATCTGCGCTCGCCCTGCACCGAGGAAATCGCCGTGTTCCAGGCGTTCTCGCGCGTGATTCGCGAAGCCGGCAAGACGTTTGTCGTGATGGACACGGCGCCCACCGGCCACACGCTCTTGCTGCTGGACGCCACCGGTGCCTACCACCGTGACGTCGTGCGCCAGTTGGTTGACAAGGGCGCGCATTTCACCACGCCCATGATGCAGTTGCAGGACCCGCAGCAGACCAAGGTGCTGCTGGTGACGCTGGCGGAAACCACGCCGGTGCTTGAGGCTGCGAACCTGCAGTCCGACCTGCGGCGTGCCGGCATTGAGCCCTGGGCCTGGATCATCAACAACAGCGTGGCGGCCACCCCCGTGACCTCACCGCTGCTGCGTCGGCGCGCGCACAACGAACTGCGCGAGATCGAGTCCGTCGTGACGCAGCATGCCCGCCGCTACGCCATTGTTCCGCTGCTGCAAGACGAACCCGTGGGCGTGGCTCGCCTGCTGCAACTGGCGGGCCGGCGTGAACCGGGCAAGGCCAAGCCGTGATGGCCACAGACAGCGCCGTCAGCCTGGCCGACAGCCTGAACCTGGGCTGCATGTGCAAGACCTTGAATCCGGATCGTCTGCGCGAGCAACTGGAAACGGCGCCCGTCCTCGCGGGCATGGTGCAGGGGCTGGCCACAAGCCATCCGCATCTGTTTTCCGAAACGGCGGTGTTCCTGGATGCGCGCATGCGGGATGTTCTGGCAGCGACGGTAGCAGCCATCGAGCGCGTGATTGCGCTCCCGCAGTACCGCAACCACGTGCTGGCGCAAGCCTCGGACATCGCGCGCCATGCGGTGGGCGCGCACGGCGTCTTCATGGGCTTTGACTTCCACATGGGTGCGGACGGTCCGCGGCTGATTGAAATCAACACCAACGCGGGTGGCGCTTTTTTGAATGCCGCACTGGCCCGCGCGCACCGGGCCTGCTGCGACTCGATGCTGGCGCTGGCGGACTCCGGCACCGATCTGCTCGGGCTGGACCGGCTCTTCTGGGACATGTTCGTGACCGAATGGCAGGCGCAGCGCGGCACCAGGCTACTGCGCACGCTGCTGATCGTGGACGATGCACCCGAGACCCAATACCTGGCACCCGAATTCGCGCTGGCGCAGCAACTGTTCACGAGCAACGGCGTCACGGCGGTCGTGGCCGACGCGCGCGAACTGGTTTTCCGGGACGGCCAGCTTTGGCACCCCAAGCTGCCCACGGGCCAGGCCGTCGATCTGGTCTACAACCGCCTGACCGATTTCGATCTGTCCGAGCCCAGCCATGCCGTTTTGCGTGACGCGTATCTGCAGGACGCCGTGGTCGTGACGCCGCATCCGCGCGCTCACGCCCTTTACGCCGACAAGCGCAACCTGATCACGCTGGGCGATGAGGCGCTGCTGGCGTCCTGGCAGATTCCGCAGAGCGACGTTCGCCTGCTCCGGGCCGCGATCCCGCACACCGAGCTGGTCACGGCGGCGCATGCCGACGACCTGTGGTCGCGGCGGCGCAAACTGTTTTTCAAACCCGTTGCGGGTTATGGCGGCAAGGCTGCCTATCGGGGCGACAAGCTCACGCGTGGTGTCTGGAGCGAGATCATCCGTGGCGGCTTCATCGCCCAGGAACTGGTGCCGCCGAGCGAGCGTCTGGTGGAGGTGGACGGGCAGCCGACGCGGCTCAAGCTCGACCTTCGCGCCTACGTCTACCGGGGCCGGATCCAATTGCTGGCGGCCAGAACCTGGACCGGGCAGACCACCAATTTCCGCACCGCCGGCGGCGGTTTTTCACCGGTCGTGGTGCTTCCTGCCATCGAACTATCCAACCTGTCCGCAACATCCGCAAGCTGCGGCTGTTGACCCATCCGATCACCCATTCCATCACCCATCCCTGACACCCCATGACATCCACACCGCATCCCCTGAACGTATTGTTCCTGTGCACCCACAATTCGGCGCGCAGCATCCTGGCAGAAGCGCTGCTGAATCACATCGGCCAAGGACGCTTCCAGGCCTTTTCGGCCGGCAGCAGTCCGCGCGACAACCAGCAGCCCAACCCGCTGGGCCTGCAGGTACTGGCCAACGCCGGCATCTCCACCGCCGGTCTGCGCAGCAAGAGTTGGGACGAGTTCGCGCAGCCGGCCGCGCCGCACATGGACCTGGTGATCACCGTCTGCGACAACGCCGCAGGCGAGATCTGCCCCTACTGGCCGGGCCAACCCGCGACCGCGCATTGGGGTTATGCCGACCCCTCTGCCGGGGATGGCAGCGACGCGCAAAAGCTGGAAGCCTTTCGCCAGACGCTGCACGCGCTCAGGCGCCGGCTGGAGCTGCTGATCAGTCTGCCATCCGCAAAGCTGGAAAAGACCTTGCTGCAGAGCACAGCGCGCGACCTTGCGCAGAAGTGACCGCATGAACGCGCCCTCCAAGGTCCCTTCAAATACAGGGATGGTCGCTCCCATGAGCGTGTTCGAACGCTACCTCACGCTCTGGGTTTTTCTCTGCATCCTCGCGGGAATTGCGCTGGGTCAGGCTGCGCCCGGCGTGTTCCAGACGATCGGTCGCATGGAAGTCGCCAAGGTCAACCTGCCGGTGGGCCTGCTGATCTGGATCATGATCATTCCGATGCTGGTGAAGGTGGACTTTGGCGCGCTGCACGAGGTGCGCCAGCACCTCAAGGGCATCGGCGTCACGCTCTTCGTCAACTGGCTGGTCAAGCCCTTCAGCATGGCCTTGCTGGGCTGGCTGTTCATTCGCCATTGGTTTGCGCCGCTGTTGCCGGCAGACCAGCTGGACAGCTACGTGGCAGGACTGATCCTGCTGGCCGCTGCGCCCTGCACGGCGATGGTGTTCGTCTGGAGCCGGCTCACTGGCGGCGACCCCTTGTTCACGCTGTCGCAGGTGGCGCTGAACGACAGCATCATGGTGGTGGTCTTCGCGCCGCTGGTGGCCTTCCTGCTGGGGCTATCGGCCATCACCGTTCCCTGGGACACGCTCGTGACCTCGGTCGTGCTTTACATCGTGATCCCGGTGATCCTGGCGCAACTGTGGCGCAAGTCCTTGTTGTCCCGAGGGCAGGCTGTGTTTGACGCCGCCATGGCGAAGATCGGCCCCTGGTCCATCAGCGCGCTGCTGGCCACGCTGGTGCTGCTGTTTGCTTTTCAGGGCGAGGCGATCTTGAAGCAGCCGCTGGTGATCGCGCTGCTGGCCGTGCCGATCCTGATCCAGGTGCTGTTCAACTCGGCGCTGGCGTACGGGCTCAACCGCGCGCTGGGCGAGAAGCACAACATCGCCTGCCCTTCGGCGCTGATCGGCGCCTCCAACTTCTTCGAGCTCGCCGTCGCCGCCGCCATCAGCCTGTTTGGCTTCAACTCGGGCGCCGCGCTGGCCACGGTGGTGGGCGTGCTGATCGAGGTGCCGGTGATGCTGCTGGTGGTGCACGTCGTGAACCGCTCCAAAGCTTGGTACGAGCGCGGCTGACAATTGGAAATCCGTCTCGACGGCTTCAGGCTGCGGAATCTGGCGCCAAGTCCATGCCGCATGCCTTCATGGAAGCGATGGTCGTCGCCAGCGCTGCAGCAGAATCCACGCCCAGCTTCTCAAATGCCTTGGCCCGGTGGACCTCGACCGTGCGCTCGACGATGTCCAGCTTGGCGGCGATGATCTTGTTCAGGTCGCCGGCCGCCACCAGCAGCGCCACTTTTCTTTGCTGCGCGCTCAGACTGTCCCACATGGACTGCAGAAAGTCGCTTCTCTTGGCGTCGTCGCCCCGGTGCCTTTCCAGCGCCAAGGCCTGGTGCAGCAGCGGCAGCAGGGCATCATTGGTATAGGGCTTTTCCACGAAATCCAGCGCCCCTTTGTTCACGGCCTTGACCGCGCGCGGAATGGTGCCCCGGCCGCTCAAAAAGATCACCGGACTGCGTCTGGCATAACCCCGTTCGATGAGACGGTCATGGACCACGTCGCCGTCCATGGGCGGCATGTCCAGGTCCAGCACAAAGATCGCTCGCAGTGGCTTGGGCGCTGCGTCAATCGCCAGCAGCAGCTCTTCTCCGCTGGCAAAGGCACGCACGTCAAAACCGGATTGACGCAACAGGAAAGACAGGCCGCCGCGAACGTCCTCATCATCGTCGCACAGGAAAATCGTGGGCTGCTGGTTCATGCGTGTTCTTTCTGTGGGTTGCTGCTGGACCGGGGCAGCGAAAATCTGAATTCAGCGCCGCCATGGAGCGCGTCCTGGGCCGTGAGTTTGCCGCCATGCGACTCGGCAATGGAGCGGCAGATGCCCAGCCCCAGGCCCATGCCGTTGGTCTTGGTGGAGTAGAAGGTGGAGCACAGCATGTCGATGGTGCGGCCCTGCAGTCCGGGGCCGTTGTCGCGCACCACGACTTCCACGAACGACTCTTCGTCTGCGGCGTTCTGGCGTACGCGGGTCTCGACCCAAAGGGTTCGCTCCCCGGGTTGAGCGGTCAGCGCATCAGCGGCATTTCGCACCAGGTTGGCAACCAGCTGTTCGATACCGATTCTGTCCGCCATCAGCACGGGCAGTTCAGCATCCAGGTTCATGTGGACCTGGATGCGTGAGCGCGTGATCTGGCGCTTGCGTTGATCGACAGAGCCGGACACCAAAGCGTTCAGGTCGCAGGCGGCTCGCTTGGGCTCGGAGCGTGAGGACTGGCGCCGTATCCAGTTCACGATATCCCCGGCCTTGCGGGCGTTGCGGTGCACGGCGTCCACCGCGGTCAACAGGTCAAGGTCGTTGGGCAGACGTTTCTTCAACGCCAGCTCGAGCCCGGCGCTGTAGCTGGCGATCGTGGTCAGCGGTTGATTGAGTTCATGGGCCAACTCGGAGGCGATCAGCCCAAGGTCGTTCAATCGCGCATGTTGCGCCATCACCTCAATGTGGCGCCGGTCCTTTTCTTCCAGCTGCTTGCGCTCGCTGATGTCCACGATCGACCCCATCCATCCGATGCGCACACCTTCGGAACTGACCAGGGGCGACTCAAAGATCATCACGTCCAGCGTGTGGCCATCCCGATGTTTCCAGCGCGTTTCGTAGCCTGAGCTGGGCGCATCACCTGCGAGCGTGTTCATGTTGTACGCCATCATGTCGTCGATGGCATCTGGTGGCCAGAAGGGCAGCGGCGGAATGAGCCCGACCAGGTCGTGGCGCGAATAGCCCACCATGTCGCACAGCGTCTTGTTGACGTACAGGATTCGTCCCGAGGGGTCCCGCGCCCGCAATCCCACCAGGGCCGAATCCTCCATCGACTGGCGCCAGGCCGCTTCGGTTTTCGAGGTGGCGACGGCGCGCGTCACGTGGGCCATCTCCCGGCGCAACAGTTGTGACGCGGCGCCACCCAGCAGCACAAGTCCGGCAAGCAGCGCCAGGGTGCTGCTGTTGCCTTTCCAGGAGGCTGGCGACTCGTAAGGCGTCAGGCGCAAGGTCGATTCCTTGAACGAAGCCAGCGGCTTCTCATAGCGGCTGCCCTTGGGGACCTTGCCGGCGACGGCGGTCGTCGCAATCACTTCCCCCAGTTCCGACAGGAAGTCCACCTGGTAGCGGTGGTTCAGCCAGGCCAGATCGGTGTTCTTCAGCAGGTCCGTGATTTCATAGCGCGCCAGCAGTTGCCCGGCGGGCCGGCCGTCGGCGAATTGCACCGGCGCGACAAAGTGGTCGGCCTGTCCGCTGGATTGAATGTGCAGGTCTTCGCTGGCGCTGACGGGCCGGGTTGCCGCACGTGTGGCTCGCGCCATCACCTGGTTGTCCTCATCGATCCAGACCAGCCGGTTCCACAGGCGGTCCAGACCGGCAGCCACTTCGGGCATGGATTTGAGTGCGGCATCCCCGTCCAGTCGGTGCGCGCCCAGTCGGCTCGCCACCTCGCGCAGCTTGGTGCGCTCCATGTCCTGCCGGCCAATCAGCTGCGCCTCGACGCTTTGGCTGTCTGCCACCAGCGTGTTCTGGAACATGGCGCGCTCGTTGGCGTCATTCACCTCGGCCCAATAAGCCACCATCCCGACAAAGCCCAGCGCCAGCAGCAGCGGGAGCAGCCACAGCGTTCGCTTCACCAGGTTCACCTGAACACTGGGCTGGAAGGGTTGAGGCGCGGTGGTGATGGGCATCGGCAAATTCTAGGGTGTGCAGAGCGAAATGTTGGCTCAACCGAGGCCCGCGTGTGGAAAGCCGCATCTGTGGAACGCCACACTCGAGCCCGTGGCCGGGGCGGCATAGACTTCGGGCATCAACCGGGGAACGAAAAATGAATACGCACAAGCAGTCCTATCAAGGGAGGGCGTCCAGCCCGGCGCGGCGCTCCATCGCGGCGCTCCTGGCTGTTTGTGCCCTCGTGGCGTCACAGGCGGCGGCCACCTTGCCGGTCGCAGCCGCGCAGGCACCGGCGCAAGTCCCGATTGTGATTCAGTTCAGCCATGTGGTGACGGCCGACACGCCCAAGGGACGGGCCGCTTTGAAGTTCAAGGAACTGGCCGAGGCCCGCACCGCGGGTCGGGTGCGCGTCGAGGTCTATCCCAACAGTCAGCTCTACAAGGACCGCGAAGAGATGGATGCCTTGAAACTGGGCGCGGTGCAGATGCTGGCACCCTCGCTGTCAAAACTCGCCGGCTTTGGCGGCGGGGACTTCGAGGTCTTCGATCTGCCTTTCCTGTTCAAGGACCACGCGGCGTATCACAAGGTGGTTGACGGCAGCATCGGTGCGCAGCTGTTGCGCAAACTGGAGGCTCGGGGCATCAAAGGCCTGGCCTATTGGGACAACGGCTTCAAGGTGTTCACGGCCAACCGCCCGTTGGAGTCGGTGCATGACTTTCAGGGTTTGAAAATTCGGGTACAGGCCTCCAGGACACTGGTACAGCAGATGCGGCAACTCGGTTCGGAGCCGTCGATTTCACCGCTGATCAACGTCTACGAGGCCTTGCGCAAGGGCGATCTGGACGGAGAAGAAAACACCCCCGTGAATATCTACTCGCAGCGCCTGCATGAAGTGCAAAGCAGTCTCACGCTGTCCAGGCATGGTTACCTGGCTTACGCCGTGATCGTGAACAAGGCGTTCTGGGACAGGTTGCCAACCGATATTCGCAGCACGCTCGAAGGCGCGATGCGCGACGCCACGGCGTATCAGAACGGCCTTGCCGAGACCGCCAACACCCGGGCGCTGGAGCAGCTCAAGGCCAGCGCAAAGCTCACGATCCACATCCCTGATGCAGAGCAATTGGCCCAGTGGCGCGAGGCACTGGAGCCGGTCTACCTGGCATCCCAAGCCTGGATCACCCCGGGCCTGATTGCCGCCATCAAGCTCGCCACGGGCGCGCCGCCTTAGCGCCCGCTGAGCCGGCCACGCGCCGCTCACCCACCACGCTGCACCGCTGATTTTTGCAGGCACCCGACCCTGCAGGGCGAAGCCACGTCCCGGCGCGGCACCCCAAGCATCGAAAGCCCACTTTTTGAAACCAAGGAGACCCACCATGAACGAGATTCAACACACGATCAACGCGCAAAAGCGCAACTGGATTCGCGCACTCACGGCCGCTGGCGGCGTCCTCGCGCTGGCGTTCTTCGCACCGATGGTTTGGCTGGCCGTGTCGGGTGGCGCCGGATTGCTGGTACTGGGCGGCATTCTGGCGACGGGTTTTGCGGCCGTGCAGATGCTGCCGCTGCTGGGCCAGAAGTTGGAGAACGCATTGCTTTCTGCGCGCAAGTCTGAGGCCAGTAGCAACCCGATCGAGCAGCTGCAAAACGAGGTGTTGCGACGGGCGCAGCGCCTTCTTTCCTTTCGCAAGGCGTTGGTGGCGGTGGGCGGCCAGATCGAGTCCATTCGCCAGATGATCGAACACAGCCAGAGCAAGTTCTCCGGCCCGGTGTTGGCGCGTCAGGAACGCGCACTGGAGAAGCTGCAGCAGTTTCACAACATCAACATCGATCGCCTCAACCTGGCACAGGCTGCGCTGCAGGAGTTCAAACACACGGTGGAACAAAAGCAAAGCGAGTGGCACATTGCCCTGGCCATTGACGACGCGAACCGGGCGCTGGATCCGAATGCGGCCGACAACCTGATGCAGGACCTGCTCGCCGACACCGCCCTGCGCACTGTGCAGGATCGCTTCAACAGCGTCTTTGCCGAGCTCGACGTGCAGATGAGCAGCCTGGACGGCCCAACCCGCGACCTGCTCGATAACCAAAGCCTGGACCCCATGGGCGCGCTGCACCTCACGCAAGCCATCGAAGCAAGGAGCGTGCTATGAAATTCTGGCTCCGTCTGCGCCTGATTGGCAGCGTGATCGTGCTGTGCATCGCCGTGCTGGCCTTGGCGTTTGCGCTGCTGCACAGGTCGACCACCGACGAGGACACGCCCGCAGTCACACCCCATCCGGCACTCCCGTCGCGCTCCGTCACCACCGGCCTTTAAGTTTTCTTTCACCAACCCAAGGAGATTCTCATGAAATCTGCAAAAACCACTCTCGCCATCCTCAGCGTCGCCCTGCTCGCGGCCGTCAACGTCCAGGCGCAGATCGAAGCGTCTGCACCCAGCAATGCGCTGCGCGTTGCCACGGGGAAGAAAGGCAAGGGCTATTCCAAGCTGTTTGCCAATATCAATGCCGTCTGCGGCGCGCAGGTGCTGCTGACCGAAGTCGAAACCGAGGGCGGCCTGCAGAACCTGACCACGCTGGCCGCGAATCAGGCCGATCTGGGCTTTGCGCAACTCGACACGCTGCAGGACATGAAGTCGTCGGACGAGGGAATCGCGGCCCTGCAGGCGGTGCTGCCGCTGAACATGAACCTGTTGCACATCATTGGCCGCACGGAGGGCTACAGCTACAAGACCGAAAGAAAGCTGGGCGGACTGATGGCCGGTGACACGGTCCATGTTCCGGTGAACAAGTTTTCCGACCTCAAGGGGCTGCCGGTCGCCGTGGTCGGTTCGGCGCGTGCGCTGGGGCGTGTTCTGGACCGCAGGTTCGCGATGAAGTTCCAGTTTGTCGATGTGGAGACCGACGAGCAGGCCTTGGCCAAGCTCAAGGCCGGCGAGGTGGTGGGCATGCTGAGTACCAGCGGCTGGCCCAGCGGTCCGGTGCAAAAGCTCAAACGCGACAGCGGGCTGCACCTGATTCAATTTGACATGGTAGTGCAGCCGCCGTATCAACTGGTGCAAAAGAACTACGAAAACCTGGACGCGTTCAACCACGCGTTTCTGGCCGCGCCCAATCTGCTGGTGACGCGCCCTTTCTCTGCAGCGGGCGTCAACGGCAAAGCCGTGGCGCGACTGCAGAGTTGCATCCAGTCGAATCTCGTGAATCTGCAGGAGGGGCAGTTTGAGCCGGCCTGGCGTGAAGTCAAAGGCGTGTCCGACACCTTTGGATGGCCGCGCTTTGTGGCCGCCCGGCGCTGAGTCGGATCAAGGTCGGGCCCCGTTGCGGCACTGCGATTTCAGCGATTCACGGTGCGGCCAGCGGCGCCAGCCCGCTCTTCTTCAGCGCCGGGGCCGCTTCGGACGACGCCAGGAAGCGCACCAGCGCGCTGGCGGCCTCCGGTTGCCGGGTGCCGCTGGCGATCGCCGCCGAGTAGAAGGTGGGCTGTTGCAACTCGGCCGGGATCGGGCCGACGTACGAGATTCCCGCGACATGCAGCAGTTCACTCACCTGCTGGAAGCCGATCTCGGCCTCGCCGCGAGCCACCACCGCGGCCACCGGTTCGCCCGCAGGCGGTCCCTTGATTTCTCGGCTCTTGCCCTTGAGCTGTTGCGCCACGCCAAGTTGCGGGAACAGCGTGTTCGACAGGTACAGGCCGCTGGCGCTGTCGGAGTAGGCGATCGACTTCGCCTCGAGCAGCGTGCGCCGCAGCGACGCCACGCTGGCGATATCGGGTTGGGCCGCGCCCGCGCGCACCACCATGCCGATCTGCGAGCGCGCCAGGTCAACCTTGCTGGCGGGCTGCACGAGCCCCTTGCGCTCGAGTTCATCGACCGCTGCACCCACCATGATCAGCACGTCGGCGGGCTCGCCGCGTTGCAGGCGCGTCGGAATCGCCTCGGGCGAGTTGCCCATCGAGGGGCCGCGTGTGAGGATCAGATGGTGTCCCGTGGCGCGCTCATAGGCCGGCGCCAGTTCCGCATAGGCTTCGGCAAAGCCGGCCGAGATCATCACGTTCAGTTCGGCGGCTGACGCCGTGCCGGCCATCAGCAGCAACGCTGCCAACGCCTGCGCCGCAAGCCTGCGGCCCAGCGTGAAGGTTTTCATGGAGTTTCCTTTGGTGGGTGCAGACGACAAGGGCGCGCGTTCAGGCCGGCAGATCCACCTGGCCCAGCACTTCGCGCTCGTACATGTTCAGCGCCGGCAGACCGCCGGTGTGCAGGAACAGCAGCTTCTCGTCGGGCTTGAAGAAGCCTTCGCGCGCCAGACCGATGAGGCCGGCCATGGCCTTGCCGGTGTACACCGGGTCCAGCAGGATGCCCTCGGTGCGCGCCAGCAGTTGCACGGCTTCCACCATGCGCGCGTTCGGTACCGAGTACTTGGGCTGCCAGTAGCCGCCCACGCTCAGCACACTCTCGCGTGGCACGACCAGATCGAGCCCGAGCAGATCGGCCACGGCCTGGGCTTCGCGGTGCACCAGCGGCTCCTGATCGGCCGGGTCGCGGCTCACGCCGATGCCGACGATCGGAATCTGGATGCGGTTGCCCAGAAAGCCTGCCAGCAGGCCGCCGTGCGTGCCCGAGCTGCCAGAACACAGCACGACGCGGTCGATCTGCACGCCCTGGTCAAAGAACTGCTGCTGCAACTCCTGCGCGCAGGCCACATAGCCCAATCCACCCAGCGCATTCGAGCCGCCGCCAGGGACGATGTAGCCCTTGCGGCCCTGCGCTGCCAGCTCGTCCACGACCTGCTGCATCGCCTGGGCCACGTTCGAGCCGCCGGGGACCACGGTGATGGCTTCCACGCCCATCAGGCGAAACATGAACTGGTTGCCGCTGGCGTCTTCGTGAAAGCTGTTGGGCACGCGCTCCTCGATCACAAAGCGGCACTTCAGCCCCTCCTTCACCGCGGCGGCGAGCGTGATGCGGCAGTGGTTGGACTGCGGCGCGCCGCAGGTGACGAGCGTGTCGGCGCCCGCGGCCAGCGCGTCGGCCACCAGGAACTCCAGCTTGCGCGTCTTGTTGCCACCGGGGAACAGGCCCAGCATGTCGTCGCGCTTGATCCAGATGCGCGGCCCCTGGCCGTTGGGGCAAAGGGCCGCCAGCGCCTGCGTGAAGCGCGGCAGGTAGTCCAGCGGCGTGGGGCCGGCGCTGTAGCGGCGGCGGGGAAAGCGTGACAGATCCATGGTGCGGGTCTCTGGGTAAAAGGATGGAATGAATCGCGGGCGTTCCAAGTGGTGCGCTGCCCGGGCTCTGGTTCGCGCACGACCGCGAGGATATCGCGTTTGAGCGCGCCGCCGTCGCTGCCATCCAAGTGCGCTCAAGGCCTGCAACAAGTAGGCAGAAAAATAGCACCACAACGGGGCATAGAATGCGGGCGTCAGTTGCCGTTGCCGCGAGGGAAAAGCCGGATTTCCGTGTCTTGAGCGGGGCGTCGGAGAAATCCATTTTTCCAAACTGATGGGACGCCACTTCATCAACGTGAAAGACTTCATCATGAAAAAACTGATCGCATCATTTTTTATCGCCGTGCTGGCATTGACCGCGTCCACCTGGGCCAGTGCCAACGAGTTTTCCGACCTTCGGACCGAACTGACGGCGGCGCGAGAGTCGCTGGTGACGATGATGGTGAACAAGGACAAGCGCGGCGCGGATCAGCAGAAGATCGTCAAGACCACGGCCGACGCCGTGAGCGCGCATCTGGCCAAGATGAAGGCGCCCGCCGGCAAGGAAGCGCAGTTCAAGGAACTGGTCGAGAACTGGAATGCGTTCAAGAAGACGCGCGAGGTCGAGCTCGTGCCGGCGATCCTTGCGGGCAAGGACGACGAGGCGAAGAAGCTGGCCGGCGGCATCCAGAAGGAACGCTACACCAAGTGCCAGCAGCTGGTGGGCGAACTCGGCGCCTGATGCATTGAGAGGGAAGAACCCGCTTTCGTGATTCGTGGCCCATCGTGGCCAGGACACGAGAGACAGCGACGAGAGCAGCATTTCACTCACTTGGCGGACGGGGGCACGGGCATGAAATTACTTGACCTGAAGATTGGCGCCCGCGTGGGGCTGGCATTCGGCGTGGTGGTCGTGACCATCGCATTGCTGGTGGTGGCGGTACAGATCAGTCTGGCGCGCAGCGCAGCGAACTCGGTGGCCATGGGCGAGGGCGTGAAATTGCAGGCCCAGGCCTCCGAGGTGCATCTGCTGGCCAAGGACAACGCGATCGCCAGCATGGTGATCCTGTTGTCGCCCAGCGCCGAGCAAAGAACGCGGCTGGCCAGGGAGATCAGCGAGCGCGACCTGCGCATCGACAAGGGGCTGCAAGCCATCGAGCAGGCGCTGGCGGGCTCGCAGGAGGAGGCGGCGCTGATCGCGGATGCGCGCAAGCGCCACAGCAGCTACGTCGCTGGCGTGCAGCGCATCGTTGGACTGGTGCAGGGCGGCAAGCAGGCCGAGGCCGCCTACGCCGCGGACGAAGAGATGATTCCGATGCTCGAGCCCTTTCTGGCGGCGCTGGCCAAGCTCGACGCCAGGCAAGTGGCCAAGGTACAAGAGCGCGGCGCCGAGAATGCGCAGCTGATTGCGTCCACGCGCCTGGTCTCCGCGGCGGCCGGCCTGCTCGCGGCGCTGTTGGCTGTGGTGGCCGGGCTCTGGGTCGTGCGCAGCGTGACGCGCCCGCTGGGTCAGGCCGTCGCCGTCGCCAATGCCGTGGCGCAGGGCGATCTGACGCAGCACATCGCGGCCGACGGCAAGGACGAAATATCGATCCTGCTGCGCGCGCTGTCGGCGATGCAGACCAGTCTCTCGGCCGTGGTCACGGATGTGCGCCAGGGCTCCGAGGGCGTGGCCACAGCCAGTGCCGAGATCGCCCAGGGCAACCACGATCTGTCGAGCCGCACCGAAAGCCAGGCCAGCGCGCTGGAGCAGACGGCCGCGTCAATGGAGCAGCTCAACGCCACCGTCAAGCAAAACGCCGACAACGCGCGTCAGGCGAATCAGCTGGCGCAAAGCGCCTCCACGGTGGCGGTCAGGGGCGGTGAAGTGGTGTCGCACGTGGTCGAGACCATGAAGGGCATCAACGACAGCTCGCACAGGATCTCCGACATCATCAGCGTGATCGACGGCATCGCCTTCCAGACCAACATCCTGGCGCTGAACGCGGCGGTCGAAGCCGCGCGCGCCGGCGAGCAGGGGCGCGGCTTTGCCGTGGTCGCATCCGAGGTGCGCTCGCTGGCCGGGCGCTCTGCCGACGCGGCCAAGGAAATCAAGTCACTGATCAGCGCCAGCGTGCAGCGCGTGGAGCAGGGCACGGCGCTGGTGGATCAGGCCGGCGTCACGATGAGCGAGGTCGTCACCAGCATCCGGCGCGTGACCGACATCATGGGTGAGATCAGCGCCGCCAGCAGCGAGCAGGCTTCGGGCGTGGCGCAGGTGGGAGAAGCCGTTGCCAGCCTGGATCAGACGACGCAGCAAAATGCCGCTCTCGTCGAGCAGATGGCCGCCGCCGCGAGCAGCCTGAATTCGCAGGCCGGTGATCTGGTGCAAGCGGTCGCCATCTTCAAGCTCGCGGGAGCCGCATCCCCGATGCTGAGCCGCGCTCGACCCATGGCTGCGCAGCCCCGCCCCCAACTGGCTGCGCAGCCCAGGAAACTGGCCGGATCAAACCCTCCCTTGCCCAAACCCAAGCAAGTGAAACTGGCCGCCCCGGCTGCGGCGGCAGCGGATGAGTGGGAAAGCTTCTGATCAACCGGGACCGTGAGTTCGCACCGTTTCTATTTTTGCTGATATCCATTGCTTTCGGGTTGGCGTACGCTCAGGGGCTGCGAACTTTTCACGACATCCTGACCTGAGGAAGATCCTTGGCAGCCGACCCATCGAAGAATCAACACTCGAACCCGGAGCCGGACTCAACGCAGCCGCTCCAGTCCGGTGAAGTCAGGCATGGCTCGGGTGCGGATGAGGGTTGGGTTCTTGATTTTCCGCAGAGTCCACAGGGCCTGCGCCGTCGGGCTGAAGCACTTCAGGCCAGTGCAGGCCAGGCGCTGGAGCGCCAGACGCCGGCGTCGCTTGAGGAAACGCAGCGGCTGTTGCACGAACTCCAGGTGCACCAGATCGAACTGGAGATGCAAAACGAGGAGTTGCGCCGGGCTCAGCTCGAACTCGATGCCGAGCACCTGAGGTATTTCGATCTCTATGACATTGCGCCCGTGGCTTACTGCACCGTGAGCGAGCAGGGCCTGATCCAGCAAGCCAACCTCACTGCGGCCGCGCTGCTGGGCTGGCCTCGGCATCAGCTGATCCAGCAGCGCCTTACCCGTTTCATTTTCAGGGACGACCAGGACAGTTACTACCTTTTGCATCGGCAGGTGAAGCAGTCCGACGGGCCGCAGGCCTGCGAACTGCGCATGCTCAAGGCGGATCACTCGCTGTTCTGGGTACACCTGGTGCTCACTGTCTCGCCGGACGAAGACGGAGCACCGACCTGCCGCATCGTATGGAGCGACATCAGCCATCGCAAAGCCACTGAAAATGCGCTGCACGAAACGCTGGCGGATTTCGGGTCCGTGCTGGAAACCACGCTCGACGGCTTCTGGCGCGTGAACATGCAGGGCCAACTGCTCGATGTGAATCAAGCCTACTGCCGCAAGTCCGGCTATGCGCGTGACGAGCTGATCGGGATGAACGTCAGTGATCTGGAAGCTCACGAGAGCGTGGAGGAGACGGCCAAACACCTGAGGCGCGTGGTCGAGAACGGGCATGAGCAGTTTGAAACCCGGCACCGGCGCAAGGACGGATCGCTGTGGTGGGTCGAGGTCAGCGCCACCTACTGCAAGACGCACGGCGGGCAGCTGTTCGCGCTTTTTCGCAACGTCACGGAGCGTCGGCTCGCGGCGCAGGCGATGCAGATTGCAGCGATCGCGTTCGAGTCACAGGAAGGCATGTTTGTCACCGATGCCAAGCGCGAGATCCTGCAGGTGAACCGGGCCTTCACCGAAATGACGGGATACACTGAGCAGGAAGCGGTGGGGCAAAACCCCCGCATGCTGAGCTCGGGGCACCATGATGCGGCCTTCTACGCAAGCCTGTTCAGCAGTCTGGAGCTTTCGGGTTCGTGGTCCGGTGAAATCTGGAATCGACGCAAGAGCGGCGAGGTGTTTCCGCAATGGGTCACGATCACGGCCGTCAAGGACGCCTTCGGCAGCACGACCCATTACGTTGCCACTTCCACGGACATCAGTTCGCGCAAGGCGGCGGAAAACGAGACCAGAAATCTCGCCTTCTTTGATCCCTTGACCGGCTTGCCCAATCGCAGACTCTTGATGGATCGACTGGAAATGACGATGGCGGCCGGCTCCCGAACCCGGCGCAAGGGCGCACTGATCTTTGTCGATCTGGACAACTTCAAGACCCTAAACGATACGCTGGGCCACGTGAGTGGCGACATCCTGCTCGAGCAGGTGGCGCGGCGCCTGGCCACCTGCATTCGCGAGGGCGACACCGTGGCCCGTCTGGGTGGCGACGAGTTTGTCGTGATGCTCAAGGACCTGAGCGAGAGCGATCTGGAAGCCGCCACCCAGGCCGAAACCGTGGGGGAGAAGATTCTCGTCACGCTCAGCCAGAACTACTCACTCGGCAATCATGCACATCACAGCACGGCCAGCGTGGGCATCACGCTGTTCGGCGGGGAAGTGGTCGAGAGCATGGACGAGCCCTTGAAGCGGGCTGATCTGGCCATGTACCAGGCCAAGGCGGCGGGTCGCAACACCTTGCGTTTCTTTGACCCCCGGATGCAGGCCATGGTCATGGCACGTGCAGCCTGGGAGTCGGACCTGCGTGGCGCGCTGGAGCAGGATCAATTTGCCCTTTACTACCAGATTCAGGTTGAAGGTGAGCACGGCGCCTTGGTGGGAGTCGAGGCCCTGGTGCGCTGGAACCATCCACAGCGCGGCCTGGTATCTCCCGCCGATTTCATTGCGCTGGCGGAGGAAACCGGACTGATCCTGCCGCTGGGGCAATGGGTACTGGAGACCGCCTGCATCCAGATCACCCGGTGGGCCGCTCGCCCCGAGACGGCGCGGCTCAGCATCGCGGTGAACGTCAGCGCGCTGCAGTTTCACCAGGACGGTTTCGTCGAGCAGGTCGTGGCCACGCTGCAGCGCACCGGCGCCAATTCGCGAAGACTCAAGCTGGAGCTGACAGAGAGTTTGCTGGTCTCCAACGTGGAGGCAACCATCGAAAAAATGAATGCCTTGAAAGCGGTGGGTGTGGGCTTTTCGCTGGACGACTTCGGCACCGGCTATTCCTCGCTCTCGTACCTGAAGCGCCTGCCACTGGATCAGCTCAAGATCGACCAAAGTTTTGTCAGAGACATCCTGCTCGATGCCAACGACGCCGCAATCGCCAAGATGGTCATCGTGCTGGCCGACAGCCTGGGCTTGGCCGTCATCGCCGAGGGTGTGGAAACGCAGGCCCAGCGCAAGTTCCTCGCCGACATGGGCTGTCACGCCTGTCAGGGCTACCTGTTTGGGCGGCCATTGCCGCTGGACGAAGTCGAGAAGTTTCTGACCCCCGCCCGCTAGGCCGGCACATTTTCTTTTGGACCCTGTGTCGCAGATCGACGGTCCGGCACGTACTTGTCAGTGAGAGCATCCATTTCCCGCAGGTCGGGCGTGAAGACGATGCAGCCATCAACCGCGCGTGCTCCGGGGCGTCGGGCTTTGATAGTATTGATGCCAAAGGCCCGAACGACTGGCCGCCATCATGATTTTGGGGACGACACCGGATGCAAAACACCTTCGAGGCACTCTACGACGACTTGCGCAGGCTGGCGCTGTCTGAGATCCGGCGCCACCAAACCATCACGCTGCTCAATGCCACATCGCTGGTGCACGAGTCCTACCTCAGGGTCGTCAAGAGCGGACAGGTACGCACCGATGAACGCGGCGAGTTCATGGCCTATATGGCGCGCGTGATGCGCAGCGTGGTGGTGGACTTCGTGCGTTCGCGCGGCGCCGAAAAGCGCGGTGGCGGAGCCGAGCATGTCCCCCTGGACACCGAATTGGGCGAGAAGATCAGTTCCCACGACGCGGACGTCTTGCGAGTGCACGAAGCCCTGAACATGCTGGCCCAATCCGATGCGCGCATGACGCAGGTGGTGGAGATGCACTACTTTGCCGGCCTGGACGATGCAGAGATCGCGCAAGCACTGGGGGTTTCTGAGCGCACGGTCCAGAGGGACTGGGAAAAGGCGCGACTGCTCCTGGCCGTCGCCTTCAAGTAGGCCCCGACCGCTTTGAGCATGAGCCCATCGGTTCCTGGCGCCATCGATGACCTGACAGCACTGTCGGCGCTGCTGGATGAAGCCCTGGACCTCGATCCAGCCGAGCGCAGTGCGTGGCTGGAGCGGCTTGCGCCGGCGGCGCGCAAGTACCACTCCCGCTTGCAGGAGATGCTGGCGCGCGCCGGGGGGGGCGCCGCGCAGGGACTGATCGACCATTTGCCGCCGATGCAACTGCCGCCCCATCTGGCACCAGAGCAGGAACTGGCGCCGGATGATCTGGTGGGGCCCTACCGCTTGCTGCGCGTCATCGGGCGCGGCGGTATGGGAACGGTTTGGCTGGCCGAGCGCGTGGACGGTGTGCTGAGCCGACAGGTCGCGCTGAAGTTGCCGCTGGTCAACATGTCGCACAAGATGCTGGTGCAGCGCTTCGAGCGTGAGCGTGACATCCTGGCCGGCCTGGAGCACCCCCACATTGCGCGCCTGTATGACGCCGGCTTCAGCGCCGGCGGGCAGCCCTATCTGGCCATGGAGTACGTGCAGGGCGAAGATCTGACGCACTACTGCGACGAGAGGCGACTGAGCCTGCTCGACCGCCTGGAACTGTTCCGCCAGGTTCTGGACGCGGTGCAGTATGCGCACGCCAATCTGGTGGTGCACAGGGACCTCAAGCCCGCCAACATTCTTGTCAGCGCCGACGCTCGCGTGCACTTGCTGGACTTTGGCATTGCCAAACTCCTTGCCGCGGACGATGCGCCATCCGAGAGCCGGGGGAACACCATCACCAAGGTCGTCGGCATGGCCTTGACGCCGGACTATGCCTCCCCCGAACAATTCCTGAATGAGCCAGTGAGCATCGCTTCGGACATCTACTCGCTGGGCGTGCTGCTGTACGAACTGCTCAGTGGGGGGCGACCGTACGCCGTACGAACAAGTTCGCGCGCTCAAGTGGAGCAGGCCATTCTGAGTGACCAGCGCACGGCGCCCAGCGCGATGCTGACCGAGCAGGCGGCACAGCAGCGCGGCACCAAGCTCAAGGTGATCGTGCGCCGGCTACGCGGCGACCTGGACAACATCATTCTCAAGGCCCTCAAGGCCAAGCCTGCAGACCGTTACGCGACGGTTTACGCGTTTGCCGAGGATTTGCAGCGCTGGCGCGCAGGCGAACCGGTGCAGGCCCGGGCGGACAGCCGCTGGTACCGCCTGCAGCGTTTTGTTGCGCGCAACAAGCTGGTGTTTGGCGCTGGCGTCACGGTGTTCCTCAGTCTGGCCGTGGGACTGGGGCTGGCGCTGTGGCAGGCTCAGCTGGCGCGCACCGAGGCGCAGATATCCAAGGCGACGGAAGAATTCCTGGTCGGCCTGTTCCAGGCCAATTCGGTGAACCAGGGCGACCCCGCCAAGGCGCAGCAGACGACGGCGCGCGAGCTGCTCGACCTGGGGGCCAAACGCATCACGGACTCGCTGACCGACGCGCCCGAAGCCAAGCTGCGCCTGCTCTACACGTTGGCCGACCTGTATGGCGGCCTGCAACTGCCAGAGCCCGGCGCGCGTCTGGTCAAGCAGATGGCCGCGCTGCGCCAGCAACTGCACCCAGGCCCCACGCTGGAACGCGCCCAGGACTTGATGGACATCGTCACCGGAGGCGGCAACGTCACCCTGCCGGCCGCCGAGCTCAAGTCCTTTGTGGACGAAGCCGAAAGCATCCTGGATGCGCACGGCGACAAGACCTCGGCGCTGCGCGCCCAGCTTTTGTTGTCGCAGGCCCAGGCGGCGGCGCCCGACTGGTCGGCGTGCGCGCGCTACGCACGTCAGGCGGTGGACGTGGCGCGCCGCCTGCCGCCGAACTTCGGCTTGATCGACGCCTTGTTCACCTATGGCCGCTGCGAGGGCGTTTCCGGCGACCCGGCGCTCGCGCTGGCGAGCGCACAGGAGGGATTGAAGCTCATCGACAGCGCGGTCAAGTCTGAATACCACCGGCCGCTGCTGCTGGCCACGCAAGCCATGATGCAGCTCAGGTTGAGCCAGCTGGCCGAAAGCATCGCCAGCGCAAGTCAGGCGCAGCAGGCGCTGGACGGGCAAACCGGCAGCAAATCAACCGGTCAGGTGGACGTGCTCGCCGACAGCCTGGTGGCCGGTGCGCGCCCCAAGGAGGCGCTGGCGGCCATCAACCCGCGCGTCGCGTGGGACCTCGCGCATCCCGAACGAGCCGACCGTGCGATGCTGGCGCGCGTGCTGGACACCCGCGCCAGGGTGCTGATTCAGCTGGGCGACGTCGACGGCGCGATGCGCGACCTGGCGCTGGCCCAGTCGACCGTGGCGGGCTTCGAGCCGGGCAACTGGCTTGACGCCTATCGCTGGGAAACGGTTGCGGCCGTCAGGCTGGCGCAGGGCCGCCTGGAGCAGGCACAGTGCAGTCTGAAAGAGGCGCAGGCCATGCGCGAGAAGCGCCACGAAAGGCGCACGGTGAGGATGAACTATCAAACGACGCTGCGCATCGCCTTGCTGCTGCGCAGCGGCCAGTTCGACGCGGCCAGGGAACAACTGGGGAGCTTCGTCACCGAGCCCGCAAGCGCGGGCGCTGTCAGTCGCACCGAGCTCGAACGCCAGCTGTTGCAATCCGAGATCCTGCTGGCGTCGTCCCAATGGGCGCCAGCCTTGTTGACGTCAAGCGCCTTGCTTGAAAAGATCCAGCAGGCTTCGCAGTCCGCGTACCTGCTTGATTTGACTGCCCGCGCCTTGAGCGTGAAGGGCCAGGCGTTGCTGGAAACAGGCCAGGGCGCCCAAGCCCGGATGGTCCTGCAAAAAGCCGCCGACTCGCTCACCAGCCTCTACGATGCGCGACTCAGCCCGACATTGGCGCACACCATGCGCGCCTTGGCCAGGACGCACGCTGCGTTGGGGCGGGCGGACGAGGCCGCGCGCATTGCGCAACAGGCCAACGCCATTGAGAAGAGGCCCCGTGCAGCGGCACCTGACAAGTATTTCCCGTGCCCGATCACGCCTGTGCCGAAACAAGACAGCAAGGCCTGAATTCCCAGCCCCTCCAAAACCGGGGGGCGGCGTCGTGGTTCTGAAATATTTCTGAAACCCGTGTCCCAATCGAAGGGCTCAGCACGTACTTCTCTGTGAGAGCAACGGAATTCCCGTTGTCCAAACTTCATGCGAGAACCCACATGCCTCAGACGCTTTCCATGCCTGACACCACCGTTTCACGCCGCAGAACCCGCAGCGTCTTACTTTCCGCAGGTCGCTGAACGCATATAAACCGAATTTCACGTGAACGCACCGGCTATGGTTTGCGCGGAGCTTGTGCGTCGAACAGCTTTTCGGTTTCGTCCTCCCAGGCTTTCAGCAACTTCTTTGCTTTTCG
>CAILZB010000033.1 GCA_903838565.1 uncultured beta proteobacterium | reverse complement strand
TCGCGTCACCAGGTTGTTGCCGTGGTCGATCTCCACCATGTTGCCGTATTCCGGATGGAATTCCTGCACCACCACCACGCCGCCGGCTGCGGCCAGAATCGCCGTTCCCACTGGCGCCTGGAAGTCCATGCCGGTGTGCAGGGCCGAGCGGCCGGTGAAGGGGTCGACACGCCAGCCAAAAGGCGAACCCAGTTCACCCACGGCAATGGGACGCTCGGTGGGCACCATCATCTTGCGGATCTTCTGCTCGAACAGGCGCGATTCCTCCACCGTCAACAAGTCGGTGTGCTGGTTCGTCAGCCGCTCCAGGTCGGCCAGCGTGGCCTTGAGTTCGTCCATCGACAGCGATCGCCCCGTCACCAGGGGGCCGCCGCTTCCAGGCGTGACTTTGGGTTCGGGCGCCGCGATACCGGCCAGGCCCGAGACGCGTTCGCCCAGCGACTCGAGTTGCAGCAGCTTGGCCTGCAGTTCGCCCAGTTTGCGCGCCATCACGTCCAGGTTGTCGCGCATGAACAAGTCGCGCTGGGCAAACTCGTCCTTGACGACAAAGCGCACCAGCGTGCCAATCACCGGCCAGCCTTCACGCGCGCCTTTGATGATGACCAGGTTGTACAAGCCCACCGACACCAGCATCAGCACCAGCGACGCCGCCATGCCGGCCAGCAACAGCTTGGTTCCGCTCAGGTGAATGGCGCGGCTTCTGGCCATCCACGCATCCGTGATAATCAAATGCACTGTCAATCCTTTGTCAATTCAGCCCACAAGCCCCATGCACCGCCGTCATCAAGCCGTGTCGCTGCAACAAGCGGCGCAAGAAGCCCCTACGCTGGCCCGCCTGACCGAGCTGGTGCGCGAATCCAGCGCCCGGCTGAAATCCATTGAAACGCTGATCCCGCCGACCCTGCGCGGCGCCGTCAAGGCCGGGCCGGTGGATGGCGCGACCTGGTGTCTGCTGGTGAACAGCAACGCTGCCGCAGCAAAAATCAGGCAGTTGCTGCCGACCATCCAGTCCCACCTGCGCAGCAAGGGGTGCGAGGTTAACTCGATTCGCCTGAAAGTCCAAATCGGCTGAGTTACATTCAGGTAACATTTATCGGCGATCATTGGGTTTGGAAAAGTCGCATACCCACCAGTCCAAGGAGACCCGTACCCATGAATGAGTCAGCGCTCGCTACCTTCCGTTTTCCCAAAGATACGTGCATCCCCCAGGCCATTCCCAAGGCCATTGGCACCGTGACGCTGGCGTCGCCCGGCCTGGAAGTGATGACCGACTTGGCCCAAGTCAAGGCCGCGACCATCGACCCCGCGATCACACTGGACAAGGCCGAGCAGGCCATGATCCATCAGGGCGTGCGCTCGCTCTTCGTCGTCAGCAGCTTCCCCTGCGTGGACGGGCTCGTCACCGCCTCCGACCTGGTCGGGGAGAAACCGGTGCGGCTGATGAACCAGCGCCATGCGCGCCGGCAAGACCTGTGCGTGAGCGACGTGATGACCGAGCTGTCGCTGCTCGACTCGCTGGACTACGAGGAACTGAAAGCGGCCAATGTGGGCCAGGTGATCGCCACCTTCAAGAAGGTCGGCCACACCCATTTATTGGTGGTGCAGGCCGCCACCCCGCAGGGCCCAGCGCGCATCCGCGGCGTGATCTCGCTCACCCAGATCGAGCGACAGTTGGGGCGGGCCATCACCGAGGTGGATCCGCAGCGCTGACTTTCAGCCAAACTTCGCAGGGCCAGAAAGCACAAAGCCACCGCGATTGACTCGCGGTGGCTTTGATGGAAGCGATTGAAGCTTAGGCCTTCTTGACCCAGCCGGCACAGTAGCCAGTTGGCGAAATTTCAGTGTCGCCGGGCATGATCTTGCAGCCGCCAGGGGCCGTTGCCGTCTTGCCGGGGACGAACTGCATGCAGGTGGCACAGCTCTTGTCACCCAGGGGCTTGTCCTGGTACTTCAGCGCGCCACGCATGGCAGCGTTGGTCGCGGCGAAAGCGCGGTCAGAAAAGGCCACGACCGGAATCATGGCCAGGGCAGCGCCGCTGATTTTCAGAAATTGGCGGCGGGGCGTGGTAGGTTGTGTCATCTGATATTCCTCATAAGGTTATTACCCAATTCCCAAAAATCAGGCTTTGCGGACTATACACAAATATCTCTGTGCGGTGGCTTACAGCGAAGCTGTCGGTGGGCACGTCTGGTTCGCGCCACGCCCACGCGTCACCAGCCGTCACCCTGCAGGAAGCCAAGCACCCTGCCTTTGTCGTCGAGCAGCGCAATCCATTCCTGGCGGGCTATCACCGGCAGGTAGCGCAGGGAGTCCAGACTCAGGCCTGCCTTGTCGGTTAAAAACAGTAATGAAATCCGACCTAAATGATGACGAACTGTGTCAGAAGAATCCGTCGTACTGCCCAAAACCGGCGACTGCGCCATCAGGCCCCAAAAACGCAACCCAACCAGGAGCACGCGCCGTGGTCGGTAAAAACCGCGCCGTGTTAGTAGTTAAGCCATGCTCTTTCAGTCGCCTCTCGATATCTGAGCGCGCTGAAGGGTATTTCGCCAGCAGGACCGAAACTGGTCGTGAACGTTCGAGCGCTTTGGCGCGTGAGTCGGCATAAGGTTGCCAGAAGTTTGGTCGCTGCGCCACGTCAACGCCATGCAGCGCCATGTCAATGGCTTTCAATTGCTCCGAGTTGTTCGCGGCCGCGCGGGTGCCCAGCAGCCAGGGACCGGTCAGCGGCAGTGACCGATATTCTTGACGCGCCTGCGGGAGTTCTGTGACTAGCACGTTGGCCGAAGACACCACTCGAAAACGGTCAACCTCAAATACCAGGGCGACGGGGCGCGCATCAAACAACGTGTACATCCCGTAGCCGAGCGCGCCGATTTGCAGAAGTGCAATAACGGTGAGATCACACCACAACTCCTTGCGCCCTTTGGTTACGTTGAACACCACGCAGGTGAGCAGCGGCCCGATCACCACATCCACCGACACGATAATCCAGAACAGCTGACCACCACCGGCAAGGTTTTTGTAATCACCCGGATACCAAAGCGCAAATATGATGGTGGCCAAGATGGCCGCAATGATCAACGAGATGGAGAGGTGAAGAGTGGCTGCGGTCACTCGTGGCCAGTCGGCCAAGGCTTTCGTAAGAATGCGTGTCTGGCGAATCATTGTCGCTAAATTCCAGTCTATCGGATGAGCAATGGTGTAACGCAGTCTTTGAAATTTTGCCGAGACAGCGCCGTTTATGGCTGCGTCTTCGCCACGCTAAATGTGCAGTTTCACTATTCTTGGTTCGCTCTGACCGACTATCGGCCGGACCTCGACCCGCCCATATATCCCCCGGTTGGGTGCGCTTCACAACAAAAGGGCCGCAACTGCGGCCCTTTTTCAAGGAAAATCCGGATCAGCTTAGCTGGTCATAGGGCCTAGAAATCTTGCAATAGAAGATTACGGACGGCACGCAGCAGGTACGAATTTCGTCAATATAGGATTGGCGGCTGAAGGACGGCATGTCCAGGTAATAGAGCCCCCAGTGGGAACAGTAGAAGAACCGCCTGCTCCCGCAACTGCTGTAGTCGATGCCGTTGTAAGCGCAGTACCGACAAGTCCAGCACCGCCAGATGTTGGTGTAAGGGAAAGAGAGTTTGATGTTGCTGGTGCGACCCTGGTGGTATACGTAATATCAATCACACCAGTCGCGTCAGTAATTGCAACGCCAAGCACATTGTCCGTTGTGGTCGGGAGCGTGTAGCCAGAACCAAAACCTGCACCTTGGGCAGCATTTTCAGCGACGGCCACTTTGGCACTTTCAGCCAACGAAAGTCCTTCAGTCACTCGCGCCCTAACGGTGTAGTCCTGATAAGCCGGCAAAGCCACGGCTGCCAAAATACCAATGATCGCGACGACGATCATCAACTCGATCAAGGTAAAGCCTTGTTGAATGCGTTTCATAAAATCTCCTGGGGTTAAAAATGGGACAGACACAGGCAATAAGCAGTTCGCGTGCCAATCTGCAAAACGGTGGTTTCTGTGAGTTTTGCAAGCATCGGTAGCAAAAACACTGCCCACTATTCACACCCTCGCTGCAAGTGCTGACAATTTTTGTCAGTCAGCCCGCCAGCTCAGGACGCAAAGCGACGCAAATTGGCAGAGCCTGCCCAAGTTGCTTGACGCAATCCGTCGGGAACTGTTCGACCCTGCTGGTGGAGGGATGACCTGCGGATGCGCTTACGGCTTTGACCACGAAGCCTCCGCCGCGCTCTACCGCTCCACCCCCTCGATCAGGAATTTCACCGCTCGTCTGCCCTGCCACTCCTCGGCGTCGAGACGGAAGGCGATCTTCACGCGGGCCGGCAGGGGCTCGGTGTGGCCGAACCAGATGCCGTCCACCGGCTGGCCCTGATGGCGCAGCTTGAGCGAGAGGTGCTTCTCGCCCACCAGACGCTGCGACACCACCTCGACCTCTTCGCTGAAGGTGGGCGCGGCAAAGCCCTGGCCCCAGACCTCGGCGTGCAGCGTGTCCACCAGGTCCACGCGCCGGTATTCGGGGGAGAGAGCGCCGTCGGTCTGCAGGCTGCGCGTGAGCGTGGCGGCGTCGAGCCATTCCAGCGCCACCTGGCTGAACGACTGCTCGAACTGGTCCAGATTTTCTTCATCGATGGTGCAGCCCGCGGCCATGGCGTGGCCGCCAAAGCGCACGAGCATGCCGGGGTGGCGCTTAGCCATCAGGTCCAGCGCGTCGCGCAGATGAAAGCCCGCAATGGAGCGCCCGGAACCCTTGAGCTCGTGCTCCTTGCCCGGCGCCTGACTCGCGGCAAAGACAAAGCTGGGGCGGTGCAACTTGTCCTTGATGCGCGAGGCCACGATGCCAACCACGCCTTCGTGAAAATCCGGATCGAAAACACAGATCGCCGGCGGCGGCTCGTCGCCTTCGTCGAACAGCGACTCGGCGATGGCAAAAGCCTGCTCGCGCATCTCGCCCTCAATCTCGCGCCGCTCGCGGTTGATGCCGTCCAGCGTGTTGGCAAGTTCGTCGGCGCGGCTGGCGTCGTCGCTGAGCAGGCATTCGATGCCCAGCGTCATGTCGGAGAGGCGACCGGCGGCGTTGATGCGCGGGCCCAGCGCGAAGCCGAAGTCGAATGTGGTGGCGGCGCTGCTCTTGCGCGATGTGGCACGGAACAGGGCGGCCATGCCGGCAGGCAATGCGCCGGCGCGCACGCGCTTAAGGCCTTGTGCCACCAGGCGCCGGTTGTTGGCGTCGAGCTTGACCACGTCGGCCACGGTGCCCAGGGCCACCAGTGGCAAGAGTGCGTCGAGCTTGGGCTGAGGGATTTTTGCCCCCACGCTTGTCGCTGCGCGTACTTCGCTGGACAGGCCGATGCCAGAGGCAACGCCTCTTCCTCCCGTCCCGGCCGGCGCAGGCCGGTCGGGAGCCGCGGGACTCAGCCCCGCGGGGGCTGGCCCGCCTTGGGGCGGCCCGGCGTCGGTCCGATCGAACTTTCCGCGTTGCCGCAGCTCGGCGCGCAGCGCCAGCAGCACGTAGAACATCACGCCCACGCCGGCGATGGATTTGCTCTCGAAGTCGCAGCCGGGCTGGTTCGGATTGACGATGACGTTCGCGTCGGGCAGTTGCACCTGGCCCTCAACCATGGCGCACAGGTGGTGATCGGTCACCAGTACCTGCAGGCCCAGGGCGCGCGCGGCGGCCACGCCTTCAAAGCTGGCGATGCCGTTGTCCACGGTCACCAGCACATCGGCACCGGAGTCCTTGACGCGCTGGGCGATCTTGGCCGTTAGCCCGTAGCCGTCGAGCACACGGTCCGGAACGAGGTAGCTTGCGTGCTGAGCACCGAGCAGGCGCAGGCCGCGCAAAGCCACGGCGCAGGCGGTGGCGCCGTCGCAGTCGTAGTCGGCGACGACGCAGATGCGCTGGTTCTTCTCGATCGCGTCGGCAAGCAGCACGGCCGCCTGCGCCGCGCCCTTCAGGCTGCTCGGGGGCAGCAGTCGGTTCAGGCCGTCGTCGAGCTCATCCTTGGTGCTCACGCCGCGCGCTGCGAACAGGCGCGCCAGCAGCGGGTGCACGCCCGCCTGCTCCAAAGCCCATGCGGCGCGCGGGGGAACGTCGCGTGTCAACAGTTTCATAGTTCGCTCAGGATGTGTTGTGCCGGCGGGATGCCAAATAGCTGCTTGATGCGGCGCATCAGTCCCACGGGCCGCGCTTCAAAGCGCTGCGCGCTGCGCTCGCCGCACAGGGTCAGCGTGACGGCCTGCCCCTGCTGCAGACGCTGCAAGGCCTGCGCCACCGCGCCGGCATCCAGCGCCTGCCAGGCTTGAGACCAGGCGGCCCAGTCTTCGCGCACGGCGGCGTCGCGCAGTGCCATCGGCATGACCGGTTCGTCGACGTTGGGCGCAGCGGCAGAGTCCGCGGGCAAGGCGCCTGCGCCGCTGATCCAGAAGGAGTTGATGGCCTGCAGCCCCTGCTCGGCGCGCTCGTCGTTGACCGAGTGGGTATAGAGCAGCATCTGCATCTCGTTCTGCAACCGCAGCAAGAGGGACGACTGCGGCATCCAGGCGTCGATGCGCCGGCCCACGACCCGGTCCAGCGACGCACAGGCCAAGTCGCGAAACGGCTCGCCCTGGGCCAGCCAACGTCCGGGCCTAAGCTCGGTGAGCATGATGCCGTCTTCGGCAAAGTAGGGCTGCATGGCGTGCAACAGCAACTGCGATTCGGTTGCCGTGACGCCCAGCGCCTGCGGGTCGCCCATGCTGATGCGGGCCGAGCGGTTCTGCCAATGGCACAGCGTGATCCAGGCCCACGCCGTATCCGCCGTCGCGCCATCAGCCGCTCCTGCCGCCCAGGGAATCCGACCGTCCTGCACAGGCAGGCCCAGACTTCGCGCCAGCGCGCGCTCGTGCGGAGGCGACAGGCTGGCCTCGATGTCGCTGTCGGTGTGCACGTGGGTCAGGCCGGCCAGCAGCCCCTCGAGTTGGGGCAGGCGAAGATCGGCCAGCGCGGCGCGGGCGGCGTCGGCGGGTGAGGAAGCGAAGGGAATCAGCAGGTGCATGGCCGGCCTATTGTGCGGGATGCCACAATCGGAGCCGAACCCATGCAAATCCCCTACGAACTCCTCCTTGGCTGGCGCTACACGCGCGCCGGTCGCTCGACCCGGCGCAACGGCTTCATCTCGTTCATCTCGGGCGTGTCGATGCTGGGCATTGCGCTGGGCGTGGCCGCGCTCATCATCGTGCTCAGCGTCATGAACGGCTTTCAGAAAGAGGTGACGGACCGCATGTTGAGCGTGGTCTCGCACATCGAAATCTTCACGCCCGACGGCCAGGCCCTGCCCGACACGGCGCGCACGCTGCGCGAGGTGCGCAGCAACGCCAGCGTCGTGGGTGCGGCGCCCTTCATTGCGTCCCAGGCGCTGCTGGCGCGCGGCGAGGACATGAAGGGCGTGATGGTGCGCGGCATCGACCCCGAGCTCGAGCCCCAGGTCACGGACCTCGCCGCAGCATTGCACGATGCGCAGCGGCTACGCCTGGTGGCGGGCGAACGCGGCGTGGTGTTGGGCGGAGAACTGGCGCGCTCGCTGGGCGTGGTTGCGGGCGACAAGGTCACGCTGGTGTTGCCAGGCGGCCAGGTCACACCGGCGGGTGTGCTGCCGCGATTTGTTTCGCTCAACGTGGTGGGCACTTTTGACTCAGGCCATTTTGAGTACGACTCCACGCTGGCGCTGATGCACATCGCCGACGCACAGCGTATCTTCCGCCTCGAAGGGCCCACGGGCGTGCGCCTCAAGCTCAAGGACCTGCATCAGGCGCCCGAGGTGGCGCAGGAACTCAAGGAAAGCCTGACCGACCGCCTCGTGGTGCGCGACTGGACGCGCCAGAACCGCACCTGGTTTGCCGCGGTGCAGGTGGAAAAACGCATGATGTTCATCATCCTCACACTGATCGTCGCGGTGGCTGCCTTCAACCTGGTGAGCACGCTGGTGATGACGGTGACGGACAAGCGCGCCGACATCGCCATCCTGCGCACGCTGGGCGCAAGCCCGCGCAGCATCATGGGGATATTCGTGGTGCAGGGCGCGATGGTGGGCGTGATCGGCACGCTGGCCGGACTGGCGCTGGGCCTGGGCGTGGCCTTCAACATCGACGTGATCGTGCCGGCGATCGAGCAACTGCTGCACGCCAGCTTCCTACCCAAGGACATCTACCTCATCAGCCGCATGCCCAGCGATCCGCGCCAGGCAGACATCCTGCCGATTGCGCTGATCTCGCTGGCGCTGTCTTTCGTCGCCACGCTCTACCCCAGCTGGCACGCCAGCCGGGTGAATCCGGCGGAGGCTTTGAGATATGAGTGAGATCGTGCTGCAGGCCACCGGCCTGACCAAGCGCTTCACGGAAGGCCGCCTGGACGTGACCGTGCTGCAGGGCGTGGACCTCACGGTGTACGCGGGCGAGACCCTGGCCATCGTGGGCGCTTCGGGCTCGGGCAAGAGCACGCTGCTGCACCTGCTGGGGGCGCTGGACGCACCGACCAGCGGCGAGGTGCTGCTCAAGGGCCAGAACCTGGCGCGCTGCAGCGCGACCGAGCAGGGCGCGCTGCGCAATCAGCATCTGGGGTTCGTCTATCAGTTCCACCACCTGTTGCCGGAGTTCAGCGCGCTGGACAACGTCGCCATGCCGCTGTGGATCCGGCGCCAGCCGCGCGCGCAGAGTGCCGGCGTGGCGCAAGCGATGCTGGCCGACGTCGGTCTGCGAGAGCGCGTACTGCATCGGCCCGCGGAACTCTCGGGCGGCGAACGCCAGCGCGTGGCGATCGCGCGCGCCCTGGTGACGCAACCGGCCTGTGTGCTGGCCGATGAGCCCACAGGAAATCTGGACCGCGCTTCGGCCAACGGCGTGTTCGAGCTGATGCTGCAGCTCGCGCGCAACCACGGCACGGCCTTCGTACTGGTGACGCACGACGAAAACCTGGCCGCGCGCTGCGACCGCTGCCTGCATCTTGACGGTGGCGTGCTGCGGGGCTGACAGGGATGCGTCGGGTTACGCTGCGCTAACCCGACCTACGACTACGACCGCAACAAACATGTAGGAATACGAAGGGACTTCCCACTTT
>CAILZB010000032.1 GCA_903838565.1 uncultured beta proteobacterium | reverse complement strand
ATCGGGCATCTTCACGTGGCCGAACTGCGCCCAGCCCTGGGGATCGACGCTCACCGCCGTGCGCAGGTAGACATCAAAGTTCTGCGAATGGTCCGGGCCCATGTCGCCCCACCATTTCAGGTAGTTGGGCTGCCACTGCTCAAGCGCGCGCTGCAGCGTGCGGTCCTCGCTCAGGTTCACGTTGTTCGGGATCTTGTCGCTGTAATTCATGGTCGTCGTCGTCATGCTGTTTCCTCGTTGGTGAAGTGAATTCAATAATTGCAATTAGGTGGGTGCTTAAACGCGGTTCCAGTCGAACACCGCCTTGTCACCCTTGCCGTAGACCTTGAGTGCGCCCTTTTCTCCCACCGCGTTGGGACGCTGGAAGATCCAGTTCTGCCAGGCGGTGAGGCGCCCGAAAATGCGGGTGGCCATGGTCTCGGGGCCGTTGAAGCGCAGATTCGCTTCCAGACCGGTGAGCGAGTCGGGCGACATCGCCACACGCTCCTCGATGGCGATGCGCACTTCGTCAGCCCAGTCGATGTCGTCGGGATTACTGGTGATCAGACCCAGGGCGAAAGCGGCGTCGGCGTCCAGGGATTGGCCGACCACGGCGCGCACGGCGTCCAGCGCGGGTTGCTCGTCGTAGAAGCGCCGGCCTAGGCGGCTTTGCTCCGTGGCCATGGGGTACAGGTTGAAGTTGACGGCGCTCACGGCGATGTTCGGCGACTTGGCGGCATCGTCGGGGAGCATCAGCTGGTAGCTGCGGTCGCAGGCCAGGGCCAACTCGAGCAGGGTGCCGGCAAAGCAGGAGGCCGGTTCGATCAGCGCAAACAGGCTGCGCGAGGAAACATCCAGGCGGCTGAAAGTGCGGCGCAACAGGCCGACGGTTTCGCGCACCAGCCAATGGCTGGCGTGCGCCTGTAGCGTGGCGTCCAGGGCCAGCGCGGCGCCCACGTCACCCTGGGTACGGATCAGCCAGGTGCCGATCTCGGTCTCGTTGGTGCGCAGTTGCAGGATCGCGTCTTCGAGTTCGCGCGCCATGGCCAGCGGGTACCAGGTGGCACCAGCCACCTCGATGCCGGCGACGTCGCTCGGTTGTACGCCGGTCGGGCCCTTGACCGTGATGCTGGCGGTGCGCTTGGCGCGGTCGATCTCCACGTTAACATGTCCATAACGGAGCGCGTCGGCTTCAAGCACGCGTTGCAGCGGCGCCAGCGCCACGCCCTTGCCATCCGCCGGGCGGTCGCTAAGCGCTGCCAGCGCCAGCGCGCGCTCCTGCACTTTTTGCGCAAACACCGCGGGCTTGGCCACGGCATCCACCAGGCGCCAGGCTACAGCCTTGTCGCCGCGCACGCCTTCGACGCTGGTGCAGAACAGGTCCGCCAGGTCGTGGCGCACGTGGCGCTTGTCGGTGATGCGGGTCAAGCCGCCGGTGCCCGGCAGAACGCCGAGCAGGGGCACTTCGGGCAGGCTCACGGCCGAGGAGCGGTCGTCCACCAGGATGATTTCGTCGCAGGCCAGTGCCAACTCGTAGCCGCCACCGGCGCAGGCGCCGTTCACCGCAGCGAGGAACTTCAAGCCGCTGTGCGCGGAAGAGTCTTCAAGGCCGTTGCGCGTCTCGTTGGTGAACTTGCAGAAGTTCACTTTCCAGGCGTGGCTGGAGACACCCAGCATGAAGATGTTGGCGCCAGAGCAGAACACCTTTTCCTTGGCACTGGTCATGACCACGGTGCGCACTTCCGGGTGCTCGAAGCGGATGCGCGAAACAGCGTCGTTCAGCTCGATGTCCACGCCCAGGTCGTAGCTGTTGAGCTTGAGCTTGTAGCCCGGACGCAGTCCGGCGTTTTCGTCAAAGTCTGCCTTGAGCGTGGCCACCGGGCCGTCGAAACTCAGTTTCCAGTGCTTGTACTGGGAGGGGTCGGTCTGGTATTCGACGCGTGCGGTTTGGGTCACGGGGAGTCTCCTGAAATGAGGAATAAAAATGCATTGATCGGCTGGCGTACACGCATAATAATGCATGTTTCCGAACGGTGTCAAGCATTTTTATGCATGTATTGGCATTTCAAAACGATGAAGGACGGCGGAATAACCACGCCCAGTGGCCCTGTTCGGTGGCTTACGCCGGCAACTGCAGCAGTTTTCGCACCATGGCGCGCAGCGCCGCAAAGGTCGGCTCCAGCGGCTGGTCGCTGGTGTCGAGCCTGAGCTGGGCCTTGGAATAGAACGCGGCGCGGCCCGCGAGAATCCCCTTGAGGTCTTCCATGGCCTCCTTGCTCGCCGCCATGGGACGCAGGTCGCCCTGGGCCGTGACGCGACGCATGTGGTCTTCCGGGTCGGCCTGCAGCCACACCGTGGTGCAGTGCGCCAGCAGCTGGTTGAAGGTGGCCGGGTCGGACACCAGACCGCCGGGCGTGGCGATCACGGCCTCGGGGTAGATCTGTATCGCCTCCTCCAGGGCCCGGCGTTCGTAACGCCGGTAAGCGTTCACGCCGTACAAGGCCTGGATTTCCGACACGCTGCAGCCAGCGAACTTCTCGATCTCGCGGCTCAGTTCGACAAAGGGGAATCCCAGGTCGTCGGCCAGCATCTGGCCCAGGGTGGATTTGCCTGCGCCGCGCAGGCCGATGAGCGCCACGCGCGAACTGTGCGCCGCATTGCCGCCGCCCGTGCCCAGCATCTCACCTATCGCGATGCGCACGCGCTGCAGCGTGGCGTCGTCGCGCTGCTCCAGCAACTCGCGGATCAGCAGCCATTCGGGCGACGAGGTGGTGACGTCGCCGATGAGTTCGCCCAGGGAGCATTGCAGGGCGCCGGACACCTGCAGCAGCACCAGGATGGAGGCGTTGCCCACGCCGTATTCCAGGTTTGCCAGGTGCCGCTCCGACACATCGGCCGCCAGAGCGGTGGCTTTGCGCGTCATGCCGCGGCGCGCGCGTAGCGCCCGCACGCGGTCTCCCAGGGCGGCCAGAAACGGGTTTTTTCTTTCCAGCTGCAGAATGTCCTGGCGGCCCTCGTCCTGGGCCTCGGCAAGTTCCGGGCCTGCAGGCAGCGATCGGTGAATTCGTTCCATTGAGGGGACAGGCATAGTTGGCGACTCCGACGTCGAGCTTAGCAGCAGGCAGCGCTACCATCCTTTCGCAACAGGCGTTCCGGCAGCTTCATCAGACGCCCAGGTAGTTGGCCAGGGCCGGGTTGTGTGCCACCTCCAGGGCCGTGCCCTGCAGCACCACCTGCCCTTTTTGCAGCACCAGCGCATGGTCGGACTGCTTCAGCACCTTGCGGTAGTCCCGGTCGACGATCAGCGTGGCGATGCCACTGGCGCGGATCTCGCCGATCACGCGCCAGATTTCCGTGACGATCTTGGGTGCCAGGCCCTCGGTGGCTTCGTCCAGCACGATCAACTCGGGGTGCGTCATCAGAGCGCGGCCGATGGCCAGCATCTGCTGCTCGCCGCCGGAGAGTTGCGCGCCCAGGTTGGTGATTCTTTCCTGCAGGCGAGGAAAGGTGTGCAGCACGCGCTCCAGCGTCCAGTCGTGTCGACCATCACGCCCGTTGCGCGCGGCCATCACCAGGTTCTCGCGCACGGACAGGTTGGGGAAAACGCCGCGCCCCTCGGGCACGTAGGCCAGACCCAGTCGCGCCACCTGGTGCGGCGCGAACCGTGATGCGTCCTGTCCGAACAGGGTGATGCGGCCCGAGCGCTGTGCCACATGTCCGAGCAGCGTGCGTATCAGCGTGCTCTTGCCCATGCCGTTGCGACCCAGCAGACCCACGGTCTGGCCGGCAGCGATCTGCAGGTCAACGCCGTGCAGCACGTGACTGGAACCATACCAGGCGTTCAGGCCTTGGGCGTCGACGATCAGGTCGGCGCGCCGGGCCGTTCCAGTGCCGGAAGTCGCCATGTCAGTTCTCTCCGAGGTAGGCCACACGCACCTCGCGACTGTTGCGCACGAAGTCCGGTGTGCCCGAAGCGATCACGCCGCCGTTGACCATGACGGTGATGCAGTCGGAAATGCGAAACACCGCGTCCATGTCGTGCTCGACCAGCAGAATGGCGTGCCGGCCCCTCAGTTCTTCGAGCAGTGTCAGCATGCGTTCGGTTTCCTCGGCCCCCATGCCCGCCAGCGGTTCGTCCAGCAACAGTACCTGAGGCTCGGTGGCAAGGCACATGGCGATCTCCAGTTGACGCTTCTTCCCGTGCGAAAGCAACCCGGCCTGCTGTTCGCACAGATCGGTCAGTCCGGCCCGTTCCACGCTAACGCGCGCCGTTTCCATGCTCTTGCGGCACTGCCGCGCGTCCTGCCACCAGGCCCAGGGCCGCGGCGTGCTGGCCTGGGCCGCGAGTCGACAATTCTCGAATACGGTGAAGCTCGGGTAGATGGTGTTGCGCTGGTAGCTGCGACCCAGGCCGGCGCGCGCACGCCTGGGTTGGGACCAGCGGGTGACGTCCTGTCCCAGCAGTTCGACCTGGCCACTCGAGGGTGCAATCTCGCCCGACAACATGTTGATCAAGGTGGACTTGCCAGCGCCATTGGTGCCGATAACGGCGTGCACGCTGCCGCGCTCCAGCGCCAGCGACAGCTTGTCCACGGCGACCAGACCACCCCAGCGGCGCGTCAGTTCCCTGGCCTGCAACAAAATTTCAGGAGGGTTCACGCGACGCTCCCTCGACCGGTGCCACCGGGTTAGGCGCACGGCGCCCGACCAGACGCGCCACCAGTTGCTGCGGCAGTCCAACCAGCCCGCGCGGCAGCAGCGCCACGCTGGCAATGATCGACAGGCCCAGACCCAGATGCCAATGCTTGGCAAAGTCCCCAAAGACCGCTTCGGACTTGAAGAACTCCTGCAGCAGGGCAAAGGCAAATGCGCCGAGCAAGGCCCCGCGCAAATGACCCAGGCCACCCAGGATGATCATGATCAGCACCTCGCCCGACATGTGCCAGCTCATCAGCTCGGGATTGACAAAACCGTCTTTCACAGCGAAAAGAAAACCGGCTAGACCGGCAATGCCGCCGGAGATCACGAAGGCCGCCAGCTTGTACGGGTAGGTGGAAAAACCAGTGGCGCGCATGCGCTGCTCGTTCACCCGGATGCCGTCCAGGGCGCGCCCAAAGCGCGAGCGCAGAAGCAGCGCGAGCAGACCGAAAACACCCAGCAGGCAGGCCAGCGTGAAGACATACATCGTCTGGGGTCGGTCCAGATCGAGCAGCGCGCCGAGCACCGGCTTGTTGCTCAAATAGATGCCGTCGGTGCCGCCACCCAGCGGCGTGTCGTGCACCACGTAGAAGGCCATCTGGGAAAACGCCAGGGTCACCATGATGAAGTAAACCCCCCTGGTGCGCAGCGACAAGGCGCCCACGAACAGCGCGTACAACGCGGCTGCCAGAACGCTGGCAGGCAACAACCACAACAGGGACGCCGGTGCGTCCTGGGGCGACAGCAGTACCGAGGCGTACGCGCCCACGCCAAAGAACGCTGCTTGGCCGAAGCACACCAGCCCGGTACTGCCCACGAGCAATTCCAGGCTGAGCGCGAAGATGCCGAAAACCATGATCTTGGTGACACGGTCGATGCCATAAGGTTCGGACACCAGTGGAAACAGCGCGAGTGCAGCGAAGGCGAAGAGCACGAAAATGATCTTGTAACGGTTCATGGCCCTGTGTCATCCTGCCTTGAAAAGGCCGTCGGGTTTCCAAAGCAGGATCAGCGCCATCAGCACGTACACCAGCACCCCCGAGGCTTGTGGCAGCAGCACCTTGCCAAAGGTGTCGACCACGCCGATCAGCAAGGCGGCCAGCAAGGCTCCGCGGATCGAGCCGATGCCGCCAATGACCACCACGACAAAACAGATGATGAGCACGGTATTGCCCATGCCGGGATAGACCGAGGACACGGGCGCGGCGATCATGCCGGCGAACACCGCAATCGCGACACCGGCAGCGAACACGATGCGGTACAGAAACTTGATGTCGATGCCCAGCGACTGCACCATCTCGCGGTTGGTGCTGCCGGCGCGAATCATCATCCCCAAGCGCGTACGCGTGAAGACGAAGTACATGCCCAGGGCCAACGCCAGACAAACGCCCGAGACGAAAAGCCGGTACACCGGGTAGGTCATCATTTCGCCCAAGGCGAAGGTTCCTGCCAGCATGTCCGGCGGCGCCACGCCGTGCACCTCGTCGCCCAGCAGCAGGCTGCGCAACTCCTCGAATACCAGTATCAGTCCATAAGTCATAAGCACCTGCTGCAGGTGCTCACGTTCGTACAGGAAGCTGAAGAAGGCCCACTCCAGCACGTAGCCCAGCAACACCGCCAGCACCAACCCGACGAACAGCGTGGCAAAGAAGCCGCCGCCGAAGGTCGAGCCCACGATCGGCGCCAGGGCAAAAGCCATGTAGGCGCCAATCATGTAAAAGCTGCCGTGCGCCAGGTTGATCACGCCCATGATGCCAAAGATCAGCGTCAGACCGGAAGCGACCAAAAACAACAGTAGACCGTACTGCAAGGCGTTCAGGCACTGGATCAGAAAAGTGGCAAAGTCCATCGCTGTGGGTCAATCCTGAACTACATCTTGCAACCGCGCGCCGGGTCCGCCAGCGCCTTGATGGCGACGCTGATGACCTTGTTCTCCTTGCCCACGACTTGACGCAGGTAGATGTCCTGTACCGGGTTGTGCGATTTGGAAAGGGTGAAGGCACCGCGCGGACTGTCGATGCGGGCTTTCTCCACGGCGGCGGCGAATTCGGCCTTCTTCGCCGTATCGCCCTTGGTGGCCAGCAGGCCTATGCCCAAAATTTGCGCGGCGTCATAGCCCTGCACCGCGTACCCATCGGGTTGCAGCTTGTAGGTCTTGGCGTAGGACAGTCGGAAACTGTTGTCACGCGGCGTGCCCAGGCTGTCGGCGTAGTGCAGCGTGGTCAGAAGACCGTCAGCAGCTTCGCCGGCTGCCTCCAGCGTTCCGTCGGTGAGAAAACCGGCGCCGTACAGGGGAATGTTCTTCTTCAGGCCGGCAGCCGCATAGTCCTTGATGAACTTGGCTGCCCCGCCGCCGGCGAAGAAGGTGTAAACCGCATCGGGCTTGGTGGCGGCAATTTCCGTCAGCAGCGCCTGAAATTCGACGTTAGGGAACGGCAGGTTCAATTCCTTGACCACTTGTCCGCCACCCTTCTCGAAGGCTTCCTTGAAGCCGCGCGCCGATTCGTCACCGGCCGAGTACTTCCAGGTGATCGTCACGACTTTCTTGTAGCCTTTCTTGGCCACCACGTCGCCCATCGCATAGGCCGACTGCCACATGGAAAACGAACTGCGATAGATGTTGATCGCGCACATGGGTCCGGTGATCGCATCGGCCCCGCCATTCGGATCAATCATCAGGGTTCCGGTTTCCTTGGCGACCTTGGCCATGGCCATGGCCACACCCGAGTGCACTGAACCCACGAGCACATCGACATGGTCGCGCTTCACCAGCTTGTTCACATTGTCCGTGGCCTTGGAAGGGTCGGACTCGTCATCGACCTTGACGTACTCGACCTCGCGCCCGGCAATCTTGCCGCCCTGTTCGGCGACGAATAGGCGAAAGCCATTTTCAATCGCCGTGCCCAATGACGCGTAGGTGCCGGTGTAGGGCAACATCAGCCCCACCTTGAGTTTGGGTGCGGTCTGGCCAAAGGCCAGAGGCGCGGCAAGGGCACAGGCGGTGAGCAGGCTGGTACGGAACATCTTCATGGTTTGTCTCCTGGTTTAGGGTGTCGTTGCAAAAAATCGGTGATCGCGGCAATCAGTCGCTCGGGCTGATCGCGGTGCGGCGAGTGGCCGCAATCGGGCAAGGCCAAGATTTCGGTCTGGGGCAGAACCTGGGAAATGCCGAGAACCTGTTGCATTGTCCCGTACTCGTCGTCCACACCCTGCACCGCCAACAAGGGGCAGCGGATGGCGCCGATTTCGCCGGTGATCGACCAGTCGCGAAACGCCGTGTCCAGCCAGATGCGGTTCCATCCCCAGAAGGCCGAGTCGGGGTCATCGTGGTACTTCGCCAGCCCCTGCTTCAAGCCCTGTCCCAGATAGGCTTGGCGAGCCAGTTCAATGCTGGCGACCGACAGGTCTTCCACCATGATGTGCGGGGCGAGCACGATCACGCCGTCGACGGCTTGGGGCCAGCGCGCGCCGTACAGCAGCGCAATGGATGCGCCGTCGCTGTGCCCCAGCAGCCAGACCGGGTGCTCAATGCCCAGTGCCGCGAGCACCGCAGGCAACACTTCGTGCGCCTGGCGGTGCATGAAGTCAGGGCCCCATTCTTCCCGCTCGCCGCGCGGCGTCGAGCGGCCGTAGCCAGGGCGCGAGTACACCAGGCCGCGACAGCCTGCTGCAGCGCAAAGACGCTGCGGAAAATCCTTCCACATGGCCACCGAGCCCAGGCCTTCGTGCAGAAAAACGAGTAGCGGCGCGCCGGCGCGTTGCGCCTCAATCCACTGCAACTCGATGCGCACGGGCACGCCGCGCCAGTCGATTTGCACGAATTGTCCGGTTTGGTTCACTTTGGATCGGCTTGCAGTGCGCGCAGCTTGAAGCGCTGGATCTTGCCCGTGGCGGTCTTGGGCAGTTCGTCGATGAATTCGATGATGCGCGGGTATTTGTAGGGCGCTAGTCGGTCCTTGACGAAGCTCTTGAGCTCCTCCTCGCTCACCTGCGCGCCCGGCTTGCGCACGACGAAGGCCTTGGTCTTGGTCAACCCGTCGGCGTCGATCAGGCCCACCACTGCAGCCTCCAGCACCGCCGGGTGCTGCACCAGCGTGGCTTCGACCTCGAATGGCGAGACATAGATGCCACTGACCTTGAGCATGTCGTCGCTGCGCCCGGAGTAGGTATAGCTGCCGTCGGCATTGCGCACGTATTTGTCGCCGCTGCGGGTCCAACCGCCCTGGAAGGTTTCGCGCGTCTTCTCCCTGTTGCCCCAGTACATCATGGCCGCAGATGGCCCCTGGATAAACAAGTCACCGGTTTCTCCGTCGGCCACGGGGAGGTTGTCGTCGCCGCGCAATTCGACCACATAACCCGGCACCGGCCAGCCGGTGGTGCCGTAGCGCACCCGTCCCGGCGCATTCGACAGGAAGATGTGCAGCATCTCGGTGGAACCTATGCCGTCGATCACTTCGATGCCGAAATGAGCGCTGAAGCGCTGGCCCAGTTCGGCCGGCAGGGCTTCCCCCGCCGAGGATGCCAGGCGAAGCGAGATGTCCTTGGCGTCGGGCAGCTTGGGCGACGCCAGCATTCCGGCAAAACCTGTGGGAGCACCGAAGAAGACCGTGGGCTTGACTTGGCCGACGTGGCCCAGCCAGCGCTTGAAGGTCGCGTCGGGCGTGGGCCGTTCAGCCATGAGGATCGTGGTGGCGCCCACGCTCAGCGGAAAGCTCAGGCCGTTGCCCAGGCCGTAGGCGAAGAACAGTTTGGCCGCGGAAAAGCAGACATCGTTTTCCTTCAGACCCAGCACAGCCTTGCCATAGAGCTCGGCCGTCCAGTAGGGATTGGCATGCGAATGCACAGTGCCTTTGGGGCGGCCTGTGGAGCCCGAGGAGTAGAGCCAGAAACCGGGGTCGTCCGCGTGCGTGGCAGCGGGTTTTTGCATCGGCGCGTAGCCGCGCAGAAAGCTTTCGAACTCCGCCTCCGCGGGGTGCAAGGGGGCCTCGGGATGCGACACGATGACCTTGTGCACTTCGTGGTCGGACTTGATCATGCCCGCGTTCAATACCGGCAGCAAGGCGCCCGACACGAGGACGACTTGCGCCCGGGAATGCTCCAGCATGAAGGCGTAATCCTCGGCCGTGAGCAGGGTGTTCACCGCCACCGGCACCAGTCCCGCGTACATCGCGCCCAGGAAACTCACCGGCCAGTCGTTGCCGTCGTGCATCAGGACCAGCACGCGCTCCTCGCGCTTGACCCCCAGCGAGCGCAGGCCTTCAGCCATGCGCCGCACGCGGTCATCTAGCGCCGCGAAGCTCAGTGTTCCCCGGTCGTCGATGAAGGCGACCTTGTCCGGGCGCTGTGTGTTCAGCTGCAGCAGGTGCTGGGCGAAGTTGAATACCTCCGGGGGTGGCTGCACCTCGGTCGATGGATTGGCGGGCGTGGCTGCGTTCATGGCAATCTCCAATGGGTACTCAGTGCGGTCAACTTGATTCAAGTGGCGCTGTAATGTGCCAGCACGGCGGTACTGGCCTGAACCGCGCTGCGCCGGTGATAGAAACCCAGAGCGCGCGCGCCGCCGAGCTCTTCGCCGCCGCCAGCGCGTCCCGGTCCGCCGTGCAGCGACTGCGGCATGACATTGCCGTGGCCGGTGTGCAGGGCGGCCACATCGGGCGAGATCACGTGCACGCGGCCGTGGCTGTCGGCCATGTGGATTGCCGTGGCGGCCAGCGCCTGCGGGTCGCTGCCATAAAGTGAGGCCACCAGCGAACCCTGGCCGCGGCGCAGCAGTGCCAGCGCATGGGCATGGTCGCGATAGGGCAGCAGCGTGGCCACGGGTCCGAAGACTTCGGTGTCGTGCACGCGGTCGGCCGCATCGGCATCTCTGGCGCCCAGCAGCGTGGGGCCCACGCAGCAGGCCACTGCCGGGTCCGCGTCCACCAGCGCATGCGCGGCGCCGTCGTGTAACACCAGGGCCTGCTGCATCAGGTAGTCCAGACCTTCGCGCACGCTGGCCAGTTGTTCTCGGTTCACCAGCGCGCCCATGCGCACCGCTTCGTTGCGCGGATTGCCCACGGTGGTCTTGGCTAGGCGCGCGCTGATGGCCTGCGCCGCCTGCTCGTACAGCGCCTCAGGCACCAAGACGCGGCGGATCGCCGTGCACTTCTGACCCGACTTGACGGTCATTTCGCGCGCCACTTCCTTGGCCAGCAGGTCGAGGGACTCGTTGCCGGCAGCCGGCAGCAGCAGGGCCGAGTTCACGCTGTCGGCCTCGATGTTGACGCGCACCGAGCGCTGCGCCACGGCCGGGTGCGAGCGGATGATGGCGGCGGTCTGCGCCGATCCGGTGAAGGACACGACGTCAAAGGTCTGCAGCGCGTCCATGAGTCCGGCCGAGCTGCCGCACACCACCGACAACGCGCCAGGCGGGAAGATGCCGGCATCCACCACATCCTTGACCATCACCTGCGTCAGCCAGGCGGTGGCGGTGGCGGGTTTCACGATCACCGGTACACCCGAGAGCAGGGCCGGGGCCGCCTTTTCCCACAGACCCCAGCTCGGAAAATTGAAGGCGTTGATGAACAGCGCCACGCCGCGCGTGGGCACCAGCACATGTTGCGACTGGAACAGCGCATCCTTGCCCAAGCGCGCAGCCTCCCCGTCGAGCAGGAAGCGCCTGTCCCCGAGGCCGTCGCCGAGTTTGGCGTAATAGCCCAGGGTGAAGAGGCCGCCGTCGATGTCCACGGCTGAGTCGTTCTTCACCGTGCCGGAGTTGGCCGTGGCGATTTCGTAGTAACGGTCTCGGTTCGCCTGCAGCAGCTTGGCCGCCGAACCCAGCATGGCGGCGCGCTCGCGGTACGTGAGTGCGCGCAGTGCAGCGCCGCCCTGTTCGCGGGCGAAGGCGAAGCCGGCGGGCAGGTCCAGGCCGGTGGCGTCGACGCGCACCAGTTCCGTTCCGAGCACGGGGTCGACCAGGGCTGTACCAGCGCCGCTACCGGCGAGCCATTCGCCGCCCAGATGATTCAAAAGCAATTCGATCATGGAGTTCTTAAGCAGGAGCGAAGGCGATGCTGCCCTGGGGCAGGAGGTACAGCACGAGGGCGCGCCCGCCGGTGACGGTGGGGCGGTGCGCACTGCCCGGTGGGCAGACCAGCCAGCCGGCACCGCGCCCGTCAAATAGCGCAGCTTCGTCCATCGGCATGATCAGGTCGATCTCGCCCTGGGGGTGGGCATGGTGCGGACCAGCGATGTCTTTCATGTCGACCACGTCGACCGAGAAACCCGCGAGGTCCTCTGCCGGCTTGAAGATGCGGCCGTAGCGGATGCCGCCGCCTTCACGGTTGGCCAGCCAGCCTGCAGCGACGCCCTCTTCGCAGCTCTGTTTCAGGCGTGCGTAGGTCGCGCTACCGGCACCATGTTCGGCATTCAACCAGGCGTCCAGTTGTGCATCAAGCTCGCGCCCGGCAAGCTTTGCGCTCATTTCAGCGATCTGTTGACGAAATTCGGTGGATGGCATTTGACGGTCTCCTTGTTCCTGCCTCGGCGAATTGTCGTCGAAACATGAAATATTATGCAACTTTTGAACCATAGTTCATGCCACTGCCCGAGTCAAGCAATATATTGCATTACTCGGGTAAGACCTTAGTTGTTTCGCGTCGCCAGAGTCTCAGCCAGCGTTCATGAGAACGCCGCGATGCCGGTCTGGGCCCGGCCCAGGATCAGCGCATGGATGTCATGCGTGCCTTCATAGGTGTTCACCACTTCCAGGTTCACCAGGTGGCGCGCCACACCGAACTCATCCGAGATGCCGTTGCCGCCCATCATGTCGCGCGCCAGCCGCGCCACGTCCAGTGCCTTGCCGCAGGAGTTGCGCTTGAGCAGCGAGGTGAGTTCAACCGACGCGGTCCCTTCGTCCTTCATGCGGCCCAGGCGCAGGCAGCCCTGCAGGCCCAGGGCGATCTCGGTCTGCATGTCCGCGAGCTTCTTCTGGATCAACTGGTTCGCTGCCAGCGGGCGGCCGAATTGCTTGCGGTCCAGCACGTAGTGACGGGCTCGGTGCCAGCAGTCTTCGGCCGCGCCCAGGGCGCCCCAGGCGATGCCGTAGCGCGCGGAATTCAAACAGGTGAACGGACCTTTGAGTCCCTGCACTTCGGGAAAAGCGTTTTCGTCCGGACAGAACACGCCGTCCATGACGATCTCGCCGGTGATGGAAGCGCGCAAGCCCACCTTGCCGTGGATCGCCGGTGCGCTTAAGCCCTGCATGCCTTTTTCCAGCACGAAGCCTCGGATCGGGCCCAGCTGGCCGCTGGCACTGACCTCTTTGGCCCAGACCACGAAGACGTCGGCGATGGGGCTGTTGGAGATCCACATCTTGGAGCCCGAGAGCTTGTAGCCGCCGGCAACCCGGTGTGCGCGGCACGCCATCGAGCCGGGATCGGAGCCATGGTCGGGTTCGGTCAGGCCGAAGCAGCCTATCCATTCGCCGGTGGCCAGTTTTGGCAGGTATTTTTGGCGCTGACCTTCGGTGCCGAATTCGAAGATCGGCACCATCACCAGCGAGCTTTGCACGCTCATCATCGAGCGGTAACCGGAATCGACGCGTTCCACTTCGCGCGCGATCAGCCCGTAGGCCACGTAGTTCAGGCCGGGTCCACCGTAGGCTTCGGGAATGGTCGGACCCAGCAGGCCCAACTCACCCATTTCACGGAAGATGCTGGCATCGGTCTGCTCGTTGCGAAAGGCCTGGAGCACACGCGGCTGCAGCTTGTCCTGGCAGTAGGCCTCGGTGGCTTCGCGCACCATGCGCTCGTCGTCGCTCAGTTGTTGCTCCAGCAGGAACGGGTCCTGCCATTGAAAAGCTGCGTGGGCCATGGTGATTCTCCAGAGTTTGAAAGCGGGGCGCAGGGTCGGCGCCCGGGCCATCGTAGTACTCACCTGAGTCGGAAGGCAAACGATGAATAGTCATGCAGTTATGCTATCTATTAATATTTAGCCTCAATTCGAGTCGAAATATCACACAAATATCTCTTAAAGCTGAAAATTTGTCATTTTTGAAAAATGCGCAGAAAAATCCCCTCGCTGCAGGCACTGGCATGTTTCGAAGCCGCGGCGCGGCACGAGAGTTACACCCGCGCTGCGCAGGAACTGGCCTTGACCCAGGGTGCCGTGTCGCGACAGATATCGGTGCTGGAAGAGTTCCTGGGGGTGGCGCTGTTCCGCCGCACCCGGCACGGCGTCTTGCTGACCGGGCGCGGCAGCGAATACCTGAACCAGGTCACGCCCCGCCTGCAGGGTCTGGAGCAGGATACCCTGGACTGCATGTCCAGCCGGGGCCAGGGCGGCATCATTCACCTCGCTGCGGTTCCCACTTTCGCCACGCGCTGGCTGATTCCGCGCCTGCCACGGCTGAAGCTGGCTCACCCGCAGATCACCGTCCACATCGAGACACGCACCCGCCCTTTCATGTTCGCCGAGACAGCCTTTGACGCCGCCCTCTATGCCGGAACGCCGGAACAGGTGAGCAACTGGGCCGGTACGCGGGCCACCCGCCTGATGGGCGAAGTCGTGGTGCCGGTTTGCAGTCCGCGGTTTCTCGACCGACGTCGCCACCTCACTCCAGAGACCATGGTGCAGCTGCCCTTGCTGCAGCAAAGCACCCGCCCTGCGGGCTGGCGCCAATGGTTTGATGCGGCTGGCGTGACGGCACCGAATGCCCTTTCCGGTCCGCGTTACGAGCTCTTTTCCATGACCGCTGCGGCAGCAGCACAGGGCCTGGGCCTGGCACTGGTGCCGCGCATGCTGATCGAGGACGAGCTGGCGCGCGGTGAGCTGGTGGTGGCGTGCGAGCGCCCGCTGCGCGGTGAGCGCGCCTACTACCTGGTGACGCCGGAACGCGCCGACGACCGCATGTCCATACAGACTTTTCGCGACTGGTTGCAGCAAGCCGCGCAGGACACGTCCTGAACTGGCGGTGGGCAACGAGGCCTGGTTGCTGCGCCACGCCGGGCCTGAGCGACAATGTCCAATCCTTCACCGGGCCCAAACTGCAGGCCATGGAAAACCTGGTGCGTACTCGACACGTTTGGATTTATGACCAGCAAGCCTTTGGAAAACACCTCGATGCCACGCCTGCCGGACGACAGCAGCGAATACCTGCACGCCCTGGGCGAACACATTCGCGACCTGCGCGTGCGCCGTGGCATGACCCGCGCGATCCTGGCACGCGATTCGGGCGTGTCGCTGCGCTACCTGGCGCAACTCGAAGGCGGTGAGGGCAACATTTCCATACTGCGCCTGCGCCAAGTGGCGCAGGCCATGGCCATGCCGCTGGAAGAGGTTATTCGGGTGGGGCCTGAGCAGGCCGCAGAGCTGACGCTGTTGGGGCAGTTTCTGGCGCGACTTTCGCCAACGCAACTGGTCGAGGCCCGAACTCTGCTGGGCAGTGCCTTCGAGCAAAAAAACCGGCGTAACCGCATTGCCCTCGTGGGCCTGCGCGGGGCCGGAAAGACCAGTCTTGGCAAACGACTTGCAGCGCAACTGAATGTTCCCTTCATCGAACTCGCCGACGTGATCGAGCAGACTGCCGGAGTGCCGCTGTCGGAGGTGTTTTCCCTTTACGGGCAGTCCGCCTACCGGCGCTACGAGCGGCGCTCGCTGGAGTGGTTGGTGGAAACGCATGAAAGCTTCGTGTTGTCCACGGGCGGCAGCATTTCCACCGAACCGGCCACCTTTGACGAACTGTTGACCTCGTGTTACACGGTCTGGTTGCGGGCCAGTCCATCAGATCACATGGCCAGGGTCGTGGCGCAGGGCGACCAGCGGCCCATGGGCGACAACCGGGAGGCGATGCAGGATCTCGAACGCATCCTGATCGGGCGCGAACCCATGTACCGCAAGGCCGATGCGATCGTGAACACCTCAGGGCTCGACATTGAGCAAAGCCTGGCCGAACTGCTGAAGCAGGTCGCGGCCTGATACCGGAAATCATTTCCCGGCGCCTGCCTGCTGCAACAGCAGACCTGCCATGGCGCAGTCGCGACCGATGCGACTGACAACTCCAGTTCGGCTAAATACCGATTCGAGCCGTTCGGCATCGGGGTTTTCACTAACGGCGACAAGCAATAGAAGTTTTGTTGCGCCAAATCAAATCTTGGGCTCTTTCTGAGGAAAAGATGCGGTATATCGCATCTTACGCTCTATAGTGCATTACCGGCGATATAGTGCACTCCATGACGCTACCCCGGCCAGACTGACTTGCGAACAAGGAGACTTCAATGAGCGACGGTTTATTTGACCAGTTCAAGGGCTGGTACGAAAAGCGGCACGACTATGCCAAAGACTGGAAGCAGCGCACCGGTGGCCAAGTGGTGGCCACCATGTGCACCTACACCGCCGAGGAGTTGCTGATCGCGGCCGACATGCTGCCGGTTCGGGTGCTCGGAGCGCACGAACCGCAGAACGTCACCGAGCCGCACATCTTCGGCATGTTCTGCCCCTTCTGCCGCGACTCGCTGGCACAGGGGCTTCTGGGGCGCTTCGATTACTGCGACGGCGTGACGCTGACGCAGTCGTGCATCCAGTACCGCCAGACCTTCAGTTCCTGGCGCAGCAATGTGCCCAGCGTGCAGTGGGATTATTACGTTCCCATGCCCAACGAGGTGCAGTCGGTCCATGCCCGCAAAGCACACCACGCCGAACTGCAGTCGTTTCGCATCTTCCTGCAAGCGCTGACAGGCAAGGAACTGACCGACGCCAAGCTCAAGGAAGCGCTGGCCGTGGTGGACGAGAACCGCCGCCTGCTGCGCGAACTGTTCGAGTACCGCAAGGCCACCAACCCGCAGGTCAGCGGCGTGGAGGCGATCTACGCTTCCCTCACGGCGCAGTTTGTCGACAAGCGCGAACACAACGAGGCGCTCAAGCGCGTGCTGGCCAAGCTGCCCACGCGCGGCTTGGTGCGACCTGAGGGCGTGCGCTTCATGACCATCGGCTCGGAGAACGACGACATCGCCTTCATGGCCATGGTCGAATCGGTGGGCTCCACCATCGTGATTGATGACCAGTGTTCGGGAACGCGCTACTTCTGGAATGAGTCCAAACCCGACGAAGACGTGATCAAGGCCATCGCCGACCGCTACTGCGACCGACCCGCCTGCCCGACCAAGGACTACCCCAGCCATACGCGCTTTGACCACGTTCTGGGGCTGGCCAAGGAGTTCAACGCACGCGCCGCGATCTTCCTGCAGCAGAAATTCTGCGACCCGCACGAAGGGGACTACCCCGATCTGAAACGGCACCTCGAATCCAACGGGATCCCGACGCTGTTCCTCGAATTCGATATCACCAACCCGATCGGGCCGTTCCGCATCCGGGTCGAGGCCTTCCTCGAAACGATGAGCGAAGAAGACCTTTTCTGAACCCACGGGAGACACAGTCCATGCAAAACAAATACCCGACCGAGCCGCTGAAGCTCTGGAAGAAAGCCAAGGAACTGCGCGAGCAGTACTACCTGAACTACGCCAAAGCCAAGGACAACGGCGGCCTGCGCTGGTCAGGCTCGGCCTGGGCGCTCGACGCCTTGCCTGCCGGGCTGGGAACAGACGTCTTCTCGCTTACCGGCGAGCCCTACGCGGCGGCGATCTCGCACGACCGCAAGTTCGCCAAGGAGTGCATGGACGCGGCCGAATCCTACGGTTTTGCGCGCGACCTGTGCTCCTACATGCGCATTTACTGGGGCGGCATGCACCTGGACAAATACCTGTTCGGTGGCAAATTCCCCAAGCCCGATTTCATCTTCCAGACTCAAATCTGCTGCTCGCACTCCAAGTGGTACCAGCATGTCTCCACCGTCGAGCAGGTGCCCCAGTTCTACGTCGACGTGGGGGTCGGTCCGTACAAGGACATGACCGACGCCCGCCTGGACTACGTGGTCGGACAGCTCAACGAAGGCATCGAATTCCTGGAAAAATCGACGGGCCGAAAGTTCGACGACGAGTTGTTCATCAAGGCCGTGAAAAACGAGATGCGCTCGACCAGCCGCTGGGCCGACATCTGCGCGCTGAACAAGGTCAAGCCCGCCCCACTGGACGAGAAGACCATGTACTCCCTGTACGTCCTGGCAACGCTGTCCAAGTCGTCGCAATGGTGCGCCGACTTCTACGATGAGCTGTACGACGAAGTCAAGGACCGGGTCGCGCGCGGCATCGCTGCCGTGCCCAACGAAACCGTGCGCATGATGTCGGACACGCAACCACCCTGGTCATTCCTGAAGATCTTCCGCTACCTGGAAACTTTTGGTGCGGTCTCCATCGGCTCGCTCTACACCTTCGCACTCGAAGGCATCTGGGAGACCAAGGAAGACGGCAGCTGGGGTGGACGCACCCTGCCCTGGAACAAGGGCATCGAGATGAACGACCGCCAGACCGCACTGCGCCTGTATGCCGACTGGAACCTGTCCAAGCCCCAATGGCAGCACTTTTACGACCCGCGCCTGAAGACCGAGATGATGCTGCGCATCGTCAAGGAGTGGCAGGTCGACGGCGTGATGTTGCACCTGAACCGCGGTTGCGAAGGGCTGTCCATGGGCATCATGGAAAACCGCATGGGCATTGCCAAGGCGGGCGTTCCGATCATGACCTACGAAGGCAACATGGGCGACGAGCGCGAGTTCGACGAGGTGCGCACTCAGGCCCGTGTCGATGCATTCATGGAGCAGCTGGGCCTCAGGCGCCAGGCTGCCTGACCCCTTACTTGCAAGGAGACAAAGATGATTACCGCTGGCATAGACATGGGTTCGCGCACCGTCAAGGTCGTGTTGCTCGAAGAAATCACCGTGGAGGGCGCGCCGCAACTCAAGTACAAGGTGAGGAAGACGCAAATCATGATGCCGGGCGATCTGGACCCGGATCAGGCGGCGGAAAAGGTCTACGACGATGCGTTGGCCGCAGCCGGACTGACGCGCGATCAGATCGCCGCCGTATTCGCCACCGGTGCGGGGCGCAAACAGGTTGCCTTCTCCACCGAGGGCATCACCGAGATGACCGCCGGCGCCAAAGGCGCGTCCTACATGTACCCGCTGGCGCGCACCGTGGTCGATGTCGGCGCTGAAGAAGGGCGCGGCATGAAGACCGACGCGCTGGGGCGCGCCATCGACTTCGCGGGCAATGAGAAATGCGCCGCCGGGGCCGGCTCGTTCGCCGAAGCCATGTCGCGCGCGCTGCAGATGACGCTACAGGAGTTTGGCGACGCCAGCTTGCTGTCCGACAAGACCATCCCCATGAACGCCCAGTGCACGGTTTTCGCCGAGTCCGAAGTGGTGTCGCTGATCCACTCGGCCACGCCCAAGAACGACATCGCCAAGGCCGTGCTCGACGCCGTGGCCAGCCGGGTCTGCGCCATGGTGCGCCGCGTCGGCATCGAGGGCGAAGTGGTGCTGATCGGTGGCATGGTGCACAACGCCGGCTTTGTCCAGTCACTGAAGAACGCCATGGGCGTGGACACGATATCCCTGCCCGACATGCCCGAGTACATCAGCGCGCTGGGTTGCGCACTGATCGCCGCCGAGCGTCAGCACTGAACGAACAAGGAGAATGAAATGAGTTCAACAAGTGTGGAAGTCATCGCTGAGACCGTTCCAGAGAAGAAGGAATTCTGGCGCTGGCAGGAAAACGTCTGGATCGATGAAACCAAGGACTGGAAGAGCGCCAAGATCATCACCTGCGGCATCGACGTGGGATCGGTGTCGTCGCAGGCGGTACTGGTCGTGGACGGAGAACTGTACGGCTTCAACAGCATGCGCACCGGCAACAACTCACCCGATTCGGCGACGAACGCGCTGCAAGGCGTGATGGACAAGTGCGGCATGAAGCTCGAGGACATACGCTATGTCGTGGGCACAGGCTACGGCCGTGTGAACGTGCCGTTTGCGCACAAAGCCATCACCGAGATCGCCTGCCATGCACGCGGCGCCAACTACATGGGAGGCAACGGTGTGCGCACCATTCTCGACATGGGCGGCCAGGACTGCAAGGCCATCCACTGCGACGAAAAAGGCAAGGTCACCAACTTCCTCATGAACGACAAGTGCGCCGCCGGCACCGGTCGCGGCATGGAGGTGATCGCCGATCTGATGCAGATTCCGATTGCCGAACTGGGCCCGCGCTCCTTCGATGTTGATGTCGAACCCGAGGCCGTGTCTTCGGTCTGCGTGGTCTTCGCCAAGTCCGAGGCGTTGGGCCTGCTCAAGGCCGGATACACCAAGAACAAGGTCATCGCCGCCTACTGCCAGGCCATGGCCGAGCGCGTCGTGTCCCTGCTGGAACGCATCGGCGTGGAAGAGGGGTTCTTCATCACGGGCGGCATCGCCAAAAATCCCGGCGTGGTGCGGCGCATCGAAAAGCTGCTGGGTATCAAGGCCATGGAGACCAAGGTGGACAGCCAGATCGCCGGCGCCCTGGGTGCCGCGCTCTTTGGCTACACCCTGATGCAAAAACAGGACAAGGCCGCGTGAAGCGCTTCGGTGCCCTGCAGCGCCATTACTGAGGAACATCAGATGATTGCCAACTACGGTTACAAGGACGGCTCGGGCGAGTACTACATCAGCATCGACACCGACAAGTGCATCAACTGCGCTGCCGCTCGCGCCTGTATCAGCGCCTGTCCCAAGCAGATGTTTGAAATCCTCGTGGACGACTACGACGACGAAGTGGTGTGGGTCAAGAAGCCCAATTGCCGCACGCTGTCGTATGACTGCTCGGAGTGCAAGCCCGCCTCCGGCTACACCAGCTTGCCCTGCACCACGGCGTGCACGCCGGGCGCCATCAAGCATTCCTGGTAAGGAGCGAACATGGGCAAGAGCCAAGTGATGATTCCCATCGTGCAGGCCGACGCTGCCTGCTCCAGTGCAAGTTCCTGCGCCTCGGGCTCGAACTGCGCGTCCACTTCGTGCTCCTCGGCGGGAGCCGTGGACAGCAACGACCCTTCCTTCCTGCTGCAACAGCAGGGCTGGATCCTGCGCACCACCATCGGCGAGCCGCGCCTGTCGGAGGTGGTCGAGAACTACAAGGGCATGGGCTACGAGGTGCACGTTGAGCGCTTTGGCACCAGCACCGCCGGCCCATCGGGCAGCTCGGACGAGGCGTCGTGCACCGTCTGCTACGACGCGGCCGACAAGTCGAATGCGAGCCAGTCCTGGGGTTCGATCTATGTCCGCCCCGGTCGGACTGCGGCCAAGGGCGATGAATTGTTTGATTAAAAACCTGCCGACGGTCGCACCCGACGCGCCGGCCTACAAGGAGAATGAACATGGCTAGCAAGCAGCGCATCCTGCGCGTACTCAAGGCACAAGATCTGGACGACATCGTCGCCATCGACGAGGCGGCGAGCCAGCAGCCGCGGCGCGAGTACTACGAAAAAAAGATCGCCAGCATCCTGAACCGCAAGGCCAACACCAACTGCTCCATCGTCTGCGAAGAGGATGGCAAGGTGGTCGGCTTCGTCATGGGATACATGTTCTTCGGCGAATTCGGCATCGTCGACGCCACGGCGACGATCGATGCACTGGGCGTTCACCCCGATTTTCGCAAGTACGGCGTGGCCAGTGAAATGCTGGACCAATTCATGATGAACATGAAGGCCGCCGGCGTGAAGAAGGTCTACACCCTGGTGAACTGGGACGACTTCGCGCTCGAGCGATTTTTTGCGCGCCAGAAGTTCGTTCCCTCCAAACGCATCAATCTCGAATTCGAGTTGCCCTGATCCGTCACGCTCGGCGCCGCGCACCATGTGGATCGACACGCACTGTCATACGAAGTACTCGTACGACAACTGGCTGGAGCCGGTCGACCTGATTCGACGTGCCAAAGTGTTAGGTATCGATGCCGTGTGCATCACCGAGCACTACTCCTATGAAGCTTCCGAGCCCGTGCTGCAAGTGGGAAGGGATGAGGGTCTGCTGGTGCTGCGCGGTGTCGAGATCGCCACCGACCGTGGCCATCTTCTGGCCTACGGCGTTGAAGACGACAGCTGGAACACCTGGAACCGCGACAACTACCTGCCCATGGAAGAAGTCATCGCCCGCATCAACGAAATGGGGGGGATCTGCGTCCCGGCCCATCCCTTTCGCCAGGTCGGACTGTCCAGTCTGCTCGAAGGAATCCTGGATCTGGACGGCATAGCCGCGGTCGAGACGCACAACGGCAACAACAGCGTCGACGACGATCGCCTCGCGCAGCGCGCAGCACAAATCCTGGGTTTGCCCACGCTGGGGGGAAGCGACTGCCACAAGACGGCAGCGGTGGGTCGCTGCGCCACGGAGTTCGAAGGTGACATCACCTGCATGGCCGATTTCATCGCCGCAGTGCGCGCCGGCGCTTGCCAAGCTCACTATTACCCGGGCTATGGCCCCAGCCCGCAGGCACGCAGCGCATTGAGCGCGCCTGCGCTCTGAGCGAATCAGGAGAACCAGCGATGCCAGCGCAACAGACTTCAGTCATCACGTGGTGGAAAGCCAGCCGGGCCACGGATGCGCTCGCCTTCGGGGAACCGGTGGAACTCAGCATCGACGGCAAGCGCGTGCAGGCACCGGCGGGCGCCTCGGTGCTGAATGCCGCCAGCGTGGCCGGGATCTATATTCCCGCGTTGTGCGCCCACCCGGATCTGCCGCCGGCCCAGCAACGCGCCTGCGGTGACAAGGCCGATTCCGGCTGCAATCTTTGCCTGATCGAAATCGAGGGCACGCCCGGCATGAGCAAGGCCTGTTCCACCACCGTGCGCGAAGGCATGACGGTGCGCAGCAATACGCCACAGATCCAGAAGGCGCGCCAGGAACATCTGGCGAAGATCCTGGGACCGCACCCTCATGTCTGTCTGGTTTGCCCGCAACGCGACGGCTGCTCGCGCACGCAGTGCTCGTACGGCAATCCGCCCGAGACCCGCTGCTGCTCGATCTTTTCCAGCTGCGAGTTGCGCAAGGTGGCCGACTACGTCGTGATCCCCAACACCACACCGCCCTACAAGCCGGCGGGTTTACCCGTCATCACGAACGAGCCTTTCTTCGACCGGGACTACAACCTGTGCATCGACTGCCGCCGCTGCCTGGTGGCCTGCAACGAGGTGCGCGGTGTCGGTTGCCTGGAGGTCAAGGAGGTGCAGACCGCTCAGGGAGTGCGCCGCTACGTCGGCACGATTGCGCCCACGCTGATCGAATCCGGCTGCAAGTTTTGCCAAGCCTGTGTGGTTGTCTGCCCCACCGGCGCCCTCACCGACCGCACGCTGGATCCGGCCCTGCGCGAGCAAAGCATGGTTCCCTGCAAGCAGGCCTGTCCCGCCGGCATCGACGTGCCGCGCTACGTGCAACTGGCGGCCCAAGGCAAGTACGGAGAAGCCATCGCCGTGGTGCGCGAGAAACTGCCCTTCCCCGGCATCGTCGCTCGCGCCTGTTTCGCGATGTGCGAGACCGCCTGCCGGCGCGGACAACTCGATGATCCACTGTCGATCCGCTCGCTCAAACGCATCGCGGCCGACAACGACACCGGACTGTGGCGTCAATATTCAACCCAACTGGCGCCAAGCGGGCACAAGGCCGCGGTGATCGGCGCCGGCCCGGCGGGCCTGACAGTCGCCTATTACCTGGCAAAGAAGGGTCACGCCGTGACCGTCTTTGATGCCCAGCCGGCAGCCGGCGGCATGGCCCGCTACGGCATTCCCTCCTACCGCGTGCCTGTCAACGTCATCGACGACGAAATCGCCGAAGTACAAAAGCTCGGTGTGGCTTTCCAGTTCAATAGCCGCGTGGAAAGCGCCGACGCGCTGTTCGGGCAGGGCTTCGAGGCGATCTTCATCGGCATCGGCGCGCAGGGCGGCGACAAGCTGGGCATTCCCGGCGAAGATCTGCCCGGCGTGGTCGACAGCCCCACCTACCTCAAGGCCGCCACCATGGGGCTGGTAAACACGCCGGCGGGCATACAGACCGGCGCCAGGGTGGTGGTCATAGGCGGTGGCAATGTCGCCACCGACAACGCACGTTCGTCCCGCCGTTTCGGCGCCGAGGTGGACATGGTGTATCGCCGCACGCAGGATGAAATGCCGGCGCGCGCCGAGGAAGTCGAGGGCTGTGTGGACGAGGGCGTGAACCTGCACTTCCTGCTCTCGCCCAAAAGGATTGAAGTTGGCAGCGATGGCCAAGGCCTGAACATCACCTATGCCCGTATGGCGCTGGGTGCGCCCGATGCCTCCAAACGCCGCTCGGCCATAGACACCGGTGAAGAATGCTGCGAGCGGGTGGACCTGGTGATCTCCGCTGTGGGACAGCACCCGCAGCGCTTTGAAGGCTTCGGCGTGCTGACCGATCAAAAGGGTCGCATCACGGTGCGCCAGGACTCCATGCTCAGCAGCCGTGCCGGCGTCTATGCGGGAGGCGACTGCGTGCTCGGGCCGTCAACGCTGATCGAATCCATTGCGCAGGGCCGCGTGGCCGCAGCCGCCATGGACCGGCAACTCGGTGGCGACGGTGACATCGAGGAGCAACTGCTGCGCGACGGCTGGGAAAGTGATCCCTTCCTGGGCCGCGACCCGCAATTCAATCGGCAACACAAGTTCCACCCGATCATGCTGCAGCCGGCGCAACGCGGCGGCTGGGACGAAGTGGAAAAAGGCTTTGACGACGCGACCGCGCGCGCCGAGGCAGCGCGCTGCTTCAAATGCAATCTGGCGCCCAAGATCACCGATGCGGTGCTGCCGCCCGAGTCCTGGTTGGACTTCGATGCCCAGGTGGTGTCCGGCATGAGCGCCGAGGCGGGGGTGTTCCAGCTGCTGGACGCTGACAAGAACGTTCTCATGATCAAGGGTGTCGAGAACCTGCAGCGCGGGCTGCAGGAGCAGCTCGGGGGTTCCCACGGCGCGGTGGCGTTCACTTTCGAAGAAGCCGCCATGTACACTTCGCGCGAGTCCCAGATGATCCAGGCCTATCTGCAGGAGCACGGCAAGATGCCGGGCGGTGGATCGGATGAGCTTGACGACCTGTTTTAAGGAGAACAATCCGATGAGCGCAGCGCAAACTTTCGAATTCATTCGCTACGGCGTCGCCGACGGACTGGCGACACTGACCATCAACCGGCCGCCCTTCAACGTCATGGACATCCCGACCATGGCCGAGATCAATGACGCGCTGGACGCGTGCAGCCAGGACGACAGCATCAAGCTGCTGGTCATCACCGGTGCGGGCGAGAAGGCCTTTTCCGCCGGCGTCGAGGTGGCAGACCACACGCCGGACAAGGTGGACCGGATGATCGAGGTGTTTCACGGCATCTTTCGCCGGCTGCAGAAATTGCCCATGCCCACGGTGGCAGCGGTGAATGGCGCGGCCCTGGGTGGCGGAATGGAACTGGCCATCGCCTGCGACATGATCGTGGCCGCGGCCGGCGCCAAATTTGGCCAGCCCGAGATCAAGCTGGCGGTGTTCCCGCCGATCGCGGCCGTACTCCTGCCGCGCCTGGTGTCGCCCGCCAGGGCCATGGAGATGCTGCTGGGCGGAGAAAATTTCACGGCCGAGCAAGGCCATTCGCTGGGCCTGGTGAATCGCGTCTTCCCAAGGGAATCCTTCGCCGCCGACGTACAGGCTTTTCTGGCGCCGTTCCTGAAACTGTCCCGCGTTGCGCTGCTGAGCACGCGCCGCGCGATCCGCGCCGCGACCGGCCAGCCCTTCGGCGCCGCGCTTGACACCGTGGAAGACATCTACCTCAGGGAACTCATGCTCACCGACGACGCGAAAGAAGGCTTGGCAGCGTTCCTGGAAAAGCGCCAGCCGGTCTGGCGCAATTCCTGATTCGAACTACATACACAAAAAAGGAAATCCCATGATTCCGGAATTCATCGATACCTGGCAAATGTCCGAACCGGGCAAGCTGGTCAGGACCCGCATCCCCATGCCCGCGCTGGCCAGCGGCGACGTGGTGGTACAGATCAGCGGTTGTGGCGTCTGCCACACCGATCTATCGTACTTCTACATGGGAGTGCCGACGGTGCAAAAGCCGCCCCTCTCCCTGGGGCACGAGATCAGCGGCGTCGCCATTGGCGGTGAAGCCAGCATGCTGGGCAAGGAAGTCATCATTCCAGCCGTTCTGCCCTGCGGCGAATGCGAGCTGTGCCAATCCGGCCGCGGCAACCGTTGCCTGGCGCAGAAGATGCCTGGCAACTCCATGGGCATCTACGGCGGCTTCTCCAGCCACATCGTGGTGCAGGCGAAGTTCCTGTGCGTCGTGGGCGATCGCAAGGGGGTTCCGCTGGAACACCTGTCGGTGATCGCCGATGCCGTGACCACGCCCTACCAGGCCGCCGTTCGGGCCAAGCTCGGCGCGGGTGATCTGGTGGTGGTGGTCGGTGCAGCCGGCGGCGTCGGCAGCTTCATGGTGCAGGTGGCCAAAGCCATGGGCGCCAAGATGATCGTCGGCATCGACGTGAACGCCGAGAAGCTGAAAAAGATGGAAGGCTTTGGTGCCGACGCCACCATCAACCCGCGCGGCTTGAGCAGCAAGGAAGTGAAGGAACAATTCAAGAAAATCGCCAAGGACGCCGGCGTCTCCGGCAACACCGGCTGGAAGATCTTCGAATGCACGGGGACCAAGCCCGGCCAGGAAACTGCCCTGTCGCTGCTGTCCTTTGTCGGCATGCTGGTGGTGGTGGGCTATGGCACGGAAGAGACCAGCTACATGCTGTCCAAGCTCATGGCCTTCGACGCCGAAATCATCGGCACCTGGGGCTGCACGCCCGACAAATACCCGGCGGTGCTGGAAATGTGCCTGGATGGGCGCATCCAGCTCGAGCCCTTTGTCGAGACGAGACCCATGAGCCAGATCGAACAGGTGTTCGACGAGGCCCATCACGGCAAACTCAGCCGCCGCGTCATTCTCACGCCCGATTTCAATTAACTCAACTCAACTAAGCAGGAGCATTTTCATGTCACTCAATTGGCTGCGCCGCGACAACGAACTGAAAGACCACGCCCTCTTGGGCGAAGAACATTTCGGCACCGAGGCCCCATCGGTCATCTATGAACGCCGACCCATCGTCGATCCACAGGGCAATACCGTGGAGGGACTTTTTTCCTCCTGGATCATCCTGAACAATCCGGCGCAATACAACTCCTACACCACGGAAATGGTGAAGGCGGTGATCGCCGGATTCCAGCGCGCCTCCAGTGACCGCGCCGTCGTTGCGGTGGTCTTCACGGCGGTGGGCGACAAGGCCTTCTGCACCGGCGGCAATACCGCCGAGTACTCGGCCTATTACTCGAAACGGCCGAATGAATACGGCGAATACATGGACCTGTTCAATGCCATGGTGGACGGCATCCTGAATTGCAAAAAGCCCGTGATCTGTCGTGTCAACGGCATGCGTGTTGCCGGCGGCCAGGAAATCGGCATGGCCACGGACCTCACCGTCACATCCGACATGGCCATCTTTGGCCAGGCCGGGCCCAAACACGGTAGCGCGCCCGACGGCGGCTCCACCGACTTCCTGCCCTGGATGCTGAACATGGAAGACGCCATGTACAACTGCGTGTCCTGCGAGACCTGGAGCGCCTACAAGATGCGCGCCAAGAATCTGGTGACCAAGGTGGTTCCGGTGCTGAAGAAAGACGGCGAGTGGGTGCGCAATCCCCTGGTGCGCACCGACGCCTACGTGGACGACGGCGAACTGGTGTACGGCGAGGCGGTGGCACCCGACCAAGTGAAGGCGGCGAAAGAATTGATGGCGCAATGCACCACCGATTTCAGCCGGCTCGATGCCGCAGTGAACGAGTTGATCTGGAAATTCACCAACCTGTTCCCGCATTGCCTGATCAAGTCGATCGACGGCATTCGCGGCAAGAAGAAGTTCTTCTGGGACCAGTTCAAGCTGGCCAATCGTCACTGGCTTGCAGCCAACATGAACCACGAGGCCTGGCTCGGCTTCAACGCGTTTGACGCCAAGAAGGCCACCGGACGGGACGTGATCGACTTTGTCAAATACCGCCAGCTGGTGGCGCAAGGTGCGCTGTTCGACGACGCCTTTGCCGAGCAGGTTCTGGCCAAGCCCAAGGCCTGACAGCATGCAACTCAAGGACAGGGTGGCGATCGTCACCGGTGCCGGCCAGGGTATTGGCGCCGCCGTAGCCCAGGCCTATGCCGCTGAAGGCGCCAGGGTGGCCGTGGTCGACATGAACCTCGACGCGGCCAACGCGGTTGCCGACAAGATCAGGGCCGATGGCGGACAGGCCATGGCAGTGGCCTGCGATGTGGCTGTGCGCGCCCAGGTCGACGCCATGGCGGCACAGGTGACGCAGGCCTGGGGCCGGGTCGACATTCTGGTGAACAACGCCGGCATCACGCGCACGGCGATGTTGCACAAGATGACGTCCGAGCAATGGCAGGCGGTGCTCGCCGTGCACCTGAGCGGAAGCTTCAATTGCCTGCAGGCGGTGGTGGACGGCATGATCGAGCGCCGCTACGGCCGCATCATCTTCGTCACTTCCGCTGCGGGTATTCTGGGCACCGTGGGCCAGATCAATTACAGCGTGGCCAAGGCCGGCATCCTGGGCATGACAAAGAGCTGCGCCAGGGAGTTGGCGCGGCACAACATCACGGCCAACGCCATCGCGCCAGGCGCAGCCACGCCGATGACGGAGACGATCCGGACCGACGAACGCTTCAAGGAAAAATACCTGGACCGCATCGCCCTGGGGCGTTGGGCGCAACCTGAAGAAATAACACCGGTCTTTGTCTTCTTCGCGTCGGACGCTTCCTCCTACGTCACCGGACAGATCCTCGCTGCCGACGGCGGTATGACGATTCACTAGGCTTGAGTCGATGGCGCAAATCTATTCCTACGACGGCGTCGTTCCCGTCATCGATCCCAGCGCCTTCGTTCATCCGAGCGCCGTGGTCATCGGCGACGTCATCATCGGTGCTGGAGTCTACGTGGCACCGTGCGCCTGCTTGCGCGGTGACCTGGGGCGCATCGTCATCGGCGCAGGCTCCAATATCCAGGACACGGTGGTGGTGCACGGCTTCCCCAGCACCGATACCGTGATCGAAGAGAACGGTCATATCGGACACGGGGCCATCATCCATGCGTGCACGCTCAGACGCAATGTGCTGGTGGGAATGAATGCCGTCGTGATGGATTTCGCGGAGATCGGCGAATCGTCCATCGTCTCGGCCTCAGCCTTCGTCGCAGCCAAGAGCGTGATTCCCCCCAGGAGCCTGGCGATGGGCGTGCCGGCCAAAGTGGTGCGCAGCCTCACGCCGGAGGAACTGGAATGGAAACTTCAGGCCACGGCCACCTACCAGCAACTCTGCCTGGATTCAAGGCGCTCCATGGTGCCATGCATTCCACTCACCGCGCCAGAGGATGGACGGCGGCGCTGCAGCGCCGCCGACGTGCGGCCACTGTCCGAATTCAAGCTGCAACTCGGCGCAGAATAGCGGCGTTGGAGTCGATCGCCAACGTCATTCATTTACTTTTCGACCGTCAGCAGGTTTTCATCATGAACAGCTTCAAAGATCTCATGCTCGCCGACCATCGGCGCTGCGATGTGTTTTTTGCCTCGGCCGAGCAGGCCGCAGCGGCACAGGCGTGGGACCGGGCCAAGGCCTCGTTTTCCGCCTTCCAGCGTGCCATGCAGCAACACTTTGCTGCCGAAGAAGAGGTTCTTTTCCCCGCATTTGAACTTGCCACCGGCATGACCATGGGGCCCACCCAGGTGATGCGCGACGAGCATGTGCAGATGAACCAACTCATGGCAGCGGCGCAGCAATCCCTTGGCAGCCAGGATGGCGAAGACTTCTCGGGCAACACCGAGACCTTGTTGATCATGATGCAACAACACAACATGAAGGAAGAGCAGGTCCTCTATCCGATGTGCGACGCGCACCTGAGCGATCAGACCGCGTCCCTGCTGCCGCAATTGAGTGAGCAGATCGGAGCGGCGCCAACGCCGCAAGCATGAGGCCACCGGACACGCACGAGGTCATCGACGGGCGCGGCATGGAGCCGCCCGAACCCTTTCTGCGGGTGATGGACGCGCTCAGCGTCTGTCCCGCCGGACGGGCCGTGTTGCTGCTGTTGCCGCGTGAGCCCCACCCCCTTTACCGAGCGCTGGATCTCAACGGTTTTTTGCACCAGACGCGCCATACAGCCGATGGAACCTTCGAAATCCTGAGCTGGCGCGATCCGGACCATGCAGGCACTGCTGTCGTTTGACCAAGCGCCGCCGATCAGCGCGCCGCTGCGGTTCTTCCTGACCGCGCCGCTGTTTGCCATGCTTGCCGGCTTGCTGATCCTGTACAGCGGACCGGACGCTTTCGCCTCGCGCTGGACGCCAGCGGCGCTGGCGCTGACGCACCTGATCACGGTCGGCTTCATGCTGCAGGTGATGCTGGGGGCGCTGCTGCAGTTGCTGCCCGTCGTGGTCGGCGCGAACATGGCACGGCCCCTGGGCCTTGCCAGGGTGGTGCATCTGGCGATCAGCGCCGGAGCGCTGGCGCTGGCTGCGGCGTTCCTGAGCTACGAGCCGCTGCTGTTTGGCGCAGCGGTGTTGTTTCTGGCTGGCGGCATCCTGCTTTTCATCGGCTCGGCGGGGTGCGCGTTGCATGGCATTGCCGCTTCCGACCCGACGGTCCGTGGCTTGAAAACGGCGCTTCTCGGTCTGGCCGCGACCGCTCTTTCGGGCGCGCTGTTGGCCATCGCGTTGGGTGGGTGGTTGCCCGTGACGCTGCTTGAGCTGACCGGCCTGCATCTGGGCTGGGGCCTGATGGCCTGGGCCTGCACCGTGCTCGCTGCGGTGAGCTTCGTGGTCGTTCCCATGTTCCAGTTGACCCCCGAATACCCGCGCTGGTTTGCGCGCAATTTTTCCTTTACGGTGTTGGCCGCGCTTGTCCTGTGGACGCTGGCTGAACTGGCCGGTTGGATCACACCGGCGCTGCTGCTGGGCGCAGCGACGCTGGTCACAGGTGCCGTGTTTGCCGGGTTGACGCTGCGACTGCTGGGATCGAGCAAGCGACCAAAACACGATGCCTCACACCATCTGTGGCGTTTCTCCATGGTCTGCGCGCTGCTGGCCTGCGCGCTGTGGCTGGCCGGTAACCTCGTCCCGTCGCTCCAGCTCTGGCCGCGTTTTCCACTGCTGCTGGGAGTACTGCTGCTGGCGGGCTGCTTCATGTCGGCGATTCTTGGGATGTTGTACAAGATCGTGCCGTTTCTGGTCTGGCTGCACCTGCAAAACCGCGGTCGCGGTCGGGTGCTCGCACCGAACATGAAAAAGGTCTTGCCGCAGTCGCGCATAGACCGCCAGTTGTTGGCGCACTTCCTGGCCTTCGCGCTGCTAACGCTGTCAGTCTTCTGGCCAGCCTGGTTCATTCGGCCCGCGGGTCTGGCGCTCCTGGTCGCCAACGGTTGGTTGCTGCGCAACTTGCTCTACGCCACCGGCGTCTACAGAAAGCACTTGGCCGAACTTGAGACCGACAGCGGGAAACCGGATGGCCCATAGTGGCGCCAAAGACACGCAGCGGACCGGGGCGGCCGTCCACCAAGCCACCATGGATTTGAACGGGTATCCGAAGCATCAGGACGGTGCCACCGCCAATGATCCACAACGGTCGGCGAGTTTCGTGTTCCAGGTGTGCCATCGGTTTGCGTGCGTGCGGAAACTCACGCTGGCCGTTGCAAGCAGCGCGGTCCAGCGCCGAACCGGCCCGCGATGTCAACGCGCAGTTGGTGTCTCGCGCACAGGCCTGGCAGGCAATCTATTCAAAGCGCGGAGCGCGATCTCGTCGATGTGCGCAAGGCACTCAAATGATGCCTGACGACAAACCCCGGCTGGTTATGGCCTCAGGCTGGGAAGATAGCGTGGTCCCTGGCGTATGCCGGTCATCTGTTCAAACGCGTAGGCCAAGCCCAGCAGTCTGCGCTCGCTCCATGCATCGGCGAAAAAACTCAGACCCAGCGGTAGCCCCTGCACATAGCCCACCGGGACCGTGATACTCGGCGTTCCCGCTGCTGCTGCCGGCGAACTGCTGCCGCCCACGACGCGGTCACCCAGCAGCAGATCGCTGGCCCCGGCGGGGCCGCACGTGGGCGCAATCAGCGCGTCGAGCCGGTGCTCGCGCAGTACGGTTTCGATTCCTTCGGTGCGCGCGATGCGCCGCATGGTGGCCAGTGCATTGAGGTACTCGCCGTCGCTCAACGGCCCCTTGTCCTGCGACATCAGGAAGATGTCCTGGCTGAACCAGGGCATCTCGAGTTCTGCGTGCTCCTGGTTGAAGGCGATGACGTCGGCCAGGCTTCGTACCCGCGCGCCTGGCCCGAGCGCCTGCAAATAGGCGTT
>CAILZB010000031.1 GCA_903838565.1 uncultured beta proteobacterium | reverse complement strand
TGTTTTGCCAAATCAACGCCAACTCGTGTAATCTCGCTCATGGGACTTCTCCTTTCAAAGGTTGCAGATTGACTTTCCAAAAGACCAATCTTGGCACTTGATGCCGTTACCAGAAAGTGGGAAGTCCCTTCGTATTCCTACTCGCACCTTTATAGATCGGGTTAGCGCAGCGTAACCCGACAACTGATCAGAGCATCCGCAACACTTCGCCTTGCGCCGAGCTCAGGACGATCGCCAGCACCTGCAGCAGCACCAGCAGCGCCAGCGGTGACAGGTCCATGCCGCCGACCGGCGGGATGATGCGGCGCAGCGGGCGCAGGGGCGGCGCGCACAGACGCTCCACCAGATCGACCAGGATGGAGCGCGACTGCACCCACGACAGCACGGCGTAGACGATGATCAGGCCGGTCAGGCCGGACAACACCAGGCGCACCAGACCGAACAGCGCCAGCACCGGCACCAGCACGGCCGACCCCTGGGCGCCAGCGAGCAGCCAGAGCAGGCCGAACTGCGCCAGTTCCAGCAACAGGGCACCCAGCAGGCTGGCCGTATCCACGGACCCGACCGCAGGCACGACACGGCGCAATGGCAACACCAGCCAGTTGCTCAGCGCAAACACCAGTTTTCCGAGCGGATTGCCAAAGGGTACGCGCAGCTGCTGCATGTACAGGCGCAACAGGCAGGCGCCGCCGATGAGACCGGTGGCGACGTCGAGTAAAAGGGAAATGATTTGAGCGATCATGGCGTGGGGTGTTGTGGCTTGACGGGTATTCTGGCACCAAGCGAGCGCGTCGGCGCAAGGTGCTGATCCCGGGGGGTCCGCAAAAACTTAAAATAGGCGGTTACTCCCTTGGTACGGCGCAATGGCGCTGTGCATCCCGCCCGCGTTTTCTCCCTTTTCTGACTTCAACAGTATGACCACCACGGCTGCCCCCGCTCAAGACGAAAACCAACTCATGGCCGAGCGCCGTGAAAAACTGCTGGCCATGCGCGAGCGCCAAGCCCAGGGAAAAGGCGTGGCCTTTCCCAATGACTTCAAGCCCAGCCATCGCGCGGCAGAACTGGTCGAAGCGCACAACGAGAAGTCGACCGAGACCCTGCTGGAACAGGGTCACGTCGTGAAAATTGCGGGGCGCATGATGCTCAAGCGTGTCATGGGCAAGGCCAGCTTTGCCACGCTGCAGGATGCGTCCTTCGGCCCCACGGGCGGGCGCATCCAGATCTACGTCACGCGCGACGAGGTCGGCGAAGAGCTGTACGCGCTGTTCAAGCACTGGGACCTGGGCGACATCGTGGCGGCCGAGGGGCGCGTGTTCAAGACCCGCACCGGCGAGCTGTCGATCCACGCGACCCAGGTGCGCCTGCTCACCAAGAGCCTGCGCCCCATGCCCGACAAGTTCCACGGCATTGCCGACCAGGAAGTGAAGTACCGCCAGCGCTACGTGGACCTGATGACGGACGAGGCCACGCGCCGGCGCTTCGTGGCGCGCAGCCAGGCCGTGAGCGCACTGCGCGAGTTCATGGTGGCGCACCAGTTTCTGGAAGTGGAAACGCCGATGCTGCACCCCATTCCCGGCGGCGCCAACGCCAAGCCCTTCGTCACGCACCACAACGCGCTGGACCAGCAGATGTTCCTGCGCATCGCGCCCGAGCTGTATTTGAAGCGGCTGATCGTCGGCGGCTTTGACCGCGTGTTCGAGATCAACCGCAGCTACCGCAACGAAGGCATCTCGGTCAGGCACAACCCCGAGTTCACGATGATGGAGTTCTACGCCGCCTACTGGAACTACCTGGACCTGATGGACTTCACCGAAAGCCTGATCCGCGACGCGGCGCAAAAGGCGCTGGGCACGCTGCAGTTGAGCTACCAGGGGCGCGCCGTGGACCTGAGCCAGCCGTTCGAGCGCCTGACCATTCGCGAAGCGATCTGCAAGCACACCGAGGCCGCAGCGCACATCGACGACGCGGTGTGGCTCACGAATGCACTGAAGAAACTTGGCTTGTCCGAAGCCAAGAACAAGCTCTCGACGCGCTCGCTGGCGAGTCTGCAGGTGCTTTACTTCGAAGAGACGGTGGAGGAAAAGCTCTGGCAACCGACCTTCATCTGCGAGCACCCGACGGAGATCTCCCCGCTGGCGCGCGCCAACGACGCGCGCCCCGAAGTGACCGAGCGCTTCGAGCTCTACATCACCGGGCGCGAGTTCGGCAACGGCTTCAGCGAGCTCAACGACGCCCAGGACCAGGCCGCACGCCTGCAGTCGCAGGTCGCTGCCAAGGACGAAGGCGACGACGAGGCCATGTACTACGACCACGACTTCGTGCGTGCGCTGGAATACGGCATGCCGCCCACGGGCGGCTGTGGCATCGGCATCGACCGTCTCATGATGCTGCTCACCGACAGCGCCAGCATCCGCGATGTGATCCTGGTCCCGGCGCTGCGGCGTGAAGCCTGAGCCGCTCAAATTCTTAGGCGGTTACCCGGCCACCACACTGGAGCAGGTGCAGGGCCTGCTGGCCCAGGGCACGCTGGGTGAGCTGCTGCGCAAGAAATACCCAAGCGCGCACGAGGTGCGCACGGATCGCGCGCTGTACGACTACGTGAATGCGCTGCGGCTGGAACACCTGCGCGGCGGCGAGCCGGTGGGAAAGGTGCTGTTCGACAGCAAGCTGCAGATCATCACGCACGCGCTCGGCACGCACACCACGGTGTCACGGGTGCAGGGCAACAAGCTGCTGGCCAAGCGCGAGATTCGCGTGGCCAGCCTGTTCAAGGAGGTGCCCATCGAGTTCCTGCGCATGATCTGCGTGCATGAGCTGGCGCACACCAAGGAGCGCGAACACGACAAGGCCTTCTACCGCCTGTGCACTTACATGGAGCCGCAATACCACCAGCTCGAATTCGACCTGCGCCTGTACCTCACGCATCTGGACCGCGTGGGGCCTCTGGCCTGGGGTGCCTAGTCTGGAGCTGGCACGATGAGTTCACTGCGCCAGCGGGCCCTGCAGATCGTGCAGCAGAGCGACCCATTGACCAAGGTGGCGCTGACGCGCGAGCTGGCCGCATCAGTGGCGCCGGTGGGCGCGCAGCGTGCGATCGCAGAGCCGGGCGGGCTTCCCGGCAGGCCGCTCAAGCCCGAGCTGGTGCCCCATGTGCAGCTCAAGCAGGCGTCGCTGGCGACTCTGGAGGGCCGGGCCGCGCTGATCCACTCGGTCGCCCACATCGAGCTCAACGCCATCGACCTGGCGCTGGACATCGTGTGGCGTTTTTCCGGCATGCCGGAGGCGTTCTACAGGGACTGGATCGGAATCGCGAACGAGGAGGCGCTGCACTTCACGCTGCTGCGCGACCACCTCGTTGCGCTGGGCTTCGATTACGGCTCATTCCAGGCGCACAACGCGCTGTGGGAGATGGCCGAACGGACCCGGGGTGACATCCTGGCACGGCTCGGTCTGGTGCCAAGGACGCTGGAAGCACGCGGCCTGGACGCCTCGCCCGCGGTGAAGAACAAGCTGGTGGGCGCGGGTGACCATCAGGTCGGCAAGATTCTCGATCTGATCCTGCGCGACGAGATCGGCCACGTGGCCGCGGGCAACCGCTGGTACCGCTGGGTCTGCGAACAGCGCGGCCTGGACCCCGTCGCCACCTACGCCGATCTCGCGCACAGGTACAAGGCCCCGAAGCTGCGCGGTCCCTTCAATCTGGAAGCGCGACGGCTGGCCGGTTTCACCGAGCCTGAGCTGGACGCACTGACGGCGATGCGCTGAAATGTCGGGTTACGCCCCAAAGGCTAAACCGACCTACTGGAAGGCAATGGGCCCCCTAACCTCGCGGGTGGTGCTGGGCGTGCAGGATCTTGAGCCGCTCGCGCGCCACATGGGTGTAGATCGTGGTGGTGGAAATGTCGGCGTGCCCGAGCAGCAGTTGCACCGAGCGCAGATCGGCGCCGTGATTCAGCAGATGCGTGGCAAAAGCATGGCGCAGCGTGTGCGGTGACAGCGGCGCCGTGATGTGCGCTGCCAGGGCATGCTTCTTCACGATCTTCCAGAACATGACGCGGCTCATGGCGTGTCCGCGCTGCGTCACGAACAGGTCCTCGGTCTGCTGCGACCCGAGGATGACGGCGCGCGACTGCGCCAGATAGCGCTGCAGCCACAGGCGCGCCACTTCGCCGAAAGGCACGAGCCGCTCCTTGTTGCCCTTGCCCAGCACGCGCAGCACGCCGTCGTTCAGGCTCAGGTTGAAGTGCTTCAGCGTCACCAGTTCGCTCACGCGCAATCCGCTGGCGTACATCAGCTCCAGCATCGCGCGGTCGCGCAGGCCCAGGGATGAGTCCACGTCGGGCGCCTCCAGCAGCGCCTCCACCTGGGCCTCGGTCAGGGTCTTGGGAATGCGCAGCGCCTGCCTCGCGGCCGAGAGCTTGAGCGTGGGGTCGGCCTGGATGAAGCGCTCGCGCAGCGCCCAGCGAAAGTAGCGTTTGAAGACCGTCAGGCGCCGGTTCGCGGACGTGGCCTTGGTGCTGGCGTGGCGCGCAGAAAAATAGCCGTTGAGATCGGCCTCGGCGCTGTCGTCCAGCGCCTTGCCCTGCGCGCCCAGCCATTGCGCATACGCGCTCAAGTCGCGGCGGTAGGCACCCAGCGTGTTGCGCGCCAGGCCGTGTTCCAGCCACAGCGCGTCAATGAAGACGTCAATGCAGTCGGGTGGGGCGTGAGTCATGCGTGAAAGGATAGCAAAGGCTGCCCGTTCCGGACACGGGTTGCACCCTCACCCCTGCCCTCTCCCGCGAGCGGGCGAGGGAGGCCATTCCGGGAACATCACTCCAACTTCAGGTGGGCCGATGCGACGACTTTCTTGTAGACCTCGAACTCGGCCTTGATCTGCTCGGCGAATTGCTCGGGCGTGTTGCCGATGACGATGGAGCCGGTGTCTTCGATGCGCTTCTTCACGGTAGGGTCTTCGAGCGCCTTGCGCACGGCGGCGTTGATCTTGTTCACGATGTCCCGGGGCATGCCCTTGGGGCCGTAGATGCCGTAGTAGGCCATGCGGTTCACGGGCTCCAGGCCCACCTCCTTGAACGTGGGCACATTGGGCAGCTGCGCCAGGCGCTGGGGTGCGGCCACGACGATGGGAACCAGCCTGCCAGCCTGGATGTAAGGCATGGACGACGGCATGTTGTCGAAGGTCATGGAGACCTGGCCGGCCACGGTGTCGTTCAGCGCCGGGCCCGCGCCGCGGTAGGGGATGTGCGTGACGAAGGTGCCGCTTAAGCTTTTGTACAGCTCCATCTGCAGGTGGCCGATGCCGCCGGTGCCGGAGGACGAGAACGAGTACTTGCCCGGATTGCGCTTGAGCTCGGCGACAAAGGCCTTGTAGTCCTTGGCCGGGAAGCTGGGGTGCACCGCAATCACGTTAGGCGTGGCCGCGATATTGATGATGGGCGTGAAGTCGGTGATGGGGTTGTAGGTGATCTTCGGGTTGATGGCCGGATTCGCCGCCGTCGTCGACACCGTCGCCATGCCTATGGTGTAGCCATCGGGGGCTGCTCTCGCGGTGTCGGTGGCGCCGAGCACACCGCCGCCACCCGCCTTGTTGTCCACCACCACGGCCTGACCCAGCGCCTTGCCCAAGCCCTCGGCCACGATGCGGGCAATGATGTCGGTGGTGCCGCCGGGCGCAAACGGCACGGTCAGCTTGATCGACCTGCTGGGGTAGCTCTGCGCCAGCGCGGAAGTGGCCGCAGCCACCAGCGCCAGCGCCAAAAGGGAACGTCGAAACATCATGATGAGTCCTGGCTTGTTGAAAAAGGAACGCGGCCACCGGCGGGCGCGTCTTGCGCTTCAAGCTTACACGCAAGCAGGCCGCTGTGGCCATCTGGACAAACCCGCGGGCCCGCGCTGCGTTATTCTCAGGGAGTGAACTTCGCGCAACTCCTCATCCCCGACTTTTCGCTGATCCTGTGCGGCTACCTGGTGTGCCGCTACACCGCGCTGAACCGCAGCGTCTGGCAGCAGGTGGAAAGCCTGGTGTATTTCATGCTGTTCCCGGTGCTGCTGTTCCAGTCGATCGTGAAGAGTCCGCTCGACCTGGGCGCGGCGTCCAGCTTCATCGGCGCGGGGCTGGCGCTGGCGGCGCTGTCGGTGGCGCTGGCCTACTCGCTGCCCTACTGGCCCTGGCTGGGCAAGCATATCGCGCCGCACGATCACGCGGCGTCGGCGCAGGTGGGTTTCCGCTTCAACTCCTTCATCGGTCTGGCACTGGTGGACCGGCTCGCCGGAAGCCAGGGCCAGTCGCTGATCGCGCTGCTCATCGGACTGTGCGTGCCGCTGTACAACGTGGCCGCCGTCTGGCCCATGGCCCGGCACGCGCAGCGCGGGCTGGCGCGCGAACTGGCGCGCAACCCGCTGGTGATCGCCACCGTCTCAGGACTGGCGGCGAATCTGGCCGGCCTGCACATCCCGCTGTGGCTCGAACCCACGGTGACGCGCATCGGCGCCGCCTCGCTCGCCATGGGCCTGATGGCCGCTGGCGCCGGCCTGCAGTTGGGCCACCTGGCCAGCGCCAAGTTTCTGGCGGTGGCGGTGCTGACGCTGAAGCATTTCGTGCTGCCGCTCGTGGCCTGGGGGCTGGCGCTGGCGTTTGGACTCACCCCCGTGCAAAGCACGGTCCTGCTGGCATTTTCGGCCCTGCCCACCGCCTCGAGCTGCTACGTGCTGGCGGCGCGCATGGGCTACAACGGCGCCTACGTGGCGGCGCTGGTGACGCTGTCCACGCTGCTGGCGATGCTGAGCCTGCCGTTCGCGCTGGGCGTCCTGCTGCCGCAAATGGAAACGTTTCACTTTATACTCAAACCCTGAGCCGACAGGCGCTTCAGGCGGGCGCTCGGACCCGCTTCGCCAAGCCAGGCGGCGGGCGCTGCGGTGAAAGTGTCAGACGATGGCACGGCAAAAAAATAGAACGAACGAGACGCACCATGAAAAAAATGTTTTCCGTCCCCGCTGCGCTGGCCCTGATGCTGGCCTTGTCGCCGCTGGCGCACGCGGCCCCGGCCGCCGACCTCGACGCCAAGGTCGACGCGCTGCTGCAGCAGATGAGCATGGAAGAAAAGCTGGGTCAGCTCAGCCAGTACTCGGGCGACTCGCGCGCCACCGGCCCGGTCACTTTCAAGGGCAACCTGGAGCAGGACATCCAGAGCGGGCGCGTGGGCTCCATGCTGAACGTGATCGGATCCAGTTCCACGCGCCAGTACCAGGAAGTGGCGATGCGCTCGCGGCTGAAGATTCCGCTGCTGTTCGGGCAGGACGTGATCCACGGCTTCAAGACCACGTTTCCGCTGCCCCTGGCGGAAAGCGCCAGCTGGGACCTGGCAGCGATCGAGCGCTCGGCCCGCATCGCCGCCACCGAAGCGGCAGCCAGCGGCATCCACTGGACTTTCGCCCCGATGGTCGACGTGGCGCGCGATCCGCGCTGGGGCCGCGTGATGGAAGGCGCAGGCGAAGACACGTATCTGGGATCGAAGATTGCGTATGCGCGGGTCAAGGGTTTTCAGGGACGCCAACTCGGCGACCTGGATGCGGTCATGGCCACGGCCAAACATTTCGCCGCCTATGGCGCAGCGCTCGGCGGGCGCGACTACAACTCGGTCGACATGAGCGAGAGGATGTTGTGGGAGACCTACCTGCCGCCGTTCAAGGCCGCGCTGGACGCGGGTGCCGCCACCTTCATGAACTCGTTCAACGACCTGAACGGCGTCCCGGCTTCGGGCAACAGCTACCTGCTGCGCGACATCCTCAAGGGTCAATGGGGCTTCAGCGGCTTTGTCGTCTCCGACTGGGGCTCGATCGGAGAAATGGTCGAGCACGGTTACGTCAAGGACGGCAAGGCCGCAGCGCTGTCTGCGATCACCGCTGGCAGCGACATGGACATGGAAAGCAACGCCTATAGAAACAACCTGGCCCAGCTGGTGACAGAGCACAAGGTGCCGGTCGCGCTGGTGGACGACGCCGTGCGCCGCATCCTGCGCAAGAAGTTCGAGCTGGGACTGTTTGACGATCCGTACCGCTTCAGCGACGCCGCGCGCGAACAGGCGATTCTCAATAACCCCGCGCACCGGACCGCTGCCAGGGACATGGCGGGCAAAAGCATCGTGCTGCTGAAGAACAGCCAGCACGTTCTGCCGCTGTCAAGGGACGTGAAGACCGTCGCCTTCATCGGCCCGATGGTGATGGCCACCAAGGACAACCACGGCGCCTGGGCCGTGACACTGCCCGACGTGGACTATTCGAAGTTTGTCGTGTCGCAATGGGACGGCCTGAAGAACAAGCTGGGCGAGCACACGCGCCTGCTCTATGCCAAGGGCAGCGAGATCGAGGGCAACAGCAAGGCAGGTTTTGCGCAAGCCCTGAAGATCGCGAAGCAGGCCGACGTCGTGATCGTGAGCGTGGGCGAGCGCTTCGACATGAGCGGCGAAGCCCGCAGCCGCTCCAGCCTGGGCCTGCCGGGCGTGCAGGAGGACCTGGTCAAGGCGCTGCACGCCACCGGCAAGCCGCTGGTGGTGCTGATCAACGCGGGCCGACCGCTGGTCTTCAACTGGATCGCCGACAACGTTCCCACCGTTGTCTACACCTGGTGGCTGGGCACCGAAGCGGGCAACGCGATTGCCGATGTGCTGGTGGGCGATGTGAACCCTTCTGCCAAGCTCACCATGAGCTTTCCGCGCAGCGTGGGGCAGATTCCGATCTACTACAACAGCTTCAACACCGGCCGGCCCCAGGCTGCCGGCGCGGCCTCGGGCTACGTCAGCGGCTACATCGATCTCGATGGAAGCCCGCGCTTCCCTTTCGGCTACGGCCTGAGCTACACGGAGTTTGGTTATTCGAATCTGCGCCTGGACAAGAGCGTGCTGCGCGGCGACGAAAAGATCACGGTCTCGATGGACCTGACGAACACCGGCAAGCGAGCCGGCGAAGAGATCGTGCAGCTGTACCTGCGCGACCGCGTCGCCTCGGTGGTGCGCCCGGTGCGCGAGCTCAAGGACTTCCGCAAAGTGCGGCTGGAGCCGGGGCAGACGCAGACGCTGCAGTTCGTCATCGACCGCGAGAAGCTCTCCTTCTACAACGCGCAGCTGCACTGGGGTGCCGAGGCCGGCGAGTTCGACCTGATGCTCGGCGCCTCGGCCGCGGACATCCGCTTGCGCAACACGTTCCAGCTGGCGCCAGCCGAGCCCGCCGCATCGGCCTACCCGTCGATGCTGCACACGCAGGGCACGCGCTGGGTTCAGGCCGACGGCACGCCGATCGCCCTCAAGGGCGCGAACCTGGGCAACTGGCTGCTGCCCGAATTCTGGATGATGGGCTATGGCGAAGATGCCAAGGTGAACGACCAGTGCACACTCGAAAGCGTGCTCGACCAGCGCTTTGGCGTGGCCCAGCGCGAGCGCCTGATCCAGCTGCACCGCGACAACTGGATCACCCAGCGCGACTGGGATCTGATCCCGAAATTTGGCCTGAACCTGGTGCGCCTGCCCTTCCTGTGGAGCGTGGTCGAGGACGAAAAGAATCCGCGTCATTTGCGCGCCGATGCCTGGCACTACCTGGACCAGGCCATCGCCCAGGCCCGCGCGCATGGCCTGTACGTGATCCTCGACCTGCACGGCGCCGTGGGCGCGCAGGGCACCGAGCACCACAGCGGCTGCGCCGGCAAGAACCTCTACTGGAGCACGCCCGAGTACCAGGAACGCACCGACTGGCTGTGGCGCCAGATTGCCGCGCACTACAAGGATGAACCCGTGGTCGCCGGCTACGACGTGCTGAACGAGCCCTGGGGCAGCAGTGCCGAGCAGCTGGCCGCGGTCGTGAAGAAGCTCTACGCCAGCATCCGTGAGGTGGACCCGAATCACATCATCCTGCTGCCGGACCACCCCAAGGGCATCGCGCCTTACGGAAATCCGCTCGCGCAGGGAATGCGCAACGTGGCGTTCGAAACCCACCCCTACCCCGGCTTCTTCGGCTGGGCCAAGCCCGGCATGGAAGTGCACCGCGACTGGCTGCAGTGCCTGCCCGACGGCGGCGGCGTCTGCGCCTGGAAGCAGCGCATGGCCGCGCTGGACATGCCGCTGTACATCGGCGAGTTCCAGCCCTGGGCCAACCTGGAACCGGAACTCAGCGGCCAGATCACCCGCGCCAGTTACGACCGCTACGCGCAGCTGGGCTGGGCCAGTACCGCCTGGTCGTACAAGAAGTTCAGCCGCGCCGGTGGTCCAGGGCCGGTGAACTGGGGTCTGGTGACCAACGCGCCAGGCGCGGCGCTGCCCGAGATCGATTTCGAAAAAGCCTCATTGCCACAGATCGAGAACTTCTTCCAACTGTTCGGCACCCTGCCCTACCAGGTCAACGCACCGGTGATGAAGTGGATGAACAGCCCGCTCGCACCGGACCCGTTTCACCCGAAGTGAGCACGCCTGTCGCTCAGGGCAGGCGCAGCTGCACCAGCACCGGGAAATGGTCGGAGGCGTAGAGACCGTTGTACAGATCGGTGACGATGCGGTGCGACTGGACCTCCACCGCGGGACTGACAAAGATGTAGTCGATCTTGTTGTCCGGCTGCAAATCGGTACCAAAGCCGTTGAAGCTGATGCCGCCGCCTGCCAGTGGCGTGTGCGACACCGTCGCGGCGTCCTGCAGACTCTGCGTGAGCGACTGGTAGCCATCGAAATTCGCGTTGGAATTGAAGTCGCCGCTGAGGATCACGACGGCATCCGGACCCAGGCCCTGCACGGTCTTCGCGATCAGCCTGGCGCTCTCGTTGCGCGCCACTTTTCCGATGTGATCGAAGTGCGTATTCAGGAAGTTCAGCGGCTGACCCGTGCGCCGGCTCGTGAGCTGCAGCACGGTGAGCGTGCGCTTGAGCATCGCATCCCAGCCCCTGGAAACCTGCTCGGGCGTGGGCGAGAGCCACAGCGTCTTCTGCGCGCTGATGGCGAACGCGGAGCGCCGCACCAGCACCGCGTTCATTTCTCCCTGCTCGCGTCCGTCGTCGCGGCCCACGCCGACCCAGTCAAAGTCGCGCAACAGCGCCACCAGGTCCCGGGTCTGGAACAGTTCGGCTTCCTGCAGGCCGATCAGGTCGGCACCCGATTGCTGGATCACGTCGGCCACCAGAAACTTGCGCCGGCTCCAGTGGTTCACGTCGTCGGGTCTTTCGCACGAGCCGCAGCGGATGTTGTAGCTCATGACGCGCAGCGTCTGGCGCATCGGCGTCGGCGGGAGGCGCTCATTCAGAAACCTCAGCACTGCAGGCAGGCCCAGGCGCCAGACCGGGTCCTCGTGCTCGCCCTCGACGATGCGCAGCGTTACCGCGCCCGGCTGGTGCAGGCGCAGCTTCTCGTAAAGCTGCGCCGACTGCAGCGCAATGCCGTAGGTGTCGCGGTCGCCGCTCAGGATGAACAGCGGCACGATGAGGCCCGAGCGCTTGTAGGCGGCCAGATGCGCGGTGTAGTTCAGCGCCTGCCAGCGCTGGCGATCGAATTTTCCGTCGGTTTGAAACGGTGGCTGCGTCATCGCGGACGAATGCGCGGGCGGCAGCGGGTCGTAGATCGCCGGGCTCAGCAGCGCGGCGGCGGCAAAGCGCTGCGGATACTTCAGCGCCAGGTTCAAGGCGCCAAAGCCACCGGCCGAGAAGCCCGCGATCAGTCTCGCTTCCCGCCGGGCGTCGACCCGGAAATGACGCTCCGCGTGCGGCATCAATTCCTGCAACAGCGCGCTCTCGCCCTGGTCCCTGGCGCCGTCGACCCACCAGCCCTGAAAGTGCGCGGGCATCACCACAACCATGGGCTGGATCTGGCCATCGGCGATCATGCCGTCGAGGATCTGGCGCAGCCCGATCGGGTCCAGCCATTCGTTCTCCTCACCGCCGGCGCCGTGCAGCAGATACAGCACCGGGTAGCGTTTCGTGCCCTGCGCGTAGCCGTCGGGCAGATACACCTGATAGCGGTAGCCACGCTGCAACAACTTCGATTCGAAATGCTGCGACACGACCTCGCCTGAGCGCGCGACCAGCGCGAACAACGACAGCAGCAGACAGAGGAGCGCGCGGTGAAGGTGCATCATGGTCTGGCCCGAGTGAGGAGTGCCGAGTATCCCCCAAGGCGCGACCGGATCACGGGTTCAGGGCAGGCGCAGCGGCAGATAGAACTTGGTCCCGTCGCGCTGTATCAGCAGCGCCACCGATTTCCCCGCCTTGGCCTGGGCCGCATTGGCCTGCGCCAGCGAGCCCATGGGGCTGGCGTCGATCGCCAGCAGCAAGTCGCCGGCCAGCACGCCGGCGCGCTCGGCCGCGCCGCCCACCGCCTCGACCAGCAAGCCCGCGCTCACGCCGGACTCGCGCTTTTCGTCCGCCTGCAGTGGCCTTAGCGCCAGGCCCAGGGGGCCCTTGGGCGCCAGCACCGCGGCGCTGGGTGCAGGTGGCGTGGCGTCGTCGAGCCGGGCGTGCACGGTGCGGTGCGCGCCGTCGCGCCAGATGGCGAGTTCGACCGCGTCGCCCGGCTGCGCCTGGCCCATCGCGCTCGACAGGTCCCCCGAGACGTCGATGGCGCGGCCGTTCACGGCCAGCACCACGTCGCCGATCAGCACGCCCGCGCGCTGTGCCGCACTCTTGGGATCGACGTCGGAGATCAGCGCACCCTGGGGCCGCTGCAGCTTGAACGCCTGCGCCAGCGTCTGGTCCAGCTCCTGCACGCCCACGCCGAGCTTGGCGTGATGGACCTGGCCGGTGCGCAGGATCTGCTGCGCCACGCGTTGCGCCACGTCGATCGGAATGGCAAACGACAGGCCCTGGAAGCCGCCGGTGCGCGAGTAGATCTGCGAGTTGATGCCCACCACCTCGCCGCGCATGTTGATCAGCGGCCCGCCCGAGTTGCCCGGGTTGATGGCCGCGTCGGTCTGGATGAAGGGCACGGCGCTGTCGCCCGGCAAATTGCGCTTGGTGGCGCTGATCACGCCGGCGGTCACGGTGCTCTCGAAGCCGTAGGGCGAGCCGATCGCCAGCACCCATTCGCCCACGCGCAAGGGGCTGGGCGCTGCCAGCGACACGGCGCTCAGCTCGGTGGCTTCGATCTTGAGCACGGCGATATCGGTGAGCTTGTCGGCACCCAGCACCTTGGCAGCGAATTCGCGGTGATCCAGCAGCTTGACGCGCACTTCGTCCGCGTCCGCGACCACGTGCGCGTTGGTCAGGATCACGCCGTCGGCGCTGATGATGAAGCCCGAGCCTTCGCTGTGCACCGGCAGGTTCATCAGCGGCGGCAAGCCGCCAAAGCGCTGCTGGAAGTCGCGCAGAAAGTCGCGCATCGGGTCCGGCCCCTCCTGCGCAGCGCCGTCGGCAGAGTTGCCGTTCGCTTCGGGCGCGGTCGAGATCTTGCGCGTTCCGCTGACGCTGATGTTCACCACGGTCGGCGCAAACTGCGCGGCAATGCCCGCCATGTCGGGCAAGGCCACAAGGGCGCGCGCCGGCTGTGCTTGTGCCCAGGCGCAAGGCGCTGCCAGGACAAAGGCCAGGATCAGGCCGACGACGCAGCACTGGCGCTGCAATGGTTGCTGTGGAAAGGGCATGGTGGTTCCTCCTGTTGTGTTCAAGTTGAAGGGAAAGGGGTGGGCTCGCCCCTGTCGCTTATCTTCCCTTTGCGCTCAAGGCAATGGCCTTAGAATGCCAGCCAACCCGGCGCCCCAGCCCCTGCGACGGGTTACGCAACGCAGGCTTGACTGCGAGTCGCTTCTCTAGGGACGATCTTTGGAAAATGCTCAATGCACCGGATCGAAATTGCACGTTACCTGGCCAGTAAGATCGACGACAGCAAAGGCAGCAATGCGCAAAACATTGCCGACACGCTGCGTGCGCTCGCCGACAAGGTGGAGTCGCTGGAGCGCTCCCTGGTGCTGATCAACGCCGACTGCATGCGCCTGGCCATGGAACGCGACGAGGTCCGGCTCAAACTGGAGCAGGCCGAGGAAAGCTGCAACGGTCGCCGCGAGACCGTGCGTTCGCTCAAACCCCACTGACATCCAGGCGCCGGCCAAGGCACTCAGGCCCCGGGTTCGACCGCTGGCGCCGGCGTTGCCCGCGTCTGGCGTGCCAGCTTGCGCCGCACATACCAGTGGTGGGCACGGTCCAGGTAGAGATAGACCACGGGCGTGGTGAACAGCGTCAGCGCCTGGGAAAGAATCAGGCCCCCGACCATCGCGTAGCCCAGTGGCCGACGCAGCTCGGACCCCGCGCCCTGACCCAGCATCAACGGCAAGCCGCTGAGCAGCGCGCACATCGTGGTCATCATGATCGGTCGAAAGCGCAGCAGACAGGCTTGGTAGATCGCGTCCTCGCGGGTCGCACCGCGCTCGCGCTCGGCCGTGAGCGCGAAGTCCACCATCATGATGCCGTTCTTCTTCACGATGCCGATCAGCAGGATGATGCCGATGAGCGCGATCACGCTCAGGTCGTAGCCGCCCGCCATCAGGATCAGCAGCGCGCCGATCCCGGCCGAGGGCAGGGTCGAGAGAATCGTCAGCGGGTGGATATAGCTCTCGTACAGCAGGCCCAGCACGATGTAGACCGCCACCAGCGCCGCCAGGATCAGGTAGGGCTGGGTACGCAGCGAGTCCTTGAAGGCCTGCGCCGTTCCCTGGAACGAACCGGTCAGCGCCTGCGGCAGCGCCATCTGGGCCTGCGCCTTGTTGATCGCGTCCACCGCGTCGCCCAGCGCCACGCCGGGCGCCAGGTTGAACGACAGCGTCACCGCAGGGAACTGGCTCTGATGCGCGATCGACAGGTAGGCGGTCTTTTCGGTGTCGACCTTCACCAGCGCCGACAGCGGCACCTGCTTGCCCGTCAACGGCGAGGTGATGAAGAGCTTGCTGAACAGCTCCGGGTCTTCCTGCAGCTTCGGCGTGACTTCGAGGATCACGCGGTAGCTGTTGATCTGCGTGAAATACTGCGCCACCTGGCGCTGGCCGATCGCGTCGTAGATCGTGGCGTCAATCAGCGCCGGCGTTATCCCCAGGCTGGAAGCGCGGTCGCGGTCGATCGTGAGCTGGGCCGTGGCCGCGGCGTTCTGCAGGTCCGACACCACGTCGGCGAGCTGGGGCAGCTGGCGAAAGCGCTCCAGCAGGCGTGGCGCCCAGGTGTTGAGCTCGGCCAGATTCGCGTCGATCAGGGTGTACTGGTACTGGGTGCGCGAGAGGCGACCGCCGACGTTGATGTCCTGCCCGGCCTGCATGAACAGGTTCACGCCCTGGACCTTGGCCAACTGGGGCCGCAGCCGCGCGATGATCTGATCCGCGCTGAGCGTGCGCCCCTCGTCCTTGGGTTTGAGGCTGATGAACATGGTGCCGATGTTGAAGGTCGACGAATTGCCGTTCATGCCCAGCGCCACCACATCGGGGTCCTTGCGCACCACGTCCGCCAGTTCAACCATGTGCGCGTTCATGGCCAGGAAGGACACATCCTGCGAGGACTCGGCGGTGCCGAAGATGAAGCCCGTGTCCTGCTGCGGGAAGAAACCCTTGGGGATCACCGAGAACAGCGCCACCGTGGCCGCCAGGGTGCCAAAGAAGAACATCAGCGTGATGAACTGATGCCGCAGCACCAGGTTCAGGCCGCGCTTGTAGCCGTTCAGCACCGCGTCAAAGCTGCGCTCGAACAGCATGAACAATCGGCCATGCTTGGCGTTGTGTTCGTTCTTCAGGTAGCGCGAGCACAGCATGGGCGTGAGCGTAAGCGAGACGATGACGGAGATCCCGATCGTCAGCGTCACCGTGACCGCGAACTCGCGAAACAGCCGGCCCACGATGCCGCCCATGAGCAGCAGCGGTATGAACACGGCCACCAGCGAGACCGAGATCGAGACGATGGTGAAGGCCACTTCGCCTGCGCCCTTGAGCGCCGCCTCCATCGGCGTCATGCCGTCCTCGACGTGGCGGTAGATGTTCTCCAGCATCACGATCGCATCGTCGACGACGAAGCCGACCGAGATCGTCAGCGCCATCAGCGAGAGGTTGTCCAGGCTGTAGCCCACCAGATACATCACGGCCACCGTTCCCAGCAGCGCCAGCGGAACGGTCACGCTGGGGATGAGCGTGGCCGCGACGTTGCGCAGGAACACGAAGATCACCATCACCACCAGCGCGATCGTCAGCAGCAGCGTGAACTCCACGTCCTTGACCGAGGCCCGGATGGTTTGGGTGCGGTCGATCAGCGTGTTCACTTCCACCGTCGGCGGAATCGCCGCGCGCAGCCGCGGCAGCGCCGCGTCGATGCGGTCCACGGTCTCGATCACGTTCGCGCCTGGCTCCTTGGTGACGGCAAGCATGATGGAGCGCCCGTTGGTGAAGGTGCTGGTGGCGCTGGCCGCACCGCCAGCGAAGACCGCGGCCGAGATCTTGGTGTTTTCGGCACCGTCGATCGCCACACCGAGATCGCGCACGCGGATCGGCGCGCCGTTGCGCCAAGCCAGGATCACGTCGTTCCACGGTGCGGCCGAGAGCAACTGGTCATCGGTGTAGACGGTGAAGCTTTGCGCTGCCCCGTTGATCGTTCCCTTGGGCTGGTTCACCGTGGTGGCGGCGATCACGATGCGCGCCTCTTCCAGGCTCAAGCCCAGCGCGGACAGCTTGACCGGATCGAGCTGGATGCGCACGGCGGGCTTTTGCACGCCGTAGATGTTCACCAAGCCCACGCCCTTGATCTGCGAAATCTGCTGCGCCAGGATGTTGTCGGCGTAGTCGTTGACCTGGGTCAGCGCCAGCGTCTTGGACTGCACCGCGATCAGCATGATGGGCGAATCCGCCGGGTTGATCTTGCGATAGGTCGGCGGGCTCGGCAGATTTGCCGGCAACTGGCCCGTGGCCGCCGTCATCGCGGCCTGCACGTCCAGCGCGGCGGCGTCGATCTGCCGGTCCAGATCGAACTGCAGCGTGATCTGCGTGGAGCCGATGCCACTGGTCGAGGTCATCTGCGCCAGGCCCGAGATCTGCGCGAACTGGCGCTCCAGCGGCTGCGCCACGTTCGAGGCCATGGTTTCCGGGCTGGCGCCCGGCAGGTTGGCCGAGACCTGGAGCGTGGGAAAGTCCACCTGCGGCAGCGGCGCCACCGGCAGCAGCGGGAACACCGCCACGCCCACCAGCAGGATCGCCGCCGCCAGCAGCGTGGTACCGATCGGGCGCTTGATGAAATTGGTGGAGACGCTCATCCTTGCCCCCTAGGCGCTGAGCACCGCCCCCCCGAGGGGGAGCGAGCTTGTTCGGGGCGGCCCAGCACGGCGCTCACTTCGCAGCCCCGGCTGCGCTTGCCCCCGCAGCGGGCTTGCCGCTCTGGGACTCGGTGACGGCAGAGCCCGGCTTGAGCTTGTACTGGCCGTCCACGACGACCCGATCGCCGGCATTCAGGCCGGTGTCGATCACGGCGACGCCGTCCTGAATCCGCAGCACCTTGACCGGCTGGCTCTGCGCCGTGTTGCCTTCCTTCACGACGTACACATAGGTGCCGTCCTGGCCGCGCTGCACGGCCGCTGCGGGCACCGTGAGCGCCTGGGCGCGCTGGCCCAGCACCAGGCGCACGTTGACGAACTGGCCTGGCCACAGCGCGTGCGTGGCGTTGGCGAAGCGAGCCTTGAGCTGCACCGTGCCGGTGCTGGAATCGATCTGGTTGTTCAGCAGGATCAGGCTGCCACTGGCCAGCGCCTCCTTGCCGTTGCGCGCAAAGGCGAGCACCGTCAGCGGTGTGCGGCTGGCGCGCAGCGCGCGGTTGATCTCGCTCACGGCATCTTCCGGCAATGTGAACACGACCGCGATCGGATCGATCTGGTTGATCACCACCAGCCCGCCCGAGTCGGCCGCATGCACGATGTTGCCCACATCGATCAGGCGCGCGCCCACGCGACCGCTGATGGGCGCGGTGATCTTGGTGAAGCTGAGTTGCACCTGGGCATAGGCGATCTGTGCCTCGTCGGTCTGCAGCGCGGCTTCGAGCTGGGCCACGAGCGTGCGCTGGGTTTCGAGCTGCTGGTTCGTGGCCGCGTCCTGCGCCACCAGCGTGGTGTAGCGCTGCAGGTCGGCGCGCGCATTGCCCACTTGGGCACTGTCGCGCGCCTTTTGCGCCTGGGCCTGCGCCAGTTGCGCCTGCAGCGCGCGCGGGTCGAGTTGCGCCAGCAACTGTCCGGCCTTCACGTCCTGGCCTTCGCTGAAGCCGATCTTGTCGAGCTGGCCGTCGATGCGCGCCTTGACCGTCACGCTTTGGGCCGCGGTCACGCTGCCCACGCCGCTCAGGTACAGCGGCACGGTCTGCGACTGGGCCCGCACCGTACTCACCAGCACCGCAGGGGCGGCGCTCGCCGCAGGTTTGTCGGCCTGCGCAGGCCCGGAAAGAAAGCCCAGCGCGGCGAGCAAGGCGACGACGCCCGCGCCACCGATGGCAGAGCGCTGGCGGAAAGTGAGTGACAGGGTCATGGTGTTCTTCATCGGTTCAATCAAGGTGTCCGGGCGAGCGCCGCCGCCTCGGGGCGAGCAGCATTCCAGCCGCCGCCGGTGGCTTTCACCAGCGCTACGCTGGCGACCAGCTGGCGCCCCTGGAGTTGCACGGCCGCGCGCTGGTTGGCGAGCGACAGCGCCTGGGTCGTGACCACGGCGAGGTAGCTGGCGGTGCCGGCGCGGTACTGGCTCAACGCCAGGCGTTCGGACAGCTGCGCGGCCTGCACCGCCCGCTCCTGCACCACGGATTCCTCGCCCAGCACGCGCAGCGTCGACAGGTCGTCTTCGACCTCCTGGAAGCCGGCGAGCACGGTCTGGCGGTACTGGGCCACGGTGGCGTCGTAGGCGGCCACGGCCTGGGCGTCGCGCGCGGCGCGCAGGCCGCCGTCAAACAGCGTCTCGGACAGCGCCGCGCCCACGGCCCAGACGCGCGCAGGCGCGCTGAACAGGTTGCTGATGCCCGAGGAGATGCGGCCGTCGCTGGCGCTGAGAATGAGGTGCGGATAGTAGGCGGCGCGCGCCACGCCGATGTTGGCGTTGGCCTGAGCCGTGCGCCTTTCGGCGGCGGCGATGTCGGGGCGGCGCTCCAGCAGCTCGGACGGCAACGCGCCCGGAACCACGGGCGCGCGCGCCAGCGGCGAATCCAGCGGCGCCAGGCTGAAGTCTGCGGGCGCCTTGCCGATAAGCACCGCGATTGCATGTTCCAGCGCCGAGCGCTGCACCTGCAGGTCGATGCGCTGCGCGTCGGCCGACTCCATTTGGGTCTGCGCCAGCGCCACGTCCGAGCGCAGCGCGACGCCCGCCTCGTACTGGTGTTGGGTCAGCGCAGCCGCCTTGCCGTAAGCCTGGACCGTACTCGCATACAACGCCGCTTGTGCGTCGGTGGCGCGCAGCTGAAAGTAGTCCTGAGCCAGCGTGGCCTGCACGCTCAGGCGCGCCGCCGCCAGATCCGCGGCACTGGCCTGGTTCGCGGCGTCACCGGCCTCGACCGCACGCCGCACGCTGCCCCACAGATCGGGCTCCCAGCTGGCGGACAAGCCCAGCGTCACGGGGTCACCTTCCTTCACGCCGGTGCTGTTGGTGCGGGCGCGGCCCCCGCTGGCACTGACGCCCACGGACGGAAAGAAGCCCGAGCGCGCGCTGTCGGCGATGGCGCGCGCCTGCCGGTACTGGGCCTGGGCCAGCGCAAGGCTCTGGTTCGCCTGATTGGCCTGGCGCATCAGCGCATCCAGCGTGGCATCGCCGTACAGCGCCCACCAGGGCTGGCCGTCGACCTGCTGCGGTTGCGCCGACTTCCAGTTGCCGGCTTCCTTGAAGGCAGCAGGCGCCGCCACCGGCGTGCGCTGGTAGTCGGGACCCGCAGCGCAGCCGGCGAGCAGCGCCAGCGCCAGCGCGGCGCAGATGTTTTTGGGTGACAGCAGCATCGATGAAATCAAGGGGAATTCGTTTTCCATGAGGTTGGCCAGTGCGTGCGCATTATCCCCGACGCCGACGTGGCGTCGAGGCCGATCTGCTCAGTACCAGCTGGCGCGGATCAGGAACGGCCAGTGTAGGCGTCCCATGTGTCCAAAAAGTAAACCCGCACTCGACCCGCACTACTGCGCCAGCGCCCACATCAGATGCTCGCGCAGCAGCTCGCTGGCGCCTTGCAGCCGCTGCGCCAGCGCCGCCCGGATCTCGTCGCTGGAAGCGCAGCGCAACGCATTGCCCAGGGCCACGGCGATGTTCCTGAGCCAGCGCTCGTGGCCGATGCGACGGATCGGACTGCCTTCGGTGTGGTGCAGGAATTCGTCCTCGCTCCAGGCGAACAGCGTCAGCAACTGCTGGCCGCTCAGGCCCGCGCGTTCGTCGAAATCGGGCAAGGCGCTGCGCTGTGCGAACTTGTTCCACGGGCACACCAGCTGGCAGTCGTCGCAGCCGTAGATGCGGTTGCCGATGAGGGCGCGCAGCTCCAGCGGGATCGCGCCCGCATGCTCGATCGTGAGATAGGAGATGCAACGGCGCGCGTCGAGCTGGTAGGGCGCGAGAATCGCCTGCGTCGGACAGACGTCGATGCAGGCGCGGCAATGCCCGCAGTGCCCGGACACCGGACTGCTGGCGGGCAGCGCCAGATCGACATAGATCTCGCCCAGAAAGAACATCGAACCGGCTTCGCGGTTCAGCACCAGCGTGTGTTTGCCGCGCCAGCCCTGGCCGCTGCGTGCGGCGAGCTCGGCTTCCAGCACCGGCGCCGAGTCGGTGAAGACGCGGTGGCCCAGCGGGCCGATCTCGCGCGCCATGCGCTCGCTCAACTTCTGCAGGCGGCTGCGCAGCACCTTGTGGTAATCGCGGCCCCTGGCGTAGATCGAAACGATGCCCTCGGTGGGCCGCCGCAGCCGCGCCAGTTCCTGCGCCGGCCAGCCGACCGGGGTGCCGCGCGGCAGGTAGTCCATGCGCGCCGTGATCACGCTCACGGTGCCGGGAACCAGTTCCGCAGGCCTTGCGCGTTTGAGGCCGTGCGCTGCCATATACGCCATGTCGCCGTGGAATCCGCGCTCCAGCCAGGCCAGCAATCCGGGCTCGGCCGAGCTCAAGTCGACACCGGTCACGCCAATTTGGGAGAATCCGAGTTCCCGGGCCCAGACTTGAACCTTTTCCAACCACGGCGGGCCCGCCTCAGGAGTGCTATTGATTTGAATGCTGGCGTGCGTCACCCGTCGATTGTAGAAAGCCCCCGCGCCAGCGCTTCGCTGCTGTGGCGCAGCGAAGCCGACACGCAAACCTTTGCGCAGCGCCTGGCGGCCTGTCCCGCGCTGCGCCACAGCTTTGTACAGCTGCACGGCGACCTGGGCGCGGGCAAGACCACGCTGGTGCGGCACCTGCTGCACGCTCTGGGCGTGCAGGGGCGCATCAAGAGCCCGACCTACACCGTGGTCGAACCGTACGAGCTCACGGGACTGGACATCTGGCATTTCGATTTCTATCGCTTCGCCGACCCGCGCGAATGGGAGGACGCGGGCTTTCGCGACATCTTTGCCAGCCCTGGGCTCAAGATTGCCGAATGGCCGGAACACGCCGCAGCCTTTCTGCCGCAGGCGGATCTGGAAATCCATATCGCGGTCTGCGCGGACGAGTCGCGCCAGCTCACGCTGACGGCGCACACGGCATCCGGCATGGAACTGCTGGCAGGCGCGCGCCCATGAAACGGCGCAGCTTCATGCGTTCGGGCAGCCTGGTGCTGCTGCTGGGCGTGCAGCAGATTGCGCGCGGCGCGACGATCCTGGCGGTGCGGGTCTGGCCCGCGGCCGACTATTCGCGCGTGACGATCGAGTCCGACACGGCGCTGGCGACGCGCCAGCAGTTCGTGGCCAGTCCGCCGCGGCTGGCGCTGGACATTGAAGGCATCGAGCTGAACCCCGCGCTGCGCGAGCTCGTGGCCAAGGTCAAGGCCGACGACCCCAACATCGCCGGCATCCGCGTCGGGCAATTTGCGCCGGGCGTGGTGCGCCTGGTGCTGGACCTGAAGCGACCGATGGCGCCGCAGGTGTTCAATCTGGCGCCGGTGGCGGCCTACCAGAACCGGCTGGTGCTGGACCTGTACCCGACGAATGCGGTGGACCCGCTCGAAGCCCTGATCGCCGAGCGGCTGCGCGACGAGCGCGCTGGCGGCGCGGCGCAGCAGGCCGCCAGCGCGGCCTTGAGTGTGGCCAGGACGGCGACCAGCGCCGACCCGCTGGGCGACTTGATGGCGCGTCAGGCGCAAAAGACCGCTGCGAGCGCGCCAACGCGACCGGCGTCGGGCGCGCTGGCGACCCTGCCGGCCACAGCGGCTTCGAGGCCGATGAGCGCAGCCCCGGCCGCGCGCGAAGCGGCGCCCCGCACCGACCGCCTGATCATCATCGCGCTCGATCCGGGCCACGGTGGTGAAGACCCCGGCGCCACCGGGCCCGGCGGAACGCGTGAGAAGGACGTGGTGCTGGCGATTGCGCTGCGACTGCGCGAGCGCATCAACGCCACCACGGTCAACGGCAACCCGATGCGCGCCTACATGACGCGCGATGCCGATTTCTTTGTGCCCCTGCAGGTGCGCGTGCAAAAGGCGCGGCGGGTTCAGGCCGACCTGTTTGTGAGCGTGCATGCCGACGCCTTCTTCACGCCCGAGGCGCGCGGTGCCAGCGTTTTTGCACTGAGCCAGGGAGCGGCGTCGAGCAGCGCCGCGCGCTGGATGGCCGACAAGGAAAACAAGGCTGACGCCATCGGCGGTCTGAACGTCAAGACGCGCGATGTGCAATTGCAGCACGCGCTGCTGGACATGAGCACGACCGCGCAAATCAAGGACAGCGTCAAGCTCGGCGGCGCCATGCTGGGTGAAATGGGCAAGTTGGGCCGCCTGCACAAGGCGCGCGTGGAGCAGGCCGGCTTCGCCGTGCTCAAGGCGCCCGACATTCCCAGCGTGTTGGTGGAAACCGCCTTCATCAGCAACCCCGACGAAGAGATCAAGCTGCGCAGCGAAGCCTATCAGGAGCAACTGGCCGACGCGCTGATGCGGGGCATCGAACGCTACTTCTCCAGGAACCCGCCGCTGGCGAGGAATCGCACGACCTGACGTTAAGACTGCGCCTCGGTCGCCCGCTTGCGCCTCGAATTCCAGGCGCCAAACAGTATCACCAGACCGGGCAGCAGGATCATGGTCCAGATGATCTTTTCCAGGTTGGTCTTCACGAATTCGGTGTTGCCGAAGAAGTAGCCCACAGTGATCAGGCTCACGACCCAGAGCGTGCCGCCGGTGACATCGAAGAAAGTGAAACGGGTACGCGTCATGCGCGCCACACCGGCCACGAAGGGCGCAAAGGTGCGCACAAAGGGCATGAAGCGCGCCGCCACGATCGTGATGCCGCCATAGCGCTCGTAGAACGCGTGTGCGCGATCAAACGCGGCCTTGTTGAAGAATCGCGAGTTCTCCCACTTGAACACTCGCGGTCCGAAGTAGCGCCCCAGCGCGTAATTGCTCTGGTTGCCCAGCACCGCTGCCGCCAGCAGCAAGGCCACCGACAGCGGGTAGCTCATCAGGCCCACGCCGCACATCGCACCCACCACGAACAGCAGCGAGTCGCCCGGCAGAAACGGCATCACGACGACGCCGGTCTCGACAAAGATCACCAGGAACAGCAGCGCATAGACCCACAGCCCGTAACCTCTGACGAACGCCTCCAGGTACTTGTCAATGTGCAGGACGAAGTCGAGGGCGAAAGTGAGGAGTTCCATGGCGCAGATTATCCATGTCAGGCCTCCACCAGCTTCGCCGGACCCGCTTTCCCCAGCGCCTTGCGGTCGACGGCTGACCACTTGATGTCTTCCTTGAGGATGTGGTCCGCAATCACATCGTGCGCGAGAAAACCGACGATTTCACCGGCATCCATCTGCCCTGCCACATAGTTGTCGCGCAGCTTCTTCACCCGGGTCAGCAGCGCCCGGTGGTGCGCCTGATGTTCCAGCGACAGCGGATGCTGGGTTTTGGCAAGGATCGCCTCTTCCACGCAGAAATGCTCGGTGATGTGCGCGATCAGTTCGTCCATCAATGCCTCGACCGTGAGCGCCGACTGCTTGGCCAGCACGGTATTGATGACGTCGTTGGCCAGGCCAAACAGGCGCCGGTGCTGCCCGTCGATGATGGGGTGACCACACTCAAAGGACTCGCGCCAGGAAATTTCAAACAGCGATCGGACCCGCCCGCCCTTGACTGACAGCGGCACATGAATCAGTCCGGCGCTTTGCGCGAAGGCGCGCCGATAGCGGTAGCGAAGCGTCCAGACGACGCCTCCGGCCGACATCAGGATCAGGCCACTGAAGATGGCCATGAAGTGGCCCAGCGTGAACATCGAGACCAGCCCGGCGCACAGATAAAAATACGGCAAAGCGTTGTAAATCCTGTCGGGGAAATGCCACTGCGTCAATTTCATGGAAGACCTCGGGTTCTAGGGGGTATTCTTTCTTTCGTCTGGCAAACGCTGGCGCAGACGCACCCGGGGATTCTGCTGGGCTCTTGCGCCAGACACACTGGGTAACTCCACCCAAAGCGGCACACCACAACCCGCAAGAGGTAGGGCTAACCCGCCACAGCGGTCACTCCTGAGCGCGAGTGTCTACCAGAAACGCGCGCGCCTGGCTTGACATGGCACAAGCCCTGTCACCACATGTAAGGCGCGTTGACGCGCCTGCGCACCGCCCGCTAAACTGATTGCGACTCACTCTTCACTCTTTGGATTTTCATGCACGCCTTCAAACGCCTCGTTGCTGCCACGCTCATCGCCTCCACCACGCTCATGGGCTTGCCGCTCAGCGCCAACGCCGGGATTGTTTCCACCAGCGACTCGCTGTCGACCTCGGCCTCGCAGTCAAACCGCGACCAGGTCAACGCGTTTCTGACCCGTTCGGACGTGCGCCAGGCCATCGAGCAACAGGGTGTCGACGCGGACGCGGCCTTGCAGCGCGTGGCGGCGATGTCTGACGCCGAGGTGGCGCAAATCGCTGGCCGCATCGATCAGGCGCCCGCAGGTGGCGATATCCTGGGCCTGGTGTTCACGGTGTTCATCGTGCTGCTGGTGACCGATATTCTGGGCTTGACCAAGGTCTTTCCGTTCACCCGATCGGTGCGATGAAGCGACCCGCGTCGCCGCGGACTTTCAACTTTTCAACCCTCGCTCTGGCGGGGGTTTTGGTTTGTGCCCTGCTGGCGGGCTGCGCCTCGCCCCAGTTGATGAGCCTGGAGCAGCATTGGCCGCCGGATCTTCCGGCTCACTTCGAGCTCAAGGAGATCGCATTTTTTCCGCAGGAGGAGCACGAATGCGGACCGGCGGCGCTGGCCGCGGTGTTGCAGTCGGCGGGCGTTGCCGCGACACCCGAGCAACTGCTCGATCAGGTGTATCTGCCGGGCCGCGAAGGATCGCTGCAGGTGGAGATGCAGGCAGCCAGCCGGCGCCACGGCCTGCCCGCCTATGCGCTCCAGCCCGCCATCGCCGCGGTGCTGCGCGAGGTCGCTGCGGGCAACCCGGTGCTGGTGCTGCAGAACCTGTCGCTGCCGATCTATCCCGTCTGGCACTACGCGGTCGTCATCGGCTACGACCGCGAACGCAACCGGGTGCTGCTGAATTCGGGCCGAACGGAGCACCTGGAGATGTCGCTGTTCACGTTCGAGCGGACCTGGGCGCGCAGCGGCTACTGGGCCCTGGTGGCGCTGCCCCCGCAGCGTCTTCCTGCGACGGCAGAACCGGAGCCGTTTGCGCAAAGCCTGGCCGCGCTGGAGCGCGTGGACGCGAATGCGGCTCGGGTGGCCTATGCCACGGCGCTGAAGAAGTGGCCAACCCAGCGCACGCTGCTGCTGGGCGCGGGCAATACGGCCTACGCGCTGGGCGACAAGGGCGCAGCGCAAACGGCCTACCAACGGGCGGTCGCCGTGCATCCGGATTTCGCCGACGCCTGGAACAACCTGGCGCAGGTGCTGCTGGACCAGGGCGAGCGGGCTGCGGCCCTGGAAGCCATCGACCGGGCCGTCGCCCTGGGCGGCGCGCGCTTGCCCGCCTACCTCGAACTCAAGCGCAATATCCAACAGGACTGAGCACTTTGACGCTGCTGTCGTTCGCGCTGCGCGAGCGAGCCCTAGAATCTCCCGGTGACCGAATCCATACCCTCCCCCCGCCGCCCCATCCTCGAACTTCCCGACGAGCTCATCAGCCAGATCGCCGCCGGCGAGGTGGTGGAACGACCGGCCTCGGTCGTGCGCGAGCTGGTGGACAACGCGCTGGACGCGGGCGCCACGCAGATCACGGTGCGCCTGCTTGCTGGCGGCGTTCGTTTGATTGCGGTCGAAGACGACGGCATGGGCATCCTGCCGCAGGAGCTGCCCATCGCCTTCAAGCGCCACGCCACCAGCAAGATCTCCAGCCTGTCGGACCTGGAATCGGTGGGCACCATGGGCTTTCGCGGTGAGGCGCTGGCCGCCATCAACTCCATCGCCGACTGCGCGTTGCTGTCGCGCACCGCCGATCAGGCCAGCGCCTATGTGCTGGAGGGCCGCACCGGAGAGCTGCGCCCCGCGGCGCGCGCGCAGGGAACGACGGTGGAAGTGAAGGAGCTTTTTTACAGCACGCCGGCGCGGCGCAAGTTCCTCAAGGCCGATGCCACCGAGCTCGCGCATTGCGTCGAGGCGGTGCGCCGGCACGCGCTGGTGCGACCCGATGTGGGCTTTGCCATCTGGCACGAGGGCCGGCTGGTCGAGCAGTGGCTCGTCGGCACGCTGGAGCAGCGCCTGGGCGATGTGCTGGGTCAGGACTTCATCGCGCAATCGATTCCGGTGGAGCACCGCGTCGGCAACATCGTCGTCACCGGGCGCGCCGGCATCCCGGATGCGGCGCGCACCCGCGCCGACCAGCAGTTCGCCTATGTGAACGGCCGCTTCGTGCGCGACAAGGTCATCAGCCATGCGGCGCGCAGCGCCTACGAGGACGTGTTGCACGGTCAGCGCCAGCCGGTGTATGCGCTGTATGTGGAGATGGACCCGACGCGTGTCGACGTGAACGTGCACCCGACCAAGATCGAAGTGCGTTTTCGCGACAGCCGCGAAGTGCATCAGGCCGTGCGCCACGCGGTGGAAAACGCACTGGCGGCACCGCGCAGCAGCGCCATCGCAGGGACTGACGAAGCCACGGAATCGTCCCAAGCCGAGGCGGCGTCGCCGACTCCCTTTTTCAATCGCAGCGAAACGCCCAGGCCGGCACCCTGGCCGCAGCAGGCGATGCAGTTCAATGCCAGCATGGCGCACCGCGTCTCCGACTTCGAGGCCTTGTGGCCGGTGGCGCGGGTGCAAGCACCGCTTGCCACCGACGCCGCGACGGAGCCAAGCCATCAACCCCTGGCGGTGCAGGCCGTGGAAGCGCCCAATTCCGCGACAGACTGGCCGCTGGGCCGCGCGCTGGCGCAGCTGCAGGGCGTGTACATCCTGGCGGAGAACGCTCAAGGGATGATCGTGGTCGACATGCACGCCGCGCACGAACGCATCGTGTACGAACGTCTGAAGCATCAGTGGAGCGCCGCGGACCCGGAACAGTCCCGGGCCATCGCCAGCCAGCCGCTGCTGATCCCCGCCACCTTCGCCGCCACGCCGGCCGAGATCGCCTGCGCCGAGGGCCAGGTCGAGACGCTGCAGCGCCTGGGCCTGGAGATCACCGCATTTTCCAGCAGGACCCTGGCGGTGCGCGCCGTCCCCAGCGCACTGGTACAGGGCGACGCGGTGGAGCTGGCGCGCAGCGTGCTGGCCGAGTTGGCGCAACACGACGCCAGCAGCGTGATCCAGCGCGCGCAGCACGACATCCTCGCCACCATGGCCTGCCACGGCGCGGTGCGCGCCAACCGCAGGCTCACATTGGAAGAAATGAACGCCCTGCTGCGTCAGATGGAAGCGACCGAGCGCTCGGACCAGTGCAACCACGGCCGGCCCACCTGGCGCCAGGTCACCATGAAGGAGCTGGACGCGCTGTTCCTAAGGGGTCGCTGAGGCGCCTTTGGGCGTGGCGCACTGGCAGGCCTCGTCCCCCTTGTCGAACACGATGCGCCACACGCCGGGCTGCTCCTGGCGCCAGATCGAGGTGAAGCGGGCGATCAGCTCGCCTTGGGCGTTGCGCACCGGCCCCGTGCTCAAGGCCAGGGTGCCCGAGTCCAGCACCTGCACCTGGTCCGGCTCCCAGGAAAAAGGCGCTTGCGCTTTTTCGTAGAAGCGCTTCCAGAAGGCGGCTACCGCCGGCTTGCCGCGCAGCGGCTCGGGACCGGAGAAGAACACCGCCTCCTCCGACACCAAGGCACTGAACGCCGCGTGATCGCGCTCCGCCATGGTTTTGGCAAAGGCGCGCTCGGTGGCCAGCACCTGCTGCTCCAATGCCAAGGGCGTCGCCTGCACTGCCGTTTGAGCCTGTGCGTTCATCAGCATGCACCCACTCAAGGCCAGCAGGTACAGCGCACGCTCAAGCCAGCAGCGCATCGCGCTCTGCCTGGGCCGCAGCCTGATCCTGCGCATCGAGCGCGTCGAAGGCCTGCAGTGCCGATTGGCGCGCCGCCTCGAAGGCTGCACCATAGCCCAGGGCTTGGGCCGCGAGCGCGGCGATTTCATGGGCGAAGAACAGGTCCAACGCGCTCGCCTGATTGGCCTGACACAGGTTCAGGCAGTCCACGGCGTGGCTCGCGGCCGCCGGCAGATGACCGGCACGCAGATGCGACTTGGCCAGCACGTAATCGGCGCGCTGGGTCTCGAGCCAGGTGCCGGCCAGCTCCCAATAGCGGCGCGCGCTCTGCGCTGCCTTGACCATCTGCGCATCCTGCTCCTCACTGCGCAGCGGCAACTCGCCTAAAGCGCAGGCCAAATTGTTCGCTGCCACCGCGAGGGCGCGCTCAAAACCCCTGCATGCCGGCGGCAACAGCGCCGCCAGCTTCAGGCTGAGATCGAAAAGATCCGAGGCGTTGCCCAGCTCCTCGCGCCCCAGGCAGATCGCGCTGGCTGAAGCGAGGGCGCGCACACGTTCCTCGTCGGTCAGTTTCGCGCCCTGTGGCACCTGGCCCTGCGCCAGCGCCAGCGCCGCCTGAGCGACGCGCACGGCGCTGGTGGCCTGGGCATCGGTCTGGCAAAGCGCATGCTCCTGCAGCAGCGCCAGCTCGCGCTGCGCGCCGCTCCAGTCGCCCAGGTGCTCGCCGAACACGTGCACCAGGATGCGCGCCAACGCCCCCACCTGCGGCGACTGCGTCAGCAGCGCGCGGGCGGTCTTGAGTCGCTCCGCCACGGCGTAGGCGTTGTCGCCATGCTCGCTCCAGGCCTGTTCCAAATATTGATCGAAGTTCATGCGGTTCCTGTGGTCGAATGGCTGCGATTATCCCTTCTGGTACGCTCAACCGCATGTCACATTCCCCCTCGGGCTCAGACGTGGCCACGCACGCTACGGCGGCACACACCATGTCCCCCGGACTCATCGTTTTGCTGCTGTCGCTGCTGCTGGGCATGCAGCCGCTGACCACCGACATGTATCTGCCCGCGCTGCCGGCGCTGACCCAGGGCTTTGGCGCGACCCTGTCGCAGGCGCAGCTCACGCTCACGGCCCTGCTGCTGGCCTTCGGCTGCTCGCAGCTGATCTGGGGCCCCTTGTCCGACCGCTTTGGGCGACGCCCGATCCTGCTGTGGGGTCTGGGCGCCTACGTGCTCTCGGCGCTGGCCTGCGCGCTGGCACCGAGCATGGCGTGGCTGATCGCCTGGCGCGCTTTGCAGGGGGCCGCCATGGGCGCGGCCGTGATGTGCGCCCGTGCCATCGTGCGCGACCTGTATCCGCCACTCGAAGGCGCGCGCGTCATGTCCAAGGGATTGACCGGCTTGGGCGTCATCGCCTGCCTGAGCGCGCCCGTGGGCGGCGCGCTGGCGCAATGGCTGGACTGGCGCGCGGTGCTGTTCACACTGGCGCTGTGTTCGGCCACCACGCTGGCCGTCATCTTCTGGCGATTTGAAGAGACCGTACCGCGCAGGAACCCGCGCGCCCTCCAGGCCACGACGCTGGCCCGCAACGGGTGGCACATCCTGCGCCACCCCACGTTTGTCGCGTTCTCGGCACTGTCGGTCTGCTCCTACGCCGGGCTCTTCACCTTTCTCGCGTCCTCACCCTTCGTCTTCATCCAGGTGCTGGGATTGAGCAAGACCCAGTTCGGCCTCGTGATGCTGCTTTCGTCCATTTCCTACATCGTGGGCACGCTGCTGTGCCGGCGTCTGCTCAAACGCCTGGGCCTGCACCGCACGCTGGCCATCGCCGGCGGCCTCACGCTCACGGCGGGAACGCTCATGGGTGGTCTGGCGCTGGCGGGCTGGCACAGCGTGTGGACGCTGTTGCCGCCGTTCTACCTGTTCATGGTCGGGCACGGCATCCACCAACCCTGCGGCCAAAGCGGCGCGGTCGGCCCCTTTCCGCAGGCCGCGGGAGCAGCGTCGGCGTTGAACGGTTTCCTGATGATGCTGGCGGCATTTGCCGTGGGCAGCTGGCTAGGCGTGAACATGGACGGCACGGTTCTGCCCATGACCCAAGGCGTCTGGTTCTGGAGCGTGGGCGTGTCGCTCACCGCCTGGACCCTGGTGCAGCGCCACGACCGCGGCGCCAGGGTCCGGCCATGAGCAAGGTCCACAGCGCACGCGTCCTGTGCCTGGCGGGCCCCACAGCCTCCGGCAAGACCGCTGCCGCCTTTGCGATTGCGCAGCATCTGCAAGGGCAACTGGAAATCATCAGCGTCGATTCGGCCCTGGTGTACCGCGGCATGGACATCGGCACAGCCAAGCCCACGGCGGCCGAGCTCGCGGCCGTGTCGCACCACCTGATCGACATCCGCGACCCGCTGCAGGCCTACAGCGCCGCCGAGTTTGCCGCGGATGCTCAGGCGCTGATCCGGCAGATCAACGCGCGCGGCCACCTGGCGCTGCTGGTGGGCGGCACCATGCTCTACTTCAAGGCGCTGTTCCACGGGCTGGACGCGCTGCCGCCTGCCGACCCCGCCGTGCGCGCCGAACTCGAAGCGCAGGCCCAGGCGCTGGGCTGGCCAGCGATGCATGCCGAACTGGCGCGGGTGGATGCCATCACGGCGGCGCGTCTGGCGCCCAACGACTCGCAGCGCATCCAGCGCGCGCTCGAGGTGTTTCGCGTGTCGGGCCAGACGCTGTCGGCGCTGCACGCGGCCAAGGAAGGCGAGCGCCAGCTGCAGGGCCTGGGCGAGCTGCCGCTGATCTCGCTGGAGCCGCGCGAGCGCGTCTGGCTGCATGAGCGCATTGCGCGGCGCTTTGACGCGATGCTGGCAGCCGGTCTGATCGACGAAGTGAAGGCGCTGCGCGCACGCGGCGACCTGAATCCGGATCTACCCTCCATGCGCTGCGTCGGTTATCGACAGACCTGGGAAATTCTGGACTCGCACGCGGCGCTCGGTCTGGACTCGCACGTGGCGCCCGGTTTGGACTCGCCGCGCGATCTGGACGCTTCCGAACTCTCCACCCTGCGCGACAAGGGCATCTTTGCCACGCGCCAACTGGCCAAACGCCAGATCACCTGGCTGCGCTCCATGCCGCAGCGCCGCGTGGTGTTTTGCGATGCACCCGACGCGCTGGCGCAGGTGCTGGCGCTGGCACAGTCATTGACCGACCAGGCCGAGTCGACATGAGCACCCGGTCAGCGCACGCGCTCTACGTGGACGACGCGCTGCTGGTGCTGGACAAACCGGCAGACCTGCTGACGGTGCCGGGGCGTGGCGCCGACAAGCAGGATTGTCTGGCGGCGCGCGCACAGGCGATCTGGAGCGACGCGCTGGTGGTGCACCGCCTGGACCAGGCGACGTCAGGCCTGCTGCTGATGGCGCGCAGCAAGGCGGTGCAGCGAAGCTTGAGCGACGCCTTTGCGCAGCGCAGGGTGCACAAGCGCTATCTCGCCCTGGTGCACGGCACAGTGGCGCCGCCGAGCACGCCCTGGGGCCAGATCGATCTGCCGATCGCGCTGGACTGGCCGAACCGCCCGCTGCGCGTGATCGACGCCGAGCACGGCAAACCCAGCTGCACCCGTTGGCGCATCCTCAGCCCGGACCCGCGCTGGCACGCCTTTGCGGCGAACGCGCACGAGCTTCAGAGCGCCACGCGACTGGAGCTTGAGCCGCTCACCGGACGCAGCCATCAATTGCGCGTGCACCTGAAGGCGCTGGGGCATTCGATCCTGGGCGACCGGCTTTACGCCGAGGCGCCGCAGGCGGCCCACACGACGCGACTCATGCTGCACGCCTGGCGGCTGGAGCTGATCCATCCCGTGACCGGTGCGCCACTGCAGTTCGAGAGCCCCTGCGCTTTCTGAGAGCTTGCGGGACAGACCAAAGCTACGCGCAGCGAGCGTGCTCTGTCCTCAACTGACTAGGGGTACATTCTTGCTCAACAATACGCCCGCCAGACCCAGGAGAAAACCCCATGACACCACAACTCACGATCATCACCGGCGCCTCGCGCGGCATGGGCCTGGAGCTGGCCCTGCAGCTGCTGCAGCCGGACCAGCAACTGCTGTGCATTTCGCGCCAGAGCAGCCAGATTCTGGAGCGCGCCGCCAAGGCCGCGGGCGTGCCGCTGGTGCAGTGGCAGCAGGATCTGGCCGACGGTGAACAGGCCTGTGTGCGCCTGTCCACCTGGCTGCGCGATCAGCCATCGAACCGCTTTGGCCAGGCCACGCTGATCAACAACGCCGGCGTGATTGCGCCCATCGTGCCGCTGAGCCAGTCCAGTCCGCACGATCTGGCGATCGCGCTGCGCGTGGGGCTGGAGGCGCCGCTGCAGCTCAGCGCCACCTTCCTGCGTTGCACCGAAGGCTGGAGCGCACAGCGGCGCGTGCTCAACATCTCGTCGGGCCTGGGTCGGCGCGCCATGGCCTCGCAGGCCGCTTACTGCGCGGCCAAAGCCGGCATGGACCACTTCACACGCTGCCTGGCCATGGACGAAGCGCAAAAGCCGCACGGCGCCTTGGTCTGCTCGCTGGCGCCGGGCGTGATCGACACCGACATGCAGGTGCAGCTGCGCGGCGCCGACGCGGCCGCTTTCCCCGAGCGCGACAACTTTGCCGCACTCAAGGACAAGGGCCTGCTCGCCTCGCCCGCCGAGGGTGCGGCGCGCGTGCTGGCCTATCTGGCGCGCGCGGACTTCGGCGTGAATCCGGTGGCCGATGTACGCGATGCCTGATACCGAATTTCTGGTCATCGGCGGCGGCATTGCGGGCGCGTCCATCGCCTGCTTTCTCGCACCGCACGCGCGCGTGACGCTGCTGGAGCGCGAATCGCAACCCGGTTATCACAGCACGGGCCGCTCGGCGGCGATGTTCATCGAGAGCTATGGCACGCCGCAAGTGCGGGCGCTCACGCGCGCCAGTCGCGCCTTCTTCGAACATCCCCCTGCGGGCTTCACCGAGCAGGCCATCCTTTCGCCGCGCGGCGCGCTCATCGTCGCGCGCCCGGGACAGGAAGCGCTGCTGGAGCAGGAGTGGCAGTTGCTGCGGGCCGCAAGCCCGCTGGCACGGCGGTTGGATGCGGCGCAAACCTGCGCGCTGGTGCCGGTGCTGCGCGCCGAGCAAGTGCTGGGTGCGGTCTACGACGTCGACGCCTTGGACATGGACGTGCACAGCCTGCACCAGGGCTATCTGCGCTTCCTGCGCCGCCACGGCGGGCAGCTGGTGTGCAACGCCGAGGTGCGCTCACTGGCACGCAGCGGATCGCAGTGGCAGGTGCGCGCCGGCGACGACTCTTACCAGGCCGCGGTCGTCATCAACGCCGCGGGCGCCTGGTGCGATCAGATCGCCGCGCTGGCCGGCATCGCACGCATCGGCCTGACGCCGAAACGCCGTTCCGCCTTTGTGTTTGCGTCGCCCGCGGGGCTGGACAGTGGACGCTGGCCGATGTGCATCGGCGTGGACGAATCCTGGTACCTCAAGCCCGACGCCGGGCAACTGCTGGGCTCGAGCGCGAATGCGGACCCGGTGGCGCCTCAGGACGTACAGCCCGAGGAAATGGACATCGCCCTGGGCATGCATCGCATCGAGGAGATGACCACCTTGCAGATCCGCCACCCCAGCCGGACCTGGGCCGGATTGCGCTCCTTTGTGGCCGACGGCGACCTGGTCGGCGGTTTTGACACTGCGGCGCCGGGCTTCTTCTGGCTCGCCGCGCAGGGCGGCTATGGCATACAGACCTCGGCCGCCATGGGCCAAGCCTGTGCTGCGCTGGCGCGCGGCCTGCCGCTGCCTGAGTCGATCGCCGGGCACGGGCTCACGCCCGGGATGCTCAGCCCCGCCCGACTGCAAACCGCGCTGGCGTGAGAGCCTGCGCTTCTCGCCGTCCCAGCGCCGCCCTCACTCCCTTCACCACCCACACGGGCTCCGCATGACACCACTGCACTCGACCCTTTGCCGCTTCGCCCTCGCGTTGCTGGCCTGCACTGCCGCTTGCCCGGCCCTGGCCGCGCCGCCCGTGGCCGCAGTGCGCGACGTGGTGCAGACGCTGCACGGCGTCACGGTGCACGACCCCTACCGCTATTTCGAAAACCTCAAGGACCCCGAGGTGCAGGCCTGGTTGAAGGGACAGGGCGAACATGCGCGCCAGACGCTGGACCGCATTGACGGGCGCGACCAAATGGAACAGCGCATCGCCGAGCTGTCGGCAGCCAGCGGCGACAAGCTCAGCGACCTGGTGCGCATGCCGGGCGAGCGCATTTATTACCTCAAGCGCGGCAGCCAGCAGAAACAGTACAAGCTGATGTTGCGCGTGGGTCTGCACGGCGCGGAAAAAGTGCTGGTCGACCCGGAGCTCGAGGCCGCGCGCACCGGCGTTCCGCACGCCATCAATTACTTCGTGCCATCGTGGGACGGCAGGCACGTGGCCTACGGCATGTCAGCGGGCGGTTCCGAGGACACATCGCTCTACATCCTGAACGTCGCCAGCGGCAAGCGGGTGGGTCAGCCGATGGCGCGTGTGCACGACTCGCTCGTGAACTGGCTGCCCGACAGCCGCTCGCTCACCTTCAACCAGCTCAAGGCGCTCAAGGAGGGAGAGAGCGACACCGAGACCTACCTCGACAGTCGCGTTCTCTGGCTCAAGCTGGGGCAAGGCGAGGCCCAGGCCAAGCCCGTTTTCGGCCCCCAGGTCACCCGCGACCTGGGGCTGGCGCGGCTGGATGTGGGCAGCATCCGCTTCACGCCAGGCAGCCCCTGGATGCTGGCGCGCACCACCGACACCACGGTGCCCGAAGGCTTCCTTTTTGTGGCGCCCGTAAGCGATCTGTCGCAGCCCCGCATCCACTGGAAGAAGATCTCGACGCTGGCCGACAAGATCGTCGACATCGAACTGCGCGGCAACGCGCTTTACTACCGCACGCACCAGAACGCACCGCGCTACAAGGTGATGAAGCTGGACCTGCGCCACCCCGACCTGGCGCGGGCGCAGGAAGTCGCGATCGCGCCGGCGGACGGCGTGCTCGAGGGCTTTGTGCTGACGCGCAACGCCGTCATGGCCGCCCTGCGCGAAGGCACGTCCATCGGCATCCGCCGCTACACCGACGGCGACACGACGGGCCAGGCCATCGCCCTGCCTTACGCCGGCGCGGCCGAACTGCACGAGGACCCGGCGCACGGCTACGACGACATGCTGTACACGCTCGCGGGCTGGACCCGGTTGCCGCTGGAGTTCCAGTTGCGCGGCAACGTCTCGGTGGACACCGGGCTGCGCACCAAGGTGACGATGCCGGCACTGCCCGAGATCGAGGTCGAACAGGTGAATGTGCCCAGCCACGACGGCGTGCTGGTGCCCATGACGCTGCTGCACAGGATGGGGCTCCAGCGCAATGGCGCGAACCCGACACTGCTGGACGGCTACGGCGCCTATGGCTATTCCGAAACGGCGCATTTCAGCGCGGCGCAGATGGTGTGGCTGGAACGCGGCGGCGTGCTCGCGCTGCCCAATATCCGCGGCAGTGGCGTCTACGGCGAGCCCTGGCACCTGGCGGGCGTCAAGGCCAGCAAACCCAATACCTGGAAGGACGGTATTGCCTGTGCGCAGTACCTGATCGCGCAGGGCTGGACCACGCCGCGCACGCTGGCCGTGATGGGCACGAGC
>CAILZB010000030.1 GCA_903838565.1 uncultured beta proteobacterium | reverse complement strand
GCCATGAGCAGTGTCTTGATCATGTTGTGCTGGCGCCAGAAATCGAACTTGGTCGAAGGGCCGGTGCGCGCTCAAACAACTGCCGCAACTCGACGCGCACAGCGGCTTTGAGCACCTCCGAGGTGGCGCTGATGAACAGCTTGCGGTCGAAGCCCGCACGCAGGCGCACCACATGCGCCGCAGCAGGCAGGCAGCAATCCTCGCTCACGGCGTAGATCTGACGCCTGATGGTGTTGCGCGTGACGGCCCGTTTGGCCCATCTCTTGGGAATCAATGCACCCATCCAGACGCCGAAGGTCAACTGAAGACCGGCCGGGGAGGATGCCGCTGGCTGAGCGTCTGCTGCCACGACTGACGGCTGCAGGCTGCAGCGATGCAGTGCGAAGTGAGTGGTGCGCGAAACCGTTCCTGCGGCCATGACGGCCTGGAACTGCTCCCGGGTCTTCAACGTAAAAGTTAGCCGCTGCACGGACACACCAGCGCCAGGCACCAGCCAAGCCCAGGGGCTTAGACCGCGAGACGCTTGCGGCCCTTGGCGCGGCGCGCATTGATCACGGCGCGTCCACCACGGGTCTTCATGCGGACCAGGAAGCCGTGGGTGCGGGCGCGGCGGATTTTGGAGGGTTGGTAAGTGCGTTTCATGACGAATTCCTAAGGGGGGTCGGGGTCGCCGGAGTGCGGCGACCAGATATCGAATAACCCTGAACTGAATCAGGGAAACCAGTGATTATCGCAAATTTTTCGGGCCTGGCAATAGCGGGCCCTATTTTTGCCGCTGAAGGCCGCATCGCCCGGGGATTTCCCGCATGTGGATAAATTCTGGATAAATTACAATGGCGAGGCCAAAATATGAAAAATATCCACAGAGACCCGCAAGCCCCATGAGCCAAGGATACCCCGAGAACGCAAGCCCCCACGCCAACCCGAGCGCGGGTCAGGCACTGTGGCTTTCCTGCGTTGAGCAACTCGCTCAGGATTTGCCCGAACAACAGTTCAACACCTGGATCAAGCCACTGGTCGCCAATGTCGCCGATGATCTTTCGAAGGTCACGCTGTTCGTCGGAAACCGCTTCAAGCTGGACTGGATACGGGCCCAATATGCGAGTCAGATTGCCGCACTGCTGGAAAAGACCTATGGTCAATCCATCCAGGTTGAGTTGGCGATCACTCCGCGTGAGATCGTTTCGAACCCTTCTAATTATCCGACTCTGCGGGGATCGTTTGCGGCGGCCGACGTGCCTGTTTCGAGCGAAGACAACGCGCAAAACGGCTTCAAGAACCGGCTCAACTCGGCGTTGACCTTCGAGACCTTGGTGGAGGGTAGCGCCAACCGCATGGCGCGTGCCGCCGCGATGCATGTGGCGAGTTCGCCCGGGCAGTTGTACAACCCGCTGTTCATCTACGGCGGCGTCGGATTGGGCAAAACCCATCTGGTCCACGCCGTGGGCAACCGCCTGCTGGAAGAACGCCCGAACGCCAAAGTTCTCTACATCCATGCGGAGCAATTCGTCTCGGATGTGGTTAAGGCGTACCAGCGCAAGACTTTCGACGAGTTCAAGGAGCGCTACCACTCGCTCGATCTGTTGCTCATCGACGATGTCCAGTTCTTTGCCAACAAGGACCGCACGCAGGAAGAGTTCTTCAATGCGTTCGAGGCCCTGCTGGCGAAAAAGTCGCACATCGTCATGACCAGCGACACCTACCCCAAGGGCCTGCCCGATATCCACGAGCGTCTGGTGTCGCGCTTTGACTCGGGGCTCACGGTCGCGATCGAGCCGCCCGAGTTGGAATTGCGCGTGGCCATCCTGATCAACAAGGCGCGGGCCGAAGGTTCGGAAATGCCGGAAGAGGTGGCCTTCTTTGTCGCCAAGAACGTGCGCTCCAACGTGCGCGAGCTCGAAGGCGCGCTGCGCAAGATCCTCGCGTACTCGCGCTTCAACCAGAAGGAAATTTCGATCCAGCTGGCGCGCGAAGCCCTGCGCGACCTGCTGTCGATCCAGAACCGGCAGATCTCGGTGGAGAACATCCAGAAGACCGTGGCCGACTACTACAAGATCAAGGTCGCGGACATGTATTCCAAAAGGCGCCCGGCCAGCATTGCGCGGCCGCGCCAGATTGCCATGTACCTTGCGAAGGAATTGACGCAGAAGAGTCTGCCAGAGATCGGCGAGCTGTTTGGCGGGCGCGACCACACGACCGTGCTGCACGCGGTGCGCAAGATTGGCGGAGAACGCCAGAAGGTGACCGAATTGAACCAGCAGCTGCACGTGCTGGAGCAGACGCTCAAAGGCTGAAAGCCAGCCTCCGGATCGGGCAAAATGCGCCAAGTGACTGATAAATAAGAGAAAATACTGGGTTAACCGCGGCCAGCGGGGAAGTTGATGATTTCCGGCGCCGTTGCGGAAAATCGCGGATTCACCGTTCACAAGCAGCCCTACCCCAGCTGTTCAAACAATTAAATGAAGAGGTTGACATGATCGTCCTGAAGGCAACACAAGAGAAGGTTCTGGCAGCGCTGCAATCCGTCGCCGGCATCGTGGAGCGGCGTCACACGCTGCCGATCCTGGCCAATGTGCTGATCCGCAAAAGCGGCGGCGCGCTGCAACTGACCACCAGCGATCTGGAGATCCAGATCCGCACCACCGCAGCGCTGGACGGCGACGCCGGCGACTTCACCACCACCATCGGCGCGCGCAAGCTCATCGACATCCTGCGCACCATGCCCAGCGACCAGGTCGTGAGCCTGGAGTCGGCCCAGGCTAAGCTCATCCTCAAAGGCGGCAAGAGCAAGTTCACGCTGCAGAGCATGCCGGCTGAAGACTTTCCGCTGGTGCAGGAATCGGCCGCTTTCGGACCGGCTTTCAGCGTGCCGCAAAAGACGCTGAAGGATCTGCTGAGCCAAGTCTCGTTCGCCATGGCGGTGCACGACATCCGCTATTACCTCAACGGCATCCTGTTTGTGGCCGAGGGCACGCAGCTCAGCCTGGTCTCCACCGATGGCCACCGCCTGGCGTTTGCGTCGGCCACGCTGGACGTGGAAGTGCCCAAACAGGAGGTGATCCTGCCGCGCAAGACCGTGCTGGAACTGCAGCGCCTGCTCAGTGATGCCGAGGGCGCGATTGAAATGCGCTTTGCCAACAACCAGGCCAAGTTCAGCTTTGGCGACATGGAGTTCGTCACCAAACTGGTGGAAGGCAAGTTCCCCGATTACAACCGCGTCATCCCGAAGAACCATACGAACCACATCACACTGGGTCGCGCGCCGCTGCTGGCCTCGCTGCAGCGCACCGCCATCCTGACGAGCGAGAAGTTCAAGGGCGTGCGCCTGAACATCGAGCCCGGCACCTTGCGTGTCGCGGCGAACAACGCCGAGCAGGAAGAAGCCGTGGACGAGCTCGACATCGACTACGCCGGCCCCGAGATCGAGATCGGCTTCAACGTCACCTACCTGATCGACGCGCTGGCCAACATGAGCCAGGAGATGGTGCGGCTGGAATTGTCCGATGGCAACAGCTCGGCGCTGTTCACCATTCCGGACAACGCGCATTTCAAGTACGTGGTGATGCCGATGCGGATTTAGCGAAAGCGGTCCGCAACGTCGGGCCAATTTCGCCGCGCCTTCGTCCCGACGAAGGCTTTGAATTTTTGAGAACCTTATGACCGAAGAAAACAAGCCCGTGCCCACCTCTCCTGCCAACGACGACGTCGTGCATACCGGTGAGAGCAGCTCCGACAGCTCCAACTTCCAGCCCACCATCGACGCCAATCAGGCCGGGGCTTCCGAAGCCTACGGCGAGGGCTCGATCCAGATCCTGGAAGGGCTGGAAGCGGTGCGCAAGCGCCCCGGCATGTACATCGGCGACACGTCGGACGGCACCGGTCTGCACCACCTGGTGTTCGAGGTGGTCGACAACTCCATCGACGAATCGCTGGCCGGGCACTGCGACGACATCCTGGTGACGATCCACTCGGACAACTCGATCAGCGTGGTGGACAACGGACGCGGCATTCCCACCGGCGTGAAGATGGACGACAAGCACGAGCCCAAGCGCTCTGCCGCCGAGATCGCGCTGACCGAACTGCACGCGGGCGGCAAGTTCAACCAGAACAGCTACAAGGTCTCGGGCGGTCTGCACGGCGTGGGCGTGAGCTGCGTGAACGCGCTGTCCAAGATGCTGCGCCTGACGATCCGGCGCGACGGCAAGGTCCATGTGATGGAGTTCTCGCGCGGCTTTGTGCAGAACCGCCTGATCGAAACCGTGAACGGCGTCGAAGTCTCACCCATGAAGGTGATCGGCGCGACCGAGAAGCGCGGCACCGAAGTGCACTTTCTGCCAGACCTGGACATCTTCCAGACCAACAACGATTTCCACTACGAGATCCTGAGCAAGCGGCTGCGCGAACTGAGCTTCCTGAACAACGGCGTGCGCATCCGCCTGAAGGACGAGCGCAGCGGCAAGGAAGACGACTTCTCCGGCGCCGGCGGCGTCAAGGGCTTCGTCAACTTCATCAACAAGGGCAAGACGGTGTTGAACCCCAACATCTTCCACGCCATGGGCGACCGCCAGAGCGACCAGAACACCAACATCGGCGTCGAAGTGGCGATGCAGTGGAACTCCGGCTACAACGAGCAGGTGCTGTGCTTCACCAACAACATCCCGCAGCGCGACGGCGGCACCCATCTGACGGGTCTGCGCGCGGCCATGACGCGCGTCATCAACAAATACATCGACGACACCGAGATCGCGAAGAAGGCCAAGGTTGAAGTCACCGGTGACGACATGCGCGAAGGTCTGACCTGCGTGCTTTCGGTGAAGGTGCCCGAACCCAAGTTCTCCAGCCAGACCAAAGACAAGCTGGTGTCGAGCGAAGTGCGCGGACCGGTGGAAGACATCGTGAGCAAGCTGCTGTACGACTACCTGCAGGAGCGCCCGGCCGACGCCAAGATCATCGTCGGCAAGATCATCGAAGCCGCGCGTGCCCGCGAAGCCGCGCGCAAGGCGCGCGACATGACGCGGCGCAAGGGCGTGCTCGACGGCATGGGCCTGCCCGGCAAGCTGGCCGACTGCCAGGAGAAGGATCCGGCGATGTGCGAGATCTACATCGTCGAGGGCGACTCCGCCGGCGGCTCGGCCAAGCAGGGCCGGGATCGAAAATTCCAGGCTATCCTGCCGCTGCGCGGCAAGATCCTGAACGTGGAGAAAGCGCGCTACGAGAAGCTGCTGACCAGCAACGAAATCCTCACGCTCATCACCGCACTGGGCACCGGCATCGGCAAGGCCGGCGGCACCACCGGCAACGACGACTTCAACGTCGCCAAGCTGCGCTACCACCGCATCATCATCATGACCGACGCCGACGTTGACGGCGCCCACATCCGCACGCTGCTGCTGACCTTCTTCTATCGCCAGATGCCCGAACTGGTGGAGCGCGGCCACATCTACATCGCGCAGCCGCCGCTGTACAAGGTCAAGGCCGGCAAGGAAGAGCTGTACCTGAAGGACGCCGGCGCGCTTGACAGCTTCCTGCTGCGCATCGCGCTGATCAACGCCACCGTGCACACCGGCGGCGAGAACGGCAGCGCGCTCGCCGGCGACACGCTGGCCGAACTGGCGCGCAAGCACCAGGTGGCGCAGGCCGTGATCGCACGCCTGGGCGCCTTCATGGACGCCGAGGCGCTGCGCGCGCTGGCCGACGGCGTGGCGCTGAATCTGGACACACTGGCCGATGCCGAAATTTCCGCTGCCGCGCTGCAGTCCCGACTGCCCGACGCCGAAGTGGCGGGCGAGTTCGATGCGCGCAACGACAAACCGATTCTGCGCATCAGCCGGCGCCACCACGGCAACGTCAAGAGCAGCGTGCTCACGCAGGACTTTGTGCATGGCGCAGACTACGCGGCGCTGGCCGAGGCGGCGCGCACCTTCAAGGACCTGCTCAGCAGCGGCGCGCGCGTGACGCGCGGCGAAGGCGAACGCATGAAGGAAGAGAAGGTGAGCGACTTCCGCCAAGCCATGGCCTGGCTCATCACCCAGGCCGAGAACGGCACGGCACGCCAGCGCTACAAGGGTCTGGGCGAAATGAACCCGGCTCAGCTGTGGGAAACCACCATGGACCCGACCGTGCGCCGCCTGCTGCGGGTGCAGATCGACGACGCCATCGAAGCCGATCGCGTCTTCACCATGCTCATGGGCGACGAGGTCGAGCCGCGGCGCGACTTCATCGAAACCAATGCGCTACGGGCCGGGAATATCGACGTCTGAACGTTTGTAGTCACTAGCAAAGATTTGCCGATTTGGAGGCAAAGTGTTGCCGCCCATTTGATGGCCGTTCGCATTGAACGGTCCGAAAGTTCGAAACTTGCATCGTCCACCGATGGAGTTTTGACACCCGAAAACCCGTAAGTCGCTGCGACCACGGGTTTTTTGTCATTCAGGGCTGTTGGCTTCCTGCGCTTTGCCAACCCCTGCGCCAAAGCGTCTCATCTTGCAGTTGCCGCCAGTGAATGCGCGTCACGGCTTTTGAATACACCGCCTCCAATTCAACCCATTCAATGACGAATTCCGGTGGCTCGGGCTCCATCACCCGCGAAACAAGGAAATGTTTGTTTTTGGCTACCGGCTTGACGGCGGTCCATTTGGTCAGCAACAGCTTCTTGGGATGCAAGGAAGTCATAGGGCGTGGTCACCTCGTTTAAATCGCGTGCAGCTTGAGCTGTTCCAAGGACACAATTTCCAGCGCCTTGGCGTGGGTTGCTTCCAGATGGACTTGTGGCGCAACACCCGCCGACAAGGCCTCTTTCCAGCGCACAGTCGGGAGGGATGCCTGATTCTGGTGAAGACCGGGCACCTGCCAGTTATCAACACTCCGTAAGTCTTGAAGAGACGAGCGAACCAGGCGCTCAGCGATGAGAGTGTGAAGATGATCAAGCTGGCTTTGATGGGTCTTCATCAAGCTTTCTCAGAGGGATATTTCAGCTCGTCCACACACCACCAAGTCACATTGTCTATGCCGTGCACCACCTGGTAGGCTTCCACCACCACCTCAAGCAGCACACAGTCTGGCGCTTGAGTGAACGCCGCGAGGTCGGGGTGTTTTTTCAAGTGAGCGTCCCGCAAGCAGGAGCGCGAGGTGGCATCTATTTCTTGCACCCGCCCGACGGCACTCAGAACAAAACTGGCAGCGGCGCCGTCCCGGCTATCGCGCTGACTTCCATCCATCAGCACAGACACCCTCTGGTTTTGCAACAGGTTGGTGAATTTTCGGGTGTTGCGGTAAGTGGCAAAAACCAGCCGCTGCCCTTCATCGACTGGCGTAATGGCAATCAAACTGGTGTGTGGCTGCCCGGCATTTTCAGTGGCAAGTACGGCAAAACTCGTGGTGTTCAGCAACTTCTGAATGCTGTCCTTGATAGAGGCGGGAGATGTCATTGAACACCCAGTTGGCCGGTTGGATCAAGCTAACCAGCGACGTTGAAAGCTTGCAGTCTACTCAAGCCGGCAATGCCCTGCACTATCAGCTGCCAGATGGAGCCATCCTGAACGTGCGGCTCATCTGGCGGTGCGATGCACCGTGCTGCAAATTCGACGAGAAAAGTTCGCGCCAGCTCCCAGGCTGCATGCAATGCTTTGCTCACGCCTACGGCGTCATTATTCGCGACACCGCCGCAGGTCGCTGCGCGCATGCCCCGCGGCCTGCGGCCTTTGCTTTGCTGCCGCTGCGCCGGGCAGCACGAGGACCTGAGCGAGAGCGAACGTCCGCCATCATTTGCCTAAACATCGATCGCTGACCCTACAATCCCGCGCAATGTCCGTTCAACCGTCCGATGAATCCCTGATGCTCAGTTATCGCGACGGCGATCTGCTGGCGTTCAAGGAACTGTATCGACGCCATAGCAAGGGGCTGTATGTGTTTATTGCGTGGCGGTCCCCGCGCAAGGAATGGGTGGATGAGATCGCACAGGACAGCTGGGCCAACCTGCACCAGGCGCGCGCAAGGTATTACCCGCAGGCCAGCTTTCGTACCTACCTTTTTCAGATCGCGCGCAATCGCCTGATCGATCAGCTCAGGCAGCAGCAGCGCACGGTGCTGGCGAGCGAACTCGGACCCTGCGACGACGAAGGTGAGCGCTTTGATGCGCTGGCCGATGCGTGGCACGATGGCGCATCGCCAGAGTCGACGTTGAGCGAAAAACAGCAGCTCGAAAGATTGCATCGCGCGCTACGCGCATTGCCAGACGAGCAGCGGGAGTCCCTCGTATTGCAGCAATTCAACGGCATGAGTCTGGAAGAAATATCGTCTCTGGTGTCGGCACCGGTTGAGACCGTCAAGAGCCGCCTTCGTTACGCCATGCGCAAACTGCGCCAACAGTTGGACAACTCCACCGCACAGGGGGTGAGGCCATGAATCCACCGGATCACGATCACCGCGATGACGAAGCGTTCGACGCCTTTTTGCAGGGGCGGGGCGAACTCGCGCAGCTGCTGCAGCAGCTGCCCCAGCCCACGCCGCCCGAGGCCCTGAGCGCGGCGATCGTGGCGCAGGCGCAAGCGGCGTTGCGACTTGAATCCTCCGCCAACGACGCCCGCGTCAATGGGCCCCATGGCGCGCCCTTGCCGCCGCACTTCCTGCGCCGCGCGCGTCTGCCCTTGGCCCTGGCCGCCAGCGTCGTGCTGGCGGTGATCGTGGGCGTGCAGTGGCAGGGTCGCTTGTCCGAACCCGCCACGGTGCTGGTCGCCCAGGCACCGCCATCGCAGATTCACGCGCCGCCTCCCGCAGCCGCGCCGACGGCCACGCTGTCCAAAGCGCCCGATGCGAGCAAATCCGCGGCGGCGCTGGGGGCAGCCAAAAAGCAGGTGCCCAGCGCCGAGCAGGCACCCATGCCGCCGACGGTGCTGGCTCAGGCCGATATTGCGCAGGCCAACTCCGATGCTGCGGTCTTCAGGTCGGTGCCGTCGGCAACCCGCGCCGAGGCGCAGCCCGCGGCGGTGGCGGCTCCCACACCGGCAGCGGTTGCCGCTGCGCCCGCGGCGAGCGTCGCGGCCAGCCCCGCACCCGCGGCCCCGACGGTCGATGTCGAGAAGGCAAAAGCCTGGCTCAAGCTGATCGACGAGCTCATCAAAGCCGACATGCGCCGGGATGCGCTGGAGGAATGGGAAAGATTTCGCAAGGACTATCCGCACTATCCGGTGCCGGAAAAACTGAGCGCGAAGATCAAGGCGTTGAAGCCGTAGTGCCGCTTGCCGGCAAGCGCTGCGACGCAACTTAACCCCGTTCTTGCGCCGGCTGCGTTTCATAGCAGCGATTCATTCGCACCGTGCCTGCGGCGCACCGAACGGGGCGCGCATGGCGAAGCTGTTCAACTCAACGGAGAAACAAGATGCGCAACATCAAAGCAGTCAGTCTCGTGGTCTCATGCACGCTGTTTCTCGGCGCCTGCGGCTCGAGCGTCAAGCTCGCGCAGAAGGATGCGGAGCCGGTGACGCAAGACCTTGTCACGGTCCCCGTGTCGGGTGTCGTGCGGGTGGAGCCGTCCTCCCAAGCCTGCTGCATCAAACCCCGCTCCCTCGACCCGCTGCAAGATGCCCGCAACATCCTGGCCAAGCGCAGCATCTACTTTGACTACGACGGCTACATCGTGCAGGACGAATTCAAGGCGCTGGTGGAAGCGCACGGCCAATACCTGCGCGGCCACAAGGGCGCCACGGTGGTGATCCAGGGCAACACCGACGAGCGTGGCGGCCGTGAATACAACCTCGCGCTGGGTCAGAAGCGCGCCGAGGCGGTGCGCACCTCCCTCATGCTGCTGGGCGTGCCCGAGGCGCAGATTGAAGCGGTGACCTTCGGCTCGGAAAAGCCCAGGGCCGAGGGCCGCGATGAGGCCGCGTGGGCGCAGAACCGGCGCTCGGATATCGTGTATCAATAGCCGTTGCGGACAAGGCTGAATTTTTTGGAGAAAGCGATGTTTTCAAGACTGCTGGCGATCTTTTTGGTGGCCGCCCTTGGCGCGAGCAGCGCGCAGGCGCTGGCTCCTCCGTCACCGCCGCTGATGGAGCCGATCAATGGAGAGAAGCCGATCCAGTTGCAGAGTTTGCGCATCGCCGGCGCCATCAGCGGCGGCATGGCGCAGACCACGGTGCGCATGGTGTTCTTCAACCCGAATTCGCGTCCCCTCGAGGGCAAGCTGCAGTTCCCGCTGCTGGACGGGCAACAGATCACCGAGTTCGCCCTCGACATCGACGGCAAGCTGCGTCCTGCGGTGACGGTGGAGAAGGCCAAGGGCCGGCAGATCTTCGAGGAAATCGAGCGCCGCAATGTGGACCCGGCGCTGCTGGAACGCACGCAGGGCAACAACTTCAAGCTGCGCGTCTACCCGATCGCCGCCATGGGCACGCGCACGGTCGAACTCAGCTACGCCGAAGCGCTGACGCGGGAGGGCAAGCATTGGTCCTACCGGTTGCCGCTGGCCTATGGCGAGCGTTTGCAGGACTTCGATCTGGCGCTGCAGGTGCACGGCAGCGCCGCTGCGCCCATGGCCAGCGGCGCGCTGGGCGCGGTGACTTTCGTGCGGGCGGGCGACAGCTATCAGGCCCACGTGGAGAAAAGCCGCTTCGCGCCGACCGGCACGCTCAAGCTGCTGCTGCCCACGAGTGAGCGGCCACAGACCTATGTGCAGGAGCGCGACGGAACCCACTATTTCGTGGCCGAGATTCCGGTCTCGACCCAACGCACGGCGCGGTTGCTGCCCAAGGTGGTGGGCCTGCTGTGGGACAGTTCAGGCTCCGGCGCGGCACGCGATCTGGCGCGAGAAGTGTTCGAGCTCAACCGGTATTTCAAGGCGCTTGGCGATGCCGAGGTGCGCCTGACCCGGCTGCGCGACCGCGCCGAGGCGACGCAGAGCTTCAGAGTCGTCAACGGCCATTGGGACGCGCTGCGCGCCGCGCTGGAGTCCACCGTCTACGATGGTGCCAGCGCACTGGCCGACTGGCAGCCGCAAGCGGATGTGAGTGAATACCTGCTGGTGAGCGATGGCCTGGCGAATTACGGCGGCGCGGTGTTTCCGGTGTTGCCTGCGGGGCAGCGCCTGTATGCGCTCAGCTCCGCGCTCGTGGCCGACACCGGTCGACTGGCCGCGTTGGCCGAGCGCACAGGGGGGCGTCTGGTGCAGGTCCAGCCGGACAAGCCTGGCGCCGCCGCCGATGCCCTGCTCACGCAAGGCTCGCATGTGCGAGCCTTGCGCGCCATCGGCGCCACCGATCTGCTGCTCGACTCTGCCGACCCGCAACAAGGCCTGCTGCGCGTGGCGGGCAAGCTTTCCAGCGCCACGGCGCAACTCACGCTCACCGTGGTGGAGCAGGGCAGGGCCAAGGACGTCGTTCTCTCCGCCTCGGCCAACGCACCCACTCATGCCTTGGCCGCACACCAGTGGGCCAGCTATAAGCTGCACGCGCTGGAGGCGGACTTCGAAGCGCATCGCGCCGAGATACGCCGCCTGGGAACCCAGTTCGGCATCCCCACGCGCGAGACCTCGCTGATCGTGCTGGACCGGCTGGAAGACTATGTGCGCTACGACGTGACGCCGCCCGCGGCCCTGGTGGCGGCCTTCGATGCGATGAAGAACCTGCGCGGCGCGCAATTGGCGCAGCAGCGCAAGAAGCATCTGGACGCGCTGGTGCACGACTTTGAACAAAAGGTCGCCTGGTGGGAAAAGACCTACCCCAAGGATGGTCCACCCAAACCGGCGGAAGTCAAAGCTTCGGCGCCCATGCCCATGGGTGCGCGACCGACACCCGTCATGCCCGCTCCGATGGCGCTGGCGTCACCCCCAGCACAGGTTGACGCGGCACGCATGATGTCGCAGCAGGAAGCCAACAGTTCGGCGCGCAAGTCTGCGGCGCCCAGTGCTGTGGCGCCGCCCGAGATCGGCATCGCCTTGAAGAAGTGGAGTTCGAATGCGCCTTACATGGCGCGGCTGAACGCGGCCTCGCCCGACACCGTCTATGCCGTGTACCTGGACGAGAAACCCGGCTACGCCAACAGCACCGGCTTCTTTCTGGATGTGGCCGACGTACTGCTCGAGAAGGGTCAGCGCGAGCTGGCGCTGCGCGTGCTCTCCAACCTGGCCGAGATGGATCTGGAAAACCGCCATGTACTGCGCCTGCTGGGCTACCGTCTCATGCAGGCAGGCGCGCCCGAACTGGCCATCCCCGTGCTCGAAAAGGTGCAGCGCTTGGCCGAAGAAGAGCCGCAGTCGTTTCGCGATCTGGGCCTGGCCCACGCGGCGGCCGGGCACCACCAGCAGGCGATCGATCAACTCAACCAGGTCTTGATGCGGCCGTGGGGCGACCGCTTCGCCGAGATCGAACTGATCGCGCTGGCGGAAATGAATGCCATCATCGCGAGCGCGCCGACACCGCTGGACACGAGCCGCATCGATGCGCGCCTGTTGAAGAACCTGCCGCTGGATTTGAGGGCGGTGCTGACCTGGGACGCCGACAACAGCGACATGGACCTTTACGTCACCGACCCCAATGGCGAGAAGTGCTTTTACGGACACCGCTTCACCTACCAGGGCGGGCGCATGTCGCGCGACTTCACCGGCGGCTATGGGCCGGAGGAATTTTCTCTGCGCGATGCCAAGCCCGGCAAGTACAAGGTGGAGGCCAACTTTTACGGCAGTCGTCAGCAGGCGGTGGCCGGCGCGGTCAGCCTGCAGGTGACGCTGAGCAGCGGCTTCGGCACAGCGGCGCAAAAGGATCAGACCATCACCCTGCGCCTCAAGGGCCGTGGCGAAACCGAGTTCGTCGGCGAGTTCGAAGTCAAGGCCAAGTAGATGAAGACCACCCTGCAACAAGGAACGTCATGAGGAACCTGGCACTCCTGCTGGTCGCGCTGGTCTTCTCGACCACAGCATCGGCGGGGGGCGCCGCGCGCCTGATGCTGTGGGTCACCGATTCAATGGGCACGACCGACGGCGCGCAGTGCGCGCTGCCGAGTTCGCCGACGCGCGCCCTGCCTACCCGTGCGCCCACCTTGACCGAGCAGGACGTCACGACCTGGGATGCGAAGAATGCCCGCTGGACCCTGAACCCCACAAAGTTCACGCCTGCCGCCATCGTCAGCACGCTGCAGGATCACTGCTACCTGCTGGTGCTCGACGGCAAGCTCGTCAGCAGCGGGGTCCTGCTCTCGGGGCACTCGGCGCGGCTGACCGGTTTTGACACCCTCAGCGTGTACACGCAAAACCATGCGCCGTACCTGCAGCTCACCTCGGGCAATCATGGCAGTCACAGTCGGCTGATCCACGTCGATGCGCTCCAGGCCGTGCTCGGGCAGCGCACTGAATCCACCCAGACCACCCAGCGGTAGAAACCCTGGAGCCGGTTCGCGATGCTGTTGGCGACGGCGCCGGGTGCGCGTCAGAATTTGTTGCTCATTTCAGAGCACGCCGAGGCAGACCTTCGCTCAAGCGTTTTCGCCAAGGCGGTCAGCCCCAAGACGGCGAACCAGACATATTGCTACGAAGCTCGCGCTGGAGCGACGAACTTCGCAGGCGCCACACTGGCTTGCGAGCGACGGGCCCACAGTTTGCTGGCAATGGCCTCCAGCCGGCCAAAGTCAATGGGCTTACCCATGGCTTCAACCCGTGGCGGCAGCCCGCCGTGCGCACCGATTTCATTCGTTGGCATTCCGCTCACGACGACAATGGCCATGTCCTGGTAGCGCTCCATGGCACACAGCGATCGCACGATCTGAAATCCATTGACGCCCGGCAGGCGCAGATCGCAGATCAGAAGGCAGGGCGACACCTCTCCCACCATGACCAAACCCTCATAACCATTGGGCGCGGAGTAAAGCGTCACTGGAAACGGCCAGCCGGCGGTTTTTACCTGGTACAGCCTGAGCAAGACCGGCTCATCTTCAACCACCAGCACGGGTAACGAATAGGCGGGCTTCGTCTCGGAGGCACGGTCTTGGAGTGCTCGCAACACGGATGTGCGCGTGATGCGCCGGTGTCCACCCCCGGGTCTTCCAACCCTCGAGGTAGCCTTTTTCCAGCCAATTTTGCGCTGTCCGCAGGGATACCCCCAGCAGTTGGGCCGCGTCGCGGGTCGTGCAGTAGTTGTTGATCATGAGCTTCGATGAGAAGAGGACGATGGAAGATACCGCACAAATGAACCCTGGGTTTCACTTTTGCGCGCCGATTGCGTCTTTCGAGTCAAGTTCCAACAATCGAGGCCGCCGTTTGTTGGAGACCCTGCGTTTTCTGGCACTCGGCCCAGAAAACGATCAGTGAAACCAGCCAAAGTGAGGGCCCATGGGCACACGCCAGAGATACTTTCCCCGTTGGATCTACGAGACATTTCCGCCGCTGCTCATTGTCGGCGGGCTCCTTGTTCTGATTCCAAGCTCCGACCTGACGATCCTATTCCTAGGTCTGGCATTGGCCGGTGGCGGAACGGCTGTGCTGTTCAAGCGCTTTCAATACCGACGCGCATTTTCCGCCTGCAAGGGCTATGTCAACATCCCTGTCAGTTCCAGCGATTCTTCTTCCAGCGGCCATGTGGAAATTTCCTGGCGCAGCTCCTACGACTGCGGACATCCGGTTATCGATGCGCAACACCGGCGCCTGTTCGGCATGTGCAGCCAGTTGATCAGCGCGGCTTCAGGCACGCGCTCAAGAGGGAAGATATTGGCGCTGTTCGACAACCTGGTGACCGGCATGGCGGAGCACTTTGACACAGAAGAACAGCAGATGGCGATGCGCCAGCCGCTCCCGGAACCGCACCAGGCGCACCATCGAGCGATGGTGGCACGGGCGTGGCAAATGCGCGAGAGCTTCAAGTCCGGCCTCACCACTGAACGCGAGCTGGTGGGCTTTGCCACCTACGACGTCATCATCAACCACATCCTTACCGAAAGGCTCAACCCTGGCGTGAAGAGCCCGAAACGGGACGATATGAAGCCGACGCGTCGTGAGGCGGTCGCCACGGCCGCTGAACCGGTCCGATCTGGCTCGACACCGGCGCAGGCGGGGCGGATGATCTGGCAAGGCCTGACTGCAAACGTCGATCATGGACGCGAGTCGCCCACCCCGGGCGAAGATCCGACGACAGGTTCGCAACCGGAGCCGGCGGGCGCCATCGCCTGCGACACCGCCACGGCGGCAGGCAAGCCCGTCAGAGACTGCGACGCAGAGTCACATCATTTTGAATATGCCGCGAGCGAATCGGGCTGGCCTGACACGATCGTGATTGAAGAGCCGAAACAGGGGGACCAGCAGGGGGCCGTCTGGGTCAACGAGGGTGCGGGTTGGTCGGACACCGTTGTCACGCGAGACCCGAAGATTGGAGATGCGGCCGGGACGTACTGGGTCAGCGGAGCTGCTCAATGGGAAGACCTGTCCTTTGATGCCGGCAGGTCCAGCTTCGGGACTTTGAAGCGCGCCTGACGCCGCAGCGACTCGCTCTGAAGTGCGATTGCACTGTCACGATCGACGCAAATATGAAACCAAAGCACCACATTTCGACTGCAGTTGCCGTTGCCGGAAGATAACCAAACAATCCGAGTCGCGTATTTGAAGGGCCACCCCGAACGAGTCACCACCGGCAATCTCCTGGAGCGTCTAAATGAAATTGTTGCAATGGCACCTGCCGACACGGCTGTACAGCGCATCGCCCAATGCCTACGTTTGGCTCGCTGTTCTCGGCATGATTCTGTTTCACAACATGCTGGCTGCGGCTGCTGGTCTGGCCGGACTGACAATGGCTGCAACGATTTCGCTGGGCCGTCAGCGCCACCGGCGAATGCTGCACCAGCGGCGAATTGATCGCGCCGTGAGCAGCTGGTCCGGCGGTTGGGTTGACGGGGGTCCTCAAGCGCTCCACAAGCCATCTCACCTGGCACCCACGGCGCGCACCTCCTCAAAGCCAGATGGCAGGATCCAGAACGGGGCGCCGTTGCCGGAGTCGACCCAACCACTGTCTGTTGGCGCGGCACATGCGATGGCCGCGGCAGTGCTGGTGGCCCAGAACCAACAGCGAAGAGCGCTGCGCCAGACGCAGGATGTGAGCACCCAGGCACTGCCCATGGACGAGCCCCAATGCCGGCCGGCCTCGTCGGCGCTGATGCGCGGCGACGGCGCGCTCGGGGCGGCGGACCCGAGTGCGGCCTTTGCGGACGCTCTCGCCGGTGAAAACTTGAGCGCTGCCGAGATCGACACGCCCGCTGAGCTGAGCGCTGAGTCCACGACGCAGACGACCGCTTGGCGCAGTTCCATCAACGTCGGCTACCCGCAGCTGGATGCGCACCGCGATCGCCTGTTCGATATATGCCTGGAAACGGCTGAATGGGTTGCGCACGGGGATGCAAAACCCCTGGAACAGTCGCCCCTGGACGAGCTGCAGGCCCATCTTGGAAGCTATCTCTTGGCGGAGAGCGGACTTCTGGAAAAAGCCGGCAGACCGTTGTCGACCTTGTGTCAAAGGCAGCGCGACGCGATGTTGCGATGCATGCAGACCCTGGCGGAGCGCGCGCGCGCCGGAGAAACCGTGGCCAGCGAAATCATCAAGTTCATCTTTCATGACCTGATGGCAGACCACCTGGCACGTCCGGTCTAAGGGTTCATTTCGCAACGACCGGGAGCCAAACATCGAGCCAAGCAAGCGACAGGAAAAAGCCATGGAATTGCCAAAACGGCGCCTTCCGAACTGGCTTTACAGAGCTGTCCCCCATCTCTACCTGTGGATTGGTTTTGTCACGACGGTTGTCGAGCCCAACTTTGTGGGTTCGGCCGCCGGCCTGCTGCTGATGATGGCGTCTGCCGCCGTCTGGTTCGCGCGTGACCGCTACCGCCGTCCCTTTCAGGAGAGCAAAGGAAGCATACGGATGCCGACCTCGCCCGAGCGGGACGTGCGCCACGAAGCCGCACAGCATATTGCCTGGAGTGACCTGGATGAATGCGACGACGCACTGCTCAATGCGCAGCGCCGCCGCCTGTTCGGACTGTGCAATGAACTGGCAGGGGAATCGACCGCGGGTCAAGGGTCGGCCCAGTTGAAAAAGTTGACGCAGGCGCTGGTTGTCTTCATGGCGGAACATTTCCATGAGGAGGAGTCGTTGCAGGCCAGCATGAATCAACCGCTCTCGCGCAAGCACCAGGAACAGCACGATAGCCTGCTCGCCAAAGCACAAAGCCTGCGTGAGCGCTTGCAGGTCGGCGAGTCGGTGGCGCATGGCATCGCCATTTTTGCCGCCTACGACCTGATCAAGGGCCACCTGTCCAATCACCAACACGCCTTCCCTGCCGCTCCGATCAAACGGCACACGGCGCGACCGGCAGCCGATTCCGCCACACAAACTCGCGCGGCACAATCGGCCTTCGTCTTCCTCAAGGAATCGCGCCACCAGGTCACACCGGCGACGGCGCGCCGAGAACGGGGCCGCGTTGAAGAAGGGGCCTGGACCTCGCACCTTGTGGCCGGCTCAAGAACCGACCGAAGCAATGAATCCAACCGCACCTAGCGGGCCAAGACGCAGCGCACATCTTCACGACGGTGGGCACGTGCCCAATCCGGCCGCCTGACACGCCTGGAACCGGCTCGCTGCTGCTACACAGCCAGCGGCTCGTCCATGCCTGGACGGTGAGCATGCGCATTCCGAAGCAAATCGGATTAGATACTGTGGTAATGTACAGTTTTGATGCCTGATCCCTTGTTTCAGAGGGTCTGAATCTCCCCGTCATGGACACAAGCACTGCCACCTGCGTCGACCCGTTCGAGTCGCTCAATGCCGAACAACGATTGGCGGTGGAGCACGGCCTGGGTGAAGGCGCAAGCGATACCCGCCCGCTGCTCATCATCGCCGGTGCGGGCTCGGGCAAGACCAACACGCTGGCGCACCGCGTGGCCAATCTGATGCTGCATCAGGCGGACCCGCAGCGCATGCTGTTGCTGACCTTCTCGCGCCGGGCTGCGCTCGAGATGGAGCGGCGCGTGGGTGGCGTGCTGAACCGGCTTTGGGGTCAGGGCGGCGCGCGGCAGTTGCCCGCGCTGCCCTGGTCCGGCACCTTTCACAGCGTCGCCGCCCGTTTGCTGCGCGACTATGCCGCCCGTATCGGACTGGATGAGTCCTTCACGATTCACGACCGCGGCGACTCCGAGGACCTGCTGGGCCTGGTGCGCCACGACCTGGGCCTGTCATCCACCAAGAACCGCTTCCCGCAAAAGGGCACTTGCCTGTCCATCTACTCGCGCGTGGTGAACAGCCAGGAGCCGCTGCAGCCGGTGTTGCAGCAGGTGTTCCCTTGGTGCGCGCAGTGGGAAGCTGAACTCAAGCAACTGTTCGGCGCCTACGTCGAAGCCAAGCAGGAGCAGAACGTCCTCGACTACGACGACCTGCTGTTGTTCTGGTCCGAGATGATGGCCGACCCCGAACTTGGCGCTGAAGTCGGCGCGCGCTTTGACCATGTGCTGGTCGATGAATACCAGGACACGAACCGGCTGCAATCCGCCATCCTGCTGGGGCTCAAGCCCAGCGGCCAGGGGGTCACGGTGGTCGGCGACGACGCCCAAAGCATCTACAGCTTTCGTGGCGCCACGGTGCGCAACATCCTGGACTTCACCCAGCAGTTCGGCCAGAGCGCACGCCTGGTGGCGCTGGAGCGCAATTACCGCTCGACCCAGCCGATCCTGGACGTCTCCAACGCGGTGATTGCGCTGGCCGCCGAGCGCCATTCCAAGACGCTGTGGACCGACAAGCCTGGCAGCGTCCTCCCACAACTGGTGATGGTTCCGGACGAGGCCGAGCAGGCGCGCTGGGTGGCCAGTCGCATCCTGGAGCAGCGCGAAGCCGGGCTCAGCCTCAAGTCCCAGGCGGTGCTGTTTCGCACGTCGTCGCACAGCGCAGCGCTGGAGCTGGAACTCGCGCGCCGCCAGATTCCGTTTGTCAAGTTTGGCGGCCTGAAGTTTCTCGAAGCCGCCCATGTGAAGGACATCCTCGCCATCCTGCGCTTTGCGCAGAATCCGCGCGGCCGCATGGCCGGGTTTCGGGTGCTGCAGCTCATACCCGGCATCGGCCCGGCCCACGCCACGCGGCTGCTCGACGCCATGGATGTGGCCGTCGACCCTTGCGCCGCCGTGGAGGCATTTCAGGCGCCCACGAACGCTGCGACCGAGTGGCTGGCCTTCGTGCAGCTGTACCGCGCACTGCGCCAGCCGCACAACACCTGGCCGGCCGACATGGACCTGGCGAAGCGCTGGTATGGACCGCACCTGGAGCGCCTGCATGACGACGCGCCGCAGCGGCGTGGCGATGTGGAGAATCTGGAGCGCATGGCGTCGGGCTATGCCAGCCGCGAGCGCTTCTTGAGTGAATTGACACTGGATCCGCCCGAAGCCACCAGCGCACAGTCGGGAGCACCGCATCGGGATGAGGACTATGTGATCCTCTCCACCATCCATTCCGCCAAGGGCCAGGAGTGGACCTCGGTCCATGTACTGAACGTGGTGGACGGCTGCATCCCGTCAGACATGAGCACCGGGTCGGCCGCCGAGATCGAGGAGGAGCGCCGCCTGCTTTACGTGGCCATGACCCGCGCCAAAGAGCACCTCCATTTGCTCGTTCCTCACCGCTTCTACGTGACGCAGCAGTCCGCCATGGGCGACCGCCACCTTTACGCATCGCGCAGCCGCTTCATCCCCGACGCGCTGGCCGCGCAATTCGACACCCAGGTCTGGCCGGCGGCCGGGGCCGAAGCGGCGTCCTCGCGCTCAGCCGGAGCGGCCAGCGTGCAGGTTCGCGATCGCGCCCGCGCCGCCTGGCGCTGAAGGCTTTCGGGGGCGCATAAGCAAATAGCGATTCGGTCGTTGGAATTTGCTTGACGGCGCTCCACAATCGGCCGCTTCACGACCCACCACCGAATCCTCTCCACCATGCCCACCATCGTCATCATCCCGGGTTGGCGCGACTCCGGACCCGGCCATTGGCAAAGCCTTTGGGCGGACCGGATCCAGGGCGCGGTGCGGGTGCAGCAGGACGACTGGATCTCTCCTGTGCGCCCGTCCTGGGTGAGCTCGATCGCGCAGACGATTCTGGCGCAGCCGGGACCCGTGGTGGTGGTGGCGCACAGCCTGGGCTGCATCGCCACCATGCATTTGCCGCCCCAGGCCGTGGCACGCATCCAGGGCGCGCTGCTGGTGGCCCCCGCCGACCCCGAGCGCCGCGCTGCGCTGGCCGACTTCGCCCCCGTACCCCATCAAAAACTGCCGTACCGCAACGTGCTCGTGGCCAGCAGCAACGACCCCTTTTGCCCGATCCGCCTGGCCGGTGCCTATGCCCGCGCCTGGGGCAGCGAACTGGTGCGCATCCAGGACGGCGGCCACATCAACCTGGAATCCGGCCACGGCGAATGGCCTTTGGGGCTGGCGCTTTTGCAGTCCCTGATGGGCGACGCCGGACTGAGCTTCAACGCACCGGCATCGCCCGTGGCCAAGCCTATCGACACTTTGGAAACTGCATGAAAATCTCTCTTCGAATCGCACTCGCTGCCGTGGCCCTGGCCGCGAGCACGCTGGCCCCGGCACAGACGCTGCTGAACGCGTCCTACGACGTGGCGCGCGAGTTCTACAAGGACTACAACGCCGCCTTCATCGCGCACTACCAGAAGGCCACGGGCAAGACCATCAAGATCGACCAGGCGCACGGCGGCTCCAGCGCCCAGGCGCGCGCCGTGAACGACGGGCTGGACGCGGACGTGGTCACCATGAACACCACCACCGATCTGGACTTTCTGGCCGGCACCGGCGTCATCGCCAAGGACTGGCCCAAGCGCTTTCCAAACAACGCTTCGCCCACCACCTCCACCATGCTGTTCCTGGTGAGACACGGCAACCCCAAGGCCATCAAGGACTGGGACGATTTGACCCGCCCTGGCGTGCAGGTGATCGTGGTCAATCCCAAGACCGGCGGCAATGGCCGCATGGCCTACCTCGCCGCGTGGGGCGCGGTGCGCAAGAAGGGCGGGACGGACGCGCAGGCAGCGGAGTTCATCGCCAAGCTGTACAAGAACGTTCCGGTGCTGGCCAAGGGCGGGCGCGACGCCACCACCATCTTCCTGCAGCGCAATATCGGCGACGTGCTGGTGACCTTCGAGTCCGAGGTGGTGTCGGTGGAGCGCGAATTCGGCGCGGGCAAGGTCGACGCCATCCATCCCTCGGCCAGCATCGTGGCGGAAAACCCGGTGGCGTTGGTGGAGCGCACTGTCGCCAAGAAGGGCACGGGCGAACTCGCCAAGGCCTATCTGGACTGGCTGTATTCGGACGAAGCGCAGGAGATCGCCGCCAGGCATGCGCTGCGTCCACGCAACCCCGCCATCCTGAAGAAATACGCCGGCACGTTCAAGCCGATCCAGCTCTTCAGCGTGAACGACTACTTCGGCTCTCTGGCCGAGGCGCAGAAAGTGCACTTCAACGACGGCGGTCAGCTCGACAAGCTGTACACCGTCAAATGACGGCGGCGGTGTTGACCACGGCCGAGGCCGCGCGCAAACGGGCGCCGCGCCGCGTGCTTCCGGGCTTTCGATTGACGCTGGGCTATACGCTGTTCTATCTGGCGCTGATCGTGCTGATCCCGCTGTCGGCGCTGATCTTCAAGACTTTCACGCTCACGCTGGAGCAGTTCTGGGCGGCGGTGAGTTCGCCGCGTGTCGTGGCCTCTTACCAGCTCACCTTTGGCGCGTCGCTGATCGCGGCCTTGGTGAACGTGGTGTTCGGCCTGCTCGTGGCCTGGGTGCTGGTGCGCTACCCGTTCCCGGGCAAGAAGGTCGTGGACGCGCTGGTGGACCTGCCGTTCGCGCTGCCCACGGCTGTAGCCGGCATTTCGCTCACGGCCCTGCTCGCGGGCAACGGCTGGGTCGGGCAGTATCTGGAGCCGCTGGGCATCAAGCTTGCCTTCAACCCCAACGGCATCGTGATCGCGCTCATCTTCATCGGTCTGCCCTTCGTCGTGCGCACGGTGCAGCCGGTGCTGGAAGACGCCGAACGCGAGCTGGAAGAAGCGGCCACCTGCCTGGGCGCGACGCGCTGGCAGACCTTCACCCGCGTCATCTTTCCCTCGATCGCGCCGGCGCTGCTCACGGGCTTTGCGATGGCCTTTGCGCGCGCCATCGGCGAATACGGTTCGGTCATCTTCATCGCCGGCAACATGCCCATGATTTCCGAGATCACGCCGCTCATCATCATCGGCAAGCTGGAGCAATACGACTACGCCGGCGCCACCGCCGTGGCCGTGGTGCTGCTGGTGATCTCCTTCGTGCTGCTGCTCGTCATCAACGCCCTGCAGTCCTGGCAACGAAAACGTACGGGGGCGCAGTCATGAGCTACCTGGCGAGGGGCCCCTTCGGGGATCGACAGCAAAGCGAATGGCTGCACGTGCCGACACCGCGGCGTGATGCGGTCTGCAGTATGGCGGAGGCACGCTCATGAGGAGCACACAGGCCGGAACCACTGAACCCGCCTGGGTGAGGTACACGCTCATCGCCGTGGCGCTGGGCTTCATGTTTCTGTTCCTGGTGCTGCCGCTGGCGGCCGTGTTCGCCGAGGCATTGCGCAAGGGCGCGGACGCTTACTGGGAAGCGCTGAAGGAGCCCGACGCTTGGTCGTCAATCCGGTTGACGCTCATCACCGCCGCCATCGCCGTGCCGCTGAACCTGGTGTTCGGCGTCGCTGCGGCCTGGGCCATCGCCAAGTTCGAGTTCCGCGGCAAGGCCTTTCTGACGACGCTGGTGGATCTGCCTTTCTCGGTGTCGCCGGTGGTGGCGGGACTGATCTACGTGCTGATGTTCGGCGCCCAGGGCTGGTTCGGCCCCTGGCTCATGGCGCACGACATCAAGATCATCTTCGCCGTACCAGGCATCGTGCTGGCCACCGTTTTCGTCACCTTTCCCTTCATTGCGCGCGAGCTCATCCCACTGATGCAGGCGCAGGGCAACGACGAGGAGCAGGCGGCGATCGTGCTCGGCGCCTCGGGCTGGCAGACCTTCTGGTACGTGACCCTGCCCAACATCAAGTGGGGCCTGATCTATGGCGTGATCCTGTGCAATGCGCGCGCCATGGGCGAGTTCGGCGCGGTGTCGGTGGTGTCGGGCCACATCCGTGGCCAGACCAACACGCTGCCGCTGCACGTCGAGGTTTTGTACAACGAATACCAGTCCGTCGCCGCCTTTGCTGTTGCGTCATTGTTGGCGCTGCTGGCCCTGGTGACGCTGGTCATCAAGTCGGTGGTGCAGTGGCGCCATGAGCGCGACATGAAAGCCGCCGCCGATGCTCCGCCCGAGCGCCCCCTGATCCTGAAAGAGAAACCATGAGCATCGCCATCCGTAACGTCAGCAAACAGTTTGGCGATTTTCACGCGCTGCGCGACGTGTCGCTGGATATCGGTTCCGGCGAACTGGTCGCACTGCTGGGGCCGTCGGGCTGCGGCAAGACCACGCTGTTGCGCATCATCGCTGGGCTGGAAACGGCCGACGCAGGCAGCATCCTGTTCAGCGGCGAAGACACGACCGATGTGCACGTGCGCGAGCGCCAAGTGGGCTTTGTGTTCCAGCACTACGCGCTGTTTCGCCACATGAGCGTATTCGAGAACGTCGCCTTCGGCCTGCGCGTGAAGCCGCGCAGCCAGCGCCCCAGCGAGGCCAAGATCAAGGAGAAGGTGCACGAGCTCTTGAGCCTGGTGCAACTCGACTGGCTGGCGGACCGCTACCCATCGCAGCTCTCGGGCGGACAGCGCCAGCGCATCGCCCTGGCCCGTGCGCTCGCCGTGGAACCCAAGGTGCTGCTGCTGGACGAGCCCTTCGGTGCGCTCGACGCCAAGGTGCGCAAGGAGCTGCGGCGCTGGCTGCGGCGGTTGCACGACGACCTGCACGTCACCAGCATCTTCGTCACGCACGACCAGGAAGAGGCGCTGGAAGTGGCGGACCGTGTGGTGCTGATGAACTCGGGCAAGGTGGAGCAGATCGGCTCGCCGCAGGAGGTGTGGAACCATCCGGCCAGCCCCTTCGTCTACGGCTTCCTGGGCGACGTGAACCTGTTCCACGGCCGCGCGCATGAAGGCGTGGTGCAGATCGGCGCCGACGAACAGGGACTGCATCTGGACTCGCCAGAGCACCACGACGCCCAGGATGCCAAGGCCCTGGCCTATGTGCGCCCGCATGACCTGCAAGTGCAGCGCTACGTTTTTGGCGACGGCACCGGCGCCGTGACCCAACCCCGCGGCATCGTCGCCAAACTGTCGCGCGCGATCCTGATCGGTCCCATTGCCCGGTTGGAACTCGCGCGCCTGGAACCTTCCGAGTCGGGCGAAGCCGACCTGATTGAAGCGCACCTGAGCGCGCAGGAGTTCAGCGAACTCGATCCGCGCGAAGGCGAAACCCTGCTGCTCACGCCGCGCAAGGCGAAGGTTTTTGTCGAGACACATTGAGCGCGTCCCTTTGTGGCCATCGCTGCGCTGGCGCCGCGTGACTCGGCATCAGTTAAAGTCCGTTCAGACGGCACAAGGAGGACAACCCGTGAAGCTGAAACATCTCTTTTTGCGCAGCGCCGCAGCGCTGCTGCTGGGGCTGCTTGCGCTGTCGGCGCAGGCGGATACCTGGCCTTCCAGGCCCATCAGATTCATCGTGCCTTTTGGTCCGGGCGGCGCCAACGATCTGGTGGCGCGCGCCGTGGCCGAGGCCGTCTCGAAGCAACTCGGCCAGCCGATTCTGGTGGAGAACAAACCCGGCGCGGGTTCGGTGATAGGAGCGGACTTTGTCGCCAAGGCGGCACCCGACGGCTACACCTTTCTCACGCCGGCGGGTGGGGTCGTGACCAACGCGATGATCAAATCCAGGATGCCCTACAAGGAGGAGGATCTGGTGCCGGTGGCGATGATGTCCGTGAGCCCGTCCATCATCGTGGTGCCGGTGGACTCTGTGATCAAGGACTTGAAGGGTTTGATCGCCGCGTCCAAGGCCGGACCCGGGTTGAATTTCTCCACCGCCGGAACCGGCAGCACACCGCACTTCGTGGCCGAAATGCTCAAGCTCAAGTCTGGCGCCAAGTTGCACATCATTCCCTACAAGAGCGGATCGGAGGGCATGGTGGCCGTCATCAGCAAGCAGGTCGATGTCACCTCGGAGGCCAGCGTGGTGGTGCTGCCGCAGGTCCAGGGCGGCAAGCTGCGCGCCATCGCTTCCACCTGGAGCCGGCGCATTGCCGTGCTGCCCGACCTGCCGACGGCCGCCGAGCAAGGCTTTCCCGGCGTGCTGATCGGCCACTGGTCCGGCGTGTTCGCGCCCCGCGGCACGCCCGAGGCCATCCTGGACCGGATGAACCGGGCCGTGGATACGGCGCTCAAGTCCATCGAACTGCGGGCTCGGCTGATTCCCCAGGGCATCGATCCGGTGGGCGGCACGCGGGCCGAATTCGTCAAGTTTCTGGCCGCTGAAAAGGCCCGGCTCGGACCCGTCGCCAAGGCGGCGGACATGAAGGAAGACTGAGCCCCTCGGGCGCCCGTCGGCCCAGCCGACAGGCGCGGGCTGCGAGTGCGGGCTGCGACGGGAAGTCGACGCCGCGCAGCTTCGCTTGCGGCCTATCCGCCTTGCGCCATCACTCGATCAGCTCTCCTGCGCGACGGCGCGCGCTCAGGCGGCGCTCCTCTTCGCGGGCGTTGTCGTCCATGCTCTGGCGCACGAATTCGATGTGATCGCGGGCGGCTTGGGCCGCCTGCTGCGGGCGGTGTTCGCGGATCGCCTGCCAGATGGCGCGGTGCTGCGACTGCAGTTGATCCCAGCGCTGGGGCCGAGCATGCAGGTGCTCCAGGTTGTTCGACACATGGCCGTGGATCACCCGCATCAGGCTGGCGCTCAAATGCCCGATCAGCACGTTGTGCGCGGCTTCGGCGACCACCTGATGAAACTCGACGTCCGCGTCGATGCAGGCCGCCAGGTCAGCGCCGGCATAGACCTGCTCCAGCTTCGCATACACCGCGTCCAGGCGTTTGATGTCGGCGTCGGTGGCGCGGTCAGCCGCCATCTGCGCCGCTTCGCTCTCCAGCATCTGGCGAAACTCCAGCAGGTCGCGGTGCAGCAGCGGATGACCCTTGACCAGATCCTGCCAGGGATCGGCGAAGTGCGCCTCGAGTCGATCGGTGACAAAGGTGCCGCCGCCGTGGCGCGTGCTCAACAGCCCCTTTGACACCAGCTTCTGGATCGCCTCGCGCAGCGAGGGTCGCGACACGCCCAGATCCAGCGCGAGGGCGCGCTCTGCGGGCAGCCGATCGCCCGGTTTGAGCGAGCCTTCGAGGATGCGCTTTTCCAGCTCGGCGGCGACGGTGTCGGCCAGACGGATGGCGGTGGGACGGAGTTGGGACATCGGAAATAAAAGTGGTAAGACCACGCAATGTTAGCCCATTTCGTGGTCGACCATCCAGCGCAAGTAAGGGAAAACACCTATTTTTTGCGGCGCCATTGTTTTTACACTTGCCGCAACTGGTAATACCACTTTACCAATAACGCCTGAAAAGAAACCATGCCCATCGAGTCCGCCGCCCGAAGTGCCCGCCGCTACCCGCCCAAGCCGGCCCACGTCTATCTTTTTTCCACCTGCCTGATCGATCAGTTCACGCCGCTGGCCGGACTGGACACGGTGCGTCTGCTGGAGCGCGAGGGCATCACGGTGCACTACCTGGAGCAGCAGACCTGCTGCGGCCAGCCGGCCCACAGCAGCGGCTTTCCCGAAGAAGCGCGCGCCGTCGCGCTGCAGCAGTTGGACCTGTTCACCGAAGACTGGCCGATCGTGGTGCCGTCGGGCTCCTGCGGCGGCATGATGCGACTGCACTACCCGCATCTCTTTGCCGCTGACCCGGTGCTGCACGCGCGCGCGGTCGCGCTGGCCGAACGCGTGTACGAGCTCAGCGAGTTCCTGGTGTACGTGGTGAATTTCAGCCATGAAGACCGGGGCGACGCCTGCACCGTGGCGCTGCACACCTCCTGCCATGCGCGGCGCGAAATGGGTTCGCACGAGACCAGCGCGGCGCTGCTGGACAGTCTGGCCCAGGTCAACGTGGTGCAGCAGGCCAGGGTGGAGGAGTGCTGCGGCTTTGGCGGAACCTTCGCCATGCGCTACCCCGACATTTCCGAAGCCATCGTGAGCGACAAGGTGGCCAGCATCCGCGCCACCGGCGCCGAGCGCGTCGTCAGCGCCGACTGCGGCTGTCTGCTGAACATCACCGGTCGCGCCGCGAAGCAGGACGAGCTCGCCGGCCTGGCTGCGGCAACGCTGCCGGGCGAGCACCTGGCGAGCTTTCTCTGGAAGCGCACCAGCGCCCACCGCGTATGAGCGCCCGCGACAGCATCCTGGCGCGCTTGCGCGCCACGCACATCGCGCAGGCGCCCGCGCTGCCCGACGTCGCGTCCTGGTATGCCGCGCAGCGCCGCGGCGAGTCTCAGGTGCAACGCGTGGCGCGGCTGCGCGCCGCGATGCAGGCCGTGAAGACCGAGGTGCACGACACCACGCAGAGCGACTGGTCGCAGTTGCTGCTGCGCCTGGCGGCCGCCAAGGGCGTGCGCCAGCTGCTCATCGGCCGCGACACCGCGCATGGCAGCGAACTCGAGGCGTGCCAGCCCGAAGGACTGCAGCTGCGCCGCTACCAACAGCCCGGCGAGGCCTGGCGTGAGGAGCTGTTCGACGGTATCGACGCCTCGCTCACACTGGCCCGAAGCGCCATCGCCGAGACCGGCAGCCTGATCCTCTGGCCCGACGCGCGCGAGCCGCGGCTCATGTCGCTGGTGCCGCCCATCCACTTCGTGCTGCTGGATGTGGCCACGATCCACGCCGACATGCACAGCGCCTTCACGGCCGAGGGCTGGGCCAGTGGCATGCCGACCAATGCGCTGCTGATCAGCGGGCCGTCCAAGACCGCCGACATCCAGCAGACCCTGGCTTACGGCGCACACGGTCCGCGCGAGCTGGTCCTGTTGTTGCGTCATGGAAAGGAGGGTCAGCCATGAAGAAGGTGATTCCCATCCACGCGATGGACGACTTCAAGGCGCGCAGCAAGGCCGTGTTGGACGACCCGGCACAGCGCAGGAATTTCCGCGGCGCCATGGACTTTTTGCAGGCCAAGCGGCGCGGCCAGTTCCCGGACCAGGAAGAGCTGCAGGGTCTGCGCGAACTCGGCGCCGCGATTCGCCGCTACAGCCTGGCGAACCTGCCCCGGCTGCTGGAGCAGCTGGAGCAAAAGCTCACGGCGCGCGGCGTGCAGGTGCACTGGGCGCAGGACGCCGATGAGGCCAACGCCATCGCGCTGGCCATCGCGCGCAGCGTGAATGCCAGGACCATCGTCAAGGGCAAGTCCATGGTGAGCGAGGAGGTGGGCTTCAACCACGCGATGCAGGCCGCCGGTATCGAGGCCATGGAATCCGACATGGGCGAGTACATCGTGCAGCTCGCCGGTGAAGCGCCCTCGCACATCATCATGCCGGCGATCCACAAGACCAAACAGGAGATCGCCGCACTCTTCGCCAAGGAGATCCCGGGCGTGGCCTACACCGACGACGTGGACGCGCTCATCGCCATCGGCCGGCGCGTGCTGCGCGCCAAGTTTGCCGCGGCCGACATCGGCCTGTCGGGCGTGAACTTCATGGTCGCCGAGACCGGCACCCTGTGCCTGGTGGAGAACGAGGGCAACGGCCGCCTGTGCACCACGGTGCCGCGCGTGCACATTGCCATCACCGGCATCGAGAAGGTGGTAGAGAAGCTGGAACACCTGGTGCCGCTGCTGAGCCTGCTGCCGCGCTCGGCCACGGGACAGAACATCACGACCTATGTGAACATGATCAGCGCCCCGCGCCAAAGCGGCGAGTTGGACGGCCCCGAGCAAGTGCACCTGATCCTGCTCGACAACGGCCGCACCCAGGCCTACGCCGACGAGGAGCTGCGCGCCACGCTGCAGTGCATCCGCTGCGGCGCCTGCATGAACCACTGCCCGGTGTACGCGCGCATCGGAGGACACGCCTACGGCACCACCTATCCCGGGCCCATCGGCGCGATCATCTCGCCTCACATGCTGGGCCTGGAGTCGACTTATCCGCTGGCCTTCGCTTCCACGCTGTGCGGCGCCTGTGCCGAAGTATGTCCGGTGAAGATTCCGATTCCCGACATCCTGGTGCGGCTGCGCAACGAGGCCATGGCCAAGCCCGAGGGCGAAGACGCCACGCTGCGCGGCAGCGGTGCGGCGCGCACACTCACCGACACGACGATCTGGGGCGTGTGGGCGCAGGTCTACAGCCGCCTGGGTCTGTACCGGCTGGCGTCGTGGTTCATGAGCCGGGGGCGCGCGCTGTCGCCCACCGATCAGGGCGCCTGGACGCGCAGCCGTACGCCTTTGATTCCGGCGCCCAAGCGCCTGCGCGATCTGCTCAGGGAGCGAAATGATGAGTGATCTGATTGCTGCCCTCTCTACCATTCTGCCCGCGAACCAGGTCATCACCGACCCGCTGCGGCGCCTCGCCTACGGCACCGATGCCAGCTTCTACCGCATGACGCCCGAAATCATCGCCGTGGTCGAGAGCGAGGAGGAAGTGCAGGCGCTGCTGCTGGCCGCGCGCGAACACGGCCGTCCGGTCACCTTCCGCGCTGCGGGCACCAGCCTGTCGGGCCAGGCCGTGACCGACAGCGTGCTGATGCTCATCGGCGAGGGCTTTGCCGGCTGCGACATCCTGCAGGACGGCGCCGTCGTGCGCGTCGGCCCCGGCATCATCGGCGGCGAAGTCAACTACCGGCTGGCGCCGTTCGGACGCAAGATCGGACCGGATCCGGCTTCCATCAACGCCTGCAAGATCGGCGGCATCGCCGCCAACAATGCGTCCGGCATGTGCTGCGGCACGGCGCAAAACAGCTACCGCACGCTCGTCGGCCTGCGCGTCGTGCTGGCCGACGGCGCGCTGCTCGACACCGAAGACGCGGCCAGCGTGGCGCGCTTTCGCCAGAGCCACGCCAGCCTGCTGGACGAACTGCAGCGCTTGGGAGAGACGACGCGGGCCGACGAGACGCTTGCGCAGCGCATCCGCCACAAGTACAAGATCAAGAACACCACGGGCTACAGCCTGAACGCGCTGATCGACTTTGAAGACCCGATCGACATCCTGGCGCACCTGATGATCGGCTCCGAAGGCACGCTGGGCTTCATGTCGCGCATCAGCCTGAACACCGTGGTCGAAGATCCGTGCAAGGCCAGCGCGCTGGTGTTCTTCCCCGACATCGAGATCGCCTGTCAGGCCGTGGTGCGCCTGAAGAACGAGCCGGTGTCCGCGGTCGAGTTGCTGGACCGTCCCGCCTTGCGCTCGGTGCAGGACAAGCCCGCCATGCCAGCGGTGATCCGCGGCTTGGGTGATGCTGCGGCGGCACTGCTGATCGAAGTGCGCGCGCAGACGCCCGCTGCGCTGCAGCTGCGCATGGACGCAACGCTTGGCGCATTGACGGGCATCGCGACGGTCGAGCCGGCGGCGTTTTCCACCGACCCGGCCACCTGCGAGCTCTACTGGAAAGTGCGCAAGGGAACCTTTCCTTCGGTGGGGGCGATGCGCCGCACCGGCACCACGGTCATCATCGAGGATGTCGCCGTGCCCATCGCTCATCTGGCCCGCGCCACGCTGGACCTGCAGGCGTTGATGCTCTCCCATGGCTACAGCGAGGGCATCATCTTCGGCCACGCGCTCGAAGGCAACCTGCACTTCGTCTTCACGCAGGATTTCTCCGATGACGCCGAGGTGCAGCGCTACGCGCGCTTCATGGACGACGTCTGTGAGCTGGTGGTGGGCAAGTACGACGGCTCGCTCAAGGCCGAGCACGGCACGGGCCGCAACATGGCGCCCTTCGTCGAGAAGGAGTGGGGCACGCAAGCCACAAACCTGATGCGCCGCATCAAGCGCCTGTTCGATCCGCAGGACCTGCTCAATCCCGGCGTGATCCTGAACGACGACCCGCAGGCGCACCTGTTGCACCTCAAGCCCATGCCGGCGGCTGAGGCGCTGGTGGACCGCTGCATCGAATGCGGTTTTTGCGAACCGCTGTGTCCCTCGCACCGGCTCACGCTCTCGCCGCGCCAGCGCATCGTCAGCTGGCGCGAACTCTCCAGGCGCGCCGCCGCAGGCGAAAGCGCGGCTGACGTCGAGGCCGATTTCGCCTACTACGGCTTGGACACCTGTGCCGGCTGCGGTCTGTGCTCCACCGCCTGCCCGGTGGGCATAGACACCGGCGAGCTCACCCGCTTGTTGCGCGGGCGCGGTATGGGCAGCGCCTCGCACAAGGTCGCGCAGTGGACCGCGGGCAATTTCGGCAAGGTGGCCAGCGCGTCGCGCATCGGCCTGCAGCTGGGGCACGCGGCGTCCAGCGTCGTGGGCGAGGGACTGGTGGCCAAGCTCTCGGGCGGCGCCTGGAAGCGCGGCATGCCTCAGGCCGGAAAATTGCCCACGGCCTACGCCGGTGGTGGCGACCCCGTGGTGTATTTCCCGGCCTGCGGTGGACGCATCTTCGGCGCCAACAGCGCCGATGAAGCGACGCTGCCCGAGGTCATCATGGAGTTGCTGGTGCGCGCCGGCTACGCGCCCATCCTGCCGCAGGGTTTCGACAAGCTGTGCTGCGGCCAGATGATGGCGAGCAAGGGCATGGCCGAAGAGGCCGACCAGATGGCGCAGGCCGTGACGCAAGCGCTGTTGCAGGCCGCGGACGATGGCCAGGGCGGTTACTACCCCGTCATCATGGACGCCAGCACCTGCTCCGTGCGCATGCAAAAGATATTGGCGGGTCGTTTGACGCTGCTGGATTTTCACGAGTTCGCGTTTGACGCGCTGCTGCCGCGCCTGCGCATCCGGCGCCAACCTGGACCGATTGCGCTGCACATCAATTGCAGCGTGCGCCGCACCGCGTCCGACGCCAAACTGCGTGCCGTGCTCGAGGCCTGCGTCACGGAAATCGTCGAGCCCGCTGGTGTCACCTGCTGCGGCTTCGGCGGCGACCGCGGCTTCGTCGTGCCCGAACTGAACGCGCACGCGCTGCGCAAGGTGCACGACGCGCTGCCCAAGAATTGCTGCCAAGGCGTGTCCACGAACCGGACCTGCGAAATCGGCCTGACCGCCGAGACCGGTCGCCCCTACCGCTCGATCGCCTACCTGCTGGAAGAGTGCACGCGGGAGGACGACGCCATGAAATGTTGACGCGCTGTCGGTGGACGCATGAGCGGCAGCTGCCGCCTCACGCTGTGTGGAATTCATTATTTTTAAGGAGATGATTATGGTTTGGCAACAGGTTTACGACCCACTGGGGAACATGGTCTTGTCCACTGCCCTGGCGGCTGTGCCGGTGGTGGTGATGCTGGTCTGTCTGGGCTTTCTGCACATCAAGGCGCACATCGCCGCCGCGCTCGGTCTGCTGGCCGCGGTGCTGGTGGCCGTGTTCGCCTACGGCATGCCCGCGGGCATGGCGGGGACGGCGGCGCTGTACGGCGGCTTCACAGGGCTGTTGCCCATCGGCTGGATCGTGCTCAACATCATCTTCCTGCAGCAGCTGGCGGAGCAGAACGGCAGCTTCAAAGTGCTGCAGGCTTCGCTCTCGGGTATCACCGACGACCGGCGCCTGCAACTGCTGCTGATCGCCTTTTGCTTCGGCGCCTTCTTCGAGGGCGCGGCAGGCTTTGGCACACCAGTGGCCGTGACCGCAGGCATCCTGATCGGCCTGGGCTTTTCGCCGCTGGCGGCGTCGGGCCTGAGCCTGATCGCCAACACCGCGCCCGTGGCGTTCGGCGCCCTGGGCACACCGGTGATCACGCTGGCCAAGGTGCACGGCTACGATCTGATGGCGGTGACGGCGATGATTGGCCGGCAACTGCCGTTCTTCTCGCTGCTGGTGCCGTTCTGGCTGATCTGGGCCTTTGCCGGGCGCAAGGCGATGATGGAAATCTGGCCAGCCATTTTGGTCACAGGCCTGTCGTTTGCCATCCCGCAATATCTGGTGTCGAACTTCATCGGCCCGGAACTGGTGGACATCATTGCGGCCATCGTCTCGATGATCTCCCTGGTGCTGTTCCTGCGCGTCTGGCAGCCCAAGAAGATCTGGACCTCGCCCAACCTGAAAGGTCATGAGAGCGACGGTGGCGAAGCCAAAGCCGCGCTCCCGGCGGTGCACTACACGCGCGCCGAACTGGTTCGCGCCTGGACCCCCTGGCTGATCCTGACGGTGTTCGTCTTCGTCTGGGGCTTGCCGTCGGTGAAGACCTGGCTCAACGGCATCTACGCACCTTCGTTCCCAATGGCCGGTCTGCACAACCTGATCGAGAAGATGCCGCCGGTCGTGGTGAAGCCGACCAAAGAAGGCGCGGTCTACGTGCTGGGCCTGCTCTCGGCCACCGGCACCGGCATCCTGCTGGCAGCCATCGTCGGCGCCTTTGTCATGAAGTACAAGCCCACGGAAATCGTCGCCACGTTCGGCCGCACTTTCTGGCTGGTGCGCTATTCGCTCATGACCATCGTGCTGATGCTGGGTCTGGGCACGCTCACGCGCTACTCGGGCACCGACACCACGCTGGGCCTGGCCTTTGCCAACAGCGGCGTGCTCTACCCTTTCTTCGGCACGCTGATGGGCTGGGTGGGCGTGGCGATGACGGGCTCGGACACGGCCTCCAACGTGCTCTTCGGCGGCATGCAGAAGGTCGCGGCGGATCAGCTCGGCCTGTCGCCGAACCTGATGGGCGCGGCCAACAGTTCGGGCGGCGTGATGGGCAAGATGATCGACGCGCAGTCGATCGTGGTCGCGTCCACCGCCACGCGCTGGTTCAACCACGAAGGCGACATCCTGCGCTACGTGTTCTTCCATTCGCTGGCCCTGGCTTGCCTGGTCGGCATCTTCGTGACGCTGCAGGCCTACGTGTTCCCGTTCACGCTGCTGGTCGTCAAATAACTTTCCGGAGAAAATCCATGAGCAAAAGAATCCTTGTCGCCATCGACAACAGCAGCACCGCGCAAAAGGCGCTCGACGAAGCCATCGCCCTGGCGCGCGTGCAAGGCGCCAGCCTGTGCATTGCCACCGCCGTGGACGAAGGTCCGCTGGACCAGCACGGCATGGGGCTTGGCAGCTACATCGACATCGACCTCGTCAAGAAGGAGATGCGGGCAACGGGCAACGCGCTGCTGGATCAGGCGCAGGCCAAGGCGGCTGCGGCCGGCTGCACGGCCGAGCGTCTGCTGATCGAGTCCGCGCAGCGGCGCGTCGCCGAGATGATCGCCGACGCCGCAACCCAATGGAGCGCCGATCTGATCGTCGTCGGCACCCACGGACGGCGCGGTTTCGAGCGTCTGCTGGTGGGCAGCGTGGCGGAGAACCTGGTGCGCATCGCCACCTGTTCGCTGCTGCTGGTGCGCGAGCACTAGCCGACATAATGGGCGCCATGAAAGCGACGCCCCTGCTCACCGGTCTGACCTGGCTGCTGCTGTGCCAGTCGGCGGGCGAGGCCTTGACCCGGCTTGTCCATCTGGGCCTGCCGGGGCCGGTGCTCGGCATGTTACTGCTGGTGGTCCTGCTGCGCTGGAAGGCGGTGCGCGAACCGGTGGGGGCTGCGGCGGATGCGTTGCTGGCGCACCTGTCGCTGCTGTTCGTTCCGGTGGGAGTCGGTGTCATGACGCACATGGCGCTGCTCTCGCAGTACGGGGTGCGCCTGCTGGTGGCGCTGGTGCTGTCGACCTGGATCGGACTGATCGTCACGGCGCTGGTGCTGCGCGCCGCGCTGCCGCGCACGAGCGCCCCCAAGGCTTGAAGGCGCTGCCATGACAGACTTCGTCCAACTCTGGGTCTACCTTTCGACCACGCCGCTGTTCGGCCTGACCGCGACGCTGCTGACCTATCTGCTGGCCCAAGCCGCCTACCAGTGGCTGGATCAGGCGCCGTGGGCCAATCCGGTGCTGTGGACGGTGCTGCTGCTGGCGTCGATGCTGAGCCTGAGCGGCACGCCGTATCCGAGCTATTTCTCCGGCGCGCAGTTCATTCATTTCCTGCTGGGTCCGGCGGTCGTGGCGCTCGCCTGGCCGCTGTGGCAGCGGCGCGAAGAACTGCGCCGCCGCGCCGGGCCGCTGCTGCTGGCGGCATTGGCGGGTGGTGCGGCGGCCAGCGCCAGCGCGGTGGCGATCGGCTGGGCGCTGGGCCTGCCCGATGAATTGCTGCGCTCGCTGGCACCCAAGTCCGTCACCGCGCCGGTGGCCATGGGCATTGCCGAACAGCTCGGCGGCATCCCGGCGCTGGCGGCGGTGTTTGCCGTGTTGACCGGTCTGGTCGGCGCCATCAGCGCCAAGTACCTGTTCGACGCGCTGGGCGTGGCGCCTGCGCAGATCCGCGGCTTTGCGCTCGGGACCGCGTCGCACGGCATCGGTGCGGCACGCGCCATGCACGTCAATCCCGATGCCGGCGCTTATGCCGGACTGGCGCTTGGCATCCAGGTGCTGCTGGCCGCCGTGCTGATTCCCCTGGTCGCGCGGCTGCTTTGAATTTCATCCGACCACCGGCCTGGCCGGCGGACCATCCGAGGCCAGCACGGGCTTGTCATTCCTCCTAGAATTGCCCGCATCATCAAAGGAAAATCCATGCTTTTCGAACCCTTCGTCGCCCGCCAATTGCCGCTTGCCAATCGCACCGTGATGGCACCCATGACCCGCAGCCGGGCCGTGGACGCCAACACACCGAACGCGCTCATGGCCGAGTACTATGCGCAGCGCGCCAGCGCCGGCCTGATCGTGACCGAAGGCGCGTCTCCCTCGCCCAATGGCCTGGGCTATGCGCGCATTCCGGGCCTGTTCAATGCGCAGCAGGTGCGCGGCTGGAAGCTGGTCACCGACGCCGTGCACGCCCGTGGCGGCAAGATCGTGGTGCAGCTCATGCACGCAGGACGCGTGGCCCATGTGGCCAATCTGCCGGCCGGCGCCGAGGTGGTGGGTCCGTGCGCTGCGGCGTTGTCGGGCGAGATGTACACCGACGCCCAGGGCATGCAGGCACACAGCGTGCCACGCGCCATGACCGAGGCCGACATCGTCCACGCCGTCGCCGAGTACGCGCAGTCGTCCACGCTGGCGATCGAAGCCGGCTTTGACGGGGTCGAGTTGCACGCAGCGAACGGCTACCTGATCGAGCAGTTTCTCAATCCGAACGTGAACCAGCGCAGCGATGGCTACGGCGCCAGCATCCAGGGGCGCAATCGCTTTGCGCTGGAGGTCGCGCGCGCTGCGTCTGCGGCGATCGGTGCCGAACGCGTCGGCATCCGCCTCTCGCCCCATGGTGTCTTCAACGGGACCGGACCCTTTGCGGATGTGCAGGCGCAGTACCTGGCGCTGGTGCAAGAACTGTCGACGCTGGGGCTGCTGTACCTGCACCTGCTGGACCACAGCGCCATGGGCGCGCCGCCGGTGCCGGCCGAACTCAAGGCGCTGTTGCGCAGCGCGTTCAAGGGTCCGTTCATCCTCGCGGGCGGCTTCGATGGCGCCAGCGCCGAGGCGGCGCTGGCCGCGGGCCAGGCCGATCTGATCGCCTTTGGCCGCCCCTTCCTTGCCAACCCCGATCTGGTGCAGCGCCTGCGCAGCCATGCGGCGCTGAACGAACCCGACATGTCCACCTTCTACACGCCGGGCGCCAAAGGCTACACCGACTATCCGGCGCTATGAACAGGACGCGATGGCTCGGCGCGCTGCTGCTGGCCTGCCTGTGGGCGCCGGCCTGGGCCCAGGCGCCGGTGACCAGCGTTCCCGCCGTGGACCTGGTGCGCTACAGCGGTAAGTGGTTCGAGATCGCCAGCTTTCCGATGTTCTTTCAGCGCCATTGCCTGGCCGACACAACGGCGCAATACACCGCTGCGCCGGACGGCAGCATCACGGTGCACAACCGCTGCCGCACGAGCTCGGGCTTTGACGACGCCACCGGCAAGGCGACGGTGGTGGAAGGCTTCGGCAACAGCCGCCTGAAGGTCTCGTTCTTCTGGCCGTTCAAGGGCGACTACTGGGTGCTGGGGCTGGACCCGCAGTATCGCTGGGCGTTGGTGGGCAACCCGAACCGCGAATACCTGTGGCTGCTGTCGCGCACGCCGCAGCTGGACAAAGCCATGCTGGAGGAGGCGCTGGCCATTGCGCGCGCCCAGGGCTTCGATCTGAGTCGGCTGCACTACACGCCCCAGGCCGAGGGCGTCAGCCCTTGAACTGCAGGCCTGCGCTGCCACAGCCTTGCCTCAAACTTCGATTTGGCGTTTCACCACGGCGTAGCGTTCGAGCGTGCGCTGCCGCGCTGCATCGTGCGCCACCAGGGGTGCGGGTGTATCGCGCCCGATGACCACGGCGCAATCGATCTGTTGCGCCGCGCTCATCAGCCAGGGGGCGTGGATGAACTTGTCGGGAACGCCCGCCAGCTCGGGCAGGTAACGCCGGATGAAGCGGCCTTCGCGGTCGAAGCGCTCGGACTGGCTCACGGGATTGAAGATGCGGAAATAGGGCTGGGCGTCGCAGCCGCTGGACGCTGCCCACTGCCAGCCGCCGTTGTTGGCCGAGAGGTCGAAGTCGTTCAGCTGGTCGGCAAAATAGGCTTCGCCGCGGCGCCAGTC
>CAILZB010000029.1 GCA_903838565.1 uncultured beta proteobacterium | reverse complement strand
TAAGCCACGCCGTTGACCGTCAGGGTCACTGCGTCGCCACTCTTGGCGTCGCCGCCGACCGTTCCGGTCACGGCGACCGTGGAGCCAGCCTCAGCGGCGTTGACGATGTTGTCTGCGGTGATCGCGTCCACGCCGATCGTGGCAGCTGCGGCCAGGTCCACGGAGTAAGCGTGGTCTGCGGCGGCGGTGATGCTGTTGCCGGCAGCGTCACTGGCAGCGACCGTGGCGTGAACGTTGCTGCTTGCTGCCAGGTCGGAGCCCGCGACATTGATGCTGTAGCTCGTTCCGTTGGCGGCCACGGTGCCGTGGTAGTTGGCGCCGTTGACCGTCAGGGTCACTGCGTCGCCTGCCTTTGCGTCGCCGCCGACCGTGCCGGTGACGGCAACTAGGCCGCCCGCCTCGGCCGCGTTGATGATGTTGTCCGCGGTGATCGCGTCCACCGTGATGGAAGCTGCTGCGGCCAGGTCTACCGTGTAGGCGTGGTCTGTAGCAGCAGTAAGGGTGTTGCCGGCGGCGTCGCTGGCAGCGACCGTGGCGTGAACGTTGCTGTCGGCCTTGAGATCGGAACCTGCGACGTCGATGCTGTAGCTCGTGCCGTTGCTGGCCACGGTGCCGTGGTAACTCACGCCATTGACGCTGAGCGTGATGGCGTCGCCCGCCTTGGCGTCGCCTGTGACGGTGCCGCTCACGGCCACCGTGCCGCCTGCTTCAGCGGCATTGATGATGTTGTCGGCCGTGATGGCGTCCACGCTGATCGTGGCCGCTGCGGCCAGGTCCACGGAGTAGCCGTGCGCGGCGCTCGCCGTGGCCGTGTTGCCGTTGGCGTCGGTGGTGGTGACGCTGGCCTTGATGGTGCTGCCTGACGCGAGGTCGGCGCCTGAAACGCCGATGCTGTAGCTGTTGTCGGGGGCAACGCTGCCGGTGTAGGTGTTGGTCCCCACGCTGATCGTGACGGTGTCTCCGGGCTTGGCGTCGCCCGCCACGGTGCCGGTGACGATGACATTGCCAGCGGCTTCAGCTGCGTTCAGGACGTTGTCGGCGGTGACAGTCCCCACGGTGATGCTGGCACTGGTTGCGATGTTCACCGTGTAGGAATGGCTGTCGCTGACGGTGACGCTGTTTCCTGCGGCGTCGTTTGCGGTGACGCTGGCGCTCACGGCGCTGTTGTCGGCCAACACGGCGCCCGGAACACTGGCGCTGAAGGTCAAGCCTGTCAGCACGGTTGTGGTGTAGGTGTGGCTACCGATGGTCAGCGTGACGGTGTCACCCACCTTGGCGTCGCCGGCCACCGTCCCAGTGACGGCCACGGCGCCTGCGGCTTCGGCCCCATTGATGACGTTGTCTGCAGTGACTGAGTCCACCGCGATGGAAGCGGCTGCGGTGGTATCCACCGTATAGCCGCGGTCTGCAGTTGCGGTCGCTGTGTTGCCTGCGGCGTCGGTCGCCGCCACGCTGGCGTGCACCGTCGTGCCCACTGCCAGGTCGGAGCCGGCCACGTTGATGCTGTAGCTCGTGCCGTTGCTGGCCACGGTGCCGTGGTAATTCACGCCGTTGACGCTGAGCGTGATGGCGTCGCCGGCCTTGGCGTCGCCGCCCACCGTACCGGTGACGGCCACCGTGCCTGCAGCCTCGGCGGCGTTGATGACGTTATCTGCCGTGACGGCGTCCACCGTGATGGAAGCGGCTGCGGCGGTGTCCACCGTGTACCCGTGGTCTGCCGATCCAGTCGCCGTATTGCCTGCGGCGTCGGTCGCTGCCACGCTGGCGTGCACCGTGCTGCTCGCTACCAGGTCGGCGCCGGCGACGTTGATGCTGTAGCTGGTGCCGTTGGCGGCCACCATGCCGTGGTAGTTGACTCCGTTGACCGTCAGGGTCACTGCGTCTCCGGCCTTGGCGTCGCCGCCCACCGTGCCGGTGACGGCCACCGTGCCTGCAGCCTCGGCGGCGTTGATGACGTTGTCGGCCGTGACGGCGTCCACGGTGATGCTCGCTGTTGCGGACAGGTCCACCGTGTAGCCATGCACCGCGCTCGCCGTGGCCGTGTTGCCGTTGACGTCGGTGGTGCTGATGCTGGCTTTGATGCTGTTGCCAGACGCGAGATCGGCGCCTGGAACGCTGACGCTGTAGCTGTTGTCGGCGGCCACGGTTCCGTTATAGGAGTGGGTTCCCACGCTGATCGTGACCGTGTCGCCGGGCTTGGCATCGCCCGTCACGCTGCCGGTGACGGTGACATTGCCGGCGGCTTCGGCCGCGTTCAGGACGTTGTCGGCAGTGACGCTGCCCACGCTGATGCTGGCGCTGGTGGCGATGTCCACCGTGTAGGAGTGGTTGTCGCTGACGGTGACGCTGTTGCCATTCGCGTCGCTGGCGGTGACGCTGGCGCTCACCGTACTGCTGTTCGCCAGCACGCTGCCGGGAACGCTGGCGCTGAAGGTCAAGCCTGCCAGCACGGTCGTGGTGTAGCTGTGGCCGCCGATGCTCAGCGTCACGGTGTCACCCACCTTGGCGTCGCCACCGACCGTGCCGGTGACGGCCACGTTCCCTGCGGCTTCTGCGGCATTGACGATGTTGTCGGCGGTGATGGCGTCCACCGCGATCGTGGCGCTGGCGCTGGTGTCCACCGTGTAGGCGTGCGCGGCGCTGGCGCTGCCGGTATTGCCCAGGGCGTCGCTGGCGGTGACGCTCACGCTGACGCTCTTGCCTGCGTCGGCCGCCAGGTCGGAACCGGCCACGTTGACGCTGAAGCTGCCGTTGGCGGCCACCGTGCCGGTGTAGACCACGCCGTTCACGCTCACCGAGACGGTGTCGCCGGCCTTCGCGTCGCCGCCGACGCTGCCGGTGACCGCCACCGTGCCTGCGCTTTCAGCCGCATTGACGACGTTGTCCGAGGTGATCGGGTCCACCGTGACCGTGGCTTTGACGGTGGAAGGGGTGCCGCTGCCGCCAGCGCCGCTGTCGGCGGGAACCTGCTGCTGCGAGGGCGCGGCAAAGCTGTAGCTGTAGGACAGCGGGCTCACGCCCTCGGTGATGCGCAGCAGCTGCACAAAGCTGATGCCGCCGTCGCTGCCGCCGCCTGCGCCCAGGCCGGCCGCAGTGGCTTCGAGCTGCTGGCTCAGGTCGGTGCCGCGCTCCAGCGCCTGGATCACGGTGTCGGTCGCCAGCGCGGCCGTGCTGAGCGCGCTGTCCATGGCGGTAGGCCGATGCTCGGACTCGGTCACGTTCTCGTCCAGCCGCACGCTTTGCGTGGGCGCTACGGCCAGCACGCGGCCGTCTTCCATCATCAGCTCGACCCGGGCTTCGCCCACGGTGCGGACGATTTCGCCCTTGTTCAGGTGGTCACCGATCTTGAGCGAGCGGCTGTTGCCTTGGGCATCGACGGCGAGGATGTTGCCATTGCCATGAATGGCAAGGACGGTGGCGAATTCGGCCATGGAGGTCTCCGGTGAAAAGCAGGGGCAGGGCTGTGCATCACGGGAAGGCACAGAAACTAACAGTGCAGAGATTAGCGCCGCGACGCCGTCTTGCCTATTGGACTAAGGTACAGGGGCAGCCCCGCCCCAGAGCGAAAACGCCCGAACAACGGCCTCAGATCAGGCCGTCGTCCCGGTCCATGGGCAGCAGCTGCAGGCGGTGCGTCAGGTTGGAGCGCGTTTGCCGGCGCTCCATCAGCTTGGCCTGCGCTGCCTCGGGCAGGTCGGTGAACTGGATCAGACCGCGCGTGATGAGCACGTCGATCAGGTCCTCCAGCACGCGTGCGAGTTCGGCGTCGGACTCGCTCAGGGAATTGACCTGGCTGGACGCGTCACCCAGGAAAGCCTGCACTTCGGCGGAATCCGCAGGCACGGACTCCCAGTGGCCGGACTGGCGCTGTCGAAGGCTCAGCGCCTGACGACTGACGGCGACGATGGCGCCTTGCGCGTCGCGACGGCACAGCAGGCTGGGCTGGGGATCGGTGCCGTTGCTCATGACGTTGACTCCGTTTCGGAAGAAGGGCCCGGATCGGCGAAGGCCGACAGGCGCAGAACCAGTTGCAGTCGATCGCGCACGCCGAGCTTTTCAAACAGGGCCCCCAGATGCGCCTTGACCGTGCGTTCGGTGATGTCCATCAGGGCAGCCACTTCCTTGTTGGATCGGCCCGCCGACACCGCGCGCGCCACCTCGGCCTCACGCGCCGACAGCGCCGTCCAGGCATTGGGCAAAGCGCCCGCTGCCGACTCGGCCGCGCGCGGATTCGCCACGCGTCGCTCCAGCGCCGCGTGGGTCGAGCCCACCAGACGCTGCAGCAGTTCCGGTCCGACCCAGAGGCCGCCGTGTTCCACCACCACCGCCACTTCGCGCAGCAGCGCCGGCACGCCGTAGGCGTGGGTATAGCCGCGCGCGCCCTCGTTCAGCGCGCTTAGGCCTTCGCGTTCTTCGGGCATGGGCGACAGCACCACCACGCGCGCACCGGGCTGCAAGCGCAGGATCTCGCGCAGACGCTCGATCCAGCGCGCTTCGGCACTGCTCATCCAGATCAGACGTGGCTCCGTGCTCAGGCGCGCGACGCGCTCCAGCACCTGCGCCAGCGTCAACGTCAGTCCGCAGGGAAACGCTTCGCACCAGCGCTGCGGCGCGGCACCGCCCGCATCGGCAAGAAACAGCTGCTCAATGCTCATCGTTCGGTCATCGCGTTGGACTTGGCGCGCAGCACCGGCTTGAGCAGGTAGGACAGCACCGACTTCTTGCCGGTGAGGATGTCCACCTGGGCCACCATGCCCGGGATGATGGGCAGGTTCGGGCCCAGGCTGGGTTTGCGCGTGCGCACCCGGATGTGATAGAAGGCGTTGCCCTTTTCGTCCAGCACCGAGTCCGCGCCGATCTGCACCACGTCGGCCAGCAGGCCGCCGTAGATCGAGTAGTCGTAGGCGCTGAACTTGACCATGGCTTCCTGGTTCGGTCGCAGGAATCCGATGTCCTTGGGCGTGATCTGCACCTCCAGGATCAGCGCGTCGTCCAGCGGCACCACCTCCACCACCTCCTTGCCCGGTTGCACCACCGCGCCCACGGTGTTGACCAGCAGGCGCTTGACGATGCCGCGCACCGGCGACTTGATGTCGGCGTGCTTGACCTTGTCCTCCAGCGCCAGCCCGCCCTGCGACACGCTGGCCAGCTTGCTCATGGTGTCCGACAGCTCCGCGCTCATCTGGTTGCGGCTGGTGAGCTGGACCTCCTCGATCTTGCGCGTGGCCTCCAGGATGGCCGACTGCACGCGCGCAATCTGCGCCGTGGCCTGGTCCCGGTCGCCACGCAGGCGCGCCACTTCGCGCTCCAGCCGCAGCACCTCGACTTCGGAGACGGCGCCGGTGGCGATCATGGGACGGGTCGCGTTCACTTCCTTGGTCATCAGCTCCAGGCCGCGCTCGGCCTGCTCGCGCCGCGCCTTGACTTCATTGAGTTCCTGCTGACGCTGCGCCAGCTGGTTCTGCGAGATCCCGACCTGGGCGCTGATTTCAGCGCGGCGCGATTCATACAGGCGCGCCTCCTGCTCCACCGCCTCGGGCGCCTCCTTGCGCAGTGCGGGGGGCGGATTGAAGGCCGTACCGCGCGTCAGCGCTTCCAGGCGCAACACCTTGGCCTGCAGCGCCAGCTGCCCGACACGGCTTTCCTGCATGCTCGAGACGAAACGCGTCGGATCCACGCGCAGCAGCAGCTGGCCGGCCTCGACGATCTCGCCCTCCTTCACCGCCAGGTTCTCCACCACGCCGCCGTCCACGCTTTGCACGATCTGCACCTGGCTCGTGGGAACGACGCGCGCCTCGCCGCGGGTGACCTCGTCGATCTGCGCAAAGGCCGACCAGATCAGCAGCACCAGCAGAGCCCCGGCGGCCAGGCGCAGCAGGCTGCGTGCGCGCAGCGGCTCCTGTTGCAGGATCGCCCAGTCGGCATCGGCGGCCCAGTCCAGCCGCTCGGGTTCCTCGACCGGCGTCAGGCGCTTGACCAGCGGACCGAAAGTCGTTTGCGTCAGCTCGGTGGCCCGTTTGACCCAGGCGCCGATGCGTTCGAAGTGGTGTTGTTTGAGCCAGGCCATCAGGCAGCCTTTCCGATGCGACCCTGGCGCAGCGCCGTGATCACCTGTTCCTTGGGGCCGTCGGCCATGATGCGTCCGCCGTCCATGACGATGATGCGGTCCGCCAGATCCAGCATCGAGGTGCGGTGACTGATCAGCACCACGGTCTTGCCCTGGGAGAACTCGGTCAGCCGGCGCTTGATGTCGTCTTCGCTGGAATAGTCCATGGACGAGGTCGGCTCGTCCAGCAGCAGCATCGGCGGGTCGTTGATCACGGCGCGCGCAATCGCCACGCCCTGGCGCTGGCCGCCCGAAAGCGATTCACCGCGCTCGCCCACCAGCATGTCAAAGCCCTGCGGATGCTGGTTCACCAGGCTGATGATGCCGCCGATCTCCGCCGCTTTGATGATGTCGGCGCTCTGCGCCAGCGGCGCGCCGAGCGTGATGTTTTCGCGCAGGCTGCCGTAAAACAGCATCACATCCTGCTGCACGTAGCCGATCTGGCGCCGCAGTTCGGCCGGATCGAGTTGGCGCATGTCGATGCCGTCCACCAGCACCGCGCCTTCGGTGGGCCGGTACAGCCCCAGAATGAGCTTTTCCAGCGTGGTCTTGCCGGAACCGATGCGCCCCAGGATCGCCACTTTCTCCCCGGGCTTGATGCTGAAGTTCAGGTTGCGCAGCGACGGCGTGGTCTGTCCGGGATAGCTGAAGCTCACGTCGCGAAAATCGATCGCACCCTGCAGGCGGCCACGGCTGATGAAGCTCTTGTCTTCGGGGCGCTCGACCTCGCGCTGCATCATCTCGTTGAGCGAGGTCAGCGCCGTGGCGGCCGTGTGGTACTGCACCAGCAGGCCGGCCACCTGCCCCACCGGCGCCATGGCGCGCGAGGCCAGCATGGTGCAGGCGATGAGGCCGCCCATGGTGAGCGCGTGATCGCCAATCAGGTACACGCCGATGATGACGATCACCAGGTTGATGAACTGCTGGACAAAGGCCGAGGCGTTGCCGGCGGTGGAAGACAGCAGACGCAGCTGTGCTCCGACCCGTGCCAGCAGCGCCGCGCTCTTCTCCCACTTGCGCTGCATCGGCGACTCGGCCGCGAGCGCCTTGATGGTCTCAAAACCCACCAGCCCCTCGATCAGCGTGGCATTGCGCTGGGCGCTGGCGCGGTAGGTGGTTTCGGCCAGTTCGTGCATGCGGCCCTGCACCGCCAGGGCATACAGCACCATCACGGCGGCGCCCACGCACAGCGGTAACAGCATCATCCAGGAGATCCAGCCGATCACCACCATGAAGATCAGCGCAAACGGCAGATCAATGAAGGCCACCACGGTGGCCGAGCCGATGAAGTCGCGCACCGACTCGAAGGCCCGCAGGTTCGACGCGAAGGAGCCGGCCGACGCCGGGCGCTGCTCCATGCGCATGCCCAGCACGCGCTCCATGATGAAGGCCGACAGCTTGACGTCGGCGCGGCTGCTGGCCAGATCCACGAAGCGCCCGCGCAGCGTGCGCAGCACCAGGTCGCTCACCAGCATCAGCAGCAAGCCCAGCGCCAGCACCCACAGGGTTTCAAAAGCCTGGTTCGGCACCACGCGGTCGTACACGTTCATCGTGAACAGCGGCATGCCCAGCGCAAACAGGTTCGCCAGCAGCGCCGCCAGCAGCACGTCGCGGTACAGCGGTCGGCTCTCGGCGATCACGCCCCAGAACCAGTGGCCATGGCGCCCGGAGCGAACCTCGGGGGTGCGCGCGTCAAAACGCTGCGTGGGCCGCACATAGATCGCGGTGCCGAGGTAGTCGGCCGCGAGCTTGGCCAGCGGCATCCACACCGGCGCATCGGCCAATTCCGGGTAGGCCACCCGGACTTCGCTGCGCTGCGCGTTGAAAGCGAGCACGACGCAGGCGCGCTGCTCGCGCAGCAGCACGATCGCGGGCAGCAGCGCATCCTTCAGGCCGGACAGCGGCGTGGCCACGAGGCGCGCGCTCAGGTGCGCGCGGCGCGCGGCGCGCTCGAACAGCTCGGGCGTGAGGTGGTGGTGGTGCGCCGGCAGGCCCGCCATCAGCGCCTCGCGCGTGGGCGTCTCGCCATGCGCCTGGGCCACCACCATCAGGCAATTGAGCAAGTCGTCATTCACGGCGTTTGCCGGCTGGATCTCAACTGAAGTTTCTTCTTGCATGCGCAACCCGATGTGTCAGCGACAGCGGCAGAGCCGCCCGCCTACGAGTGTTTTCAAATGAAAAATCATCTGCCAACGCCCGATGAAAACCCTTGGTGTCATGGGGATATGGGTACTTTACTTGATCCCCGGACCGGTGGCGCCGTCGAAGCCGAGCGCCGCCAGCAGCGGCAAATCGGCCTGTCTTTCCACCCCCAGCGCCAGCACCGTGATGCCGATGGAATGCGCCACCTTGCATAGCCCGCGCAGGAATTCCTGGTTGCCGGGATTGTCTGCAATGCCGTGGATGTAGCTCGGGTGGACCTTGATGTAGTCCAGCCCCAGGTCGGCGAGCTTGTCGCTCTGCGCGAAGCGCTGGCCGAAATACTCCACACCGATGCGGCAACCCATCTGCTTGAGGTTGCGCGCCAGATCGCGAAAGGCGTCGAACTGCCGGAAGACGCCGTATTCGGGCACTTCGAACAGCAGCCGCTGGCACACTTCGGGGTAGGCCTTGAGCAACTGCGTGAGTTCGTTGCGGAAGTGGAAGTCGGCGATGGTCTCGGCCGAGAGATTGACCGCGATGTCGCCCGAACTGGTGCGCAGGTGTTCGATCGCCAGCTTCACCACGCGCAGGTCGATCGGTGCGGTCAGATTGAGCTGGGCTGCCATCGGCATGAAGTCGCCCGCGCACAGCAGCGTTCCCTGCGCGTCCACCTGCAGCCGGATCACGCCCTCGCGGTGCAAGGAGCTGGTGCCGTCACCCGACATCACCGGGAAGAAATTGAGCGCCAGACGGCCTCCGGCCACGGCCTCGGTCAGCAGGCTGCGCCACTGCTCGGCCGGCACCGCCGCCTTGGCGTTGCCGTCTTCCAGTGCGTGCCAGGTGTTGGCGCCCTGATTCGCCGCCTGGGCCAGCGCTTCGTCGGCCAGCGACAGCAGTTCGCCCATAGGCTGGTCCCGGTGGTAGCGCACGGCGCTGAGGTGAAACAGGTCGGGCACGCGCTCGATCCACCGGGGCAGGACCTGCTGCGTCAGGCGTGCGTGAATGTCCAGAGCGGCCGCCTGCGCGCTGTCAAACCCCGGGCACAGGACCGCGAATTCCGCGCCCTTGATGCGCCCGGCACGCTGCCCGGTGCGCCCCTGTCCGCTTTCGTAGAGCGCGCGGCCCACGTCCATGAGCAAGGTGTTGGCCTGCTCGCGCCCCAGGCGCCGGTTGAGCACATTCAGGTCAGGCAAGCGCACCAGCACCAGCGAGCCGGTCGAAACCATCTGATCGCCCTGGAGCGCCTCCTGCAGGTGCGACAGGAAGTACTCGCGGCTGGACAGCCCCGTGAGCGCATCGCGATTGACTTTCTGCCGCAGGGCCTCCAGCCGCGCTGCTTCTTCGTTGAACATGGTCTTGAGGCGGCCCACCATGTCGTTCATGGCGCGCGCCAGGGTTCTGAATTCGGGGGTGCGCGGCTCCGGGATGGCGACGAATCGCCGCTGGGCGATGGCTTCGGCCTGGTCCACGACCACGCCCAGCGGTCGCGTGATGATGCGCAGCAGCACCGTTCCCACCGCGCCGGTGGCCAGGGCGCCCAGCACAAACCAGGCCAGCAACGCCAGCGTGCCATCCCACAGGCTCTGGTACGCGTACTGCTCCTGGCTGGCCAGCGTGAGTGTTCCGTATTGGCTCCAGCCGTCCTGGACCAGCGCCTGGCCGGGCACGGAGTGCAGCGCGGCCAGCGCCACAAACCACTGCGGAACGCCCCGGGGCTGGTCCGCAAAAACGCGTTCCACCAGCACCTTGCCGCCGGGGGAGGTGATGCGGATGAAGCGGTAATGGCCGGCGTCAAATTGCGCCGCCACCTGCAACTCCACCAGCACCGGGTCCTTGCTCAGTTGCGACAGGGACAGCGCCAGCGCCGTGGCGTTGTCGATGTTCTTCACCTGCAACTGCTGCTCCAGGTAGTGGCGGGCGGAGAGCACGCTCACGACCATGCTTCCGCCAAAGGCGAGCGTCATGACCAGGGCGATGGCGATCCAGAGTTGTTTGATGAGTGACATGGTAGGCTCGTTGGGAAGAATGGAGAGTGGCTCAAGAATCAGAAACCGTCCTGGCGCATGCGCTCGAGCACATCGCGCCAGCGCGAAAGGCGCGTCGTGGGGTCGGCGGCCGAGGTGGCAGAGCCACCGACCCACAGGCCGTCGCTGTTGAAGCTGAAAACGGGCACCAGGTCGGAGCGTTGAGAGGCCGCGCGCACGCTGGTGATCAGGTTGTCCAGAATCAAGGGCTCGCCCGTAGGCTGTGCATAAAAGCCCAGCACCATGTGCGCAACCGACGCGGTGGAACCGCTTTTGGCCATGACGTAGATCAGGCGCAAGCGGTCGTTGCCTATGCCCAACATCTTCAGTGTCATGTATTTGGCGATGACAAAGTCCTCGCAGTCGCCGGCGCCCTTGCCCATGAATTCCAGCGGCGTGGCCCAGTAGTCCTCCTGCCCCCACACCTCCCAATCGGTCTGGAACAGGATGCGGCGGTTGAAGAACGCGTTCACCCGGTTGAGCTTGTCAGTGTCCGGCAGCGCGCGCGATTCGTCCATCAAGCGCCGCCACGCCACCACGGTTTCGGCCGCGCGTGCACCGTAGCGCTGCTGTGCCAGCGCCTGGATGTGGTCCAGGTCGCTGGCGGCCATCGACGCCACCACCACCAACCCGAGCAGCAGCGCCCAGGCTGCGCCCGACAGTCTGTGCAGTCGGGATGACAGCTTGGCGAGGCGCACAAGGAACATGGCAACGGTTCTAGAAGTGCGTCAGGCAGACGCCACGCCGCGGTGCCGGGCTGGCAGCGAAGGCGTGTTTCATCGTATTCCCAGCCCTTGGAAATCTTGGGTGAATCGAGCGCTGGCTATGACAAAAATCAAGGTAATCGACCAAAATGCTGCAAAAGAACGTAACATTAACAGAGACTTACGCATTTTCTTGAGGTTTTATGATAATGAGAACACGCCTTTCACTAGTGCTGTTGACCCTGATCGGCGTCGCGGCCCAGGCCCAGAGTCTGCCTGAGCCGCTGCTGCAGGCCGCGCGCAAGGCCGTGATGAGCAACCCCGAAGTGCAGGCCAGCTGGCACGGATTCCAGGCCGCCAACAGCGAGCGCGACGTGGCGCACGGCGGCTACCTGCCGCAGCTCGATCTCTCGGCCTACAGCGGACGCGAGAACCGTCTCACGCCGCAGGCGAACTACGGCCGCTACGACATCAACGGCGCGCAACTCACGTTGACCCAGATGCTGTTTGACGGCATGTTCACCGCCAACGAAGTCAAGCGTCTGGGCTATGCCAAGCTGACGCGCTATTACGAACTGTCCGAAGCGTCGGAAACCGCGGCGCTCGAAGCCGTCCGCGCCTACGCCGATGTGGTGCGTTACCGCGAGCTCGTGGACGTTGCCACGCAGAACTACGTGGAGCACAAGCAGACCTCGATCCAGGTCGAAGAGCGCGCGAATGCCGGCGTGGGCCGCCGGGTCGACGTCGAGCAGGCCAACGGTCGCCTGGCATTGGCCGAGTCGAATCTGCTCACGGAACTCACCAACCTGCATGACGTGAGTACCCGTTACCTGCGCATCGTCGGCGAAAAGCCGCCGGCAGTGCTGCCGACCCTGGCCGATCAATTCAAGCTCGGCGCCCTGCCGGCATCGACCCAGGACCTGCTGCGCGACGGCATGCAGGGCAGCCCGGCACTGAACGCCGCAGTGGAAAATGCCCGCGCCTTCAAGACCGCGACGGCGTCGCGCACCGCCGCCAATCTGCCGCGCGTGGAATTGCGCGCCTACCAGAACCGCGACACCAACAGCCTGGGCGTGGCCGGCAACACCAACGTCACGGGCGTGCAGCTGATGCTGAACTACAACCTGTTTCGCGGCGGCTCCGACCGCGCCCGCGAACGCCAGGCGGTGGACCAGTCGGAACAGGCGCGCGACCTGCAGGAGAAAGTCTGCCGCGATGTGCGCCAGACGCTGCTGATCGCCTACAGCGACGCGCGCTCGCTGAACGAACAGCAGCGCTATATGGACCAGCACCGGCTCTCGACCGAGAAGTCGCGCGAGGCCTATCGCCAGCAGTTTGACATCGGCCAGCGCACCTTGCTGGACCTGTTGGACTCGCAGAACGAGTACTTCGAAGCCACGCGCTCCTACATCAACGCCCACTACAACCAGATCGCCGCGCAGGCACGCACGCTCGCCGGCATGGGCCGCCTGCTTGCGGCCCTGGGCGTGGCGCGCGCCGACGTCCCCAGCGCCCAGGACGCGGGCCAGGATCGTGCCGGGATCGACCCGGGCGAGCTGTGCCCGGTGGAAGAGGTGGTGGTCGACACCATCGACCAGATCAAGGCGGCCACGCCGATCCCGGCGCGAACGCGCGCGGTGTTGCCGGCGTCGCCGCTGGCCAAGGTGGCGGCGGCCCCGGTCAAGGTCACGCTGTCCGCAGGCTCATCCTTTGACTTTGGCAAGGCCACACTCAAGCCCGAAGGCATCCAGAGCCTGGACGGCCTGCTGACCCAGCTCAAGGGGCAGGAGATCGAGTTGATTCTGGCGGTGGGCCACACCGACACCGTGGGTAACCCAACCTACAACACCGGCTTGTCGCTGGCGCGTGCCGAGTCGGTCAAGTCCTATCTGGTGAGCCAGGGTGTAGACGCGGCACGCATCCGGGTCGCCGGCAAAGGCTCGGCCCAGCCGGTGGCCGACAACGCGACCGCGGCCGGACGCGCGAAGAACCGCCGGGTCGAGGTGGACGTGACCTCGGTGCGAACCGACAAATGAAGTTGGAGCGGGCGAGCGGCCGAACCGCGTTGCTGGCGGGTGCCACCGGCCTGGTGGGCCGTGAATTGCTCGCGCTGCTGCTGGCCGATCCCCGCTGCCGCGCGGTGCACGTGCTGGGACGGCGTGCGCCGCCCGTGAGCCACCCCAAGCTGCACTGCCACACCGTGGATTTCGCCCGCATGGGCCCGCTGCCCGCGGCAGACGATGTCTTTGTCGCACTCGGCACCACGATCAAGGTCGCAGGCAGTCAGCAGGCGTTTCGCGCGGTCGATTTTGACGCCGTGCTCGCCGTGGCAAAGGCCGCGCGCGCCGCGGGAGCCAGCCGCCTGGGCGTGGTCAGCGCGATGGGAGCCAGCGCCAGGTCATCGGTTTTCTACAACCGCGTCAAGGGAGAGATGGAAGACGCCGTTTCCCGTCTGGGATACAACTCGGTGGTGCTGGCCCGGCCGTCATTGATCGAGGGCGACCGCCGTGCCCTGCAGCAGCCCGGACGCGCCGGCGAGGGCATGGCGCTGAAGGCCATGCGGGCGCTGGCGCCGCTGATTCCCGCCAATTACCGCGTCATCGGCGCAGACCAGGTGGCGCGCGCATTGCTCGCGGCGGTGCAGGACGGCAAGCCGGGAACGCGTGTCATGCTCTCCGGCGAAATGCTCGCCGCCTGACGACAGCCCGCTGGCTTCAGGCAGGATCAGGCGCCGCAAAAAACCGCAAGGCGTTGCGCCCTTCGGCCTTGGCCTGGTACATCGCGGTGTCGGCAGCCTTGAGCCAGGCTTCGGCGCCGAGCGAAATGCCGCTGATCACCACCGCGCCGATGCTGGCGCCGCTTTGGTACTGCGCCTGGCCCAGGTGATAGGGCACGGCCAGCGCAGCCAGCACCTTGTCCCCGAGCCTGCTCGTCTGTTCGGTCGCCTGCTCCAGCGTATCGCCCAGGTCCTGCAGCAGCAGCACAAACTCGTCGCCGCCCACGCGCGCCACCGTATCGGCAGCCCTGACACAGCCGCGAAGTCGCCGCGCCACCTGCAGCAGCATGGCGTCTCCGGCGTCGTGCCCGAGACTGTCGTTGAGTTGTTTCAACCGGTCCAGGTCCAGGAACAGCAGCGCCGCGAAGCCGGACTTACGCCCTCCCGCGGTCAGCGTCTGCTGCAAGCGGTCCATCAACAAACGCCGGTTCGCCAAGCCCGTGAGCGGGTCATGGAAAGCCAACTGCCGAATGGTCTCTTCGGCCGACTTGAGCTCGGTGATGTCGCGTCCCACACCGCGGTAACCGGTGAAGACTCCGGATTCGTCAAACACGGGTTCACCGCTGACGGTGTGCCAGGGGCGCTGGCCGTCACTGAGCTCACGCTGGAATTCGAAGTTGTAAAAGGCCTGGCGCGATCGCAGCACCGCAAAGTGCTCGTCCCACTGAGCCTGGCTCAGATTGGTGGGACTGAGCTGGCCGGGCAACTTGCCCAGCGCCATGTCATAGCGCCAGGTCCGGTTCGAGCGCGGCCCCGCCTCCACCCGCGTGAATCGAAGTTCGGCGTCCATCTCCCAGTACCAGTCGGAGGACATCTCGGTCAGGCTGCGAAAGCGCGCTTCGCTCTCCAGCAGGCTTTGCCGCGCCAGATGGGCATCGGTGACGTCGCGCGCGGTCGTCACCACGCCCTGAATCGCCGGATCGGCCAGGCAATTGTTCGCCAGCAGTGCGAAGTAGCGCCAGCTGCCGTCGGCGTGGTGCAGACGGTAGGTCGACTCCGTGCCGCTGTTGCTGAAATCCTGGATGCGCGCTATTTCCTTCTGCGCTGCAAGCGCATCGTCCGGATGCAGCAGGTCCAGGAACGCCGTCCCCAACAGGGAAGCACCCTCCCTGCCCAGCAGCGTCTGCGCGGCCGGACTGACGTAGCTCAAGCGCAGGTCGGCCCCGTAAATCAGCGTGAGCAATTGCGCCTTTTCGGTGATGGCCCGAAAGCGCCGCTCGCTCGCCTGCAAGGCGATGCGGGTCTGCTGCTCCAGCGTGATGTCCTGCACCGTGCCTTCGTAATACTGCACCGCACCCGCAGCGTCGCGCACCACATGCGCATGAACCCGCACCCAGATGCGCTCGCGCGTTTTGTGGCGGTAGACCTCCGACACAAAGTCGACCACACGCCCATGCTGCGCCAGCTCGGCCTTGAACTGATCCCGACGCAAGGGGTCCACGTACCATTCCTGCGCCAGGTCAAGCGTGGCGGCCAGCATTTCAGCCTCGCTCTCGTAACCATCGAGCCGCACCAGTGCCGGGTTGGCACGCAGCTGCCGTCCGTCCGGACTGGAGCGGTAAGCGCCAATCGGCAGCAGATCGAACAGCGTGGAAAAGTCGTCTTGTGGCATGTTGCCCTGATAGCTTACCCGAGCCGGGAACTGCAGGCTTTCACGCCGACCTTCATGTCAACGCGCAAGCGCAACGAGGTTCAGGCGGCGGCGCGCGCAGGCAGTCTGGCTTCACGGATCGGCAGATGGATCAGCGCCGCTGCGACGGCCAGAACGATGTCGATGATCCAGACCCCATCGTAGCTGCCGGTCGCTTCAAACAGGCGCCCGCCCAGCCAGGCACCCAGGAAACCGCCGAGCTGGTGCGTCAGCATCACCAGGCCAAACAGCGTCGCCATGTGGCGGGTACCGAAGAACTTGGCCACCAGTCCCACCGTGGGCGGCACCGTGGACAGAAACGTCAGGCCCATGACTGCCGCAAAGACGAGCATCACCGGTCCGGTCTTGGGCGCAAACAGGAACACCGACACCGCCAGCGCCCGCGCGCCATAGACCAGCGACAGCAGCGACTTCATGCGCCAGCGTCCCACTGCCCAGCCCATGGAGATGCTGCCCACGATATTGAACAGGCCCAGCATCGCCAGCGACCAGGCGGCGTACTGCAGCGGCAAACCGCAGGCCGCGATCACGCCCGGCAGATGCGTTCCCAGGAAGGCGACGTGAAAGCCGCAGACGAAGAATCCCGCCCCAAGCAACAGATAGCTCGGGTCGCGTAGCGCCTCGCGCATCGCCTGGCGTGTGCTCAAGGGCGCGGCCCCGGCGCCCGCCGCCTGGGACGGACTGCCACGCAGCAGGAACGCAGCCGGCAAGGCCAGCAGCACCAGCAGACCCAGCACCTGCAGGGCATGGGACCAGCCCAGCCCCAGCGTCAAGGCGGCGGCGATCGGCGCCATCACAAACTGTCCCAGGGAGCCTCCGGCATTCACGATTCCCGTGGCGAGCCCGCGCTTTTCGGCAGGAATCAGGCGCGCCGTCGCGGCCATCAACACCGCCGGACCGGCCATGCCCGCGCCGCCCGCCGACAGTATCCCGATGGCGAAGATCAGTCCCGCCGTACTCGTCATCAGCGGCGTGATGAAAGTTCCCAGTGCCACCAGCGCCACGCCCAGCACGAGCACACGCCCGGCGCCCACACGGTCTGCCATGGCGCCGGCAAAGGGCTGGGTCAAGCCCCAGCACAGTTGGCCAAAGGCAAAGGCCAGGCTGATGCTGCCCACGCCCAGACCGGTCGCGGTGTTCAAGGGGCTGAGGAACAGGCCCATGGTCTGACGCGTCCCCATGGTCAGGGCAAACGTTCCTGCGGCGCCCAGCAGCACCAGCCAGGTGGCCACCGCGCGATGGCGCTTGATGAGCGATTCAGTCATGGCTCGCTCCCTCGTCGCCCGGCGCCAGCAGCTCCAGCGACTCATCGATCAGTTGGTGCAGCGCCGACACGCGCTCCATGCCGAGCAGATGGTTCAAGCGCGTCTGCGCCGCGCGCCACTGCTGCTGCGCCTGCTGGCGCTTGTCCTTGCCCGCTGGCGTGAGCGTGACCTGGCGACTGCGCCCATCCACACCGGGCGCAATCAGCACCCAGCCTGCCGCGAGCAGCAGCTTGAGATTGCGCGTCAGCGTGGAGGCGTCCATCTTCATCGCCCGCGCCAGATCGCCGGGCCGAACCGGAGCGAGCTTGAGCACGTGCGAGAGCAGGGAATACTGCGTCACCTTGAGGCCCGACGGGCTCAGCTGCGCGTCGTAGAACTGCGTGACGCGGCGCGTCAGCTGGCGCAGCTTGAGATTGGTGCAGCCCTGCAATTTGCCACCCGCAGGTTGTGTCTTTTGTATCGATTCCATGCTGTCAATTGTAGCTACAATACTTGCATCTACAATTTTTACGAAACTGAACCGCCATGACACGCACAAATCAGATCGAAGAATGGCTCGAGCAGGAGCGCACGTTGCGCGCTGCGATGCTCGCTGGCGCCGGCACCGGTGTGGCCCGAGCGGAGCAGCTTGCCGGCAAGACTGGACTGGAGGTCTTTCAGGCGATATTGCGTGGCGAACTGGTGCACGCGCCGATCGCCCAGACACTGGACTTCATCTTGGTTGAAGCCGCGCTTGGCCGAGCCGTGTTTCAGGGGACACCGGGGGCTGCGCACCTGAACCCCCTGGGCACCGTGCACGGCGGCTGGTTTGCGACGCTGCTCGACTCAGCCCTGGGCTGCGCGGTCCACACCCGGCTGCAGCCCGGCCAGGGCTACACCACCGCAGAGCTGAGCGTGAACTACGTGCGTGCTCTGACGCCCAAGGTCACCCGGGTTCGGGCCGAAGGCCGGGTCATCCACTGTGGTCGGCAGCTGGCGACGGCCGAGGGCCGCCTGGTCGGCCCGGACGGGACGCTCTACGCCCACGCCACCACGACCTGCCTGGTGTTCCCGATTGCGCCACAATCAGGGGCATGAACATCCTCCACACCATGCTGCGCGTTGGCGACCTGCAACGCTCGATCGATTTCTACACCCGGGCGCTGGGCATGACGCTGCTGCGCACCACCGAACGACCCGAGCAGCAGTACACGCTGGCCTTCGTCGGTTACGGAACCAACCCCGGGCACGCCGAAATCGAACTGACCTACAACTACGGCGTCGCCTCCTATGAGTTGGGCAACGCCTACGGCCACATCGCCCTGGGCGTGCCCGACGTGGCGGCCATCTGCGACCAGGTTCGCGCCGCTGGCGGCGTGGTCAGCCGCGAACCGGGGCCGGTCAAGGGTGGCAACACGCTCATCGCCTTCGTGACGGACCCCGACGGCTACAAGATCGAGTTGATTCAGCGCTGATTTTCACATTCACTTCCACCACGCCAGGCGCACTGCTGGCGTGCACCGAAAGACTTTCATGATCCTCGAAATCGCCGACATCCGAATTCACCCTGGCCAGCAGGACGCTTTCGACGAAGCGATCCAGCGCGGCTTGAACACCGTCATTTCCCAGGCAAGGGGCTTTCGCGGCTTCAAGGTGAACAAAGGCATCGAATCACCCGAGCGCTACGTGCTGGAGATCTTTTGGGACACGCTGGAGGACCACACCGTGGCCTTCCGCCAGTCCGATCTGTTCACCCAGTGGCGCGCCATCGTCGGGCCCTTCTTCGCCGGGCCGCCGTTGGTGGAACATTTCGAACTGCTGGCGCGCTCGCGGTAAGGTCGGATCGCGCTGCAAAGCGCAGGCAAAATACGGACCTGCCCTTCCCGAAAGAATCGATGAGTCACTGTTTTTCATTCCGGCGCGCCGCCGTCCTCTTCGCCCTGGGCCTGACGCTGGCTGCAGTGTCTTCGGCGCAGACCGTCTGGCCCACACGGCCGCTGCGACTGATCGTCGGATTCCCCGCAGGCAGCACGCCTGACATCTCGGCGCGCGCGCTGGCCGACGGACTCGCGAAGTCCCTGGGACAGGCCGTCATCGTGGAGAACAAGCCCGGTGCCTCCGGCAATATCGCCGCTGACCAGGTGGCCAAGGCCCGGGACGACCATACGCTGGGCGTCGTGATCAACGGCAACCTGACCTCTGCCAAGATGCTGTACCCCAAACTTGGCTACGACCCGGCCAAGGACTTCAGCCTGATTTCGCTGCTCACGACGGCGCCGCTGGTGCTGGTGGCGCCGCCGAATCTGCCGGGCGGCGCAGAGTTCTTCGCTGCGGCGCGCGCCGCCGGCAGCCAATGGAACTATGGCTCGGTCGGCCTCGGGTCGGTCGGCCACCTGGGCATGGAGTTGCTCCAGACCAAGGTAGGCAAGATGAGCGCGGTGCACGTCCCCTACCCCGGCAATCCGCAGATCGTCACCGCCATCGTGGGCGGCCAGGTGCAGATGGCACTGGTGCCACCGGGCATTGCGATGCCGCTGGTGCACGCCGGCAGACTGCGCGCCATTGGATTGAGCGGCGGGCGCAGCACCCTGGTGCCTGACGTCGCACCGCTATCGGAAGCGGGCGTGCGCGATTTCAAGCTGGAGGTGTGGACCGCCCTCGTGGGTCCGGCCAGTCTGTCCAAGGCCGCGCAGCAGCGATTGAGCGTCGTCGTGCCCCTGGCCATGCACGACGCGCAGACGCGCCAACTCCTCTTCAACCAGGGGTGGACCGCCGTCGGCACCTCGCCCGAAGGACTGCGCACCCGCATCCAGGAAGAGACCGCGCTGCTCGGTGGCATCATCAGCACGCGCGGCATCAGACTCGAATAATCCCCCTCCCGCAAGGCGCAATTTCAAACCAAGGACCCCCCATGTCTGACTCCGAATCGCTGGTCTTCGCAGCCCCTCCCGCCACGACCGTGCCCGTCGTGGGCCTCGCAGCGTGCTTCCCGGTGCACCGCATTTACTGCGTGGGCCGCAACTACGAGGACCACGCCAAGGAGATGGGCTTCACCGGGCGCGAGCCACCGTTCTTCTTCATGAAGCCGGCCGATGCGGCGCTGGTCGTGAACGCAGGCGTGACCGCGCCCCTGCCCTACCCCAGCCTGACGCAGAATTTCCACTACGAAATCGAACTCGTCGTGGCCATTGGCAAGGGCGGACGCAACATCGCCGCGGCCAACGTGCGCGAACACATCTACGGCTACGCCGTGGGCCTGGACATGACGCGGCGCGACCTGCAGGGCGACATGAAGAAACAGGGGCGCCCCTGGTGCATCGGCAAGGGTTTCGACCTGTCTGCTCCGATCGGCCCCATCACGCCGGCAGCGCAGGCCGGCGACGTGGAAAACGCCGAGATCTTCCTCCAGGTCAATGGCCAGGACCGGCAACGCGGCAACGTGTCGCAGCTGATCTGGAACATCGCCGAAACCATCGAGCACCTGTCGGCTGCCTGGGAGTTGCAGCCGGGCGACCTGATCTACACCGGAACGCCCGCGGGCGTGGGCCCGGTGGTCGTGGGCGATGTGATGCAAGGCAGCGTTGCCGGTCTGACGCCGATCCAGCTGCGCGTGGTCTGAATCCCATGCTGCGCCTGCCCATCAAACACTGCAGGAACTGCGGTAGCGCCGTGCAGTACCGCCTGCCGGACGACGGCGATGAAAAAAAGCGCGCGGTCTGCCCGTCATGCAGCACCATCCACTACGAGAATCCCTTGAACGTGGTCGGCACCGTGCCCTATCTGGACGATCGCATCCTGCTGTGCAAGCGCAATATCGAACCGCGCCGGGGCTTCTGGACGCTGCCGGCCGGCTTCATGGAGCTCAATGAAACCCTGGCCCAGGGCGCGGCGCGCGAAACACTGGAGGAGAGCGGCGCCGAGTTTGAGATGGAGGGCCTGTTCAGCGTCGTGAGCGTGGTTCGAACGGGCCAGGTGCACCTGTTTTATCGCGCCAGGCTGCTCAGCGACCGGTTCGACCCGGGGAGTGAAACCATGGAAGCGCGCCTGTTTACCGAAGCCAGTATTCCCTGGGACGAGATCGCCTTCACCACGGTGCGCGAGACCCTCCAGAGGTATTTTTCGGATCGGCAGTCGGGCCGATTCCTGGTGCACGACATCGACATTGCATAGCATTGAAAGGGCAGAGCATGAAAAGGCAATTTATTCGCATGGCGAGCGCGCTGGCGCTGGCCACGGCCCTGCTCCCCACCGTGGGCCAAGCCCAGGCACCGAGCTACACCTTCTCGCCGGTGAACCAGTACGACATCAACCTCACCGCCAGCTACTGGAACCCCATCATTGCCTACGTGTCCGAGAAAAGCGGCGTCAACCTGAAGCTCAAGATCGGCCGCACCTCGGCCGACACCACCAGCTACGTGCTCACCAAGGAGGTGGAATTCGTCTTCACCAACCACCTCTTCACGCCCGAGCGCGAGCAGCTCGGCTGGAAGGTGTTTGGGCGGCGCCAGAGCCCCGCACTGCAGGGCCAGATCGTCGTTCCGGCCGATTCCCCGATCACCGATCTGGCGCAGCTCAAGGGCCAGGAGGTGGCGTTCGCCGGGCCTGAAGCGTTCATTGTCTACAAGGTGCCCTACGCCCACCTGCTGTCCAAGGGCATCCCCGTCAAGGTGGTGTTTACCGGTAACCAGACCGCCGCTTTTGCCCAGCTGTTCAGCGGCAAGGTCATGGCCTCGGGCGCCAACTCGCAACTGGTGGAGGGCTATTCGCGGCGCGAGAACAAGAAGTTCCGGGTGCTGTGGAGCTCCGAGCCCTACCTGGATCTGGCGCTGATGGCGTCGGGCAAGGTGCCTGACAAGGACGTGAAGGCGGTGGCCGCGGCCTTCACCGAAATGGGCAAGGACCCGCGGGGCCGAGACATCCTGAGCCGCGCGTCGAAAGAGGTCGGCCTGCCCGCCGACGCCTATTTCATCCCGGCCACGGGCGCCGACTATGCGTCCTACCGGCGCTTCTACCAGTCCGCCCCCGCCACCCTGCACTGAGCGCGTGAAAGCATGAAGCTGCTGCTGCGCCTGCTGCCCAACTCGCTGCTGAGTCGGGTGTTCTCGCTGTATCTGGTGTCCCTGCTGATCTTCGTGGCGACCGCCCTGGGCCTGTTCTACCGCTACCAGTTTCTGGACCACATCGAGGGCGAACTCCTCGACGCGGAAAGGACCATGAACGTGGCGGCGCAAAGCGTGGCCGACAGCGCCGTCATCGGTGACTACGACACCATCGACAAGACACTGCAACGCGCGATTGCGGGCTCGCACTTTTCGCAGCTGCTCTTCATCGACACCAGGGGCGGCGTGATCAAGGTCGAAAATCCGTCGCGCGCCGCGTTGGCGGCACCGAAACGGTTGAGCGCGTTCGTCCAGGACCGACTCTTCGACGTAAACCACAACATCGCCGTGGGTGGCACCGACTATGGCGTGATGCGGCTGAGCTTTTCCGGCGAAGCGGTGGCAGAAGAGCTCTGGCGGCTGTTTCTGTATGCGCTGAGCTTGTCGCTGGCGGCTCTGGTCGGTGGCGCTGCGCTGATCCGGATTCCGCTCAAGCGCTGGCTCGGAAATTTTGACCGGGTGCGCCTGCACGAGACTGAAATTCTGGCCGGTGCGATAGATGTCAACGCCCTGCTGGATGACGACGCGCCGGAAGAGGTGCGCCACACCTTCAACATCCTGAGCCGCGCCGCGAGCAGTCTGTCGGCGCAAAGAGAAGAGGCGGCCATCACGCTCAACGCGATCACCGACGGCGTCCTGACCCTGGACAACCGCCAGCGCGTGATCTACGGCAACCCGGCCGCCGAACTGATGCTGGGAACCCACGGCAATGGCATTCTGCTGCACGACGCCAGCGAGCTCCTGCCGATGGTTTTCCCGCGCAGCGCCGCTCCGACGGAGTGGAAACAGCGCCAGTTTGCGCTGCCGGGTCCGCATGGCAAGGACACCATCCTGGACACGTCGCTGACCACGCTGCACGCCGCGGATCGAACGGCTACCGGCCAGGTGCTGACGTTTCGCGACGTCACGCGCCAGCACGCGCTGGACCAGCAACTGCGGGACGAATTGCGCACCCGCCAGCGCGCGCTGGAGTCGCTGCGCGGCGTGCTCGACACCATGCAACCTTCCGGCGACGCCACGCTCGACCCCCTGGCCGCCGACGACCTGGATGCGCTCACGCGCCGCCTGGTCGCGCTCATGACCGAGCGCGAGCGGGGGCGTCGCGATCTGGACAATCAGAAATTCGCGCTCGACCAGCACGCCATCGTCAGCATCACCGATCTGTCTGGCGTCATCACCTACGCGAATGACCGCTTTTGCCAGATCAGCGGCTATAGCCGCGACGAACTGGTGGGAGCGAACCACCGCATCGTGAATTCGGGACGGCACCCCGCGGCCGTGTTCGAGGCCATGTGGCAGCGATTGACCCAGGGGCAGGTGTGGCACGGCGAGGTCTGCAACCGCAGCAAACAGGGAAGCCATTACTGGGTGGACGCCACCATCATCCCGCTGAAGGGAAGCGACGGGCTGCCCGAGCAGTACATCGCCATCCGCACGGACATCAGCGAGCGCAAGGCGATCGAGGCCAAGCTCGAAGAGCAATTGCACTTCGTCGAGGTGCTGCTCGAGGCCACGCCCACGGCCATCTACCTGAAGGACCGTGCCGGACGCTACCTGCGCTTCAACAAGGCGTTCGAACAGCTGTTCGGCATTGCGCGCTCGGAGTGGATCGGCAAGACCGTTTTCGACCTGGTGCCAGGCCAGGCCGCTGAGGCCATGCATGCCAAGGACCAGGAACTGTTCGACAGCGGCGCGGTGCAGACCTATGAAGCCAGCTTCACCAACCGCACGAGCGGCGAGGCGCACGATGGCCTTTACTGGAAGGCGGTGCTGAGCAACGCCGAGGGCGAGATCACGGGCCTGGTGGGAACGATCCTGGACATCACCGAACGCAAGCGCTTTGAGCAGGCGCTGCGCGACGCCAAGCTGCGCGCCGAAGCCGCGAGCCAGGCCAAGAGCGACTTCCTGGCGAACATGAGCCATGAAATCCGCACGCCGATGAACGGCGTCATCGGCATGACCGATCTGGCGCTGGACACGGCGCTGAACCCGGTGCAGCACGAGTACCTCTCGATTGTCAAGAATTCGGCGCAGACGCTGATGGTGATACTGAATGACATCCTGGATTTTTCCAAGATCGAAGCCGGTAAGCTCAACATCGAAACCATCGAGTTTCCTCTGGCGAAAACCATCAGCGAGACGCTGCAGAGCATCAGCGCGCGCGCCGAGAAGAAGGCGCTGACGCTGCACTGCGAGTTGCAGGATGGGCTGCCCGATCACGTGCTCGGGGATCCGGTGCGCATCCGCCAAATTCTCACCAACCTGTGCGACAACGCAATCAAGTTCACCGCCCAGGGCAGCGTTCGCGTCGGCGTGAACGGCAAGGCGCTGACGCCCGACACTTACGAGCTGCATTTTTCGGTGCGCGACAGCGGCATCGGCATCGCTGCGGACAAGCAGCAGGGAATTTTCGAGGCCTTTACCCAGGCCGACAGTTCCACCACGCGCGAGTTCGGTGGCACCGGTCTGGGCCTGACCATCTGCGCACGACTGGTGCAGCTGATGGGCGGGAGCATCTGGGTCGAAAGCGAGCCCGGCCACGGCAGCACGTTCCATTTCAAGCTGCCGGTGCAGCCCGTGTCAACGCTTGCCAAGGCGGCGCCAAGCGCCCCGTCCCGGCTCGCGGAAAACCCGCCGGGTTTGAAGATACTGCTGGTGGAAGACCATCCGGTGAACCAAAAACTGGCGCTGACGCTGTTGCGAAAATGGGGTCATGAGGTCAGCCTGGCCACGAACGGGCAGGAAGCCGTGGACATGTTCCCCAGCGCCGCCTGGGACCTGGTGCTGATGGACATGCAAATGCCGGTCATGGGCGGACTCGAGGCGACGCGGCTGATTCGCGCCGCCGAGCCCCTGGCGCAGCGCACACCCATCATCGCCATGACGGCCAACGCCATGGAGGTCGACCGCCAGGCCTGCCTGGACGCGGGCATGGACGAACACCTGGCCAAACCCTTCAATGCCCCAGCGCTGCAGGCGGTCCTGCAGCGCTTTGGCCGGACGGGGACCGCGCGCAACGCAGGTAGCCTGCCATAGACGGGCCGCTATGATCATGCCATGAGTCTGTTCACCTCGCTTCGCTATCTGGCTGCGCTGCACGAGTTCAAGCATTTCGGACGCGCGGCCCAGGCCTGCCACATCACGCAGCCGGCGCTGTCCAACGCCATTCGCTCCCTCGAAGAGGAGTTTGGTACTGCCATCGTCAAGCGCGGGCGGACATTCCAGAGCTTCACACCCGAAGGCGAGCGCATATTTGCCACGGCGCAGCGCGTGCTGCACGAGCAGGAGTTGCTGCTGCAGGACTTGAAGAGCGCATCGGGGCAACCCGTGGGCGCACTGAAGCTGGGGGCCGTGCCTTCGGTGATGCCCATTGCCGCGCGCTTTTCCGGGCTGCTGCAAAGCCGTCATCCTGGCCTGTCGCTGGTGCTGCGCTCCATGAGCTCGCAGGACATCGAGGCTGGCCTGGAGAACCTTTCGCTGGACCTGGCGCTGGGCTACACCGACCGGCTCAAGACGCGAGGCGCGAAAGTCGCGACCGTGAATCAATATGGGGAGCGCTATTTCCTGTTGCGCCGTGCCTCGAAGCCAGGCCGATCCGGATTGCACATCGTTGATAAGGCACTGCCGTGGCAGGAAGCTGCCCAACTGCCGCTGTGCCTGCTGACCCCCGAAATGCACAACCGCGCCATCGTTGACGCGGCATTCCTGGAGGCTGGCGCGACCGTCAAGCCGGTGATCGAGACCAACTCCATCCTGGCCCTGGGCTTGAGCGTGCTGGTGGGTGACGTCAGCAGCGTCCTGCCAGGAGCGCTGGTGGGGGTGCTGCGCGGCTACCACGAACTCGAGGCGGTTCCGCTGTGCCGGCCCGAAGTGCTGACGCCGATCGGCTTCATGTACGCCGTGACCGAAAGACCCAGTCATGCGTTGCGCGCGGCCCTCGACATGACCGGGGACGCAGCCTGGCTACAACATGTCAGGGCCCATACCGGCATGCTGCACACCGGCGACTGATGCCTCGCGTATCAAAGTGAGAACAAGGGTTTTCACGGAGCTACGATTCAATCCTTGAATGATCCGATAAAAAGAAATGAGTTGACCCGACCCGGGCATTTCCCTGACACTCCGCGCAGCTCACAAAAACAGTGGGCGTATATTACATAAGGAGACAGCATGTCAGACGAGAAGTTAGGAGTGCTCGCCAAGGAGCACATCGTTGCCGGCCCCGGTTTCAACCGTTGGCTGGTCCCCCCCGCGGCACTCGCGATCCACCTTTGCATCGGCATGGCCTATGGCTTCTCGGTGTTCTGGCTGCCGCTGTCCAAGGCGCTGGGCATCAAGGATGCGATCAAGTGCGGACCCGATGTGGGCTTCTTGCAGGAGCTCTTCGTCACCAACTGCGACTGGAAGATCTCCACGCTGGGCTGGATGTACACGCTGTTCTTTGTGCTGCTGGGCACCTCGGCTTCGCTCTGGGGCGGCTGGCTGGAACGCGTCGGTCCGCGCAAGGTCGGCGTCGTGGCCGCATTTTGCTGGGGCGGAGGCATGCTGTTTTCCGCTTTGGGTGTGCACCTGCACCAGTTCTGGATGATGGTGCTGGGCTCGGGCGTGATCGGCGGTGTCGGTCTGGGCCTGGGCTACATCTCGCCTGTGTCCACGCTCATCAAATGGTTCCCTGATCACCGCGGCATGGCGGCTGGCATGGCGATCATGGGCTTTGGCGGCGGCGCGATGATTGGTTCACCGCTGGCAGCTGACCTGATGAAATACTTCGCCACTCCCACCGATGTGGGTGTGGTGCAGACGCTGGTCGTCATGGGCCTGGTTTACTTTGCCTTCATGATGTGCGGCGCTTTTGGCTATCGCATCCCCGAGACCGGCTGGAAGCCTGCGGGCTGGACACCCAAGCCGTCGCAGGCCAACAACGCCATGATCACGCAGAACCATGTGCACGTGAGCAAGGTCTGGGGCATTCCGCAATTCTGGCTGATCTGGATGGTGTTGTGCATGAACGTGAGCGCCGGCATCGGCGTGATCGGCATGGCGTCTCCGATGCTGCAGGAAGTGTTTGGCGGCTCGCTCATCGGCGTGGCCAAGAAGTTCGGCGAACTCGACAAGACGCAGTTGGCCGCGATCGCGGGCATCGCTGCCGGCTTTACCGCGCTGCTGAGCCTGTTCAACATCGGCGGGCGCTTCTTCTGGGCCACGATCTCGGACAACCTGGGACGCCGCCTCACCTATGCGATCTTCTTCATCCTGGGCGGCATCCTGTACTTCAGCATTCCCGGCAGCGCAGCCGCCGGCAACAAGCTGCTGTTTGTGGGGGCGGTCTGCATCATCTTGAGCATGTATGGCGGCGCATTCGCCACGGTACCGGCTTATCTGGCCGACATTTTCGGTACGCAGATGGTGGGCGCCATTCATGGTCGCTTGCTCACGGCCTGGGCCACGGCCGGCATCGTGGGACCGGTGGTGGTGAATTACATGCGCGAATACCAGCTCGGTCTGGGCCTGCCGCGTGAGCAGGTCTACAACCAGACCATGTACATCCTGGTGGGCTTTCTGGTGGTGGGCTTGATCTGCAATCTGCTGGTACGTCCGCTCAATCCCAAGTGGTTCATGACCCCCGCAGAGTTGGAAGTGGAAAAGCGTCTGGCCCATGAAAAGGTCAAGGCCTCTGAAGTCCAAGCTGATGGTACGCATGCGCACGACAAACCCAGCAGCCCCGTGGTCCTGGTGCTGGCCTGGGCCGCGGTGGGTATCCCGCTGGTCTGGGGTGTTTACCGCACGACGTTGACGGTCGCCAAGTTCTTCTAGCCGTCATCTGACAGGCTGGATGTGGCCGTGGGCAACCACGGCCACAGGGGCGCACGTCGCCGATGTGTCGCCCTTTTTTTTTGCCTGATTATTTTTTGACTATCGATCCCTATGAAACCATCCTCCTCCCCCCCCTCCGCCAAAACCGTGGCCCTTGCCACGGTGGACGAAATGCGCGACCGTATTCGGCGCAAGAGCAAGCTCAAGGGGAGGCAGGCTGACGACGCTTCGGTGGCCGAGGTGCGTTCGCTGGTCGGGCCGGGCCCGCACCGGCGCGACCTGTTGATCGAACATCTGCACAAACTCAACGACGCCTACCGCTGCCTGCACGACCGGCATCTGGTGGCGTTGGCAAGGGAAATGAATATCCCGATGGCCGAGGTCTATGAGGTCGCCACCTTCTACCATCACTTCGAAGTGGTGCGCGGCGACGAGGCCGCGCCGGGACTCACGGTGCGCGTCTGCGACGGGTTGAGCTGCGAACTCGCCGGCGCCAGGGATTTGCTTGCACGCTTGCCGGCACTGCTGGGGCGTGACGATGTACGCGTGATTTCCGCGCCCTGCCTGGGGCGCTGCGAGCAGGCGCCGGTGGCGGTGGTGCATCAGCATCCAGTGCCGCTGGCCACGCCCGAGACCGTGCTTGCGGTGGTGAACTCGACGCTGACGCAACAGCCTGAGGCGCTGTCGAATGCCCCGTTCATCGCCGCCGAGCATGCGCAAAAAGGCGTTTCTCCGCTGCCGCAATCGGTTCAGGTCTCGCCCGCCTATGCCGGGCTGGAGACCTATCTCGCAGGCGGCGGCTACGCGCTGGCCAAGGCGCTCGCCAACGGAGAGACAAACGCCGAGACGCTGATCAAGGCGATGGAAGACTCGGGTCTGCGCGGCCTTGGCGGCGCCGGTTTCCCGGCCGGGCGCAAGTGGCGCATCGTGCGCGAACAAACCGCACCGCGACTCATGGCGGTGAACATCGACGAAGGCGAGCCCGGCACCTTCAAGGACCGCACCTATCTGGAACGCGATCCGCACCGCTTCCTGGAAGGCCTGCTGGTTGCCGCGCAGGTCGTGGGCATCGATGCCTGCTACATCTACCTGCGCGACGAGTACCACGGCTGCCGCGCCATTCTGGAGACCGAACTGGCCAAGCTGCAGGCCAATCCGCCCTGCCCGCTGCCTATGATCGAGCTGCGCCGCGGCGCCGGCGCCTACATCTGCGGTGAAGAGTCCGCGATGATCGAAAGCATCGAAGGCAAGCGCGGTGAGCCGCGCATGCGTCCGCCCTACATCGCCCAAGTGGGCCTGTTCGGACGACCTACGCTGGAGCACAATTTCGAGACCCTGTACTGGGTGCGCGACATCGTGGAAAAAGGTGCTGACTGGTTCAGCGGATTTGGCCGCAACGGCCGCAAGGGCTTGCGCAGTTTCAGCGTCAGCGGCCGCGTGAAGCACCCCGGCGTCAAGCTCGCGCCTGCAGGCATCAGCGTGCAGGAGCTGATCGAGGAATACTGCGGCGGCATGCTCGACGGCCATCAGCTCTACGCCTATCTTCCGGGTGGCGCATCCGGCGGCATCCTGCCCGCGAGCCTGAACCAGATCCCGCTGGACTTTGACACGCTGCAACCCTATGGTTGCTTCATCGGTTCGGCCGCGGTCATCATCCTGAGCCAGCACGACAAGGCGCGCGACGCGGCGCTGAACATGATGCAGTTTTTCGCGCACGAGAGCTGCGGCCAATGCACGCCGTGCCGCGTCGGCACGGCCAAGGCGGTGCAGCTGATGCAGGCCGAGCACTGGGACAACGCCACCCTCGAAGACCTGAACGTGGTCATGACCGACGCCTCGATTTGCGGCTTGGGCCAGGCCGCACCGAATCCGATTCGAAGCATCCAGAAATACTTTCCCCAGGAGATCGTTTAAATGAACGCGCCCGCAAAGCTTGCCGAAGTGACACCGGCCACGGTCGAGTTCACGCTCGACCAGAAGACCCTCCTCGCCTACGAGGGCGAGTCCATTCTCAAGGCCGCGCAGCGCCATGGCGTGGAGATTCCGCACTTGTGCTTCAAGGACGGCTTGCGCGCCGACGGCAATTGCCGCGCCTGCGTCGTGGAGATCAAGGGCGAGCGCACGCTGGCACCGAGCTGCTGCCGCAACGTCACGGCTGGGATGGAGGTCCAGGCCAACAGCGAGCGCGCCGTGCAGAGCCAGAAGATGGTGCTGGAGATGCTGCTGTCGGACATGCCCGACGTGGGCCACAAGTGGAACGAAACCGACGAGTCGCAGCAGCACGGTGAGCTCAGCGACTGGGCGGCACGCATGGACGTGTCGGTGCGACCGGCGCTCAAGGAACTGCGCCGCGAGCAACCCCAGGCCGACCTGTCGCACCCGGCCATGGCCGTGAATCTGGACGCATGCATCCAGTGCAACCGCTGCGTTCGCGCCTGCCGCGAGATCCAGGTCAACGACGTCATCGGCTACGCGATGCGCGGCTCACACAGCGAAATCGTGTTCGATCTGAACGACCCCATGGGCGACAGCACCTGCGTCGCCTGCGGCGAATGCGTGCAGGCCTGCCCCACCGGCGCGCTCATGCCCAAGACCCAGGTCGGCTCGCAGATCGTGGACAAAAAAGTGGACTCGGTCTGCCCGTTCTGCGGCGTCGGCTGCCTGCTGACCTACAACGTGAAGGACAACAAAATCGTCAGCGTGGACGGGCGCGATGGCCCGGCCAACCACGGACGCCTGTGCGTCAAGGGTCGCTTCGGTTTTGACTATGCCAGCAACCCGCAGCGCCTGACGGTGCCGCTGATCCGCAAGGCCGGTGTGGCCAAGGACCCGGCCGCGCTGGAAGCGCTGAACCGCGACAGCGCCGACTGGTCCAGCGTGTTCCGCGAAGCGACCTGGGAAGAAGCCCTGGCCCTGAGCGCCGGCACGCTGAAAAATCTGCGCGACACCCACGGCAAAAAATCGCTGGCCGGTTTTGGCTCGGCCAAGGGCAGCAACGAGGAAGCCTATCTGTTCCAGAAGCTGGTGCGCACCGGCTTTGGCTCCAACAACGTGGACCACTGCACCCGGCTGTGCCATGCCTCCAGCGTGGCAGCGCTGCTCGAAGGCGTGGGCTCGGGCTCGGTCAGCAACCAGGTCAACGACGTGGAGCATTCGGACCTGATCTTCGTGATCGGCTCCAACCCCACGGCGAACCACCCGGTGGCTGCGACCTGGATGAAGAACGCGGTGAAGAAGGGCGCGAAGATCGTGCTCGCCGATCCGCGCATCACCGACATCGGCCGCCACGCCTGGCGCACGCTGCAGTTCAAGGCCGACACCGACGTGGCCATGATCAACGCATTGATCCACACCGTGATCGAAGAGGGTCTGGTGGACGAGGAATTCGTGCGCACGCGCGCCGACAACTACGAAGCGCTGAAGCAAAACGTCAAGGGCTACAGCCCGGAAGCGATGGCGCCGATCTGCGGCATTGCGGCGCAGACGTTGCGCGAAGTGGCGCGCGCCTACGCCGGCGCCAAGGGCGCGATGATCCTGTGGGGCATGGGCGTGAGCCAGCACGTGCACGGCACCGACAACGTGCGCTGCCTGATCGCGCTGGCCACCGTCGCCGGTCAGATCGGCAAGCCTGGCTCTGGATTGCATCCGCTGCGCGGCCAGAACAATGTGCAGGGCGCGAGCGACGCGGGTCTGATCCCGATGATGTTCCCGAACTACCAGCGTGTGAACACGCCGGCGGTGCACGCCTGGTTCGAAAAATTTTGGGATACGAAGCTCGACGATCAACCCGGCTACACCGTGGTCGAGATCATGCACAAGGCACTGGCTCCTGACAGCGACCCGCACAAGGTACGCGGCATGTACGTGATGGGCGAAAACCCCGCCATGAGCGACCCCGACCTGAACCATGCGCGCCACGCTCTGGCCAGCCTGGAACACCTGGTGGTGCAGGACATTTTCATGACCGAAACCGCCTGGCTGGCCGACGTGGTGCTGCCCGCCACCGCCTGGCCCGAGAAGACCGGCACCGTGAGCAACACCGACCGCATGGTGCAACTGGGCAAGCAGGCGATTGACCCGCCGGGTCAGGCCAAGCCCGACCTGTGGATCATCCAGCAGATCGCCCAGCGCATGGGCGTGAACTGGAACTACGAAGGTGAACACAGTGGTGTCGCAGCCGTGTACGAGGAAATGCGCCAGGCCATGCACGAGGCCATCGCCGGCATCACCTGGGAGCGGCTGGAGCGCGAATCCAGCGTCACCTACCCCTGCCTGAGCGCAGAAGATCCGGGCGCGCCCACGGTCTTCATCGACCACTTTCCCACGGCCGACGGCCGCGTCAAGCTCGTTCCCGCCGACATCATCCCGGCGAACGAACGGCCCGACGGCGACTACCCCTTTGTGCTCATCACCGGGCGCCAGCTGGAACACTGGCATACCGGCAGCATGACCCGACGCGCCACGGTGCTCGACGCGATCGAGCCCATGGCCACCGCTTCCATGTGCGGCGCGGATCTGCGCGCACTGGGACTGGTCGCGGGCGACGTGATCACGCTGGCGTCGCGCCGGGGCGAAGTGGCGATCCATGTGCGCCGTGACGACGGCACGCCCCAGGGCGCGGTCTTCGTTCCCTTCGCCTACTACGAGGCGGCGGCGAACCTGATGACGAACGCGGCGCTCGACCCCTTCGGCAAGATCCCCGAGTTCAAATACTGCGCCATTGCCGTGAAGGCCGGCGGTGTGGCTGCCGCGGCCCCGGGCTACGGCACGGCCGCCCTGGCGGTTTGAGCTTGGCCGGTCCGCGCCGTCTACCCACGCTGACCCAGGCTCGCGCGCCGCTGACGCGCGAGTTGGAGGCGCTGAACGAGCGCGGTCAGGTCGAGTCGGTATCGATTCCGGCTGAGCGCGCGCTCACGGTCTATGTGGACAAGCGCGAGCTGGTGACGCTGATGACGCTGGGCGCCCAGCCGGAACTGCTGGTGCTGGGCTTCCTGCGCAATCAGGGCCTGGTGCACAGCGTCGATGAAATCGAATCCATCAGCGTCGACTGGGAAGTGGGCGCGGCTGCCGTCAAGACGCGCCAGGGCATCTCCGACATCGAGCAGCGCACGGCCAAACGCGTGGTCACGACCGGCTGTGGCCAGGGCAGCGTGTTTGGCGATCTGATGGCTCAGGTGCACAGTCTGGTGCTGCCGGACGCACAGCTGACCCAGACCCAGCTCTACGCCATCGTCAACACCATCCGGCTGGCGGACACCACCTACAAGTCGGCCGGATCGGTCCACGGCTGCGCACTCTTTCAACGCGAGACCATGCTCGTTTTTGTCGAAGACGTGGGGCGGCACAACGCCATCGACACCATTGCCGGCTGGATGTGGATGCAGGACGTGGCCATGAACGGCGCCGACAAGGTTTTCTACACCACCGGGCGCCTCACCAGCGAGATGGTGATCAAGTCCGCGCAGATGGGTGTGCCGATCGTGGTCTCGCGCAGCGGCATCACGCAAATGGGACTCGAGGTCGCGCAGCGTCTGGGGCTGTGCGCCGTCGGGCGCGCCACGAACCGGCGCTTCCTGTGCTACAGCGGCGAGAAACGACTGCTTTTTGAACCCGAGTCAGTGAATACACCGACGCACGCGACGAGCTAAACGGCTAGCATGCGGTTCCGCCGCGAAAGAGGCCCGTCGGCCGCTGCGGTGGACCCGTTAGGAATATGTTCAATAAAACCCTTGCCCCCGGTTTGATGTTGATGCGCAAGCTGCGCCTGGCGGCGAAGCTGACGCTGCTTGCCGCCGCGCTATTGACGCCCTCCCTTGTGCTGCTGCTGCGCGCGTTCGTGTCGGAGCCGGCCACAGGCGGCGTGGTGCTATGGCTGAGCGTCGCCTGTCTGGTTCTGTCGGTGTATTTGCTTGCCTCTCTTTACGGCAGCCTGGCGCAGGACCTGGCACAGGTGACGCAGGCGCTGGAGAAGATCGTCCGCGGCGACATGCGCGTCCAGCTCAGCGTCACCGGCCGCGACGAGGTCGGCGAGCTGGCGCGCAGCGCCGCCGAAATCGGAACCACCATTTCAGCGATGGTGGCCAACGTGCGCAGCAACGCCGCCTTTGTCGCGCACTCCGGAACCAGCCTGGCTAACGGTTACCGCGAGTTGTCGGATCGGACCGAACAGCAGGCCGCCAACCTGGAGCAGACCGCCGCCAGCGTCGAGCAGTTGTCATCCACGGTCCAGGGCAACGCCCAGACCGCGGCCCACGCCAACTCACAGGCCACCCGCGTGCGCGATGCGGCCGACTCGGGCGCGGCCATCATGGCCGAAGCGATTGCCTCGGTGGAGGCGATCCAGAGCAGCGCCAAGCGCATGGACGAGATCGTGAGCGTGATCGACGGCCTGGCCTTCCAGACCAACATCCTGGCGCTCAACGCCGCGGTGGAGGCGGCGCGCGCCGGCGAATCGGGCCGCGGTTTTGCCGTGGTCGCGAGCGAGGTGCGATCGCTGGCGCAGCGCTCGGCCGAATCGTCCAAGGAGATCCGCCAGCTCATCGGCACCTCGTCGGCGCAGGTGGCAGCGAGCGTGCAGCGCATCCGCGTCGCCGGCGGCAACATGACGCAGATCGTCACGGGCATACGCGATGTGGCGAGCAATATGTCGCAGATATCAACCTCCAGCGCGGAGCAGAGCTCGGGCCTGATGGAGATCACGACCGCGGTGCGACAACTCGACGAGATCACGCAGCACAACGCCCAGATGGTCGAGCACGCGGTGTCACAGGCGGCGGACCTGGAAGCCCGGGCTTGCACGTTGGTCGAATCGGTGGGCGGCTTCATGTTGCAGCAAGGTTCGCCGGAAGAGGCCAAGGCCATGGCCGAGCGCGCCATGGCGCAGCGCCGTCGCAGCCCCAACCTGGAGGCCTTCCTGCGCGAGATCACGGATCCGGCCCAGGGCTATTTCGACCGCGACATGTACGTCTTCGTTTTCGGCCGTGACAGCCGCTACGCCGCTTTTGGCGGCAATCCGGCCAAGGTCGGCACTTATGCGCGCGACATTCCGGGCGTGAATGCACAGGCCATGATGAGCGCGATCGTGGCGCAGGCCACGCGCGAACCCGGCTGGGTCGAATACGACATCACGAACCCGACCACCGCACGCGTGCAAACCAAGATGTCCTACGTGATTCAACTCACCGACGACCTGTTCCTGGGCTGCGGCGTGTACAAGAATCTGGTAGTTTCCTAAGGGCAAAGTCAGCGTCGACGTGCGGACTGCACGCCGGCGACGTCGCGCACGATGCCCAGCACCTTGGCCAGGCGTGCCGCGTCGGTCACTTCCACAGTGAACGTCATCCAGGCCGTGCCCTTGACCGACTGCGTCTGCACGCCGATGACGTTCATCTTCTCCTTGGTGAAGACTTCGGAGATGTCGCGCAACAGACCCTGGCGATCGTGCGCCTGCACCGCCACGTCAACGGGGTAAACCGTCGCGTTCAAGGCCTTGGGTTGGCCCCACTGCACGTCGATCACGCGCTCGCCATTGCGCACCATCAACTCGTGAAAATTGCTGCAATCGGCACGGTGGATGCTCACGCCTTTGCCGCGCGTGACAAAGCCGCGGATCTCATCCGGCGGTGCGGGTTTGCAGCACTTGGCCAGCTGTGTCAGCAACGAGTCAATGCCCACCACCAGCACATCGCCCTTGGTCGCGCCGCTGGTCGAGCGCTCGGCCAGACGCTGACGTTTTTGCGCCAGCAGGTCGTCCTCGGACACCACGGCTTCGGCAGGCCGCAGCAAGGTCTCGATGGTGCGAAGCGAGAACTCGTCCTTGCCCACGAGCTCGAACAATTCATCCGCCGCCTTGAAGCCCAGGCGTACCGCCAGATCGTCCAGCTTGAGCGCGGTCTTGCCTTCGCGCTGCAACAGCTTTTCCACGGCTTCGCGGCCGCGCCGAATGGTCTCGTCCAGCGCCTGCACATTGAACCAGGCGCGTACCTTGGCGCGCGCCCTGTGACTGGCCAGAAAGCCCAGTTCGGGGTTGAGCCAGTCACGCGATGGCCCGCCCTCCTTGGCAGCGATCACTTCCACGGTCTGGCCGTTCTTCAGCGGCGTGTTCAGCGGCACCATCGCGCCGTCCAGGCGCACGCCCCGGCAGCGGTGGCCCAGGCTGGTGTGCACGCTGTAGGCGAAGTCCACCGCGGTCGCGCCCTGGGGCAGCTCGACGATCGCAGCGTCGGGTGTGAGCACGTAGATGCGGTCCTCGAGCAGCGTTTGGGCGTCCGCGCCCTCGGGTGCCTGTGCCGCACCGGAGAGGTCGCGCTCCCAGGCCAGCAACTGGCGCAGCACGGCGATCTTGGCGTCGTACTCGCTGCTGGCGCTCACGCCGCTGTAGCCCTTGACGCCCGCCTCCTTGTAGGCCCAGTGCGCCGCCACGCCGTGCTCGGCGTGATCGTGCATGGCCTGGGTACGGATCTGGATCTCCACCGGCTGACCCATGGCGTCGCGCACGATGGTGTGCAGCGACTGGTAGCCATTGGCCTTGGGTTTGGCGATGTAGTCGTCGAACTCCTCCACCACAGGAACAAACTGCGCGTGCACCCAGCTCAGTGCGGCGTAGCAGTCGGCCACTGTGGGCACGACCACGCGCAGGGCACGGATGTCGTACACCTGATCGAACAGCAGCGCCTTGCCGCGCATCTTCTTGACGATGCTGTAGATGTGCTTGGGCCGACCCTGCACCGTGGCCGCGATGCCCTGCGCGTTAAGCTGCTGCTGCAGACCCGCGCGCAGTTGCTCCACATGCGCTTCGCGCTCGACCCGCTTTTCGTCCAGCAGCCTAGCCACCTGCCGGTAAGTGTCGGGCTCGAGGAAGCGAAAGGACAGGTCCTCCATCTCCCACTTGATTTCCCAGATGCCCAGACGATTGGCCAACTGGGCAAAGACGTGCAGCGACTCGTGCGCCATGCCCTGCGGCATGGGCTTTTTCGCCGCGGCGTAGTAGCGCAGGGTTTGCAGGCGCGACGCCAGTCGCAGCATCACCACGCGCAGGTCGCGCGAGAACGCCAGCAGCATCTTGCGCACGTTTTCCATCTGCAACGCTGGCGACGCCGTGCGGCCAGCGAGGCCCGTGTTCCCCTGGCGAGCCTGGCGCTGCACCCGCACCAGCTTGGTGGTTTCCATGGCCAGCGCGGCAAAGTTCTCGCCAAAGCCCTTGGCGATCACCTCCTGCGGTTTGTTCAGATGCTCGCAGGCGTAGACGAGGTAGCTGGCCGCCTGCATCGCTTCCGAGCCACCGATCATTTTCAGGATCTCGGCCACGGCCTCGGCATGGGCCCAGACGTTTTCCCCGGTGTCCAGCGTCTGCGTTCCGATCAGCGGCTCGGCGAAGGCGCGCGCGCGCTGCAATGCCTGCGGCTGCTCAGGCAGCCCGTGAGCGGTCGCGGCGATCAACTCGGCGTGGCCGAGCTGGCTCGCGCCCGCATGCGCGGTCAGACTCTTCATGCGAGCAGGAATGAGGTCACGGCATCGACCTGGTCCTGCGCCACCAGGGTTGGCGCATGCCCTACGCCGGGAAATTCCACGATGCGCGCTTTCGGCCCGCGCTGCGTCATGGCCTGCGCCGTCGGCGGTGTCAACAGGTCGGACTGCGCGCCGCGCGTCACCAGCGTGCGCGCGCTGATCTGGTCATACAGCTGCCACAGCAGGGCGTCTCCCTGCGCGGCCTCTTCGCGCGTCAGCGCGGCAAAGGGCTTGGCGATGGCCGGGTCGTAGTGCAGCGTGAAGCCGCCCGCAACCGGCTTGAGCATGGGCCGGGACAGCGCCAGCCACTGCTCGGGCGTGTGCGGGCCGAAGGTGGTGGAACCCGCCCACAGCGCGTCTGCTGCCTCCTGCTCGCTCCTGAAGAAGCCGGTGTTGCCCAGGTACTGTCCGATGCGCTCAAGCGCCTGCCACTGGACATTGGGCCCGACGTCGTTGAGCACCAGGCGGCGCACCGGACAAGGCAAAGGCAGGCCCGGCTGCCCGGCGAGCACCATGCCGATGAGACCGCCCATGCTGGTGCCCACCCAATCCAGCGTCGTCGGCTGCAGATGCTGCAGCAGCGCCAGCATGTCGGCCGCGTAATGCGGGATCTGGTACGCCATCGGGTCTTTGAGCCAGTCGCTGTTGCCGCGGCCCACGACGTCGGGGCAGATCACGCGCAGCGGCTGCGTCGCGCGCTCCAGCAGAGCGCGCGCCAGCGTGTCAAAGTCCCTCCCCTGGCGCGACAGGCCGTGCACACACAGCACCACGTGCGGGCAATCCGCGTCCCCCGTGGCATTCCACTCCCAATAGGCCATGCGATGCTGCGGCGCTTTCGCGCCGTCTGCCCGCGCGGTGTCGCTCCAGGTTTCAGGACAGCTTACGTAGTTCAGCGTAGGTTCGGACATGATGCAATGTGTTTTTGGATAATGGCATCGTAAGGCATGGATTGCCTCAATCAGACATTTAGGAGAATGAATATGCTCAAAGGAAAAACCGCCCTGGTCACGGGCTCCACCAGCGGCATCGGTCTGGGCATCGCGCAGGCGCTGGCGGCCCAGGGTGCGAACATCGTGCTCAACGGCTTCGGCGACGTCGCCGGCCCCAGGGCCAGCATTGAAGCGCTCGGCGCCAAAGTGGTGTATCACGGTGCCGACATGAGCCGCGTGGCCGAGATCGAAGCCATGATGGCCTTCGCGGCAGCCGAGTTCGGACAGGTCGACATCCTGGTGAACAACGCCGGCATCCAGCACGTGGCGAAGATTGAAGACTTCCCGGTCGAGCGCTGGGACGCCATCATCGCCATCAACCTCTCCAGCGCCTTTCACGCCACGCGGCTGGCGCTGCCGGCGATGAAGACCGCCAACTGGGGCCGCATCATCAACTTGGCCTCGGTGCATGGTCTGGTGGGCTCAGCAGAGAAATCGGCCTACGTCGCGGCCAAGCACGGGCTGGTGGGCCTGACCAAGGTCACCGCGCTCGAGACCGCCACCAGCGGCGTCACCTGCAACGCAATCTGCCCCGGCTGGGTGCTCACGCCCTTGGTGCAAAAGCAGGTCGACGCCAAAGCCGCCGCTTTGGGCGTGTCCAACGAAGAGGCGAAGAAATTGCTGCTGGGCGAGAAGGAACCGTCGATGCAGTTCACCACGCCTGAAGAGCTCGGCGCCCTGGCCGTGTTCTTCTGCTCCCCGGCCGCGATCAACATCCGCGGCGTTGCCTGGAATATGGATGGGGGCTGGGTGGCCCAGTAAGTCAGTGCAGCTGCACCGACCCCGACACCGTCACCAGGACCGTGCTTTTGCCGGCTTCCACCGGCAGCGGAGCTGAGGCGGCCGAAGCCATGCTATCCGCCGCCATCATCCGAATGCGCGGGCTCACTCCCTGGTCATTCGCGTTGACGGCGACTTCGCGCAGCGTGTAGCCGGAGAATCCGAACGACTTGGCGATTTCGTCCGCCTTGCTGCGAAAGCGCGCGATCGCCATGCCCTGGGCCTGGGTCTCGGCCAGTGCGCGCTGCTCGCGGCTCAAGCTGAACTGGACGTTGCTCACGGTGAGCGTCGCAATCTTGCCGGCGGTGGCGCTGATGCGTGCCACATCCTTGCCTTCAAGCACCAGCTCCGCGCTGCCCTGCCAGCCGGTGAGCTTGCCGTCGCGGCCGTAGCGCGGCAGCAGGCTGAAACTGCCGGTGCGCACCTCCATCTGACCCGCAAGCGCGGCTTTCTTCGCCTCGGTCAGCGCGACATCGAGCGCGGTCTTGAGCTGGGACTGCACGGCATTCGCATCAATGCCGTCACGCGTCGTGCTCAACGCAATGCTCAGCGTGTCCTGCTGCACTTCCACCGAACCGTTGGCGCCGAGCTGCACCACGTTTTGCGACACAGGCGCCAGCGGCACCTGCGCCCACGGGCCGGCGCTGGCGACCGCCAGCAGCAGCATCAGGGCGAGTCTGGAATAGATAGTCACTTGACCTCCTGCAGAGCAGAGAAAGCCGCCGGGCCTGGATCAGGCACGGGCCCTGGAGCCACGCCAGATCAGCAGACTGCATAGCAGGATGATGGCGCTGAACACGACGAACGACCAGTTGGCAAGCGACCCCCCGAGGAAGGTCCAGTCCACCGCCGTACAGTCGCCGCTGCCCTTGAAAATCATGGGAATGGCACGCTTGAGCGGAAAGGTCTCAATCATGCCGTAAAGGTCGCGCCCGCAGGAGGCCTCCTGCGGCGGATACCACTGCAGGAAGCTTTGGCGCGCCGCCACAAAAGCGCCTCCGAGCGCGATCAACGTGGCCAGCGCCACGCCGCCGACCTGAAACCCCCGGCGCTGCGAGAGGCTGGTCAAGCCCGCCACCAGCGCCACCAGCAACAGCGCATAGCGCTGCACGATGCACATCGGGCATGGGTTCAGCCCCACCACGTGCTGCAAATACAGGCCGAAACCCAGCATCGCGATACTCACCGCGCACAGTGCCAGCAACACGCGGCGCGGTGCCGCATCCAGAACATTCAACAACATCGAGTTCCCTTAAAAATAGACGGCCGGCGAAATCCGGCCAGCACACACCACAGGATTGTCCACGGATTGATGGAATTGTGTCGCCATAAGTTCCCGGCTTTTGGCTGACGCGGGCACGTTAGTATCGGAATTCGGGATCGACCCCCTTGGGCATTTGAGAAATCACCATGACACGAACGTCGCTTTGCACCTTCGCCCTGACCACGCTGCTTGTTGGAGGCTGCGCCATGAACCATCCCTGGGCGCTGGCGCCGGGCCAGCATCCGCAATCGTTCGAAAAGACCATCAGCAAGACCGTGAGCAGCCGCTTCCTGCTGTACCTGCCCGAAGGCTATGACGCCGATGCCACCAAGAAATGGCCGCTGATCGTATTCCTGCACGGCTCGGGCGAGCGCGGCGACGACTTGGAGCAAGTCAAGGCAAATGGTCCCCACAAGCTGTTCGAACGCGACCACCGTTTTCCCTTCATCGTCGTGTCACCCCAGGCGCCGGCAGACACCAGCTGGGACAGCGACACCATCAACACCTTGCTGGACGAATTGACCGCTCGCCTGCCGGTGGACCAGGACCGCATCTACCTGACGGGCCTGAGCCTGGGCGGCTACGGCACCTGGAAGATCGCCACCGATCATCCGCAGCGCTTCGCCGCCATCGCGCCGGTCTGCGGCGGCGGCGAGAGCGACAACGCGTGCCGCCTGAAGGATGTGCCGATCTGGGCGTTTCACGGGGCCAAGGATTCGGTCGTCCCCCTCAAGGAGGAACAGGACATGGTGGACGCCGTCAGGGCCTGTGGCGGCGATGTGAAATTCACCGTCTACCCTGATGCGGACCACGATGTCTGGACCCAGACCTACGCCAATCCGGCGCTGTATGAATGGTTCCTGCAGCATCGACGCGGCGACGCCAAGCATTGAGGGCAAGAATGCGGTTGGGTGCGACGTTCTCGACAGGTTGAATGGGGCGGCAAGTCCCTTAGCCCATGGCGGCCAACCCTGTCCGCCTGCGCCCGCGGTGGATCAGATCAAATGCTCCGGGCGCACATGGTGGGCGGCCACCGCTTTGCCAATTCTGGTGAGACTTTCGATATGCTCCACGGAGTCGATCAACTGTACGTCTTCCGGTTCGATATCCGAAATCCCTATCTGCTGCAATCCACGTGCGCTGAGCTCGACGTTGTAGCGCACATAGCTGAACAGATTGTCGCCGCTAGGAGCCGGCATGCCCACCATATCACCGAGGATTTTGTCCATGGGTAAGCCGTGGCGGCATTGGCCGAACAATCGGCACAGGAAGTCCTGCTCGATCACGCTGGAAAGGATCAGCGACCCCGGCAGCACGGTGGCGTCATACAGCAGGTTGACGTCGTCGGCCTGCAATTCGCTGCGCCGGTGTGGCGCCAGGCCGGTGCCGACCGAGACCAATTCCAATGCCTGTGGGCCTGTGGCCCACAGCAGGCCAAAGGGTTTAGCCGTGGCCTGCATGACGGCCTGAAATGCCGGGTTGCAGTAGGACGACACCGAGCCATCGACGAAGACCAGATCCTTTCCTCCCAGGTTCATCACTTCGGGGGGAAAGAACGAAGGCGCCGCCGCGCTGGCGCGCACCAGTTGCCACAGCGGTAAATCCAGCTGGCAGTCGGCGCGTGAGCGCGCGTTGTACGGGCTGTGCGGGTTATTGGTGATGGTCCAGGTTTCGTCGGCGTTGCTGTTTCGCACGATGAGCATCAGCAGACAGCGCAGCTTGTCGCTGCCCAGGCGGGTGTCTGCACCGAACACATCGCGCAACTGCGCGGACAACATTTCGTCCTTGTACTTGTATTTGAAACGTTCGTAGAAATGCGACGGCTCAAACATCTTGGCCCCGCCTTCCATGTAGAAGCCGCGAAGCTCGCTGCACGACATCCCCAGACAGAGGGCCGCCGCAATGATGGCGCCGGTGCTGGTACCGGCAACCATATCAAAATGATCGGCCAGGACCATGTTCGGACGAGCATGGCGCTCACGCAAGATGGCTTCGATTTCGCATAGCACCTCAACGGCAATGAGACCGCGGATGCCACCACCATCAATGCTCAGAATGCGGCGTGGCTTGATGTCGGCGCTGGGCGTGCTCGAATGAGCGGCGGGCTCGTCCATACTGATATTTTGGGTCATTTTGAAACGTGGAAAATTTTGAAGGCAGCTTCCGGATTGCCGTGACATTGTGATGTATCGGCGTGCCGCTCCATCACACCGTCGCGAATGTATTTGATATTGCCGACCACTCGATTGCTTTGCGGGCCGCCGATCACGGCGCGCACCACGGGGCCGCCAGACGCTGCAACATGTGGGCGAGTTCGGCGTTGCGGACGGAAACATGCCTGGCGCTGGGACGCACAGCGCCGATGTCGGCGCGCGAGTCGTGGGGGTCAAGCCAGCGCTGCAGCTTCAGAAAATAGCGCGTCGGCGCGCGGCTAGGGTGCATCTATCGAAGATGACGCACCGGGCGCAAGGGAAGCACCTCTCTCGTTGGTTTTCAAAACCACCGGCGCACGCCCACGCCGGTGCCCCATGGCGATCAGGTCGGCAAGAAGCCTTCGACCGACAGGTAGCGCTCTCCGGTGTCGTAGTTGAAACCCAGCACCGTGGACCCGGCGGGGATTTCAGGCAATTTTTGCGCGATCGCGGCCAGCGTGGCACCGGAGGAAATGCCCACCAACAGGCCTTCCTCAGCAGCGCTGCGGCGTGCATATTCGCGCGCCGGCTCGGCCTCGACCTGGATCACGCCGTCGAGCAGTTCGGTCTTGAGGTTCTTCGGGATGAAGCCCGCGCCAATTCCCTGAATCGGGTGCGGCGCGGGCGCGCCGCCGGAGATCACGGGCGAGGCCGTGGGCTCCACCGCATACACCTTGAGCTTTGGCCACTTGGCCTTGAGCACCTGGGCCACACCGCTCAGGTGCCCGCCCGTGCCCACGCCGGTGATCAGGACATCGATGCCGCCGGGGAAATCGGCGAGGATTTCCTGGGCCGTGGTGCGCACGTGCACGTCGATGTTGGCGGGGTTTTCGAACTGCTGTGGCACCCAGGCCCCAGGCGTGGCCGCGGCGAGCTCCTGCGCCCGTGCAATGGCCCCCTTCATGCCTTTTTCGCGTGGCGTCAGGTCAAACGTGGCGCCGTAGGCCAGCATCAGGCGGCGGCGCTCGATCGACATGCTGTCGGGCATCACCAGGATCAGCTTGTAGCCCTTGACCGCAGCCACCAGCGCCAGTCCCACGCCGGTGTTGCCCGAAGTGGGCTCGATGATGGTGGCGCCAGGCTGGAGTTCGCCGCTCTTCTCTGCGGCCTCGACCATGGCCAGCGCGATCCGGTCCTTGATCGAGCCGCCCGGGTTGGCGCGCTCGGACTTGACCCACACCTGGTGCGTGCTGCCAAACAGACGGTTGATGCGGATATGCGGCGTATTGCCTATGGTGTGCAGGACGTTTTCGGCTTTCATGGTGCGTTCGACTCCAAAAAAATGCGATTGTGCAAGCCTGACCAGAATGTGCCAACGACTGTTTTGTTCTTTGCTTATTCCTAGCAGCCTGTCGGACTTTGCACGTGGGCGCGCAAAGTCCGACAGGCTGCTTTAGCGGACTATGCCAAAAAATTGCTACAGTTGGCGCCATGCAAGTCTGCTCCCTTCTTCTCATTTAAGGTTACCCCCATGGCACGTACCGTCAACTGCGTCAAACTCGGCCACGAGGCCGAAGGACTGGACTTCCCGCCCTACCCCGGCGAACTGGGCAAACGCCTCTGGGAAAACGTCAGCAAGGAAGCCTGGGCCCAGTGGCTACGCCAGCAGACCATGCTGGTGAACGAAAACCGCCTGAACCTGGCCGACGCCCGCGCCCGCCAATACCTGGCGCGCCAGATGGAGAACCACTTCTTCGGCGACGGCGCCGACGCGGTGCAGGGCTACGTTCCGCCGACCGCCTGAGCATGACGCCCGCGCAGACCGTCGAGTGGCGCGACGGCGCGCCGCACAGTCCGCGTTTCAACGACATCTACCATAGCTGCGCCGGCGGATTGGCGCAGGCGCGCCTGGTATTCATGCAGGGCTGCGGCCTGCCCCAAGCTTGGGCCCGGCAGCCGCAATGGCGCGTGCTGGAAACCGGCTTTGGTCTGGGACTGAACTTTCTCGCCACCTGGCAGGCCTGGAAGGACGACCCGCAGCGCCCCGCGTTGCTGCACTTCGCGTCGATCGAAGCGCACCCGGTGGAGGCCACCGATCTGCTGCGCAGTGCCCAGGATCAGCCCGAATTGGCGGCCCTGGCGCAAGAGCTGTCGCTGCAGTGGCGTGATCTGGGTCCGGGCTGCCACCGCATGAGCTTTGAAGGCGGGCGCGTGCTGCTCACGCTGTGCGTGGGCGACGTGCAGCCGATGTTGCGCGAGCTGGTGTTTTACGCCGACTCGGTTTTTCTTGACGGCTTCTCGCCGACGCTCAATCCTGACATGTGGGACGAGCACACGATCAAGGCGGTCTCGCGTTTGTGCCGCCGGGGCACGCGCGTGGCGACCTGGACCGTGGCGCGCGACATCCGCGACCGTTTGACGCAGTGCGGCTTTGCGCTGCAGATGGTCGCCGGTCTGCCACCCAAGCGCGACCGCCTGGAGGGCGAATTCAACCCTGCGTGGGAGCCCAAGGTCCGTACCGGCGCAATCCCGCTGGCGCTTCGCGCCGGGCACTGCGTCGTCATTGGTTCCGGTCTGGCGGGCGCGGCCGTGGCGGCCAGCCTGGCGCGGCGCGGCTGGCGCGTGGACGTGCTCGACGCCGGCAGCGAACCCGCCGCCGGTGCCTCGGGCCTGCCTGCAGGCCTGGTCGTGCCGCATATCTCGTTGGATGACGCCGTGCTTTCGCGCCTGTCGCGCGCGGGCGTGAGCATGACCTGGCAGCAGGTGCACCGCCTGCTGCGCGAGGGTCAGGACTTCGCGCTGAGCGGTGTGCGCGAACGGCGTCTGGACGATGGCGCGCCCGACCTGTGGCACCCCGTGGCGGGCTGGATCAAACCGGCGCAACTGGTCAAGGCCTTGCTGGCGCAACCCGGCGTCACGTGGCGCGGGGACATGCAGGTGCAATCCTTGCGCCGGCAAGACGAGACCTGGCAGGCGCTGGACGCGCAGGGTCGGCTGCTGGCGCAGGCGCCGCGGCTCGTCGTCTGCGCGGGCTTTGGCAGCCAGGCGCTGTTGCCACACGCGCTTGCACTGCAGGCCCTGCGCGGCCAGTTGTCCTGGGCTTGGCGCGGCGCAGGCGACGACGACGCCTTCCCCGACACGCCGGTGAACGGCAACGGCAATTTCATTCCACAGGTTCCAACCGACTCGGGGATGGCCTGGTATCTGGGCTCCAGCTTCGAGCGCGACAGCACCGACACGCGCTCCCGGGACTCTGACCACATCTCCAACTACGCCAAGCTGCAAACCCTGCTGCCGGGGACGGCGCAGGCGCTGGCTCCCACCTTCGAACAGAATCAGTTGCAGTCTTTCACGGCCGTGCGCTGCACCGCGCCCGATCGTCTGCCCGTCGTCGGACCATTGGATGAGAACCAACTTCCGGGCCTGTGGCTCAGCACCGCGATGGGCGCCAGGGGCTTGACGCTGGCGCTGCTGTGCGGTGAGCTGCTGGCCGCGCAGTGGCATGGCGAACCCTGGCCGGTGGAGCGGAAACTGGCTGCGGCACTGGCGCCGCAGCGCCACAGCCTGAAGCGCAAGCCCTCGGTCTGAAGGCGTGAAGCCGCGGGAGCGCCTTCACGAAGGGTTTTCCCGCCCGGCTTGGCGTCAGGAAATCCACGTGATAATTCGAACCGGAAACAAGGTAACAATTTGTACCTGACGGATTCACGAGCGGTCGCGATTTTCGACGGAGAACACATGAGAGAGAAAGAGCTTATCCATACCTTCGCCAAGGAGCACGTCATTCGCGCATCCGGGCTGCTGTCGCTGCTGATGCCGCAGGCGTCGGGATTGGGGATTTGCGTCAAGGACATGGGCGGACGCTATCAGCTCGCGAACGACGCCATGGAGGCCCTGTTTGGCATCAGCGTGGATCAGATCATCAGCGCGACCGACGACACGCTGTTCCATCCCCGCGTCGCCGCACAGCTGAAGCAGTCGGATCAACAGATCCTGGACGGGGCCACCGGCACCAGCAGCGAGCTGCAGATCACCGTCGACGACGCGCCGATGCGCTACCTGTGGATCAAGTTCCCGGTGCTGTCTCACGACGCCACGATACTTTTCATCGGCTCGGTGATTCTGGACCTGGCGCGCCAGGAAAATTTTGCCGGGATGCGGCACTCGCTGGCGCGACTGCATCAGACCAATGTGGAGATGGAAAGGATTCTGGAGCGGATGGATTCGCTGGCGAGCACGGACAAGCTCACCGGCGTCTGGAACCGGCCGCGGATGGAGGAAGCAGCGCTCAACGAAATGGATCGGCTGCAGCGCTACGGCCACCCCTTGAGCATGCTGGTCATCGACATTGACCCGCACGCGACGGATGGCGATGAAAGCGCGGATGAGCGGCTGGTGGCAGCGGCGATCGTGCTGCAGGCAGCGCTCAGGGTCTCGGATTCGCTGGCGCGCTGGGAGGGTGGGAGATTTCTGGTGCTTTGTCCGAATACGACGCGGGCAACGGCCGATATCCTGGCCGACCGTCTGCTCACCGGCATCGCGAAGGCCGCTTCGCTGGACCCGGCAAAGGTCAGCGCAAGAGTCGGCGTGGCGCAATGTCTGGCGGGAGAAAATAGGGAGCAATGGTTCGATCGAGCGCAGGCCTCGCTTTGGGCGCCCCCGGCTGCGGGACGAGCGCTGCCGGGTCCCATCGCGGCCGCAGCAACGCTGCAGGCTTGTGCCTGACGGCCCGACTCCGATCTACGAGGCGGTTCCCGCCGGGGCGTGTTTCAGTGCAAACTGCATCGCTTCCTCGGCACCGACCGGATGGCTGAAAAGATAGCCCTGCAGCACGTCGCAACCGTTGCTGCTCAGATAATGGCGCTGCACTTCGCTGCTGACGCCTTCGGCCACGACTTCAAGCTTGAGTTTGTGCGCCAGCGCAATCGTGGAAATGCAGATCGCCGCGTCGTCCTCGGTCTCGATTTCCTTGACAAACGACTGGTCCAGCTTGAGGCGCTGAATCGGCAGCAGTTTCAGGTAACTCAGCGATGAATAGCCGGTGCCGAAGTCGTCGATGGAGATCCTCACCTTGAGCTCACGCAACTGGTTCAAAACGTCGATCGTGAAACCGGGGTCTTCCATTGCGGCCGATTCTGTCAGCTCCAGCTCCAGATCCTGTCCCTTGAGCCCGTGGCGCTCCAGCGCACTGGCCACCAGGCCCACGAGAGACGCGTCGCGCAACTGATGCGCCGACAGATTGACCGCCATGGACACGCCCAAGACGCCCTGGTCCTGCCAATGGCGCAGCGTGGCGCAGGCCTGATCCAGCACCCAGGCGCCGATCTCCACAATCAGGTCGGCGCTTTCCGCAATCGGAATGAAGGTCACCGGCGCAATCGGCCCGTTGGTCGGGTGGTTCCAGCGCAGCAGCGCCTCGGCACCGACCATGGCGCCGCTGACTGCGTCCACCTGCGGCTGGAAATGCAGCATGAGTTCGCCCCGGCGCAAGGCCTGCCCCAGATCGCGCTCGACCTCGCGGCGCGCCGTCACCGCCTGCTTCAGGCTGGCCGAGAAGAAGCGCAGCTGATTGCGTCCGGCGCCCTTGGCATGCGACAGCGCGGCATCGGCATGGTGCAGCAATTCCCGCGCGTCCTGCCCATCGTCGGGATAGAGCGCAATCCCGACGCTGGCGCTGCAGTGCAGCTCCTGGCCGTCGACGCGGTAGACCTCGCTCAAGCTTGCGCGCAATTTTTCGCCCAACGCATGGGCACCGCGCGCGCTCGCATCCTGGCGCAACACGACGGCGAATTCGTCTCCCGCCAGGCGCGCCACGATGCTCGAGCGCGGCACCGTTGCGCTGAGTCGCCGCCCCACCTCGAACAGCACCTGGTCGCCCATGGCGTGGCCCATGCCTTCGTTGATCTGCTTGAACCGGTCCATGTTCAGCACCAGCACCGCCAACGGTCGGCGCACTGGCCCCACGGACTCGGCCAGCGCCGCTTCCAGCTGCGCCAGCAGAAAACTGCGGTTGGGCAGGTTGGTGAGGGCGTCGTGGCGCCCCATGTGTTCGATCAGCGACTCCGCCAGCTTGCGCTCGGTCAGGTTCTCCACCACCGAAATCGCGCCCATGACCTTGCCATGGTCGTCGTGCAGCATGGATGTGGTCCAGGAACAGGGCAGCTCGTGTCCGAGTTTGTGCAGGTTTTGCGCCACATGCTTGCTCGGCACAAGCCCTAGCACCAATTCGTGGCCCATTTCGCCATACAAGTGGTGACGCGACGGGTGCGACAGGATGCGCGCATGGCGACCGAGGATCTCCTCGCGTGTCCAGCCGAAAATCTTCTCCGCCGCGAGGTTCCAGCGGCGCACGCGCAATCGCGTATCCCACTCGATGATGGCCAGCGGGCTCTGTTCGAAAATGGCGCGCAGCCGCAGTTCACGCCCGCGCAGCGCCAGCTCCATGCGCTTTTGTGCTGTCACATCGCGTCCGAAGCCGTGGTAACCGGTGACGCCGCCCTGCGCGTCCAGAATGGGCTCGCCGCTGATCTGCAACCACAGCGTGGAGGCGGCGTCTGCGGGCTCGGGTATCTCAAACTGCAGATCCCTGAAGGATCGCTGCGCCAGCAGATCCTGCCGATGCGCGTCCCAGAAATCGTAGGCCATGCAATTGGGCGTATTCCAGAGGGTGTGACCCAGCCAGTCTTCGCGGCGAATCCCCATGCAGTCGCAGACTTCGTCCACCTGGACGAAGCGCCATTGCGCGTCTTGGCGCCAGTACCAGGTGGTGGCCAGGCGCAGCCTCAGCGAGTCCAGGTCGCCCTCAGACGGTATGACGCCCTCTTGATGAGTGGATTCTGGCATGGCGTGCGGGGCTTGGTTCATCTTGTGGCGACTGCGGGGGCAAGGCAGGTGCCAACAGGTTGTCGTTAAGCCTCAATGGTAACCATTGCCGTCGATCCCTTGCCTGCTGGCGGTAAATAACTTGTGAGCGCAGGTTTCCCTACATACTTCAATTCACATAAGCAAACAAGAAAACTATAGTTTGCGTTTTGCCTTCAGGCTTATAAAGTCGCGGCCATGCATGAATTGGCGTTTATCGTTGCCGGCTTTGCCGTCGGCCTGATCATCGGGATGACCGGTGTGGGGGGCGGCTCGCTCATGACGCCACTGCTGATCTTCCTGTTTGGCGTGAAACCGCACCTGGCCATCGGTACGGATCTGCTGTTTGCCGCCTTTACCAAGATGGGCGGCTCGGTCGCGTTGGCGCGAGCACGGATGATCGACTGGACCATCGTTGGCTCCATGGCGGCAGGCAGCATTCCGGCTTCGCTGCTGACGCTCTATGTGCTGCAGCGACTGGGCCCGGCCAACCCCACCGTGCAGCAGGCCATGACAAGCACCCTGGGCGCGGCGCTGATGCTCACGGCCGTGGCGACGCTGTACAAGGTCATCGCCGGCAAAGCCGCACCGCGCACGGTGGACCTTGGCGCACTTCGCGCCGCTGCCACGCCAACCCACCGGGCACTGCCGGTGTTGCTGGGTGCGGTCATCGGCGCACTGGTGACGCTGACCTCGGTCGGTGCGGGCGCCATCGGCGTGCTGGTGCTGATGCTGCTCTACCCCGCGCTGCCGCTGCCGCGCATCGTGGGCGCAGACATTGCCCACGCCGTACCGCTGACACTGGTGGCGGGCCTGGGGCACGCCTCCATCGGCTCCGTCGACTGGTCGCTGCTGGCACTGTTGCTGGCCGGATCCCTGCCCGGCATCTGGCTCGGATCGCACCTGATGGCGCGCACACCCGAACGCCTGATCCGCTCCCTGCTGTCGGTCCTGCTGGCCTACGCCGGCGCCAAATTGATTGCCCTTTAACTTCCGTCCTATGTACCAATACAACGACTTCGACACCGCGTTCATCCACCACCGCGCCGCGCAATACCGCGACCAGCTGGAACGCAACCTCGCCGGGAGCCTGAGCGACGACGACTTTCGTCCGCTGCGCCTGCAAAACGGCTGGTATATCCAGCGCCATGCGCCGATGCTGCGCGTCGCCGTCCCCTACGGTGAACTCTCGTCGGCACAGGTGCGGGTGCTGGGCAAAATAGCCCGCGACTTCGACCGCGGCTACGCCCACATGACGACACGCCAGAACGTCCAGTACAACTGGATTCCCCTGGACAAGAGCGCCGATGTGATGGACCTGCTGGCCAGCGTGCACATGCACGGCATCCAGACCAGCGGCAACTGCATCCGCAACATCACCAGCGACGAACTGGCCGGCATCGCCCTCGACGAGATCGCCGACCCGCGTCCCTTTTGCGAAATCCTGCGCCAGTGGAGCACGCTGCACCCCGAGTTCGCCTACCTGCCGCGCAAGTTCAAGATTGCCGTGACGGGCGCGAGCAACGACCGTGCCGCCACCGCCTGGCACGACATCGGCCTGCACCTGCTGCGCAATGCGCAAGGCGAGCTGGGCTTCAAGGTGCTGGTGGGCGGCGGCATGGGGCGCACACCGGTGATCGCCAGCACCATCCGGGAGTTTCTGCCCTGGAACCAGATCCTCAACTACATCGAGGCCGTGGTGCGCGTATACAACCGCTGGGGTCGGCGCGACAACATGTACAAGGCGCGCATCAAGATCCTGGTGAAGGCCGAAGGCCAGCGCTTCACCGACGAGGTCGAAGCCGAATACCAGGACATTCTGAGCCCGGACGGCGCGCCGCACACCATCAGCCAGCAGGAACTCGATCGCGTCAGCGCGTCGTTTGTTCCACCCAGCGCCGTGGCCGCGGGCCAGCCGACCAAGCCGGTCGAAGCCACGACAGAATACGCACGCTGGCTGCAGCAAAATGTGGCGCAGCACAAGAACCCCGCCCTGCGCGCGGTGACGCTGTCGCTCAAGCGCCTGGGCCAGGCGCCGGGCGACGCCACGGCCGACCAGCTCGACCTCGCAGCCGATCTGGCAGATACGTTCAGCGCCGGCGAAATCCGCGTCACGCACGACCAGAATCTGCTGCTGCCCTGGGTACCGGCCGAACAACTGCCGGAACTTTATGCGGCAGCCAAGGCTGCCGGATTTGCCCGCGCCAATATCCGGCTGCTGTCCGACATGATCGCCTGCCCTGGAGGCGACTTCTGCGCGCTGGCGAATGCGCGCTCCATCCCCATCGCGGCCGCCATCACCGAGCGCTACCAGGACCTGGACGAACTGTTCGACCTGGGCGAGATCGACCTGCACATCAGCGGCTGCATCAACTCCTGCGGCCACCATCACAGCGGCCACATCGGCATCCTGGGCGTGGACAAGGACGGCAAGGAGTGGTACCAGGTTTCTCTGGGCGGCTCCGACGGTTCGGACCTGAGCGGCCCGCCCGTGGCGGGCAAGGTCGTGGGCCCGTCGTTTGGCGCGGTCGAGATTCCGGGCGTGATCGAGGCGGTGCTGGACACCTATCGCAGCCAGCGCACAGGCAGCGAGACCTTCATCGCCACCTTCAAGCGCATCGGCATGGAAGCCTTCAAGCTCGCCGCCAATGGCGCTAGACTGCCCAATCCCGAGGATGCGGAACACGTGCTGCAGCACGCCACAGCCTATGCCCGCGACGCACAGGAAGCCTGAAAACAAATGAACATGAAACTCATCGCCGCACAGGACGCTGTTGCATCGGACGGCGTCAAGGCCATCACACTGGCCAACGACGCCGACCCACGGAAGTTGACACTGACCGGTGTGGAACGCATTGACCTGAACTTTCCGAAATTCACCGACGGCCGCGCCTTCAGCCAGGCCTTCTTGCTGCGCCGACGCCTGGGCTTTGCCGGGGAAATCCGCGCCACCGGCGACGTGCTGGTGGACCAACTGGTGCAGATGCAGCGCACCGGTTTTGACGCGGCCGTGCTGCGCGCCGATCAGGACCTGCGCCAGGCACAGTCCCAGTTCGCGCGCTACAGCGGCTTCTATCAGGGCGACGCAGTGCAGCCGCAGCCGCGCTTTGGCGCCGCCGCTGCGACGACCGGGATCGGCGCATGAACGCCATTGCCTTGAACGCCCGCCCCTCGGCCAGCTTCGACGCCAAGCTGGCGCAGACGAAGGCTTTGCTGCAGCAGGCCGCGCAGGAGTTCGCCCCGGCGCTGACCTTGGCCTGCAGCCTGGGCGCCGAAGACATGGTGCTGGCCGATCTGGTGAACACGCTGGCGTTGGACCTCGACATCTTCGTGCTCGACACCGGACGGCTGCACGCGCAGACGCTGCAGCTGCTGAGCCAGTTGCAGACCACATCGCGCGTGCCGGTCAAGGTGTTTCAACCCGACGCGCAGGCGGCGGCCGACTTCGTGGCGCGCGAAGGTCAGGACCCGATGTACAAGAGCATCGAACTTCGCAAGGCCTGCTGCCACATTCGCAAGATGGAGCCGCTGGAGCGCGCGCTCGCGGGCAAGACAGCCTGGATCACCGGTCTGCGCCGTGAACAATCCGGCGCACGCGCCGACGTGCCCTTCGTTGACCGCAGCGACGCGACGCGCGTCAAGCTCAACCCGCTGTCCGACTGGACCTGGGGCGACGTCTGGCATTACATCTCGACGAACAACGTGGCCTACAACCCGTTGCACGACGACTTCTTCCCCAGCATCGGCTGCGAGCCCTGCACGCGCGCGATTGCGCTGGGCGAAGACTTCCGCGCCGGCCGCTGGTGGTGGGAAAGCAGCGACCTCAAAGAGTGCGGTTTGCATGTCAAACCGCAGGCGGGCGCAAGCACGCCAGTCGCTGCTTCAGCGCAGGCTCATGTCGCTTCAGGCGACGTGAAGCCCGAAGGGCGTGACGAAGCTAAAACGTCTGTTCAGGAGACCGCATGAACGCCCGCGTCGACCCCCATCTGTTGGAGCCCTTGAGCAACGCGCATTTGGATGCGCTGGAAGAAGAAACCATCTTCATCCTGCGCGAAGTGGCCGCCGTGTTCGAGCGCCCGACACTGCTGTTCTCGGGCGGAAAAGACTCGCTGGTCATGCTCAAGTGCGCGGAAAAAGCCTTCGGTGCGGGACGCCTGCCTTATCCATTGCTGATGATCGACACGGGTCACAATTTCTCCGAGGTCACGGATTTCCGCGACCACCGGGCCAAGGAACTGGGCGCCGAACTGGTGGTGCGCAGCGTGGAGGATTCCATGCGCCGCGGCACGGTGCGCCTGGCGCATCCGGGCGAGTCGCGCAACGTGCACCAGTCGGTGACGCTGCTCGAAGCGATCGAGGAGTTCCGCTTTGACGCGCTCATCGGCGGCGCGCGGCGCGACGAGGAAAAGGCCCGCGCCAAGGAGCGCATCTTTTCGCACCGCGACAGCTTTGGCCAGTGGCAGCCCAAGGACCAGCGGCCCGAGCTGTGGACGCTGTTCAACACGCGGCTGCAACCGGGCGAGCACTTTCGCGTGTTCCCGATTTCCAACTGGACCGAACTCGACGTGTGGCAGTACATCGCACGCGAAAAGATCGCTCTGCCATCGATCTACTACACGCACCCGCGCCAGGTGGTGGAGCGCAAAGGCCTGCTGGTGCCGGTGACCGAACTCACGCCAGCGCGCGCCGGTGAAGAGGTGGTGACGCGCGACGTGCGCTTTCGCACCGTGGGCGACATCACCTGCACCTGCCCGGTGGAAAGCCTGGCCGCCAACGCCGACGAAGTCGTGATCGAGACGCTGACGGTTGACGTGAGCGAACGCGGCGCCACCCGCATGGACGACAAGACGTCCGAGGCTTCGATGGAGAAGCGCAAGAAAGACGGGTACTTTTAGGCTCACCCCCAGGCTGCGCGCACTGTGTGTCGCTGCGCCACCCCCCTTGCAGGGGGCAACACCAGCAGAGCGGCAAAGCCGGTTCCGCGGTGTTTCACGAACTGGACAACATCTATGACAACAACCATCACATCGGGAACATCGGACACCAGTTGCGCAGTGGCAGCAGGCGCGCTGAGGTTCATCACCTGCGGCAGCGTGGACGACGGCAAGAGCACCCTGATCGGGCGCCTGCTGGTGGACAGCAAGACCGTGCTGCTGGATCAGCTCGCTGGCGTGCAGCGTGGCGGCGAGACCGATCTGGCCCTGCTCACCGACGGCCTGAGCGCCGAGCGCGAACAGGGCATCACGATCGATGTGGCCTACCGCTACTTCGCCACTGCGCACCGAAAATTCATCATCGGGGACGCGCCGGGACACGAGCAGTACACGCGCAACATGGTGACGGCGGCATCGAGCGCCGACGCCGCCGTGGTGCTGGTGGATGCGACCAAGTTGCCCTGGGCGACTCAGCTCGAAAGCGGCGACGCGGCCGCGCACGCGCTGCTGCCGCAGACCCGGCGCCACAGCCTGCTGGCGCATCTGCTGCGCGTGCCGTCGATCGTCTTTGCCATCAACAAGCTGGACGCGGTGGAAGACGCGGCGCACCCAGGCGCCGCCACCGTCGCATATGACCGCATCCGCGCCGCGGTCGAAATCTTTGCCGACGCTGCGGGAATTGACGTGGCCGCCATCGTTCCGATCTCGGCGCTCAAGGGCTGGAACGTGGTGGACCGTGCGGCCGACCACGTGGGCAACAAGAACCCGCATTGGTGCGGCTACGAAGGCCAGAGCCTGCTGCAAATTCTGGAGCAGCTGCCCTGCGCCACGGAACCGGAAAATCAGGCTTTTGCCTTTCCGGTGCAGTGGGTGGAAAAGTTTTCATCCTCTGCCGACACCTCGCAGGGCCGGCGCGTGTTCTGGGGCCGTGTGGCGGCAGGCAGCGTGGCGCCGGGTCAGCAAGTGACGGTGTTCCCCAGTGGCAAGAGCGCCAGCGTGGCCCAAGTGCTGGACCACGCACGCAACCCGAAGGACATTCACGCCGGACACAGCGCGGGCATCGTGCTGGACCGCGAAGTGGACGTGTCGCGCGGAGACTGGCTGTTGGCCACGGGCAGCTACCCGGCCTCGCGCGAGCTGCAGGTCACGGTCGCCTGGATGGACGATGAACCTCTGGTAGCAGGGCGCGTGTACTGGGCCCTGCACGGACACCGCTGGGTCAAGGCCCGCGTCAAACGCATCGTGCACCGCCTCGATGTCAACACGCTGGCGGAAGAAACTGCGACCCAGCTGGAAGCCAACTCCATCGGACACCTGGAACTCAGCCTGCAAGGCGATCTCGCCACCCTGCCCTACAGCGAGTCGCGCATCCTGGGCGCCATGGTGCTGGTGGACACGGCATCGAACAAGACCGCCGGCGCCGTGCTGGTCAGAGACTGAGGCCCGACGCCCGCCAGCGCGATGACCCCTGCGCCCGCCCGACCACTGCCGGTCGGGCGCCACGGAACCCCTAAAATACGGGGTTTCGCCGAATCCAATTATTCACCCTTCCCCGTAGATCACACCATGACACATACCGTCACCGAAGCCTGCATCCGCTGCAAATACACCGATTGCGTTGACGTCTGCCCTGTGGATTGCTTCCGCGAAGGCCCCAACTTTCTCACCATCGATCCGGACGAATGCATCGACTGCGCGGTCTGCATCCCCGAGTGCCCGGTGAACGCCATTTACGCCGAAGAGGACGTGCCTGCCGACCAGCGCCACATGACGGCGCTCAACGCCGAGCTCTCCAAGCTGCCCGGCTGGAAGAGCATCACCAAGCGCAAGGCGCCGCTGCCGGATGCCGACGACTGGAAAGACAAGACCGGCAAGCTGTCGCAGCTGATCCGCTAACTTTCATGTTTCGGCTGCGAAACGCACCGAATCATGAAAGTTCGTTCTTTCACACTTTCATTCACGCCGCGCTGATCCATCCCCTGCCAGCGCGGCGCTCCCTGTGAAGACCGATACCTCGCCACTGGAGACCGATGCGCTCATCGTCGGCGCGGGCCCGGTCGGCCTGTTCCAGGTGTTCGAGCTGGGCCTGCTGGGCATCCAGGCCCATGTCGTCGATGCCCTTCCCTGGGCTGGCGGCCAATGCGTCGAGCTGTACGCGGACAAGCCGATCTACGACATCCCTGCGGTCCAGGTCTGCACCGGGCGCGAACTCACCGACCGGCTGCTCAAGCAGATTGCGCCGTTTGACGCCACGTTCCACTTCGAGCAACTGGTCAGCGAGATCGAGAAGCGGGACGATGGCCGCTTTCTCGTGCGCACATCCAGGGGCCAGTCCTTTCTCACCAGGACGATCTTCATCGCCGCCGGCGTGGGCGCCTTCCTGCCGCGCACGCTCAAGCTCGAGGGCCTGGAATCGTTTGAAGGCACGCAACTCTTTTACCGCGTGCGCGACCCGTCTGATTTCGCCGGCAAGAGTCTGGTGATCGTGGGCGAGGACGACGCCGCGCTGGACTGTGCGATGGCCTTCGTCCAGGACAGCGCACACCGCGCCCAGAGCGTGACACTGATCCACCGGCGCGACGGATTCAGGGCAGAGCCCAACACCGTGGCCCAGATGCGCGCGCTGTGCGCCGAGCAGAAAATGGAATTCATCGCAGGTCAGATCACGGGCTTCGAAACCGAAGGCCAGCGCCTCAGCACGATCCAGGTCTCAGGGGTGGACGGCACCATCCGTCCTGTGCCGCTGGACGCGCTGCTGGTGCTGCAAGGCCTGTCGCCCAAGCTCGGCCCGGTCGCCGACTGGGGTCTGGCGCTGGAGCGCAAGCAGCTCCAGGTGAACACCGAAACCTTTTCCACCAGCGAAAGCGGCATCTATGCCGTGGGCGACATCAACACCTATCCCGGCAAGAAGAAGCTCATCCTGTGCGGCTTTCACGAGGCCACGCTGGCCGCGTTCGGCGCCGCGACCCTGATCTTCCCCGGGGAGAACATTCAACTGCAGTACACCACCAGCAGCACCGAGTTGCACAGGCGGTTGGGGGTGTAGATGATTGACTGCAGCGATTGACACAGACTTTGAAATATAGAGCCGTGAAACGTCCATGAGATATGTGATTCTCTGTCTCGCTTTTCTGTGCTGATCATTTTCGCAAGCTGGATCTGCCCGCGAAGAATCAGCGGTCTCTTTTCGCATGGCCAAATATTCCTTTTCTGTCCGCTTTGCCGATGCGAATGGCGAATTGCGACCATTACAAGTTGAATGGGCATATCCTGTCTTCGTAGGCGACCGATCAAGCTCAACTCAGAAGCTCAATGCGTGGTTACGGCGCGTCTCGCTCGAAGCGCTTTTTGATGAAGACCAAACACCCTTAGATGATGCCTTAAAGCTGAATGATCTGGAACTTGTTCGCCTGTTGACCGCGAGCATCGGCAATGTAACCCAATCAGTTGTCAGCCCGTACCGAGCCCTCGGTGAGTATCGAACCTTCAAGCTCAACCTGGAAGTTA
>CAILZB010000028.1 GCA_903838565.1 uncultured beta proteobacterium | reverse complement strand
TGCGTATTCCGGCGATCGTGACCACCGATTCCGGTCGATCGTGACCGGTTGCGCAGCGTGCAAGAGTTGCGCTGCGCAGATTGTATGGTGGGAGTTGCGCACGGCTTCAAATCATGCCCGCTCAGGATGTTTTGGCTTCCCTTCTTTTGGGGTCAATGGGTCTGGGGGTGGGGCCACCGGGCGTAGCCCGTAGGGGCGGGGCAGGACGCTGCACCGGGCAAGCGTGAGCGCGTCAGGCCGAAGGCGTATGACCGGGGAGCGGTGGGCAACTGATGCACCGGTGCGCAGCACCGGCTGTCCACAGGCCCGTCCTGTGGACAGATCAGTTATCCACGGCGGGCGCGCGATTGTGCTCAATCAGTCGGTTGTGAGTTCGGCCGCAAGGAGTCGCCGCTGAGGTTGAAGCGATGATGCTTTTGCATGATGCGGTCCAGAATTGCATCGGCGATGGTGGGGTCACCGATCCATGCATGCCAGTGTTCAATGGGCAACTGGCTGGTGATGATGGTGGCCTTATTGGCAGCGCGGTCATCGATGATTTCCATGAGGTCGGCCCGCGTCTGACTATCGATGCCCGCCATTCCCCAATCGTCAAGCAGCAGCACGTCTGTCTTGGCCAAGGCGATCAGCCACTTGCCAAACGTGCCGTTGCCGTGGCGAATGCGTAACTCCTCACCCAGACGTGGCACACGCTGGTACAACGCGGTGTGCCCGCGCCTGCAGGCGTACTGAGCCAAGGCGCAGGCCAACCAGGTCTTGCCAGTACCCGTCAGGCCGCTGATGAGCACGCTGTGGCCATTCTGGATCCAGTTGCCCAACGCCAGGCTCATCACGGCGCTACGTTCCAGGCCGCGCCCGGCGCGGGTGTCAATATCCTCAATGCATGCCTGGGGGAACTTCAGGTTTGCCTCTTTGAGAAGGCGTGCCCGGCGCTTGTCGCTGCGCCAGTGGACCTCGCGGTCCACCAGCAGGCTGAACCTCTCCTCAAAGCTCATGGCCGTCATGCCCGGCTGGGTGAGTTGCTCCTGCAGGCTTGTCGCCATGCCAGCGAGTTTGAGGTCGCGCAATTGCTCCAGTGTCGTGTTCATCATCATGGGGTATTCCTTGGTATTTGGGTTTTTGTTGTCGTTGCTGTGGGCGCCAGCGCCCGGGTGCACTGCCATCATTGGTAGTAGGCTGCACCGCGCACATTGGCGTGCGCCGGACTGACCCACTGCGCCGGGGTGCTGGGTTCCACCAGATCACGTCCATTGGCCAGGATGTCGCGCACGTGGCTGGCCTTGGTGGTGCCCAACTCCAGAGCGATCACACAGGCTGCCTCCAGCCTTGGCTTGCCAAAGCGCTTGGCCAACGACAGCAGCGCCAGACAGGCCCGGTAGGCATGCTCGGGATGTTGGCGCGCCGCCAACATGCGCTTGACCAGGCTGCCCGTGGCCACGCCAATGTCCACACCCCAATGGATCAGCCGCTCTGGGCTCCATTGCATGTGTGCGCGGTGGGCTTCTGGCAGGTGCTCGGGTAAGGTGGTGAACTTGCCTTTGTGGGCACTGCGCGCATGGCTTGCCACCCGCTGACCTCGGTGCAGAACCTCTACGCAACGTTGTGTTGCGCGCACCTCCATCGACTGCCCGATCAGTGGGTGGGGCACGCTGTAGTAGTGCTCATCGAACTGGATGTGCGAGTCGATATGCGCCTTTACCGTCTTGAATTCGGCCAGCTCCCACGCCTGCATTGGCAAGGCTCGCAGGGCCGGTGCGTCGATCTGGGCAAAGACACTGGCTCGGCTTCCTGGGAGCTTCTGGAACGGCTTGTTGTTGAGCTGCTGTAGCAGCGCAACGATGGCTTCGTTGACGTCATCGACCGTCTCAAACCGGTGGTGGCGAAGACGCATCAGAATCCAGCGCTCAACGACCTGCACGGCCGATTCGGCCTTGGCTTTATCCTGCGGCCGACGTGGCCGCGCTGGCAGCACAGAGGTGTTGTAGTGTCGTGCGAATTCCTGCACCGTGTCGTTGGCTCTGGGTTCGTAGCGGTCCGGGTTGGCGATCAGGGCCTTGGGGTTGTCGGGGACGACGAGCTCGGGACTGCCGCCATAAAACCGCAGGGCCTGGGCCGTCGCACCCAGCCAGTCGGCCATGGTCTCGCGTGGGGTGGCATAGGCGAAGGTGTAGCCAGAGGCCCCCATCGCCGCGACAAAGATGTGGGCTCGGTTGCCGTCTGCCAGGGCCACCGTGGGGCCGGCGTAATCGATGAAGAGCTTCTCGCCAGCACGGTGGACCTGGCGCATGGAGCGCTTGAGGGTTTTGGCGTATCGGCGGTAGTTCTCACAGAACTGTGAATAGCTGTGGATCGTCGCGTCCGGGTGGCGCTCGCTGTGCTCCTGCCACAGCAGCATCAGCGTCATGCCCTTGCGCCGTAGCTCCTGGTGCATTTGGGCGAAGTCGGGGGCAACAAAGCTACTGGCGCGCGCAAGTGAGCCCAGCAAACGGTGGTGCAGGTCGGTCTCACTCAACGGTTCGATCTGGGGCCAGTACAGGCCGGCGTCGCTGGCCAGTTTGATGTATTTGGCAACGACCCCCTTGGAGAGGCCAAGCGCGGCTGCAATGTGCCGCTGAGAGTGGTGGAGTTCGAGTTTGAGACGCAGGACGTCTTTGATCTGACGCATAGTGATCCTTCGGGTATCGGGCAAGTCGGCTCCAGCAAAAGCTGCTGAGACTAGCCCGTTCGGGGTGGGACAAATATGCGCAGCTCCTCACGCTGCTTATCGATTCGAGTGGAACCGCGGCCTGTTCCCACGCAGGCGAAGTGAACGGGCAAAGAGGGTCCGCCACCAACCGGTCACGGTAAACCGGAATCGGTGGTCACGATAAACCAGAATGCCTGGTCACGATCGGTCGGAATGAGCGGTCACGATCCACCAGAATCGCCGGTCACGATAAACCGGAACGGGTGGTCACGATCGACCGGAATACCCACGGAGCCTTCCAACCCCTCAAATATCGGACAGTAATCGGGCTAGGTCTCTACCTAGCTCCTTGCTAACATCGGCATCCGACACATTGTTCGGCAGGCTCGCATCCATCCCACCACCTGGCCCTTCATCGTTCAGCAAAGCGTAAAGGCGCTCGGCTTGATCTCGAGTCAAGGTAAAGCCAGGAACCCGCACCCGCAGAGCGTCGACCGTGTCTGCCGCGTTGCAGGGTTTCACCGCGCTATCGGCGAAACCTTGGACATTTGTTTGCGCTTCATGCAACCGTGTCCATCCTGGACCAAACATCGCATTGCGGTCATCACTGGGGTCGTAATGGTCTTCGTTCCGCTCTGGCAGACATTCAATGAACGCTTGATATTCTGCGGAAGTTAGGTTGGGCGCCTCATAGCGATTTCGGACTGCGGAAAGTCTTTGCGCGTGCATCAGCTTAACTTCTCGCACATCTCGCTGGGTCAGGATGCGGCCATTTTGCTCAGCCTCATCAATTAGCTGCGCCTGCAGTTGAACTGGGAGTCTATTCAGATCGTAGGCAGCTCGGGGCGACTCGATTCGACCACGCTCGAATGCTAGCTTGACCGGGCCAGCAAGAACAAGCAGGTTTAGTAGCAGCGAAACCTGGCTGGCCTGGATCCCCAGCTTTGTGGCCACCTCTTCCTGCGTAGCACCTGACTGTGTCAAGGTCTGAACCGCAATTGCCAGCTCACTAGCGGTCATTGACTTGCGTTGCAAATTCTCGGCCACCTGGGAGACTAGGGTGTGGGACGCGTCTACCGGGTCATCGATAACCAAGCAGGGCACCGACTCCATGCCCAGCATCTTTGCTGCTTCATACCGGCGTTGGCCGCTCACGATCGTGTATTGAGCGGCACCCGCACCTGCACTCCCAACCGGACGCACTCGAATAGGCTGAAGGATGCCCACCTCGCTAATTGAATTCGCAAGTCCTTGCAGCGTTGTTGCCTCATTCACGGTCCCGCTGTCGTTTTCAAGCTCTTTGCGTGGCTGCTGTGGATCCGGAGCCAATGACGCCACAGGAAGTGTGAGATATCTTTCAGACATGCGCAGCTCCCAACATAGGCGACTGCACCGCCGGATTCAATGGCGGACGCATATACCGCACAAACCAATACAGAGCGGTATATGCGATGGTGGCCCGGCTAATCCCCAGTTCCATTGACAAGCCGGCTAGTTTGCCTGCCACTTCTGCAGGGATCAGGACGTTTATCTGGGCCCAGCCACCATCAGCCCCTGCTTCCGTGCGGTGCGACTGAGCTATGCGCCATGAAAGACCCCGCCTGTCTGGGCGGAGCGCCAGAAAATGCGTCAGCACCTCTACGAGCAAACCCTCCATTTTCAACCCATGATGTTTGCCGTAGGCTTTGAGGTAAACACGCATGGCTTGGGGAACGCGTGTCTGAATGAGAGATCGCGTCGGATCGACTGTGGGAGAGATGACTCGGGCCATGTTGCAAAAGCCTAAAAAGTGGACTGGATTGGGTTTGGTTTGAACAAAGGCTATAACCTTAGCACAAAAGTAAACAATAGCACTTATTCTTATCCCGACTCATGCTTCGACGCGAAATCCATCCCAATGAGGGCGGACGGCGCAGTTGTCTCCCGACCAATTGGTTCGTGAGAGTGGTGGTGCATATATCACTTGACTTTGACCCTGGTGGGCTTGGCGGATGTGGAGGTCAAGGAGGCGCGAGAACGGGTGCGCTCGGCGATCCAGAATTCAGGCCTGGAATTTCCTCACAACAAGCGCATCACGGTGAATCTGGCGCCGGCCGACCTGCCCAAGGATTCAGGTCGCTTTGACCTGCCAATTGCGCTGGGCCTGCTGGCCGCGAGCGGGCAGATTGACGGCACACGCTTGGGTGGCCACGAGTTTGCCGGGGAGCTGTCGCTCTCGGGCGAGCTGCGACCGGTGCGCGGCGCTTTGGCCATGAGCCTTGCCTTGCATGCGGAGCGGGTTCTCACCAAACTGGTGCTCCCAGTCGCGAGTGCGCAGGAGGCGGCACTGGTTCCCGGCGCCCAGGTCTACGCGGCGCAACACCTTCTGGATGTGGTGCGGCAGATGCTGCCCCGGGTCGATTGCCAGGAAAGCGCTGAAGTCTGGCCCCAGGTCGCGCCAGCGACGTGCGGGATGGCACCGGTGTACGCCGATCTGTCCGATGTGAAGGGCCAAGCCGGCCCAAAGCGCGCACTGGAAATTGCGGCCGCGGGCGGACACAGCCTGCTGCTAATGGGCCCGCCGGGCTCGGGAAAGTCAATGCTGGCGCAGCGCTTTGCCGGCTTGTTGCCATCCATGAGCACTGAAGAAGCCCTGGAGAGCGCGGCCCTGGCCAGCCTGGCCGGACGCTTCTCTCTGGAGCGCTGGGCCACGCGACCGACCGCCAGCCCGCACCATTCAGCCAGTGCCGTGGCGCTGGTGGGTGGCGGCTCGCCGCCGCGCCCGGGCGAGATTTCGCTGGCTCACAACGGTGTCCTGTTCCTGGACGAACTGCCCGAGTTCCCGCGCGCCGCACTGGAAGCGCTGCGCGAGCCGCTCGAGTCCGGGCGCATCACGATTTCGCGGGCGGCGCGGCGCGCCGAGTTCCCTGCGCGCTTTCAATTGATCGCCGCCATGAACCCCTGCCCCTGCGGTTACCTCGGCTCCCGCCTCAAGGCCTGCCGCTGCACGCCGGATCAGGTGGCGCGCTACCAGGGCAAGCTCAGCGGCCCCTTGCTCGATCGCATTGACCTGCACGTGGAGGTGGGTGCACTGCCGCCGGAGGAACTACTGCAGGCGCCAGAGGGCGAAGCCACGGCCAGCATCCGCGAGCGCTGCACCTCAGCCCGGGAGCGCGCGCTACTGCGGCAGGGAAAGCCGAATCAGGCGCTGCACGGAAAGGAGCTCGACCAGCACGGCGCGCTGGATCCTGCCGCAGCCAATTTTCTCAAGCTGGCCGCAGCGCGGCTGGGCTGGTCTGCCCGCGGCGTGCATCGCACGCTGAAGGTGGCCCGCACCCTTGCCGACCTGGCCGGCACTGATACCACGCAGGTCAGCCATGTCGCCGAGGCCGTGCAATACCGGCGCGCGCTGCAGCCCGTGGCCTGAGGCGGGCGCGCCGCCAGTGCTTGCCATAATGGGACGATGTCGCACTTGCCTGGCCGGAACCGTCACTTTGTAGGCTGGCTGTCGCTGGCGCAGCTGATCACCTGGGGCAGCGTTTTCTATGCTTTCGCGGTGCTGATGGAGCCACTGGAGCGCGAGCTCGGATTGAGCCGAGCTCAGACCTCGCTGGCCTTCAGCCTGGCGCTGCTGACCGAAGGTCTGCTGGCCTGCCCCGTCGGGCGCTGGATCGAGCGCGGCCACGAGCGCGCGGTCATGACCGGCGGCTCCATGCTGGTCGCACTGTGTCTGGCGCTGCACAGCCAGGTTCACGGCGTTGCCAGCTTTTATGCGGTCTGGATCGGCTTGGGCGCGGCGCTTGCGGGAACGCTGTATACGCCCGCCTTTGCCGTGGTCACGAGGCGTTTTCCGAGTGATTTTCGCCGTGCCATCATCACACTCACCTTTCTGGGCGGACTCGCCAGCACCGTGTTCACGCCCTTGAGCGCCTGGTTGATTGATCAGTTTGGCTGGCGCCATGCACTGCTGGTCCTGGCGGCGCTGAACCTGGCGCTGTGCGTCCCCATCCATGGCGTGATCCTGCGCGGACCACCCAGCGGCCCGCGCCCGCAAACCGTTCCGTCTGCCAAGGAACCCCTGAAACCCTACCTGCTCAGCCCGGCCTTTGTGCTGATCGGTGTGTTCGTCGTGTTGATTATGGGCGTGACGGCGGCGCTACCCGCACACATGGTGAGCCTGCTGCGCGAAACCGGCTTGAGCGAGTCCTGGGTCATCGCGATCCCGGCCAGCATCGGTCTGATCCAGGTCTTGGGGCGCCTCGTGCTGTACTTCTTCGAACACCGATTCGACGTCCATGTCGCCAATCGCATCATCCCCAGCCTGATTCCGCTGGGCCTGCTGGCGCTGCTTCTGGGCGCGGGCCACCCACAGGCGGCACTGGTGTTCGTTTTGCTGTATGGCCTTGGCAACGGCATGCTGACCATCGTCAAGGGCACGGCGATGGCGCAGTACGTGAGCCGCGAGCACATGGCTTCGCTCAATGGCGCCTTGGGCGTTCCGCTGGCGCTGGCGCGCGCCGGTGCGCCGCTGTTGCTGGGTCTGCTTTGGAACCCACAGACGGGCTACCGCACCGGTCTGTGGCTGCTGCTGGCGGTGAGCGTGATGGCGGTGCTGGCGCTGTGGTCGGCACAGCGCCATGTGCTGGCGCAGTCCTTGGATGTGGACTGATGGACGGGAAAATCAGCTCAGCGCAACGACCTTCTGATCGATGGCTCCGAACACGCTTTGACCGTCGCGCCCCTTCATCTCGATGTGGATGCGATCGCCAAAGTGCATGAACTCGGTGCCCGGGTGGTCGTCCTGAAGGGTTTCCATGGCGCGTTTTTCTGCGATACAGCCATAGCCACGGCTCCAGTCCTTGTTGCTCACGGTGCCGGAGCCGACGATGGAGCCGGCGCGCACGTTGCGGGTCCTGCACAGGTGGGCGATGAGCTGGCCGAAATGAAACGTCATCTCTGGGCCGGCCTCGCACATGCCGACCTTGCGCCCGTTCCAGCTGACCTGCATCGTCAGGTGCACGCGCCCCTGATCCCAGGCGTCGCCCAGCTCGTCCAGCGTCACCGCCACCGGGCTGAAAGCCGTTGCCGGCTTGCCTTGCACAAAGCCCAGGCCCTTGGCAAGTTCTGACGGAATCAGGTGCCGCAGGCTCACGTCGTTGGCCAGCATGACCAGACGAATGCGGTCCAGTGCCTGCTCCGGCGCCGCGCCCATGGCCACGTCGGCGGTGATGACCGCGAGTTCGGCTTCAAAGTCGATGCCATGCGCTTCGCTTACGCACACCATATCGTCGCAGGGACCCAGGAAATCATCGCTGGCACCCTGGTACATCAACGGCTCGGTAGCGAAACTTTCCGGCACCGTGGCGTTGCGCGCCTGGCGCATCAGCTCCACGTGGTTCAGATAGGCGGATCCGTCGGCCCACTGGTAGGCCCGGGGCAGGGGCGCCATACATTGGGCCGGGTTGAAAGGAAACGCGTGCCGCGCCTTGCCCTGGTTCAGGGTTTCGTACAGGTCCTGCAGTTGCGGCGCAATGAAGTTCCAGTCGTCCAGTGCCTCTTGCAGACGGCAGGCGATGCCGGTCGCATAATGCGCAAAACCCAAGTCGCGCGAAACGACCACCAGTTGGCCGTCGCGGGAACCGTCTTTGTAAGTGGCAAGTTTCATGGTTTGATTTCCCCGCGGTCCGAGCCGACCCGGCGGGTCCGTCGAATGATGTGGTTTGGTGTCCTGAACAGCGTCCGATTCTAGTGAACATGATTTCTCAAAAAGGCTTGGCGCGCATTCCCGCTCTCGGACTGCTGACTGCCCTCGTTGGGCTGGGGCACTGGGCGGCGCTGACGGGCCTGCCCGCAAGCCCCGACCGAATCACACCTGCGTCCAGCCGTGCCTGGGTCGTGCGCGCGGTCGAGGTGAACAGTCCCACCCTTGGCAGCGCCGTTCAGCCTCCCGCGGCGGCCCCACGGAGCCATCCCGCGCCAATGCAACGTACCTTGGCAAAGCGCGCCGCCCCGGAGGAAGCGCCAGTCTCTGTGGCAGCGCCGGAGCGCGAGTCCACGCTGTTGGCGCTGAACGCCTCCGACTCCGGTACGCCCAAGGCCGCACCCGACTCGCCCGCGCACAAGCGCGAGGCACCCGCAACCAGCGCCATCGTCCCTGCATCGGTTCGGCTGGTGTACGACGTCAAGGGCGAGATCAAGGGCTTTCCCTACGGTGCGCACTCGGAACTGCTCTGGACGCAGGACGGGCAACAATACAGTGCGAAGATGGACGTCAGCGTGTTTGGTTTTGGCACCCGCTCGCAATCGAGCGTCGGGCGCATCGGCAGCGGCGGGCTGGAACCGACGCGCTTCTCGGACAAGGTGCGCAGCGAGCAGGCGGCTCATTTCGAGCGTGACAAGGGCATCGTCGTCTTCAGCGCAAACGCCCCCAGCGCGCTGCTGCAGCCAGGTGCCCAGGATCGTCTGAGCGTGACGATGCAGCTGGGCGCTCTGATCGCTGGCGCGCCGGCCCGCTTCCCGCCAGGTACGACCATTGCCCTGCAGGTGGTGGGTCCTCGCGACGCGGAAGACTGGCAGTTCATCGTCGGTGAGGTCGAACTCCTGAATCTTCCCGGCGGCAATCGCACGGGCCTCAAGCTGACCCGTGTCCCCCGCAGCGCCTACGACCAGAAGCTCGACCTGTGGTTGGCGCCTGCCATGTCCTACCTGCCGGTGCGCCTGCGATTCAGCCAGGACAACGGGGATTTTGTCGACGAGCGGTGGAGCGCAAGCCTGGCGCCCTGACGCCAGCCGGATTCCCGACGGGATTGAACTGCTGCACTTGAAACGCCAGCCTGCACGGCCATGTAAGGCTTGTCGGCATGTTGCCGGCCGCTGGGTGGAATCAGACAGGAGCGCCAACCATGAAGATGCTTTACGACTCGGAATCCTTTGTGGTGGTGCACATGCAGCCCCAAGCGGTGGCGCACGAGGGTGCGATTGAGGGCGCCGCAGTCCAGGACAGGCCGCAATGGTCTGTGCTCGAACGCCACGGTTTCGAGATCGTGGACAAACGAAAAGGCAAGGAGGTCTACTTGGATGGAGCTTGGTCCGAACTGTTCCAGCGCCAGATTCTCGCCTGGCAACAGAACACCCCGACGCAGGCCGAGGTCGAAGGCACGCTGGCTCAGTACGCCGAACTCGCACAAAATCCGGTCGTGATGCACTGAAGAAAGCACCATTTTGGCCCGGTTATTGCTTGATATTGGTGCACACTCGCGAAACCGCTGTTTCGCACCAATTCAATGCAATTTTTCCCGGGATTGATCAATGGAAGCACTAAAACAGGGCTCTGACGCCCTCTTCATCCTGTTGGGCGGCGTCATGGTGCTGGCCATGCATGCAGGTTTCGCCTTTTTGGAACTGGGCACGGTACGCAAGAAGAACCAGGTCAATGCCCTGGTGAAGATCTTGGTGGACTTTTCTGTTTCCACCGTGGTGTATTTCATGGTGGGTTATGCCGTCGCCTACGGCACGAGCTTCTTCGTCGGTGCCGAGCAACTGGCGGCAAAGAACGGCTACGAGCTGGTGAAGTTCTTCTTCCTGCTCACTTTTGCCGCCGCCATTCCCGCGATCATTTCCGGCGGCATTGCCGAGCGCGCACGTTTCTGGCCACAGTTGCTGGCCACGGCCGTGATCGTCGGTTTGATCTATCCACTGTACGAGGGCGTGGTCTGGAATCAGGCTTTTGGCATTCAGGCCTGGATCAAGTCCCTGACCGGGCAGGAGTTTCATGACTTCGCCGGCTCTGTTGTGGTGCATGCCGTGGGCGGTTGGCTGGCGTTGCCGGCGGTGCTGCTGCTGGGCGCGCGCAGCAACCGCTACCGCAAGGACGGATCGATCTCGGCGCACCCGCCGTCAAGCATCCCGTTCCTGGCGCTGGGCGCATGGATTCTGACGGTGGGCTGGTTCGGCTTCAACGTGATGAGCGCACAGACCATCGACAAGATCTCCGGTCTGGTGGCGGTGAACTCGCTCATGGCGATGGTGGGTGGAACGCTGGCCGCACTGGTGCTGGGCAAGAACGACCCGGGCTTTGTCTACAACGGCCCGCTGGCGGGACTCGTGGCGGTATGCGCCGGATCGGACCTGATGCACCCCTTGGGCGCCTTGGTCACGGGCGCGATCGCCGGCGCCATTTTTGTGCGCATGTTCACGCTCACGCAGAACAAATGGAAGATCGATGACGTGCTGGGCGTGTGGCCGCTGCACGGCCTGTGCGGCACCTGGGGCGGCCTGGCCGCCGGCATCTTCGGCTGCAAATTTCTGGGCGGCATGGGCGGGGTCAGCTTCTGGGCCCAATTTCTCGGAACCGCGCTGGGTGTGGTCTGGGCGCTTGTTGGCGGCTACGTCGTCTACGGTGCGATCAAGGCCACGATCGGCCTGCGCCTGAGCCAGGAGGAAGAATTCGATGGTGCGGATCTGACGATCCACAAGATCGGCGCGACCGCCGAGCGCGAAGCGAACTGGTAAGACTTCGGTCTCAGGCTTTCAGAAACTCGGCCTTCCCACCCAGCCAGCGATCGATGTGTCGCTGGACCAGCTCTGGATGCTGATCCAGCAGCTTGGGCGCCAGGCTTCGCGCCCATTCCAGCAGCGCGCCGTCGGTGCTCAGGTCGGCAAAGCGCAGCAGCGCTGCACCGGACTGGCGCGCACCCAGAAACTCGCCCGGCCCGCGAATCTCCAGGTCGCGCCGCGCGATCTCGAACCCATCTCCCGTCTCAGCCATGGCTTTGAGGCGCTCGCGCGCCGTTTCACCCAGGCGTGGCGCGTCTCCGGTGGAGTAAAGCAGCACGCAGGCCGATGCCGCGGCACCGCGACCGACGCGGCCACGCAACTGGTGCAACTGGCTCAGGCCGAAGCGCTCGGCGTGCTCGACCACCATCAGCGAGGCATTCGGAACGTCGACCCCGACCTCGATCACCGTGGTGCTCACGAGCACCTGCATCTGCCCCGACGTGAAGAGCGACATCACCTCCCTTTTTTCCGCCACCGGCATGCGCGAATGCAACAAGCCCACCATCACGGGCGCACCCGGGTCGTGCAGCGCAGCGGTCAAATCGGCGTGGGTTTGCGTGGCGTTGGCCAGGTCCAGAGATTCGCTCTCCTCGATCAGGGGACAGACCCAGTAGACCTGCCGACCCTGGGCAATCTGGGCCCGGATGCGCTCTATTACCTGGTCGCGGCGCGCGTCGTGCACCAGCTTGGTGATGATGGGTGTGCGCCCCGGCGGCAACTCATCGAGCGTGGAGACCTCCAGATCAGCGTAATAGCTCATGGCCAACGTTCGTGGAATGGGCGTGGCCGTCATCATCAGCAAATGCGGCTCGCGCTGTGCCTCAACCGCATCCTGATCGGAGTTCGGGACCCCGTTCATCTTGTTGCGCAGCGCCAGTCGCTGAGCCACGCCAAAACGATGTTGCTCGTCAATGATGGCCAGCGCCAGATTCTTGAACTGCACCTTGTCCTGAATCACGGCGTGCGTGCCCACCACCAGCGCGGCTTCGCCGCTGGCGATCAGCGCCAGCATGGCGCGGCGCTCCTTGGCCTTTTGGCTGCCCGTGAGCCACGCCGTGCGAATCCCCAGGGGTTCCAGCCACGCGAGGAGCTTGGTGAAGTGCTGTTGCGCCAATATTTCCGTGGGCGCCATGAGTGCGCACTGCCAGCCCGCGTCGATGCACAGCGCTGCTGCTAGCGCAGCAACCACGGTCTTGCCGGACCCGACGTCGCCTTGCAGCAGACGGTGCATGGGCACGGGGCGCGCCAGATCCCGCGCGATTTCGGCGCTGACCCGATGCTGCGCCGTCGTCAGGGAAAAGGGCAAGGCAGCCAACAGTCGGTGCGCCAGACCCACATCAGCTGCGGCGCCAACAGGCGCCACCAGTGGCGGCGCCTGCAACGCGGCGCGTCCTCGCTTGGCCTGCAATTGCGACAACTGTTGCGCCAGCAATTCCTCGGCTTTGAGGCGCTGCCAGGCAGGGTGGCTGCGGTCCTGCAATGCGGCGAGCGCCACGTCCGAAGCCGGTTGATGCAGGAACGAGAGCGCTTCGCGCAAGCCCCACTGGGCCCAGCGCTCCTTCTCACCTTCGGCTGCACCTGCAAACGTGTCCGACAGGTCGGCCCGCGCCAGACCTGAGAGCACGGCTTTGCGCAAATAGGTCTGCGGCAGTCCGGCCACGGTCGGGTAGATCGGTGTCAAGGCGGTCGGCAGCTCGCCACCTGCGCTCTGGAAGCTGGGATGCATCATGGTCCATCCCATCAAGCCGCCCTTGACCTCGCCGCGGATGCGCAAGCGTGCCCCCACGGTGAGGGCCTTCTGCATCGATGGATAGAAAGTGAAGAACCGCAGGGTGCAGCAGTCTGATCCGTCATCCACCGTCACCAGCAACTGGCGCCGCGCACCAAGCGTGACTTGGCTGTGCGTGACCGTCGCTTCGATCTGCAACTGTTCTCCATCGCGTGCATCGCGCAATCGCGAGATATGGGTTTCGTCTTCGTAGCGCAGCGGCAAGTGCAGCGCCAGATCGATGTCGCGCACCAAGCCCAGCTTGTGCAAAGCCTTTTGGGGATAGCTCAGGGCGGATGGCATGGCCAGATTCTGCCTTGCGTTGCGACCGGCGCGGCAACAGATTGACATACACTCAAATCATGCTCAAGAGAATCAGTGTCCATCAGCTCACCCTTGGCATGCACCTGAAGGAGTTTTGCGGCTCATGGATGGAGCACCCGTTCTGGCGCAACGGCTTCGTGCTGAATGACCCCAAGGACATCGCCAGCATACTGGCCAGCAGCATCAAGGAAGTGTGGATTGACTCCTCATTGGGGCTGGACGTGGCGCTCGGCACAGTGGCTCTTTCTGAGACCGAATCGGTTCAGCAGGTGGAGGCCGATCTGCAGCGCATGGCGGCAATAGAGCGAAAAATTGCCCCCGTTTCATTGTCTGAGGAAATGAATCGCGCCGGCCTGATCGTGTCGCGCTCCAAATTGGCCGTGGAGTCCATGTTCAATGAAGCGCGCATGGGACAGGCCATCAACACCACCGGCGCGCAGCGCATGGTGGAAGAGATCTCGGACTCGATCGCACGCAACCCGGGCGCGCTCATCAGCCTGGCGCGCCTGAAGACGGCCGACGACTACACCTACATGCACTCCGTCGCGGTCTGCGCACTGATGATAGCGCTGGCCAAACAGCTCAAGGTCGACGAGAAATTGACGCGCTCCCTGGGCGTGGCGGGATTGCTGCACGACCTCGGCAAAGCCGCCATGCCGATGGAGGTTTTGAACAAGCCCGGCAAGCTCACCGACGCGGAATTCGCCATCATCAAGAGTCATCCGCAAAAGGGCTATGACATGCTGCTGGGTGGCGAGCGTGTGGACGACATCACGCTGGACGTATGCCTGCATCACCATGAAAAAATGGATGGGTCGGGCTATCCCAAACGGCTCAAGGGCGACGAGATCAGCCTCTATGCCCGGATGGGCGCCGTGTGCGACGTGTACGACGCCATCACGTCCAACCGACCCTACAAGGCCGGCTGGGACCCCGCCGAATCGCTGAAAAAGATGACCGAATGGACACAGGGTCACTTTGACCCCCAGGTGTTTCAGGCTTTTGTGAAGAGCCTGGGCATCTACCCCATCGGTTCGCTCGTGCGCCTGAGCTCGGGGCGCATCGGCATCGTGACCGAGCAGACCGCTCGGTCCCTGCTCGCGCCCATGGTCAAGGTGTTTTATTCCACCAAGGCCGGGATGCGCATCCTGCCTGAAGTCATCGACCTGTCCCGCCCCGGCAGCGCGGAGAAGATTGTGGCGCGCGAAGATCCGGAGAAATGGCATTTCCCGGATCTGAATGAACTTTGGTCGGGCACATCCTGAAACCTTGCGGGACAACTCTGTCCCCAACTGAATTTAAGCTTGCGGGACTGACCTTCAGTCCCGTCCTCCACTGATTAAGAAATCCATGCGCACCTTCACCCTCAGCGATTTTGATTTCGCCCTGCCCCCCGAACTCATCGCCCAGCACCCGGCAGCCGAGCGCAGTTCATCGCGCCTGCTCGATGGCACATCGGCGGCTGCGGTGGATCGCATCTTTCGCGACCTGCCGGCCCTGCTCCAGAGCGGCGATCTGCTGGTCTTGAACGACACCAAGGTGCTCAAAGCGCGCCTGTTTGGCGAGAAGCCCAGCGGCGGCAAGGTGGAGTTGCTGATCGAACGCGTGCTGGGCGGCAACCAGGTGGCGGCGCACATGCGAGTCAGCAAGAAGCCCGAGGTCGGCACCACGCTGCGCCTGGTCGGTGGCGGAAATCTGAGCGCCACGCTGCTGGGACGCTGGCCCGACGCGCAGGGTGCGCTGTTTCGCTTCGTGCTGAGCAACGATGCCGGGGACGACCCCTGGACCCTGATGGAGCAGCATGGCCATGTGCCGCTGCCGCCCTATATCACGCACGCCGATGCAGCCGAGGACGAGCAGCGCTACCAGACCGTGTTCGCCAGAAATCCCGGTGCCGTGGCGGCACCGACAGCCGCGCTGCACTTCGATGAGGCGCTGCTGGAGCAGATAGCCGCCCTTGGGGTGCAGATCGCGCATGTGACCCTGCATGTCGGTGCCGGCACCTTCCAGCCGGTGAAGACCGAGAACCTGTCCGAGCACCAGATGCACAGCGAGTGGTACGAGGTGCCGCCGGCCACGCAACAGGCGATTGCGGATTGCCGCGCACGCGGCGGGCGCGTGGTGGCCGTGGGCACCACCACCGTGCGCACGCTGGAATCCTGGGCGCAGTCGGGGCAGGCCAGCGGCGACACGCGCATCTTCATCACGCCAGGCTTCGAATTTCGGGTGGTGGACAGGCTGGTGACGAACTTCCACCTTCCCAAGAGCAGTCTGATGATGCTGGTCAGCGCCTTCGCCGGCTACGAGCACGTGATGGCGCTGTACGCGCACGCAATTCGCGAGGGTTACCGGTTCTTCAGCTACGGCGACGCGATGCTGCTTGCACGACAATCAGCCCATGCTGAAGTTTGAACTCCTCACCACCGATACCACCTCGCACGCGCGTCGCGGCCGCCTCACGCTGAACCACGGCGAGGTGCAGACGCCAATCTTCATGCCCGTGGGCACCTATGGCACGGTCAAGGGCGTGACGCCGCGCTCGCTCGAGGAAATGGGCGCGCAGATCATTCTGGGCAACACCTTTCACCTGTGGATGCGCCCGGGGCAGGACGTGATGCAGCAGTTCGGCGGTCTCCACGCCTTCGAGAACTGGCACAAGCCCATCCTCACCGACTCCGGCGGGTTTCAGGTCTGGTCGCTGGGCGAGATGCGCAAGATCAGCGAGGAGGGCGTGCGCTTTTCTTCGCCCGTGAATGGCGACAAGCTGTTCCTCACGCCCGAGGTCTCGATGCAGATCCAGACCGTGTTGAACTCCGACATCGTGATGCAGTTCGACGAATGCACGCCCTACGAGACCAAGGGCAAGCTGACCACGGAGCGCGAGGCGCGATATTCGATGGAGCTGAGCCGGCGCTGGGCCCAGCGCTGCATTGCAGAGTTTGACCGGCTGGAAAACCCGAACGCGCTCTTTGGCATCGTGCAGGGCGGCATGTTCGAGAACCTGCGCGAGGAATCTTTGGACGCGTTGGTGCAGATGGACTTGCCGGGCTACGCCGTGGGCGGCGTGAGCGTGGGCGAACCCAAGGACGAGATGCTGCACATCATGGCGCACACGCCGCACCGCCTGCCCGCGAACAAGCCGCGCTACCTCATGGGCGTGGGCACACCCGAAGACCTGGTCGAAGGCGTGGCCTGCGGCGTGGACATGTTCGATTGCGTCATGCCGACACGCAACGCGCGCAACGGCCACTGGTTCACGCGCTTTGGCGACCTGAAGATCCGCAACGCCCGGCACAAGACCGACGCGCGTCCCGTGGACGAAACCTGCAGTTGCTACACCTGCGCGGGAGCCGCCGGCTCGGGCGGTTTCAGCCGCGCCTATCTGCACCACCTGGACCGCTGCGGCGAAATGCTGGGCCCGATGCTGGCCAGCGTGCACAACCTGCACTACTACCTGAACCTGATGCGAGAAGTGCGCGAAGCGCTGGATGCGGGGCGCTTTGCCGATTTCAGGGCGCAGTTCAAAGTGGACAGGGCACGCGGGGTTTGAAATTGCCCCCACGTTCACCCACTTCGTGTGGCTCTCTGCCCCCCGAGGGGGCCAGGCCAGCTTGAGACGACGCTGCGCAGCGCAGTGCGCGCAGCTGTACAGCGGAGCAGCGTCATTGCCGCCCTTCGCCTGGTTCGTTTCACAGACCGACGGCTACGGGCCGCCCGGCGCTGGCCTAGAATCCAGCTCTCCAAGGAGCGTTGCAGCGGGATCAGGATATGGCCTGACCCTCCAGGCTTGGATGCATCAACGACGCTCACCTGAAACCCAACCACATTGCCATGCAATGGAACTACAGGTGAGACCATGTCCGACGCTACCGCCATTCCCCCTTTGCTTTTGTCCGGCCTGGAGCCCGTCGCCATTGACGAGCAGACGCTGTTCGTCAACATCGGCGAGCGCACCAACGTCACCGGGTCCAAGGCTTTCGCCCGCATGATCCTCAACGGCGAATACGAGCAGGCGCTGGCGGTGGCGCGCCAGCAGGTGGAAAACGGCGCGCAGATCATCGACATCAACATGGACGAGGCCATGCTCGACAGCAAGGCCGCCATGGTGCGATTCCTGAACCTGATCGCCAGCGAACCCGACATCGCGCGCGTCCCCATCATGATCGACTCGTCCAAGTGGGAGGTGATCGAAGCCGGGCTGCGCTGCGTGCAGGGCAAGGCCGTGGTGAATTCCATCAGCATGAAGGCGGGAGTGGAAGAATTCAAGCATCAGGCCCGGCTGCTGCGGCGTTACGGCGCCGCCGCCGTCGTGATGGCGTTTGACGAGCAGGGCCAGGCCGACACCTACCAGCGCAAGATCGACATTTGCCAGCGCGCCTACCGCATCCTGGTGGACGAGGTGGATTTCCCGCCGGAAGACATCATCTTCGACCCCAACATCTTCGCCATCGCCACCGGCATCGAAGAGCACAACAACTACGCGGTGGACTTCATTGAAGCGACCCGGTGGATCAAGCAGCACCTGCCGGGCGCCAAGGTCTCGGGCGGCGTCTCCAATGTGTCCTTCAGTTTTCGCGGCAACGACCCGGTGCGCGAGGCGATCCACACGGTGTTCCTGTACCACGCGATCAAAGCGGGGATGGACATGGGCATCGTCAACGCCGGCATGGTCGGCGTGTATGACGATCTGGAACCGACTCTGCGCGAACGCGTGGAAGACGTGGTGCTGAACCGCCGCCCGGATGCGGGCGAGCGCCTGGTGGAGATCGCCGACAGCGCCAAGGGCGCGGCCAAGGACGAGAGCAAGAAGAACGAATGGCGCGGCACGGCGGAGCAGCCGGTGACGGTGGGGCAGCGCCTGTCACACGCGCTGGTGCACGGCATCACCGACTTCATCGCCCAGGACACCGAAGAAGCCTACCGCGAGATCCTGTCCCGGGGCGGACGCCCGCTGCACGTGATCGAGGGCCCGCTCATGGACGGCATGAACGTCGTGGGCGACCTGTTCGGCCAGGGCAAGATGTTCCTGCCGCAGGTGGTGAAGTCAGCGCGCGTGATGAAGCAGGCGGTGGCGCACCTGCTGCCCTACATCGAGGAAGAAAAGCTGCAGCAGGCCGCAGCAGGAGAGGACGTCAAGGCCAAGGGCAAGATCATCATCGCCACCGTCAAGGGCGACGTGCACGACATCGGCAAGAACATCGTCACCGTGGTCCTGCAGTGCAACAACTTCGAGGTCATCAACCTGGGCGTGATGGTGCCCTGCCACGAGATCCTGGCCCGAGCCAAGGCCGAAGGCGTGGACATTGTGGGCCTGTCCGGCCTCATCACGCCGAGCCTGGAGGAGATGCAGGTGGTCGCCGCCGAAATGCAGAAGGACGACTGGTTCCGCGTGCGCAAGATTCCGCTGCTCATCGGTGGCGCCACCACCAGCCGGGTGCACACGGCCGTGAAGATTTCGCCGCACTATGAAGGCCCGGTCGTCTACGTGCCCGATGCCTCCCGCAGCGTAGGCGTGGCGCAGCGTCTGCTGGGCGAGCATTCGGCGCAGTATCTGGATGAACTCAAGGTGGACTACGACAAGGTGCGCGAGCAGCACGCCAACAAGAAGCAGATACCGTTGTGGCCACTGGCCAAGGCACGCGCGAACAAGACGCCCATAGACTGGAGCGCGTATCAGCCTGCAGTGCCGAAGTTTCTGGGGCGCCGCGTGTTCAAGAATTACGACCTCGCCGAACTGTCCCAATACATCGACTGGGGTCCGTTCTTTCAGACCTGGGATCTGGCCGGGCGCTACCCGCAGATTCTGCAGGACGAGGTCGTGGGCGTCGAGGCGCAGCGCGTCTTCGCCGATGCGCAGGCCATGCTCAGGCGCCTTATCGAAGGCCGTTGGCTCACGGCTAGCGCGGTGCTCGGCTTCTATCCAGCCAACTCGGTGAACGACGACGACATCGAGTTCTATACCGACGAAACCCGCAGCCAGGTCGCCTTCACCTGGTATGGCCTGCGTCAGCAGACCGAAAAGCAGGTCATCGACGGAGTGCAACTGCCCAGCCGTTGCCTGGCGGACTTTGTCGCGCCCAAGGCGAGCGGCGTCAAGGACTACGTGGGCCTGTTCGCCGTCACCTCAGGACTGGGCGTGGAGAAGAAAGACCAGGCGTTCATGGCGGCGCACGACGACTATTCAGCCATCATGTTCAAGGCGCTGGCCGACCGTCTCGCCGAAGCCTTCGCCGAAGCCCTGCACCGGCGCGTGCGCACCGACCTGTGGGGATACGCCGCGGCCGAGTCCTTGACCACAGAAGATTTGGTCGCTGAAAAATACCGGGGCATTCGCCCCGCTCCAGGCTACCCGGCGTGCCCGGACCACAGCGTCAAGCGCGACATGTTCAAGCAGTTGCAGTGCGAAGAAATCGGCATGGGCCTGACCGAGAGTCTGGCCATGACACCGGCTGCGAGCGTCAGCGGCTTCTACCTCAGCCACCCGCAAAGCAGCTACTTCAACGTAGGGAAGATCGGCGACGACCAGTTGCACGATCTGGCACGGCGCCGCGGCGAAAGCCCGCAGGACTTGCAGCGCTTGCTGGCCCCGAATCTCTAATCCTTGCGGGGCCGAGCGCCCTCGCCCACAACGAGACAGCGACATCCGCGTTCCTGCGCCGGATGTTCGCTCGCGACCCTTTTGCACCTGGGTTCTTGCGATCAGCGCCGTGGCGCCGGCGCGAGCGTGCCTTCATAACGCTGCCCTAACGCACGCCTCGCTACGCTGCGGCCAGCAGGTCACCCAACGCCTGCGCCCCTGAAATTCAGAACCTTAACTTTGAGGACGATGATGAAACGACCCCCTTTGAGAGAGAGTTTCGCCCTTGGCCGGGCCAGTGCGCTGTTCGTTGCGGTCGTGGGCATGGGCGCAGTGGCGCCCTTGCACGCGCAATCCAAGTGCAGCTCCGGTCCGGATCAATGCAAGGCGGGAATGGTCTGGCGCGACGCCTTCGCAAACGACCACGTGTGCGTGACGCCCGCCGCGCGTACCCAGGCGGCAAAGGACAATGTCGAAGCCAGCAAGCGGCGCAACCCCAGCGGGGCCTATGGCCCCAACACCTGCATTGCGGGTTACGTCTGGCGCGAGGCGTCTCCCGCTGACCAGGTCTGCGTCGGCGGGGCCGAGCGTGACCAGGTCTGCGTCGGCGGGGCCGAGCGTGACCAGGCGCGAACGCAAAACAGCCAGGCGCCGGCGAACGTCGATCCCGCCTGCGCCGCGCCGGCACCCGCGGCCAAGGCTGCAGCAGCCCCAAAGATGCCGATGCTCCTCGGGCACGTGACGAGCGCTCCGGTCGCCGTGGCTCCCCTGGCGCCACCGGCAGTGCCGGCAAAAGCCGCCGGCCTGTTGCTGCCCGTCACCACCCCTGCAGCCAGTACCGGCAACAACAAGGGTACGTCCAGCACGAGCTCGGCCGCCGTTGGCGTCGTGGGCAGTGGCGGCGGCGCCCAGGTTGCCGGCAACAATACCCAGCAGGTTCGCCAGTGGATCGACGGCCTGCCGCGTATGGCCATCGTCCAGCCCACCGTGGGCCAGCCTTTCCCTGTAGCGCTGCCGCCGGACATGGCGGGTGCGGGGTACACCGGAACGCAACGCAATGTCAAGGAGGTCAGCAACAGCAGCACCATGTATCTGTTCCGTCCGTTCTCGCCCGCCTTTGTTCCCGGTGCCGTTGTGCAGGGGGCAACGATCAGCGGCACGGCGCCGTTTGCCACCATCGATCTGCCGCGCGCGCCCGGTCGATTGCGCCTGACCGGGGGGTTCGTCTCGCCGTCTGCAGCGTCGCGCTTTCGCGACCTGCCGGAAGCGCGCGGCGGCGAAGTGGATAACGCACGCATCGGCTTGCTCAACGCCATCGGCGCCACCGATTCGGCCGGCACCAGCGAGTTCCAGTACGTGTACGCGCGCAGCATGCAGGACGCGATGGTCAAGCTCGGTGTCTCCTACGACGCCGGCCCCTCCGCCAGCGTAGCCTTCGACGGCAGTCTGAAGACGACCGCCACCGACACCATGATCGTCGGACGCTTTACCCAGGTCTTCTATTCGGCGGCGTTCGAGCCGGACCCGGCGACGCAAGCCTTCTTTGCGCCCAGTGTGACCTTGAGCGATGTGCAGCGCATGGCTTCGCCCTCCAACCCACCGCTGTATGTATCGCAGGTCTTGTATGGCCGCTTGCTCTTCGTCACCTTCCGTTCCAAAGCCAGCCAGGTTGAAGTGGAGGCGGCGCTCAAGGCCAGCTACAACAAGGTCAAGGGCAGCCTGGATGCGAAGTTCAAGAACACCCTGGCCCAGACCGAGATCAAGGTGGTGCAGATCGGCCAGACCGGCCAGGCGTCGATCAACCCCGCGCAAATCCAGGACAGCGAGACCTTGCAGCAGGCGATGGCTCGCTTCATCGACCAGGGCGCCCGGTACAACCCGTCGACCAACCCCGGCCTGCCTATCGGCGTGGTGCTGAACTATATTGGCTCGGGTGCACCGGGCCAGGTGGCCATTTCGCAGATGACCACCGATTACAGCGATATCGTCAATATTCAGGCTCCGAACGAACAGTGTCTGACGCATCAGGTCTGGGATGGTCCTGGCGGTGGCTGGACGCAGCCGCTGCAGAGTGGCAAGCCAGTGCGCATCAACCCGGGCGACAGCGTGCGGTTCAACGCCAGCGGTGAGATCTGGTCGGGTGTTCCGCTGAGCGCCTTCAATGGACCCGATGGCTGGCCCACCGATCCCACGTCTGGGCCGCGCTCGCCGGTGCTGAATCGGCCGCCCTTCGCACTGATCGGGCGCTTCGGCGATGACAACTTCTCGGGCGACGATCCCAAGTGGGGTGGTAACTGCAATACGCAAAGCGGCGCAGGCTGCAGCGGTGCATTCTGGATCGGTCAGGCCCGCACCGTGGTCGCGGGCGAGGCTGTGAATGTCAAGTACGGCGACCTCTGGCTAGGCGAGAACGACATCTTCCCGAACGATGGCCGCGCGGACAAGAAGTGGTCGGTGAACGTATGCATCGCGCGCAAGGACTACGGCGACCAGACAACGCACGGCAAGTCGCCGCAGTTGTAATCCGTCGAATTGCGATGCGAGCGCGGGGGCGAAGCCTCACCCCGCGCGTTTGCGCGGTGCTGACTTCTTTGTTGCCGAGCCTGAGGCTTTCTTGACCGCGGCCTTGACCGCCTGCTTGGCCACGTGTTTGCCGGCATTGACTGCAGTTTGTTTCGCTGCATCCTTCATCGCGCCGGCGGCGATCTGCTGGAACTGCTGCGTCAGCGCACCCCACCACTGCATCGGATCGGCCACGCCGGCAGCGCCCGCCTCGGGCGTGGCTACAGCCTGTTTTTTGGGCGTCGAGGTCACGGCGGCAGCCACGTTGGAAATGGTGCGCGCCGTCCCGGCTGCGGTATCGGTCATTTTTTGCATGCCCGAGGCCACCGTGTCGGCGGCCTTGAGCTTGAGTGCATTGGCCACGTCGCCCATGTTGAAGTTCATTCCCTTGAGCGTTGCCAGGGTCATCTTCTGAACTTCCAGCGCCTGCACCGTCGCGCCCAACGCGCGGGAATTTTGTTCGAGCCAGAAATGCACGGCCTTGAGTTCGTCGATGCGCTTGTCCAGTTCTTCCACGTTCAGCGTGGGCGCCACCCAATTCGCCAGATTGGGCATCTGCGGAACGGTTTGCGTTGCGCCTTTGGCCAGATTCTGCAAAAAATCAAAGCCGGGGACGAATTTTCCAAAACCCGAATTCTGTGAATCGCTCATGGCACTTCCTTTGAACAGTTGGGGCGGGACTGGCCGCTACGCACGCTTGGAACAAGACGTAGCGCGAAGGATACTCTGCTTCGCCAACGGCGCCCCGCCCAGATGACCGTAATTCCGACCGAGGCCTTGCGTACCCGTAACCGCCGAATTGCGCTGGCTCAAGACCGGAGCGGATTGCTCGAAATGGCGCGGGTTTCTACGTATAATCGAAGGCTTTGCAGTAGTTTCAAACCGTAACTTGGCTGTAATTTTTAATGGCGACAATGACGCTGCGCGAAAAAGAGGATGAGGACGCGAATGGTTTTGGACCTGATTTCAAACCATTGACGCGGCAGCAGGCGCAGCAACTCAGTCGCGAACTGCGCAGCGTGTCGCCTTGGAAGGTGATTGCCGTGCAGTCGGGGGTGGGGTTGCTGGTGGCGTTGGCCGCCTGGGGTCTGAGCGGCAGAAGCAGTGCGGGATGGTCGGCAGCCTATGGCGCCTTGACCGTGGTGTTGCCGGCGGCTTTGTTTGCGCGGGGCTTGATGAGCCGTTTTTCGTCGCTGAATGCAGCGACCGCAGGATTTGGATTTTTTGTGTGGGAAGCGGTGAAGATTGCCGCAAGCGTGGGAATGCTGGCGATTGCGCCGCGGCTGATTGCCGATCTGGACTGGCTGGCTTTGCTGGCAGGGCTGATCATCACCATGAAGACGTATTGGCTGGCTTGGCGCCTGGCGCCCAAAGCCTGAAACGAATTAACTGTCACTTGACGAACCAAGAGTTGCAAACATGTCCGCCGAAGAAAACGCCCCTACAGCCAGTGAATACATCGTTCACCATCTGACGCACTGGCAGAACAAGCCGCAGGTCGACATCGTCGATTTCAGTGTCTTCAACATCGATTCGATTTTCTTCCTGACGCTGATCGGTGTGGTGGGCAGCCTCCTGCTTTGGAAAGCCGCACGGCATGCGACCGCCGGTGTTCCCGGACGTTTTCAGGCTGCCGTGGAGATTCTGCTTGAAATGGTCGACGGCCAGGCCAAAGCGATCGTGCACAACGCCAACAGCCGAAAGATGGTCGCGCCGTTGGCGTTGACGGTGTTTGTCTGGATCTTCCTGCTCAACGCGATGGACTTGTTGCCACTGGATCTGCTGCCTTCGATCTGGGGCCTGATTTACGGCGCCGCGGGACACGACCCGCACCACGCCTATTTGCGTGTGGTGCCGACGGCCGACCTCTCGGTCACCATGGGCCTGTCGGTCTCGGTGCTGCTGATTTGCCTCACATACAACGTCAGGATCAAGGGCATTGGCGGCTGGGCTCACGAGTTGGTTTCTGCGCCCTTCGGCACCAGCAAGAACCCGGTGTTCGCCGTCATTTTGGGTATCGTGAATATCGCCGAACAGCTGATTTCGTTTGTCGCCAAGACGGTGTCGCATGGCATGCGACTTTTTGGCAACATGTACGCGGGTGAGCTGGTGTTCATGCTGATCGGTTTGCTGGGAGGTGCATGGGCATTCTCCTTTGAGCCTGCGAGTTTGTTGCTCTTGTTGCTGCACGTGGTGGCGGGTTGGGCGTGGGCAGTGTTCCACATCCTCATCATCACGCTGCAGGCATTCGTGTTCATGATGTTGACCCTGGTCTACATCGGACAGGCGCATGACGCGCATTGATTTTGGTTTGTGTTTTTGTTTTGTTTTTTTCGTTAATCTAGGAGTGAATCATGGAAGTTATTAGTTTTGCTGCTCTGGCTGCTGGTTTGATCATCGGTTTGGGCGCTTTGGGCGCTTGTATCGGCATCGGCATCATGGGTAGCAAGTACCTGGAAGCAGCTGCACGCCAGCCTGAACTCATGGGCGAACTGCAGACCAAGATGTTCGTGCTGGCTGGTCTGATCGACGCGGCTTTCATTATCGGTACCGGTATTGCCCTGTGGTTCGCCACGGCCAACCCGTTCCTGGCTCAAATCGCGAAGCTGGTCAAGTAAGCACCGCTTGCATACCCCGTCTAAGGGAGATTTACTGTGAGCATTAATGGAACCCTGCTGGCGTCAATGATCGTATTGGCGTTGCTGGTGCTGTTCTCGATGAAAGCCATTTGGCCGCCACTCGCGGCTGCATTGGACGAACGTGCCAGCAAAATCGCCGCCGGCCTCGCTGCCGCCGACAAGGCAAAGTCCGAGCTTTCCTCCGCCAATCAGCGGGTGGAAGCCGAACTGGCCAAGTCGCGCACCGAGACCACGGCCCGCCTGGCGGATGCTGAGCGTCGTGGTCAGGCACTGGTGGAAGAAGCCAAAGCCAAGGCAACCGAGGAAGGCAACAAGATCATTGCTGCCGCCAAGGTTGAAGCTGAACAGCAAACCGTCAAGGCGCGCGAAGCTCTGCGTGAGCAGGTCGCTGCGCTGGCGGTCAAGGGTGCCGAGCAGATTCTCCGCAAGGAAGTCAATGCCGCCGTGCACGCCGATTTGCTGGGCCGTCTGAAGACCGAACTGTAAGAGCGGATCATGGCCGAAATCGCAACCATCGCCCGCCCTTACGCTGAAGCGCTGTTCAAAGCCGCTGTGTCTGATCTGGACGGATCTTCCGTCTGGTTGGACACGTTGGCTTCGATTGCGGCCAACCCGCAGTTGCAGCAATTTGCTGACAGCCCCAAGACGACCGAGGCGCAGGTCTTTGAACTGATCAGCGCCGTGGCCAAGATCACGCTGCCGCCGCAGGCTCAAAACTTTCTGCGCACCGTGATCGAAAATGGTCGCCTGTCGGCGCTGCCCGAGATCGCGGCTCAGTTTCGCGCTCTGAAGAATGCGCAATCAGGTTCGTCGGACGCGGTGGTGTACAGCGCTTTCGCGATCGACGAGGCGGCTCTGGCCGCCGTCGCGCAGACGCTGGAACAGCGCTTTGGCAAGAAACTCAATGTCAGCGTTCAGCTCGAGCCCGAGTTGATTGGTGGCATTCGCGTCGTGGTGGGTGACGAGGTGCTGGACACCTCGATCAAAGCCCGCCTGGAACAAATGAAAGTCGCGCTGTCTGCTTGAGCCCCTTGCTCTCGCCGCACAGCCAACCATGAAAGAAGGAAAGAGTCATGCAACTCAATTCCGCAGAGATTTCTGAACTGATCAAGAGCCGCATTGAGGGCCTGTCCGTCAGCGCCAACATTCGCAACCAAGGCACCGTGATTTCGGTGAGCGACGGCATTTGCCGCATCCACGGCCTGTCGGACGTGATGCAGGGCGAAATGCTCGAGTTCCCCGCCGGCAGCGATGGCCTGCCCACCTACGGCCTGGCTTTGAATCTGGAGCGCGACTCGGTCGGTTCCGTGATTTTGGGCGAATACGAGCACATCTCCGAAGGCGACACCGTCAAGTGCACGGGCCGCATTCTGGAAGTGCCCGTGGGCCCCGAGCTCAAAGGCCGCGTGGTCAACGCGCTGGGCCAGCCGATCGACGGCAAGGGTCCGATCAACGCCAAGATGACCGACGTGATTGAAAAGGTCGCGCCCGGCGTGATCGCCCGTCAGTCCGTGAGCCAGCCCATGCAGACCGGCCTGAAGTCGATCGACTCCATGGTGCCAGTGGGTCGCGGTCAGCGCGAACTCATCATCGGCGACCGCCAGACCGGCAAGACCGCCGTGGCCATCGACGCCATCATCAACCAGAAGGGTCAGAACATGACCTGCGTTTATGTCGCAATTGGCCAGAAGGCCAGTTCCGTCAAGAACGTGGTGCGCGCGCTGGAACAAGCCGGCGCCATGGAATACACCATCGTCGTGGCAGCCACGGCTTCCGAATCAGCCGCCATGCAGTATGTCAGCGCCTACTCCGGCTGCACCATGGGCGAATACTTCCGTGACCGCGGCGAGGACGCACTGATCGTGTACGACGATCTGTCCAAGCAAGCCGTGGCCTACCGCCAGGTGTCGCTGCTGCTGCGCCGCCCACCAGGCCGCGAAGCCTATCCCGGCGACGTGTTCTATCTCCACAGCCGCCTGCTCGAACGCGCCGCCCGCGTGAACGAAAAGTACGTCGAAGACTTCACCAAGGGTGCGGTCAAAGGCAAGACCGGTTCCTTGACGGCGCTGCCCATCATTGAAACGCAAGCTGGCGACGTGTCCGCTTTCGTGCCAACGAACGTGATCTCGATCACCGACGGCCAGATCTTTTTGGAAACCAGCCTGTTCAACGCCGGTATCCGCCCCGCCATCAACGCCGGTATTTCGGTGTCGCGGGTCGGCGGTGCAGCGCAGACCAAGCTCATCAAGAACCTCTCCGGCGGTATCCGTACCGACTTGGCGCAGTACCGTGAGCTGGCTGCTTTCGCGCAGTTCGCGTCCGACCTGGACGAAGCCACGCGCAAGCAGCTCGACCGCGGCGCACGCGTGACCGAACTGCTCAAGCAGGCGCAATACAGCCCGCTGCCCATCTCCTTGATGGGTGCGACGCTGTTTGCCGTGAACAAGGGTTACATGGACGACATCGCCATCACCAAGGTGCTGGATTTCGAACACGGACTGCACGGCTACCTCAAGGACAAGTGCTCGGCCCTGCTGGCCAAGCTCGAAGCCGCAAAGGCGATGGACAAGGACGCCGAAGCTGAATTGAACGCCGCCGTTGCGGCCTTCAAGAAGTCGTTCGCTTAAGGTCACCTTCAGTCACAGCGAAGGACGCACTTATGGCAACCAGCAAGGAAATACGCGGCAAGATCAAGAACTTCGAGAGTACGAAGAAGATCACCAAGGCCATGGAGATGATCTCCGTGTCCAAGATGCGCAAGGCCCAGGAGCGCATGCGCGCAGCCCGGCCTTATGCAGACAAGGTGCGCAACATTGCCGCCAACTTGGGACGTGCCAACCCGGAATACGTGCACGCTTTCATGAAGTCCAACGACAGCAAGGTCGCGGGCATGATCGTGGTGACGACGGACAAAGGTTTGTGCGGCGGCCTCAACACCAACGTGCTGCGCAGCGTGACGAACAAGCTGCGCGAGCTGCAAAGCGCCGGGAATGCGATACAGACCGTGGCCATCGGCAACAAGGGTCTGGGGTTCCTGAACCGCATTGGTGCCAAGGTCGTGGGACATGTGACCCAACTGGGCGACAAGCCGCACCTGGACCGCTTGATCGGTCCGGTCAAGGTGCTGCTCGACGCTTACGCCAAGGGTGAGATCAATGTGGTCTACCTGTCCTACACGCGCTTCATCAACACCATGAAGCAGGAAGTCGTGATGGAGCAGTTGCTGCCGCTGTCGTCCTCGCAAATGCAGGAGCAATCCGGCTCCAAGCACAGCTGGGACTACATCTACGAGCCCGACGCCCAGACCGTCATCGACGAACTGCTGGTGCGTTACCTCGAGGCGCTGGTGTACCAGTCCGTGGCAGAGAACATGGCGTCCGAACATGCGGCGCGCATGGTCGCCATGAAGGCCGCCACAGACAACGCGGGCAACGTGATCGGTGAGCTCAAGCTCATCTACAACAAGACCCGTCAGGCCGCGATCACCAAGGAATTGTCCGAGATCGTGTCCGGAGCTGCAGCGATCGGGGCCTGAGCCCCATCCGTAGCGAGCAAGATTTAACTAATTGGAGCAACCGTAATGGCTCAAGAGACCGCAAACGTGAACGCAGGCGTTCAAGGAAAAATTGTTCAGTGCATCGGCGCCGTGGTGGACGTGGAGTTTCCACGCGACCGCATGCCCAAGGTCTATGACGCCCTCAAACTCGAAGGCTCGACCTTGACGCTGGAAGTGCAGCAGCAGCTGGGTGACGGCGTGGTGCGTACCATTGCGCTGGGCTCCAGCGACGGCCTGCGCCGCGGCCTGATGGTGACGAACACCGCGCATCCGATCATGGTCCCGGTGGGCAAGGCCACACTGGGTCGCATCATGGACGTGCTGGGCAACCCCATCGACGAACGTGGCCCCGTGGGCTCCGAACTGCACGCCTCCATCCACCGCAAGGCCCCGGCCTATGACGAACTGAGCCCCTCGCAGGAACTGCTGGAAACCGGCATCAAGGTGATCGACCTGGTGTGCCCGTTCGCCAAGGGCGGCAAGGTCGGACTGTTCGGTGGCGCCGGTGTGGGCAAGACCGTGAACATGATGGAACTGATCAACAACATCGCCAAGGCGCACAGCGGCCTGTCGGTGTTCGCCGGTGTCGGTGAACGTACCCGCGAAGGCAATGACTTCTATCACGAGATGATGGAGTCGGGCGTCGTGAACAGCGACAACCTCGGAGAATCCAAGGTGTCCATGGTCTACGGCCAGATGAACGAGCCCCCGGGCAACCGTCTGCGCGTGGCGCTGACCGGTCTGACCATCGCCGAGTCGTTCCGCGACGAAGGCAAGGACGTGCTGTTCTTCGTGGACAACATCTACCGTTTCACCTTGGCCGGAACCGAAGTGTCGGCACTGCTGGGCCGCATGCCTTCCGCCGTGGGCTACCAGCCCACGCTGGCCGAAGAAATGGGTCGCTTGCAGGAACGCATCACTTCGACCAAGGTCGGCTCCATCACCTCGATCCAGGCCGTGTACGTGCCTGCGGATGACTTGACCGATCCCTCACCTGCCACGACTTTTGCCCACCTGGATTCCACCGTGGTGCTGAGCCGTGACATCGCCTCGCTGGGTATCTACCCCGCGGTCGATCCGCTGGACTCGACCAGCCGCCAGCTCTCGCCCAACGTCGTGGGCGAAGACCACTACAACACGGCCCGTGCCGTGCAGGGAACGCTGCAGCGCTACAAGGAACTGCGCGACATCATCGCCATTCTGGGCATGGACGAACTGGCACCGGAAGACAAGCTGACCGTGGCGCGCGCGCGCAAGATCCAGCGTTTCCTGAGCCAGCCTTTCCACGTCGCAGAAGTGTTCACCGGCACATCCGGCAAGTACGTGTCGCTGGCGGAGACGATTCGCGGCTTCAAGATGATTGTGGCCGGCGAGTGCGACCATCTGCCGGAACAGGCTTTCTACATGGTGGGAACGATCGACGAGGCTTTCGAGAAGGCCAAGAAGGTCTGAGTGTCACGCCCCTGACCAAAGACGCAAAGGAAATCTATGTCGACCATACACGTTGACGTTGTCAGTGCCGAAGAGTCCATCTTTTCCGGAGAGGCGCGTTTCGTCGCCTTGCCCGGGGAAGCGGGCGAGCTCGGCATCTATCCGCGCCACACCCCCCTCATCACCCGCATCAAACCGGGATCGGTACGCATTGAAATGGCCGACGGCAGCGAAGAGTTTGTCTTCGTCGCCGGTGGCATGCTCGAAGTGCAACCCAACTGCGTCACCGTTCTCTCCGACACCGCTATTCGCGGCAAGGATCTGGACGAAGAGAAGGCGAACGAAGCCCGCGCCGCCGCCAAGGAAGCGCTGCAGAACGCCAAGAGCGACATCGATCTGGCTCGGGCCCAGTCTGAGCTGGTGACCGCGGCAGCGCAAATTTCTGCGCTGCGCAAGTACCGCCAGGGCAAATAGATTTACTTGCGGGACAGTCCGAGTTGCGCGAAGCGAGCGAGCCCTGTCCCCAACTGACTAAGAATGCGGGACAATCCGCCCCCAAGAGTCCTCCGCTTTGTCGGAGGATTTTTTTTGCCTACAGCAGCACCGGTGCGTCGGGCAACTCGTTGTTGCGCGCGCTGCCCTGAGGCGCGGGGAAATGGCGCTCCAGTTGTGCCGAGACCTCATCCAGGGCGAGCGTGAGTCCCTGCTCAAAAAGACCAGCGTTCAGGTCAGCCGCCAAGCTCGCCACCATGGCGTCCCACTGTTGGGCGGCAAGAATCCGGCCCAGCCCGCGGTCAGCCACCAGCTCGATCGAGCGCTCAGCCAACAGCATATAGACCAGAACGCCGTTGTTGTGCTCGGTGTCCCACACCCGCAACTCGCCAAACAGGGACAGCGCACGCTCGCGCACCAGCGTTGCCATGCTCTGTCCATGCCGGACGTGGCGCCAGAGGTCGCCCAGCGGCAGGCTGGTTTCAATGCAGACGCGCACCTGCCCGGTATGCCGCTGCTCGCTGGACGCCACGCGCTGAGCGAGCCGCTGCACGGCCGCGGGTTTGAGCACGTGGCGCGTATCGGCGGCATCGAGCCAGAGATGCCGAAGCAGGGTCCAGAGTTTGCTCAGCATGAGGGCCTCACCATTTGCCCGACGCGCCGCCGCCGCCGAAATCGCCGCCGCCGCCGGAACTGAAGCCACCACCACCACCCAAGCCGCCGCCTGAACCGAAGCCGCCACCACCCCAGGGCCCACCGCGACCGGTTGGCAATGCCACGCCGGACAGCAGGGAGAAGATCAGCGCGACAACGCCGACACCCAGGGCGAGCCACAGGCTGGCCGTGATGAAAAAGACCAAAGCGGCAACGCCGCCGCCGGTCAGCAGCGCGCCCGGGCCACGGCCGAAAATGCCCCTTGCAATGGCCCCCACGATGGGAACCAGAACGAACATGAAGACCCCGAGATTCATCCAGTCCATCCCGGCGCCGCCGGGGCTCGGCACCGCCACCTCGGGCAGGGGCTCGCCTCGGATCGCTGCGCTGATCTGGTCGACCCCGGCGTCGATCCCGCCAGCGTAGTCGCCCAGCTTGAAGCGCGGCGTGATCGCCTGGTCGATGATGCGTTTGGCCAGCAGATCCGGCACCGCGCCCTCGAGCGTTTTCGTCACCTCGATGCGGATGTCGTGATCCTCCTTGGCGATCAGCAACAGCAGGCCGTCGCCCACGGCCTTGCGTCCTATCTTCCATTCGTTGCCGACCCGGTTGGCATAGCTGGCGATGTCCTCGGGACGCGCACTCGAGACCATCAGCACCACCACCTGCGAACCCTTCGCTGCCTCCAGTGCGATCAGCTTGGCGTCAATCGCGGCGATCTGGGACGGGCCGAGTGTGCCGGTGCGATCCATCATGTGCGCCGTCAATGGAGGCACGGGCGCAAGCTCCTGCGCGTTTGCGCCCCAGTTCAACAAGACAAGGGTCACAGCCAGACCCAGACCGCGCAGCCAGCGCGCCATGGAAAAGGCGATCAGCGTGTCCACGGTCTTACTTCTTGTTGAAGTCCACCATGGGCGGCTTGGAAATCGCCGCCTCGTTTTCCACGGCGAACTCGGGCTTGGTCTTGTAGCCGACAACCATCGCCGTGAGGTTGGTGGGCAAACTGCGCACCTTGATGTTGTACTCCTGCACGGTCTTGATGTAGCGGTTGCGCGCCACCGTGATGCGGTTCTCCGTGCCTTCGAGCTGCACCCTCAGGTCGCTGAAACCCTGGTTCGACTTGAGGTTGGGATAGGCCTCGCTCACCGCCATGAGCCGGCTCAAGGCGCTGCCCAACTCACCCTGCGCGGCCTGGAACTTCTTGAACGCCTCGGGGTTGTTCAAGGTCTCGGGCGTGACCTGAATTGACGTGGCCTTGGCGCGCGCCTCCACCACCTTGGTCAGCGTCTCCTGCTCGAAAGTGGACTCGCCCTTGACCGTGGCGACGATGTTGGGAACCAGATCGGCACGACGCTGGTACTGGTTCAGAACCTCGCTCCACGCCGCCTTGGACTCTTCGTCCAGGCGTTGGAAATCGTTGTAGCCGCAGCCCGTCAGGGACAATGCGGCGAAAAGTGCAAGAAGCCAGCGGTACATGGTCATCTCCATTTCATAAGAATTGGTGGGGCAGACCAAAGCATAGCGTGCTCTGTCCCCGATTGTTCAGAATCAACATTTGTATAGTTGGGTGCGCTTGGGCCTGCTTCAAGGCAAAATCAGCACCTTCTTATTCCCGGGTAACCCATGTCTAAAGCCAAACTCCAGGCCGCCACCCTCGGCGGCAGCGCCAGCGATTTGGAGGCGGTTTTTTACGACGCGCTGCAATCCGCCAACATCGAGAAGCTCATGGCCTGTTGGGCCGATGAGGACGAGGTCGTTTGCGTGCATCCCGGCGGCACGCGCCTGGTGGGAATCGGCGCCATCCGCGCCGCGTTCGAGGCCTTGTTCAGCAATGGCAGCATCCGCGCCATCCCGGAGCGCGTGCGCAGCGTGGACTCGCTGGCGAGCTCGGTGCACAGCGTGGTGGAACGCATCGAGGTCATGACCCCGCAGGGGCCGCAGCAGGCCTATGTGATCGCCACCAACGTTTATCACAAGACCGCGCAAGGCTGGCGCCTGGTGGCGCACCATGCCAGCCCCGGGACGCTGGCCGAAGTTCACGAAGCGAATGACGCGCCCCAGGTCCTGCACTGACATGGCGGGCCCACGCGGCCGGGTCGCACTGCGCCGGCCATGAACTATGTGGCACCGCGCTGGCTTCCCGGCGGCAATGTGCAGACCCTGTGGTCGGCGCTCTATGCGCGCCGCACCCTGGCTGCAGCGCCGCCGCTGCGGCGCGAGCGCTGGACCACGCCGGACGCCGACTTCATCGATGTCGACTGGCTGGCAGGCCCGGCGCGCTCCACACTGCTGGTGCTGTTTCACGGCCTGGAAGGCTCGTCCTCCAGCCACTACGCCCAGGCCTTTGCCGACTTCGCGCAAGCGCGGCAATGGGCCTTTGCCGTGCCCCACTTTCGCGGCTGCAGCGGCGAGCTCAATCTGGCGCCGCGCGCCTACCACTGCGGCGACCACGAAGAAGTGGGCTGGATCCTGCAGCGCTTTCGGGCCCGCCACGCAGGTGCCATCCTGGCCGTGGGCGTCTCGCTCGGTGGCAACGCGCTGCTGCGCTGGGCCGAGGAACAGGAGCAGCAGGCCGCTCATGTCGTCGACGCCGTGGCCTCGGTCTGCGCCCCGCTGGATCTGAGCGTCAGCGGCCACGCCATCGGACACGGCTTCAACCGGTTCACCTATACCCCGATGTTTCTGCGCAGCATGAAGCCCCGGGCGCTGGCCAAACTGGCGCAATATCCGGGGCTGTTTGACCGCGACGCGTTGGCTGCGGCACGCGACCTCTACGCCTTTGACGAAGTCTTCACCGCACCGCTGCACGGCTTCAGGAATGCCGACGACTACTGGACCCGGGCTTCGGCCAAGGCCCAATTGCGGCGCATCCGCGTCCCGGCGCTGGTCGCCAATGCCCGCAATGATCCCTTCGTTCCCATAGCCTGCTTGCCTCGTACCGACGAAGTGGGCGCCAACGTCACGCTCTGGCAGCCAGCACAGGGCGGGCACGTGGGATTCGCCGCGGGCGCCTTTCCCGGCGACCTGCAGACACTGCCGGAGCAGGTGGGCGGATGGCTGGAACAACACGCAAGGACGACCGCCCATGGATGAGATCGTGAACGCCGCCCTGGCCAAATGGCCGAACGTTCCCGACTGTTACGGCTGGCTGGGGCTGGATGCGCGCGGCAACTGGTACATGCGCGACGACCGGGCTCAAGCCGCGGGCACATTTACCAGCGGCGTAGCGGGCGCCAAGGGCTCGCTGTTGCAGCACGAGAAACTGATCGCCTTCATCCAGCGCAACTATGCTCAAGATCCGCTGGGTCAGTGGTTCTTCCAGAACGGCCCGCAGCGCGTTTATGTGGAGCTGCAGGCCACGCCCTTTATCTGGCGCGTCAACGAAGATTACTCCGTAACAGCGCACACCGGCGCGCCGGCCAGGACTCAGCGCTGCGTGCTGGATGAGCTTGGCCGCGTCTACCTGGAAACCGATCTGGGTTTTGGACTGGTGCACACGCAAGACGTGGTGCTGGTCGCGCAGGCGGTGGAGCAGGGCTTGTGGGTGCCGCAGGAGATGAACAGCCCATCGCTGCCGCAGCGCTTTGGCTACGTGCGCAGCCCAAAAAGAATGCCGGCGTAAGCCGGCATTCTTTGGATTGAACGGAAATCTATTTGGCGGCGACGGGCGCTGAGGCAGCCGCTGCCGGCGCCTTGGGCTCGGCGAATTTGGCGCCGCCCGCATTCGCCATGTAGACCACAGCGCGCGCGATTTCGTTGTCGTCGTACTCGCCGCCACCTTGCGGCGTCATGTTGTTCTTGCCCTTGAGCGCGGAATGCAACAGCGCTTCAAAGCCGGTGGCGATACGCGGCGCCCAGGCGGCGGTGTCACCAAACTTGGGTGAACCCAGCGCCCCGGTGCTGTGGCACGCGGTGCAGGTGCGCTTGAACACCTCCTCGCCCGTGTGTTGCACCCGGGTGCTGTTGTCCGCCACCGCCAACGTGCCGACCTTGGCAATGCGCTGCGCCACAGCGCCCGGCATGCTGGTGGCGTTCACCGCGCCTGCGGGCGCGGTGTGGGAAACGACGGAGTAAATCAGACCGACGATCACCACCACGGGCAACAGGAGCCCGAAAACACCGACCTTGAATCCACGGGCGGATTGACTGCCGGCGCCTGCGTCGGCTCCATCGTGCGCGTTGTTGCTCATGTATTCCTAACTTTCACGTTACCGGGGTGGGGCTGAAAATGTGACCGCGAATTATAGCTTTCACCCATGGCCGGTCGTCGCGCATCAATCCTGGCGCAGGCATTCGATCGGCAGCAGCCGGGAAGCCCGCCGCGCCGGGTAATAGCCGAAGAACAGACCGACGCCGGTGGAGAACAACACTGCCGTCAGCACATGGCTGGCACCCAGCGCCATTTCAAACTTGCCCGTGCTGTTCACACCCCAGGCGCCCAGCGCCGCCAGGCCCACGCCCACCAGTCCGCCAACGATGCACATCACCACGGCTTCACTCAGGAACTGCACCAGCACGTGCACCGGCTTGGCGCCGATGGCCATGCGGATGCCGATTTCGCGCACACGCTCGCTCACGCTCACCAGCATGATGTTCATGATGCCGATGCCGCCCACGATGAGGGAAATGGCGCCGACGATGCCCAATCCTATGGACAGGCCCGCGCCAATGGCCTCGCCGGTCTGCGCGATGCTGGCCAGATTCGTGATCTGGAAATCATCGAGCTTGTCTCCGGTGATGTGGTGCCGATCGCGCAGCAGCTCGGCAATGTCGCGCTGCGCCTCGCCCATGCTGGCCTCGTCCCTGGCTTGGGCGTTGATGTAGTGCACCGTGCGCGGCCTGGGCATGCGCACCGGAATAGCGGTGATGGGAACGGCCATGAGGTCGCCCAGATCGGTGCCATCCAGGGTGCGCCCGCTGCCGGCCAGCACACCGATGATGGTGAAGGGTCGACCGTCGACGCGCAGCGTCTGGCCGATGGGGTCGCGCCGGTAGTAGTAGGTGCTGGCGACGTTGGAGCCGATCACGATCACGCGGTTCGCCGACCGCACGTCACTGTCGGCCAGGGCCACGCCGCGCTCCACCTTCCAGTTGCGCAGCGCGAACATGTCGGGCGTCACGCCCAGCACCACCGTGTTGCTGTTGTCGTCGCCGTACAGGATCTGGAAATAGCCCTGCAGCGTCGGCGCAGCGCCCTTCAAACTTGGCAACGCGCTCATGGCCACAGCGTCTTCGATCGTCAGCGTGGGTGAGTCGTTGGTGCGCCGGCGTGCGCCGTTTTCGGTGGGGGTGCCGGGTTGCACGATCAGCTGGTTCGAGCCCAGCACCGACAGTTCTTTGTTGATGAAGGCGCGCACCGCGTCGCCCACGCTGAGCATCAGCACCACGGAGGCAATGCCGATGATGATTCCCAGCATCGTCAACCCCGTGCGCAGGCGGTTGGCGGCGAGCGAGCGAAACGACTCCAGCAGGATTTGCACCAGACTCATTGCAGCTTCTCCTGCGCATCTTCAGCCACGGCGCCGTCGTACACCACCCGGCCATCCTTCAGGCGCACGAGGCGCTTGGCGTGCAAGGCCACATCGGGTTCGTGCGTGACGACGACGATGGTGAGTCCCTGTTGGCGATTGAGCTCTCCGATGAGCTCCAGCACTTCGAGCGTGGTCCTGGTGTCCAGATTGCCGGTGGGTTCGTCTGCCAGCAGCAGCGGCGGGCTGTTCACCAGCGCGCGCGCAATCGCCACGCGCTGCTGCTGGCCGCCCGAGAGCTGGTTCGGCATGCGGTGCCCCAGATCGGCCAGACCCACCTGGTCCAGCAACTCCTTGGCCCGCACCCTCGCCTTGGCCCGGCCCTGGCCCGCGTAGAGCAGGGGCAGGGCCACGTTTTCCAGCACGCTCATGCGCTTGAGCAGGTTGAAACTCTGGAACACAAAGCCCATGGTCTGGTTGCGCACCTGCGCGTGCTGGGCCGCGTTCAGGCCGGTCACGTCCCTGCCCTGGAGGTGATAGTGGCCGCGGTCGGCGCGGTCCAGCAGTCCCAGCAGATTCATCAGCGTGCTCTTTCCGGAACCGCTCGGCCCCATCAGCGCGACGTAGTCGCCCTGGCGCACCTGCAGGTCGATGTCGAACAGCACCGGTGTCACCACGTCGCCGTTGACGTAGCTCTTGCCTATGCCTGACAACTCGATCAAACTCATTTCTTGCCCGGGCTTTCCGCATTGCGCGTGATGACTTCGTTGCCGGGCTTGAGGTCGGAGCTGATGAGCTCGGTGAAGCGCGTGTTGGAGATGCCGATCGTCACCTCGTGCAGCTTCGGGCTCTGCTTTTCGCCCACGGTATAGACGCGATACACCTTGGCGCCGCTGCGCGTGGCGTTCAGCACACCGTCGTCGTCTGCGCGCGCCTTCTCTTCGCCGGATGCCGCTGCCGACGCGGCAGAAGCCGGGGCCTCCGGGCCCTTGGCCTTCAAGCTGTCCTCGTCCGGGCGAAAACGCAGCGCGGCCGTGGGCAGGCGCGTGACCTTGGGTTTGCTGGAGACCACGATGCGCGTTTGCGCCGTCATGCCGGGCTTGAGCAATTCTTCGGGGTTGGCCACGTCGACGATGATGGTGTAGGTCACGACGCCCTGGTTGCTGGCGGAGTTCAGGCGGAACTGCTGCACCTTGCCCTCGAACTCGCGCTCGGGGTAGGCGTCCACGGTGAAGTTCACGCGCTGACCGGCCTTGATCAGGCCCACGTCGGCTTCGCTCACATTCGTCTGTATCACCATTTGGCGCAGATCGCGCGCCAACAGATACAGGTCCGGCGTCTGGAAGCTGGCGGCCACGGTCTGTCCCACGTCGGTGTTGCGACGGATCACCACGCCGTCGATGGGGGAGCGGATGACCGAGTTGTCCAGATCGGTCTGCGCGGACTCGACCTGCGCGCGTCCCAGCTCCACGTTGGCCAGCGCCGCATCCACCTCGCGCTTGCCCTGGTCCAACGTGAGGGCCGAGATGAAGCCCGCGGCCACGAGCTTCTGGTTGCGCGCGTAGGTGGCCTGCGCCAGCACCAGCGCAGCGTCGTTCGCGGCCAGCTGCGCCTGCGTCTGGCGCAGCCGCGCCTGCAGGTTCGCCGGGTCCAGGCGCAGCAGGATCTGCCCCTTGCTGACGTGGTCGTTGAAGTCGGCGCGGCGTTCCAGCACCGTGCCGCTGACCTGCGTGCCCACATTCACCGTGATCACCGGCTGCAGCGTGCCCGTGGCCAGGACCACCTGGGTGATGGCGCCCTCGTCGATGGCTGCGGTGCGGAATTTGGACTCCTCCACCTTCGGGTTTTGCCGCATATAGGCCATGCCGGCGGCGCTGGCCACGGCCAGCAGGGCGAGCGCAATGGCGGTGCGTTTGATCCACGGTTTCATCATGCTGGTCTTTCTCGTGCGAAGGCGCCAGTGTAAGAGCGACTCCGGCGGTTGGCGCAATGCGGTAAATTCCAGCTATGCCATTGACCAAAGCTTCCCCTCCCAGTTTTTCGCCGCACGAGTTTCGCGCTGCCCTGAGTGCCTTCGCCACCGGCGTGACCATCGTCACCGCGCGCACGCCTGCGGGCGAGCTCGTGGGCTTCACGGCCAACTCTTTCAATTCGGTGTCGCTGGAGCCGCCGCTGGTGCTTTGGAGCCTGTCGCGCCGCGCCCGCTCGCTGGCCGCACTGAGCACGGGATCGCACTACGCCATCAACGTCCTGGCGGCGGACCAACGCCCCCTGGCCGAGGTCTTCGCCTCCAAGGGATCAGACCGCTGGGCCGGCGTGGACTACGTCGACGGCGTGGCCGGTGCGCCATTGCTGGCCGGAGCCATGGCCACATTCGAGTGCTTCAACCGCAGCCGCTACGAGGAGGGCGACCACGTCATCTTCGTGGGAGAAGTGGAGCGCTGCTCGCACCGCGCGGGCGCCTCACCGCTGCTGTATCACGGTGGCAAGTACTTCAGCGAACATCCCTTGTAACGCGGATCTTGCCCATTTCCCATTGGCGCTGGCGTTCGCGCGCGCCGGTCTTTTGCGCCGGCGTCGTGCTGGCGTGACATTTTGGGCAGCTCACGCCCGCCTCAAACAGCGGCGAATCCTTCTCGGCATCGGCCAGCGGCATGCGACAGGCCCGACACAGCTTGTGCCGACCGGGGACCAAGCCATGGCCCACGCAGACGCGTTCGTCAAACACGAAACACTCGCCTTGCCACAGGCTCTGTTCGGGCGCTACCGTTTCCAGGTACTTGAGGATGCCGCCTTCGAGGTGATAGACCTCGTCATAACCCCGCTCTCGCAGCAGTGCCGTGGACTTCTCGCAGCGAATGCCACCGGTGCAGAACATCGCAACCTTGGGTTTCGCGCCTGATTCGGTGTGAAGTGCCGCAGCCTGTTCCAGCCACTGCGGCAGTTCGGCAAAGGTCTTGATGTGCGGATTGATGGCACCGCTGAAGGTCCCCACCTCCACTTCATAGTCGTTGCGCGTGTCAATCAAAACCACCTCCGGGTCCTGCAACAACTGGTTCCAGTCTGCTGGTTTCACGTAGGTGCCAGCCATGCGCGTGGGGCTGATTCCGGCAACACCCATGGTGACGATCTCGCGCTTGAGCCGCACCTTCATGCGATGAAAGGGTGGCTTGTCCGACCAGGCCTCCTTGTGCTGCAGGTCCTCCAGGCGCGGGTCCAGTCTAAGAAAACTCAGCAGCGCGTGCACGCCAGCTTCTGGCCCGGCAACCGTGCTGTTGATGCCCTCTTGCGCCAACAGGATCGTGCCCTTGATCTGATGCTCGGCGCAGCAGGCCAGCAGCGGCGCCTTGAGCGCCTCGAAATCGGGCAGGTCAACAAACTTGTAGAACGCTGCCGTCAGGAAGGTTGTCATCGATGCCAGGTGTCCAGGGTGAAGTGTTGGGGGTGCGCACCTGGCGAGGGCCGGGCAGGCGTCATCCGTGACAATCATCGCATGACAAACCGCAAGACCGAACTCGACGCCGTCGCCATCTCGTTGCTGTTGGCGTGTTGCCTGTTTTGGGGTTTCCAGCAGGTGTTGGTGAAAGCCACCCTGCCCGAACTGGCGCCGGCCTTCCAGGCCGGTCTGCGCTTTGTGGCGGCAAGCCTGTTGCTGTGGGCCTGGTGCGCGTGGCGTGGCATCCCGCTTTGGAAGGGCGACGGCTCGCTTGGCCCGGGCTTGCTGGCGGGCGCCCTGTTCGCGGCGGAGTTTGCCTGCGTCTACGTCGGCTTGCAGTACACGACAGCGTCACGCCTGACGCTGTTTCTGTACACCGCTCCTTTCTGGGTGGCGGTGCTGCTGCCGCTGTGGGTGCCAGCGGAGCGACTGCGCCCGCTGCAGTGGCTGGGCCTGTGCTGCGCCTTTCTGGCGGTGCTGTTCGCGCTGTGGAGCGGTTTTTCCGGGGCCCAGACTGGCGCTTCAAGCTGGCTCGGCGACGTTCTGGCGCTGAGCGCCGGTCTGCTTTGGGGATTGACCACCATCACGATACGCAGTTCGAAGCTGATGCGCGTATCGGCCGAGAAATTGCTGTTCTATCAGGTCGGAATCAGCGCCCTCACTTTGCCCGTGCTGTCGCTGCTGTTGGGTGAGCGCTGGAACTGGCGCTTCAGCCTCTTCGCGCTGAGCTCACTGACGGCTCAGGCGCTTCTGGGCGCCTTCATGAGCTTTCTGGCCTGGATGTGGATGCTGGGCCGCTATCCGGCAACCCGGATATCGGTGTTCGTCTTCCTCACGCCGATTTGTGCGCTGCTGTTTGGTGCGCTCTGGCTGGGGGAACCCGTGACGGTTGACCTGCTCGCCGCCCTGGCTCTGGTGGCGCTTGGCATCGTGCTGGTCAACCGGCGCGCCTAGGAATGGCCCAGCACCGAGTGCGGCTGGTACGCGGCCTCCAGCCGGCTGATGTCCTGCGCTGAGAGTTCAAGCTTAAGGGCCGCGACGGCCTGATCCAGTTGGTGGATCTTGCTCGCGCCCACGATCGGCGCCGTCACGCCTTTGTGCAGCAGCCAGGCGTAGGCCAGCGTGGCGTTGCTGATGCCCTTTTCGCCTGCCATTTGGCTCAGTTCGGCCACCACCGAAAAGTCGCTGGCGCGGTAGTAATAGCCCTGGGCGATGTTGTCGGTCTTGGCGCGCTCGGTGCTTCCTTCTTCCTTGTCGCTGGTCTGTCGGTTCCCTGCCAGGAAGCCGCGCGCCAAGGGGCTCCAGGGGATCAGCGCCACGCCCTGATCCCGGCACAGCGGAATCATTTCGCGCTCCTCTTCCCGATAGGCCAGGTTGTAGTGGTTCTGCATGCTGACAAAGCGCGTCCAGCCGTTCTCGCTGGCGATCTGTTGCGCCTTGGAAAACTGCCAGGCCCACATGCTGCTCGCGCCCAGGTAGCGCACCTTGCCGGCCTTGACCACGTCGTGCAACGCCTCCATGGTTTCTTCCAGCGGGGTTTCGGGATCGAGCCGGTGGATCTGATAGAGGTCGATGTAGTCGGTGCCCAGACGTTTGAGGCTGGCGTCCACCGCGTGAAAGATCCGTTTGCGGCTCAAGCCATCCATATTGGGTCGGCGCGCCGGCTTGGCGTCGGTGGCAGCGCCGCCCTTGAACTCCAACTCTACGGGATAGTAAACCTTGGTCGCCACCACCACTTCCTCGCGCCTGCAATAGGCTTTGAGGAACTTGCCGGTCAGCACTTCAGACTCTCCCGCCGAGTACATGTCGGCGGTGTCGAAGAAGTTCAGCCCCAGATCAACCGCGTGCTTTACCAGAGGCCGGGACGCCGCTTCATCCAGCACCCAGGGCCGCCATTTTGGCGTGCCATAGGTCATCATACCCAGACAAATGCGGGAGACTTTCAGGCCGGTTTGGCCCAGACGAACGTACTGCATGAGAACCTTCCTTTCGCGCCCGCAGGCGCTCACTTGAATGGAAACGAATGGCTCGCGTCGCGCAGTGGCTTGAGCAGATCGGACAAGCCGTTGTGGTCGATCTCATGCATCAACTGCAGCAGACGACCGGTTTCGTTCTTGGGAAATCCCTCGCGCGCGAACCAGTTGAGGTAGTTGCCCGGAAGATCAGCCAACGTGACGCCCTTGTGCTTGCCAAAGGGCATGGTACGCGTCACCAGCAGTTGCAGGTCCTCGGCCTTCACTTCTTAACCACCCGCACGTTTCACGACGAAACCTTTGTCCTTGAGTGTTTGCATGATTCGCTCCACGTGGTCGCCCTGGACTTCGATCACACCGTCCTTGACCGTGCCGCCTGAACCGCAGCCGGTCTTGAGTTGCTTTCCCAATTCGTTCAGCGCCGCAGGCTCCAGCGCCACACCCTTCACCAGGGTCACACCCTTGCCGGCGCGTCCCTTGGTTTCGCGCGACACGCGCACCACGCCGTCGCCCTTGGACACTGCCTGGCTGGACTTACAGGTGCAGTTGGCTTTTGGCTGGCGGCAGGTCGGGCACATGCGTCCGGCTTCGGTGGAATACACCAGCCCTGCGTTGGCAAAGGCGGATTTCATCTAGACCACGCCTTCGCGCCTGAGGGTGGCCATCTGCTGTGCGTCCAGACCCAGTTCCGCCAACACCTCATCCGTGTGTTCGCCCAGGGCGGGCGGTGCGTAGCGCAGCACCGGGGGGTTTTCTGACAGGCGCAGTGGGCTGGCGATGGTCGAGATCACTTCAACGCCGCCCGGTTCATGATGACCTCGCTTCTGTTGCAGAACCAGCTTTCTTGCCTGCACCTGCTCGTCAGAAAAAGCCTGATCCAGATTGTTGATGGCGCCACAGGGAACGGCGCGATCTTCCAGCAGCTTGATCCATTCGCCTGTGCTGCGCTTCGCAGTCACCGCTTCGATCTCCTGCACCAGCGCAAGTCGGTGTTGTACCCGCAGCGTGTTGCTGGCAAAGCGCGGATCCCTGGCCCATTGCGGCTGACCCGCGGCTTCGCTGAAACGCGCAAACTGGCCGTCGTTGCCGATGGCCAGCAGCATGGAACCATCCGCCGTGACGAAGTCCTGATAGGGCGCCAAACTGGGGTGGCTGTTGCCTTGGCGCTGCGGCACCTTGCCTGTATTCAAAAATCCGGTTCCCTGATTCGCCAGGATGGCCATGCCCACGTCCAGCAAGGCCATGTCGATGTGCTGGCCAGCGCCCGTTTGATGCCTTACCTCGATCGCTGCCAGGACCGCGGTGCTGGCGTAGACGCCGGTAAAGAGATCGGTGAGCGCCACGCCCACGCGCTGCGGTCCGCCACCCGGAACGTCGTCGGCTCTGCCGGTGATGCTCATCATGCCGCTGGTGGCCTGGATCATCAGGTCGTAACCCGCGCGCTGGGAATAGGGTCCGGTCTGACCAAAGCCGGTGATCGAGCAGTAGATGAGCCGCGGGTTGAGCGCTTTCAGGCTCTCGTAGTCCAGACCGTAGGCCTTCAATCCACCGACCTTGAAGTTCTCCACCAGCACATCGCTTTGCAATGCCAGTTGGCGCAGCAGGGCTTGTGCTTTTGGGTTTGCCAGGTCGAGCGTGATGGAGCGCTTGTTGCGGTTGGTGCAGCTGAAGTAGCTGGCTTCGTCGGTGTCGTTTCCCTGTGCATCCTTGAGGAAAGGAGGACCCCAGTGCCGGGTGTCGTCTCCCACACCGGGGCGCTCAACCTTGATCACGTCAGCACCGAGGTCGGCCAGAATCTGCGTGCACCAGGGCCCCGCCAGCACCCTCGATAAGTCGAGCACCTTGATGTGCGCCAGTGCCCCTTGACTCATGAAAATGCCGCGATTCCAGTCTGCGCCCGGCCCAGGATCAGCGCGTGAATGTCGTGCGTTCCTTCATAGGTATTCACCACTTCCAGATTCACCAGATGGCGTGCCACGCCGAACTCGTCGCTGATGCCGTTGCCGCCCATCATGTCGCGTGCCAGGCGTGCGATGTCAAGCGCCTTGCCGCAGGAATTTCGCTTGATCAGGGAGGTGATCTCGACCGAATCGGTGCCCTCATCCTTCATGCGGCCCAGACGAAGACAGCCCTGCAGACCCAGCGCGATCTCGGTTTGCATGTCGGCCAGTTTCTTTTGAATCAGCTGATTCGCCGCCAGGGGTCGCCCGAACTGCTTGCGGTCCAGCGTGTATTGGCGCGCGCGAAACCAGCAGTCCTCGGCCGCTCCCAGCGCTCCCCAGGCGATGCCGTAGCGCGCCGAATTCAGGCAGGTGAATGGACCCTTCAAGCCCTGGACTTCGGGAAAGGCGTTTTCTTCGGGACAGAAAACGCCGTCCATCACGATTTCACCGGTGATGGAGGCGCGCAGACCGACCTTGCCGTGAATCGCGGGGGCGCTCAATCCCTTCATGCCCTTTTCCAAAATAAAGCCTCTGATCGGGCCGACCTGACCGCTGGTGCTGACCTCCTTGGCCCAGACCACAAACACATCGGCGATCGGGCTGTTGGAAATCCACATCTTGCTGCCGGAGAGCTTGTAGCCGCCATCGACCTTGGTCGCGCGCGTCGCCATGGAACCGGGGTCGGAGCCGTGATCCGGCTCGGTCAGACCGAAGCAGCCAATCCACTCGCCCGTGACCAGCCGTGGCAGGTATTTTTGCCGCTGCGCTTCGGTGCCAAACTCGAAAATGGGCAGCATCACCAGCGAAGACTGCACGCTCATCATGGAACGGTAACCCGAGTCCACGCGTTCAACTTCTCGTGCAATCACGCCGTAGGCGACATAGTTCAGGCCCGGACCGCCATAGGCTTCGGGCAGCGTGGGACCGAGCAGACCCAGTTCTCCCATTTCCCGAAAAATAGCCACATCGGTCTGCTCCTTGCGAAAGGCCTCCAGCACGCGCGGCGTCAGTTTGTCCTGGCAGTAGGCCGCGGCGGCGTCACGCACCATGCGTTCCTCGGCGTTCAGTTGCTGGTCCAGTAAAAAGGGGTCGTTCCAGTGAAAAGTTGCGTGTGCCATAAATGTCTTTCTTGAGGTATCGATGTTAGTGCCAGCCGGAGGATCCGGCAAAGGAAGAATTTTTTATTTCTTGTTTCGGCTGTGCATCTCTTTCTTGAATTTCAATCTATTTAAGATAGTAGTAGTAGTAGAGTCAGACGCTTTCTGTGAATAAATTGACTAAACCTAATGTTGTCAATGACTTACCAGTTCTTTAAAGCTGTGTTGAAGTGTGCTTTCGGGATGCATGCCGGAAATGAACAACTTTAATTTTTGTGATCAGACTGTTGATAACTTGCTTGTTATTGATAAATTATCAACAGCTTTGTTCGGTGACTTTTGAAGTTCTGTCATGCATGATGTGCTGCATTCAGCATGTTTATTTTCTTTGGGCGCCGATGTTTCTTCTAAGTTGTGGTCTTTTTATTTTTCTGGGTGTGCACTCGCTGCGCATGTTCGCTCCTGACTGGCGTGCCCGCATGTTGCAAGGATACGGGGAGGGTCTTTGGAAGGGTGCGTACTCCGCTGCGTCCCTGTTGGGCTTTGTGCTGCTGTGCTGGGCATATGCTCAGGCGCGTCAACAAGTGGTTGTGCTGTGGAGTGTTCCGCTCGGGATGCGCCACCTGACAGTGCTGCTGATGCTTTTCAGTTGGATCTTGTTGGTGGCTGCCTATGTGCCGGGCAACAGCATCAAGGCGCGGCTGCATCACCCGATGTTGCTGGGGGTGAAGGTTTGGGCTCTGGCCCACCTGCTGGCGAACGGCAGCTCTGCGCAGGTTTTGTTGTTCGGCTCTTTCCTGCTTTGGGCGGTGGCCTGCTATATCTCGGTACGCCAGCGCGATCGGGCGGCGAATGCGATGTATCCCGCGGGCAGGATGGTCCCCACTGTGCTGACCCTGCTCCTGGGTGTTGTGGCTTGGGCGGGCTTTGCCTTGTACTTGCACAAGTTGCTGATTGGCGTGCCCATTTTCGGGTGAGCACACCGCTGCAACAAGGAAGGTTAGCGGCTGCCTGAAAGTGTCGCCGCGATCGCGCGCTTGAAGGGGATAAGTGCTTCTCCCAAACGCAGCGCGGTGTCGCGCAACAGGCGGGCCGGGGGACTGTCGGTGGTATACAAGGTTGAGACCAGTTGGGTCGCCAGATAGAGTGGCCGGGTGGCGCGCCGATGAGTTCTTTCGTAGCCTTCCAGCATTCTGGGTGCGGCGATGTCGGCACCCGCCGCATGGGCCTTCAGGATCACCTGAGACAGGGTGTCCACGCCGAGTAATCCAAAATTGAAACCGTGGGCTGTGACCGGGTGCATGCCTACGGCAGCGTCTCCCACGGTGGCAAATCGTTTGGCGACAAAACGGTGCGGGTAGACGCCGACCAGCGGATAGCTGTGGCGCGTGCTGACCAAGCTCATGCGCCCCAGACGCTGGAGAAAACGCGTCTGCATCTCCAGTCCGAAGGCGCTCGGCTCCATGCTCAGCAAGGGAGCGATGGCACTGCTGGGCAGGGTCAGCACCACGGAGGAGCGGTATTCATGGGTGACGGGGTCAGGGTTCATCGGCAGCAGAGCCAGCGTCTGGCCGTAGCCAAACCACTCCCAGGCGGCGTGATGATGTGGCTGTTCATGGGTCATGCAGCACAGCAGCATGGTCTTGCCGAAGTCGTGCATGTCAGCGCCTATTCCCATGGCACGCCGGGTTTCTGAAAAACGGCTGTCGGCGGCGACGATCAACCTGGCCTTCAATGTTCGACCACTGGCCATGCTCACGAAGGCGCCTTGGTCGTCGGTGCTCAACGAGACCACTTTCTCGCCGCACAGCAGGGTGATGTCCTGCTGGACCTGCATGGATTTCTGGACCGACTCGAAGGCGGCCTTGCGGATCAGGTGGTTCGATACCAGCCAGCCCAGTTCCGACTTCTGGCTGAGTTCGTGGCCGATGGTCATGGCAAACGGCGACGGGCCATTGAGGACGCGGGCGTCGCGCAAGGGGGAAAAGGCCGAGGGCTCGATGCGCTCCCACAAACCCAGGGTGCGCATGAGTTGGGCCGAGTGCTGGGTCAGGGCGATCTCTCGGCCGTCGAACGGCGGATTTGCCAGTTCGGACTGTGGCAACTGTTCTATCAACGTGATGCGAAGGCCACGACCCGACAAGGCGCGGGCCAGGCACAGGCCAGCGGGACCCGCGCCGCTGATGATGATGTCGGTCTCGGTGGTGGTGATGTTATTCACTTGCTCTCCAGGAACCATTGAATGAAGTATTTGGCGACAAAGCCCACCATGCCAAAGGCCAGGCCCAGGAACAGGACGAAGGTGCCAAACTTACCTGCCTTGGACTCCCATGCGAGGTGGCCGATGATGAAGAGCATGAAGAGCATGAAAGCGCCCACGCCAAATGTCAGACCAAAATGTGCGATCTGCTCTTCTGTGTAGCCAAACATCAAGTGATTTCCGTGTAGATGATCTTCATGCTGCGATGTTAACCATCCCGCAAGCAAAAGGGGCCGGCACCCAGAGTCTGTAAGGACAAAGGGTGCCGGCCCGGGCTCAAGGCCACGACGGTTCTATTGCGGCGGGCCGAAACCTTCCATTCCATGCATCCCGCCTCTGTGACCACCGTGCATGCGCTGAGCGTCAAAGGTCTTCTTCTGCTCCGGTGTGAGCGTCATGTAGAAGGCCTTGACGGCGTCGCCGATCTTGTCCATCTCCGCCTGGTGTACGCTGCGCAGCGCGCGCATCTTGTCGATGCGCTCCGGGGTGCTGAGCTTCGTCCACTCGTCACGCTCAGGGCGTTGGCCCATGCTGGCCGGGGGCTTCATGGACAGCGTAAAGGTCGTCCAGGCGCTCTCCTGCTCGGGGGTGATTTTGAGTTTGGCCTTGAGCGCCGCCAGTCGCTTGTCGATTCGTTCCTGCATCCTGGCCGGGTCGCCCCGGTGCATTCCTTGCTGCATCCCGGCCTGGGGTCCACCGCCCATGGGACCTGGCATGCCCTGGGACAGGGCTGCAAAACCCGCACCCACCAAGATGCTGGTCAGCAAGGCACGTTTGAATACTGATTTCATAATATTTCCTCTTGACAAAACGCCTGACGCTGCACGTTTGGCTTCAGGTTGGAATCAAGTGTGCGCGTCCCGTGTAACTGCAAGAAGCCCTTTGGAAAAGGCTTTGTAAAGTTGCGCAAAAAAGAGGCATGGACCCATCCCGTCGACAATACACGCCCTCAAGCAAAAACCCCCACTGAAAGCCAAGCGTGTTCAAGAACCTGATTGTTTATCGTATCGGTGCCGACTGGTCTGCCACCTTGGCGCAAATGGAGCAGGGCTTGGCCCAGGCCCCCTTTGTGGAGTGTGGCGCGACGCAGGAAAAATCGGTGGGCTGGGTCGAGCCGCGGGGCCAGGCCCATGGTCCCCTGGTCGAGGCGGTGGCGGGGCAGTGGATGCTCAAACTCATGTTGGAAACCAAGGCCCTTCCCGGTTCGGTGGTGAGCCGCAAGGTGAACGAACGCCTGACCCAGATCGAGACGGCCGAAGGGCGTAAGCCCGGGAAAAGGGAAAAACGCGAAATCAAGGACGAAGTGCGGCTGCAACTGCTGCCCATGGCGTTCACCAAGCAGGCGGCGGTGCAGGTGTGGATCGACCCGAAGGCGAAGCTGCTGGTGCTGGATGCGGCCAGCCAGGCCAAGGCGGATGAAGTGGTGACCTGTCTGGTCCAGTGTCTGGACAATCTGCTGGTGCTCCCCATCAGCACCCAGACCTCGCCGGCCGTGGCCATGTCCGAATGGCTGACGAGCCAGGATCCCCCGCCCGGTTTCAGTGTAGATCGCGAATGCGAGCTCAAGGCGCCTGACGAATCCAGGGCGGTGGTGCGGTATTCAAGGCACCCGCTGGATACAGAGGAAGTGAGGCAACACATCAGCAGCGGAAAGCAGCCCACAAGACTGGCGCTGACCTGGGACAACCGGGTCTCGCTGGTGCTGACCGACGCCTTTCAGATCAAAAAACTGGCGTTTCTTGACGTGGTGTTTGAAGGCGCGTCGGCCAAGAAGGACGACGGCTTCGACGCCGACGTGGCGATTGCCACGGGCGAACTGCAGCGTCTGATTCCGGATCTGCTCGAGGCCCTGGGCGGCGAGACGGTGGCCGCCTGAGTCGCTGTCAGCCTTTGTTCTTCGTCGAGCAGGTGTTGATGCCAAAGATGGCATAGGGCGGGCACCAGCCGATGGCGCCAGTTCCCAGAAGGACGAGGCCCAGCCAGCCCCACCAGCCGATGGTGCCAGTGGCCGCCAGTCCGACCAGGACCAGGCCTGCGATGATGCGAATGATGCGCTCAGTGCCACCGATATTGAGGGTCATGCGTGTCTCCAGATTGATTGTGAAGCCGTCATTTGACTCCATTTTGAGCGCATAAGTCGGTGATACAAGTCACACAGCGGGCCTGGCCTTCAATGCGGGTCGCTTCCGGCCTGGCCGCGCAGACTGGGAGCGTCCAGGATGCGGATCTGTTCGCGCGCCAACTCGACCCAGCCTTCGCGCTCGAAGCGGCGCAACAGCCGGGTCACGATTTCGCGCACCGTTCCGAGTTCGTCTGCCAGGGCTTGATGTGTCGTGTCCAGCACCGTGCCCCGCCCCAGCAAGGCCGCAGCCAGGCGCTGATCGAGCTTGCGAAATGCCACCGCATCGACCAGCGCCGTGAGGTCGGCCATGCGCTCGGCAAACAGCCCCAGAACGCTGTCGCGAAAAGCGGGCACTTCCAACCAGCGCGCGAACACGGAGGGCGGAATCAGCAGCAGCGTGCTGGGTTTGGTGGTGACGCCGCGCGCAGACAGGGGCTGGCTGCGAAACAGGCAGGCACTCGAGACCAGGCACAATTCCCCTGGTACGACGCGGTACAACTCCAGCGAGCGACCGTCGCCCGAACTGCGGGATACCCGGACCTCGCCCTCAAGCAGCATCGGAAATCCCTGGCAGGGCGCGTTTTCGTCGAACAGCACGGTGCCCGTGGGCACCTGCATCGGCCCGATGGACGCTCCCAGATCGCTCAGGCTGGGCTGCACGCTACTGAGCGCGGGGTAGAGTTCAAAGGGTTCGTTCATGGGCCCAGTGTATCGGCATGACGCCCCGTCATACCGGGCTCAAAACATGAACTTCATACCCAGGCTGTAAAGGGTTTCGCCCGCGCTGCGGCCAAGCGTGCCATCCAGTTGAATATTCTTGGCGACTTCGCTGCGCAGACCGAATTGGGCTGTGGGCTTGTCCTGTTGCTGGCCAAAATATTCGACGTGGCCGGTGGCCGCTCCGAACTCGTGCTCATAGGACACGCCCCAGGTTCTGAGTGTGCCGCCTGCGGCGGGGTGTTGGGCGCCCAGGTTGAAGTGCGCTGCGCCATCGGTCATGTTGCAGGTGACGATGCCGTTCAGGTAGGGCGAGTTGCCTTCTTCGCCGTGGCCAAGGCCGATGACACCGGCCAGGTTGCAGCCCGCCTTGTTGGACTCCGTGAAAAGAAATTTGGCTTGAACCGCGCTTTTGACCTGGGCGCCGTCGGCCCGGGAAAGGGCGGCGTCGATTTCAATACCGTCTGCCAGCCCGTAGCCCGGCGCCACGGTCACGTTGTGGCTGTTGCCGCTTTGCCGTGCATACCAGGTTTCGACATGGCCTGTGCCCACGTCATCGACGTTGGCGTCGTCCACCGCCATGGGGCGACCCGCCAGGCAGGGCGCGCAGAAAAGCAGGACGAACAGGGTTTGCAACACACGGGGGCAAGGTTGCTGCAGAAAATTGAACATATTGGACTCGGTGGGTTTTGTCACGTCAATTTTCCCACAGCGCTGCGCGCCAATGCCCGCAACAAAGCCGGAATTTCGCTGCGACAGGTAAAATCCTCCCCCGCGGCGGCCCAGCGGATTTCCGCGCCCGCAGGCGCGCGGCCCTGTTCATGCTCACGGCCTGCGGCGCCAGTCCTCGAGCCCGAAAATGATTTCCCAAGAGCCCAAAGCATGCAATACGCGCAAGAATTCGATGTGATCGTGGTCGGCGGCGGCCACGCCGGGTGCGAAGCCGCGCTGGCGGCGGCGCGCATGGGCTGCAAGACACTGCTGCTCACCCACAACATCGAGACCCTGGGCCAGATGAGCTGCAACCCTTCCATCGGCGGCATTGGCAAGGGCCACCTCGTGAAGGAGGTCGACGCGCTGGGCGGCGCCATGGCCCTGGCCACCGACGAGGCGGGAATCCAGTTTCGCATCCTCAATGGATCCAAGGGACCGGCCGTGCGCGCCACGCGGGCCCAGGCCGACCGCATCCTGTACAAGGCCGCGATTCGCCAGCGCCTGGAAAATCAGCCCAATCTCTGGCTGTTCCAGCAGGCGGTGGACGATCTGCTGGTGCAGGGCGACCGCGTCGTGGGCGCGGTGACTCAGGTGGGCATTGCCTTTCGCTCTCGCACCGTGGTGCTGACGGCGGGCACCTTCCTGGACGGCAAGATCCACGTCGGTTTGAACAACTACGCCGCCGGCCGGGCGGGTGATCCCCCTGCCGCCATGTTGAGCGCACGCCTCAAGGAACTCAAGCTGCCGCAGGCGCGCCTGAAAACCGGTACGCCACCGCGCCTGGACGGACGCTCCATCGACTTCAGCCAGTGCACCGAGCAGGCGGGGGATGGCATGCCGGGCGGGGAAGGGCAGTCGGTCCCGGTGTTCAGCTTCATGGGGCGCTCCGCCATGCATCCACAGCAGATGCCGTGCTGGGTCACGCACACGAACGAGCGCACGCACGCGATCATCCGGTCCGGCTTCGATCGCAGCCCGATGTTCACCGGGAAGATCGAGGGCGTGGGCCCGCGCTACTGCCCCAGCGTGGAAGACAAGATCAACCGCTTTGCCGACAAGGACAGCCACCAGATCTTTCTCGAGCCCGAGGGGCTGACCACGAACGAGTACTACCCCAACGGCATTTCCACCAGCCTGCCGTTTGACATCCAGTACGCTCTGGTGCGCTCCATGAAGGGGCTGGAAAATGCGCACATCCTGCGCCCGGGATACGCCATCGAGTACGACTATTTCGATCCGCGTGAACTCAAGAGCAGTTTCGAGACGCGGCACTTGAAGGGACTGTTCTTTGCCGGACAGATCAATGGCACGACCGGTTATGAAGAGGCGGCAGCCCAAGGTCTGTTCGCCGGTATCAACGCGGCGCTGCAGTGCCGCGAGCAGGACGCCTGGGTGCCCGGGCGCGACGAGGCGTATCTCGGGGTGCTGGTGGACGACCTGATTACCCAGGGCGTGACCGAGCCCTACCGCATGTTCACTAGCCGCGCCGAGTTCAGGTTGCAACTGCGCGAAGACAACGCCGATATGCGTCTGACCGCAACCGGACGCCGCTTGGGCCTGGTGGATGACGCGCGCTGGGATGCCTTCAACCGCAAGCGCGACGCTGTTTCACGTGAAACAGAACGACTGAAGTCGATCTGGGTCAGCCCCCAAAAGCTGCCGGCTGCCGAGTCTGAGCGGGTTCTGGGCAAGGCGATCGAGCACGAATACCCGTTGTCCGAGTTGTTGCGTCGACCCGATGTGAACTACGCCAGCCTGATGTCGCTGAACGACGGTCGCTACGCGAGCGCGGAGCTGGGGAGCGACTTGGCGCCGGAGTCGGGGGAGAGTGAATCCAGTCTTTTCATTCGGTCTGTGGTCGAGCAAGTGGAGATCAACGCGAAATACTCCGGCTACATTGACCGCCAAAAGAGCGAGATCGAGCGCGCGGCGCACTACGAAAACCTGACGCTTCCGCGTGAATTGGACTATTTGCAGGTCACCGCGCTGAGCTATGAGGCGCGGCAAAAACTGGCTCGGCACCAGCCCGAGACCCTGGGTCAGGCTTCGCGCATTTCGGGTGTGACGCCGGCGGCGATATCGCTGTTGCTGGTGCACCTGAAGAAAGGCGGCTTCAAAGGCTTCGCATCCAGGGAGCCCCAGACGGTCAAGCTTGAGTAAACTTCAGCCGCATCGCAAACCGTGTCGAGGGAGTCCTCATGAGTCGATGGATCTGGTGGATGGTGGTGATGGTCCTGCTGGGTTTGGCCGCGCTGGGTTTCATCCGGCGCAAGGCGCTGCAAGCGGTTGCGAAACAGGCCCCGGTTGC
>CAILZB010000027.1 GCA_903838565.1 uncultured beta proteobacterium | reverse complement strand
GTTCCTGTGTCAAAACCAACGACGGCCGTTCAGATTTTCTTGCCATGATCACCACCCTCATAAGTTGAAGAGGAAACATGGTAATTATCGTCTATTTAGTAACCGTATTGATGGAACGATCTACTAGTTCACAGTCAGGGCAGCAGGGTTCGCGTCACAGCACTGTCATCGAGCGCGGCTACACCCGGGTGATGCAACACGAACCTCTGAACAACTCCGCAGCAACGGCCCGCAGGCCAACACCGGCCCGCGCGCTGGTCAAGGCAATCGGGCTGATGCTCGAGCTGGTCGCTGCGATGCTGATCCTGTCGCTGCTGTTTCCGCGGCTGCAAAGGACGGGCAAGCTCGACCATACGCGGCGCTGGGCGCGCCGCGTGCTCGCGATCCTGCAGGTGGAGGTGCGGTGCGCCGGCATGGTGCCCTCAGACTGCGCCGGCCTGGTGGTCGCGAACCACGTCTCCTGGCTGGACATTCTGGTGATCCAGTCGCTGATGCCCGGGATCTTTGTCGCCAAGGCCGAAGTCAGGCGCTGGCCGCTGTTCGGACGCGTGGCGCAGGGCTGCTCGACCATCTTCGTGCGGCGTTCGTCAAGCCGTTCCGCACGCGCCATGGTGGACGCCAGCGTGGCGGCGTTCGGCCAGGGCTACTCGGTGGTGGCTTTTCCCGAGGGCACCAGCACCGACGGATCGGATCTGGGCGTCTTTCATGCGAATATCTTCGAAGCCGCCATCCGCTCCAACACCCCGGTTCAACCGCTCACGCTGCGCTATCTGGACGCCCGCACGGGGCTGCCTTCGGACGCGGCCCTGTTCATTGGAGAGACTAGCCTGCTGTCTTCGCTCAGAGCTGTCATGGCCACCTCGTCGCTCACAACGCAAGTGCATGTCGGTGCGTGCATCGATCCATCGGGCCAGTCGCGAAAGTCTCTGGCAATGGCGACCCATCAGGCCATTCGCGGGCAATTGATGGCGCTGTGTGAGACGGTCCCATCGGTGGGCTGAGCGGGTGGTGCAGCCCGTCACGCAATTGCCACGAAATCGACACGCTGCTGTCACCTGCAACTTTCAGACTTCGAGCATTGCAACTCAATGGAGCGAATGAATGAACGAACAGATCCTCACCGAAGCTTCGAAGTCGACCCTCTCACTTGCTGCAGGCTTGGCTGCGATGCAGGCGCTGACGCCAGCGCGGGGCGATTCGAGCGCTGTTCATGCCAGCCAGGCGAGCGCGGCCATCGAGGTGTCCTGGGCCGTGCATCAGGACGAGGTGCGCCAGGCGCAGCGTCTGCGCTACGACGTCTTTGCCGGTGAAATGGGTGCGCGCCTGCAAGGGAAGATTCCTGGTCACGACATCGACCTGTTCGACGACTTTTGCGAGCACCTGCTGGTGCGCGACGCGGCCACGCGCGAAGTCATCGGCACCTACCGCGTGTTGACGCCGGCGCAGGCCAAGCGCGTGGGCAGCACCTACAGCGACACCGAGTTCGATCTCACGCGCCTGCGTTCACTGCGCGAGCGGATGGTCGAGTTGGGCCGCAGCTGCGTGCATCCGCACTACCGCCACGGCGGCGTCATCATGGCGCTGTGGGGCGCACTGGCCGAGTTCATGCAGCGCAATCAGCTCGACATCATGATCGGCTGCGCCAGCATTCCGATGTGGCACAACGGAGTCGTCAGCGGCGACGTGGCAGCCAGCATCTGGCAGCAGCTCAAGCTCACGCACCTGGCACCGGTGGAGTTTCAGGTGCGCCCGCGGCTGCCATTGCCGGTGGAGCAGATGGACGGCAGCCTGGCGGTAGAGCCGCCAGCCCTGATCAAGGGTTATCTGCGCCTTGGCGCCAGGATCCTGGGGGCACCGGCCTGGGACCCGGACTTCAACAGCGCCGATCTGCCGATGCTGATGCGCATCGAGGATCTGCCGTCGCGCTATCGCAAGCACTTTCTGGGGCGGTGATGCGCAGCGAATTCGTTGCTGCAGGCGTCTGGAACATTCCGCCCGACCTGGGGCACGATGCAGACGATGGTGCGCCGCGCCAGCGCTACCGCGCCATCTTCATCTCCGACCTGCACCTGGGAACGCCGGGCTGTCAGGCGCCGGCGCTGCTGGAATTCCTGAAATCCCATCCCAGCGAGACGCTTTATCTGGTGGGCGACATCGTCGACGGCTGGCAGTTGCGCCGCAAGTGGTACTGGCCGCAGTCGCACAACGACGTGGTGCAAAAGCTGCTGCGGCGCTCACGCAAGGGCAGCCGCGTGATCTTTGTCCCGGGCAACCACGACGAGTTCGCACGCGGCTTTGTCGGGCATCACTTCGGCGGCATCGAGGTGATGCAGGAGGCGGTGCACACCACGGCTGACGGACGTCAGCTCTGGGTCGTGCACGGCGACTACTTTGACGGCGTGATCCAGTGCGCCAAGTGGCTCGCCTATCTGGGCGACAACCTGTACGAGTTCACGCTCAAGCTCAACCGCCACCTCAACAGCGTGCGTGCGCGCATGGGTCTGCCGTACTGGTCCTTGTCCGCCTACCTCAAGCACAAGGTGAAGAAGGCCCTGGCCTACGTCACCGATTTCGAGGAGGCCGTGGCCGGTGAGGCCCGCCGCCGTGGCCATCAGGGCGTGGTGTGCGGACACATCCACCGCGCCGAAATGCGCGACATCAAAGGCACGCTGTACTGCAATGATGGCGACTGGGTGGAGAGCCGAACCGCACTCGTGGAACACTTCGATGGACGCCTGGAACTGGTGCAGTGGGAATCGTCCCACGCAGCGGGCGGGCTGGGACACCGGGCACTTGACCCGCATGAAACTTCAAAGGAAACCGTATGAAAATGGCGCTGATTACCGACGCCTGGCTGCCCCAGGTCAACGGCGTGGTGACGACCTTGCTGGAACTGCAACGCGCGCTGCAACTCGAGGGCCACGATGTGCACGTGATGCAACCGGGCCAGTTCCGCACGCGACCCTGTCCCGGCTACGCCGGCATCGATCTGGCGATCCGACCCAAACGCGCGCTGTGGGCGATGCTCGACGCGCTGCAGCCCGAGGTCATCCACATCGCCACCGAGGGACCGCTGGGCTGGGCCGCGCGCAGCTATTGCCTCAAGCATGGGTTGGCTTTCACCACGGCCTTTCACACCAAGTTTCCCGAAATCCTGAATGCCGCAGTGAAGGTTCCGCTGTCCTGGGGCTATGCGCTGTTCCGGCATTTTCACAAGCCGTCGTCGGGCGTGATGGTTCCGACCGAGGGCGTGCTGAAGATGCTGCAGCAGCGCGGCTTTCAGAACCTTCGCTCCTGGACGCACGGCGTGGATACGCGCATGTTCGAGTTCCGCGACAGCGCGCGCCTGTACCCGCCGGCGGGGGAGCTGGCGCGACCGGTGTCGCTGTTCGTGGGTCGCGTGTCCTACGAGAAGAACATCGAAGCCTTCCTCCAGCTCGACATTCCCGGAACCAAGGTCGTGTGCGGCGTGGGACCGCTGGAGCAAAGCCTCAAGGCGCGCTACCCTGACGTGCGCTGGCTGGGCATTCTGGCGCGCGACGAGCTGGCCAAGGTCTACGCGGCGGCCGACGTGTTTGTCTTTCCCAGTCACGCCGACACCTTTGGCCTGGTGATGCTCGAGGCCATGGCCTGCGGCACGCCGGTGGCCGCTTATCCCGTGGACGGTCCGCGAGAAGTGCTGGGCCAGTCCAACCCCGACACGCTGGGTGGCGCCAGCGGCGGTGCGCTGCACGACGATCTGCAACTCGCCTTCCATGCCGCTCTTAAGACGCCGCGAAGCGAGGCGCGAGCCCGCGCCATGACCTTCAGCTGGACCGAGGCGACACAGGCCTTCCTGCGCTACCTGGTGCCAGCGCGCCAGGGCTTGGAGGGCGGTCCCCGGGCTGCAACTGCGAGCACCGTCACACAGATGACATAAATCAGACACATACTCGACCTAGGCTTGGGTGGTCCAGGTCAAAGAGCAGCCATGCCTCAAACAAACTCGCATCCGACCCACGCCAACCCGGTTCAGTCTGTCCCATTTCTGGACCGCGATCAGGCCATCCTGGCGTTCAACCAGCGCGTGCTGGACTGGGCGCGCCGCAGCGAGGTGCCGCTGCTGGAGCGCCTGCGCTATTTGTGCATCGTGTCCTCCAACCTGGACGAGTTCTTCGAAGTCAGGGCCGAGCCGCACTTGAGCGCAGCCCAAAGCAAGGAGCGCAAGGGCGCTTTCACCGTGAAATCCTTCGCCGAACTGTCGCGCTTCACGCACGCCATGGTGGAGCACCAGTACCGGCTTTACAACGAGGCGGTGCTGCCCGCGCTCAAGCGCCAGGGGATAGAGATCGTCTCGCACTCGGAGCGCGACGAGGCGCAGCGGCGCTGGGTCAGGGCCTACTTTGAGCGCGAGGTCCGACCGTTGCTGATGCCCGTCGGGCTGGACCCGGCGCACCCGTTTCCGCAGGTCGCCAACAAGTCCCTGAATTTCATCGTCCGCCTCACCGGGCGCGACGCGTTTGGGCGCGAAAACGACATTGCCATCGTCAAGGTGCCCCGGGTCTTGCCGCGGCTGATGCGTTTGCCGGAAAAAATTTCGGGTCATCGCATCCTTTTCGTCTCGCTCTCGAGCGTGATTCGCTCGCACCTGCAGGATCTGTTTCCAGGGCGATTGGTGGGGCAGTTCTCGCAGTTTCGCGTGACGCGGCATTCCGACCTGGCGGTGGACGAGGACGATGTGAAGAACCTGCGCACGGCGCTGCGTCAGGAACTGGCGCAACGCCACTATGGGCAGGCGGTTCGACTCGAAGTGGCCGCCGCCTGCTCGGAGCATCTGGCGAACTATCTGCTGAAACAGTTTGACCTGACCGAGCTCTCGCTGTACCGCGTGCACGGCCCGGTGAACATGGCGCGCCTGACCCAGTTGATCGATCTGGTGGACGAGCCGCGGCTCAGATTCAAACCCTTCAAGGGATGCTGGCCGATACAGCTCACGCCCGGCCAGTCGTTCTTCGAGCGGCTCAAGGAAGGCGACGTGATGCTGCACCAGCCGTTCGAGCGCTTTGACGCGGTGCTGGCGTTCTTGCGTGAAGCCGTGCTGGATCCGCAGGTGCTGGCGATCAAACAGACGATTTACCGCACCGGCTCCGACACCGAACTGATGGACTTGTTGCGCGAGGCCGTGCGCCGGGGCAAGGAGGTCACGGTGGTGGTGGAGCTCAAGGCGCGCTTTGACGAGGAGGCGAACATCAACTGGGCCGAGATGCTGGAGGCGATCGGCGCGCAGGTGGTGTACGGCGTGGTGGGCCTCAAGACCCACGCCAAGATGATGCTGATCACGCGCCGCGAAGGGCGCCAGATGCGGCGTTATGCACACCTGTCCACGGGCAACTACAACCCGAGCACGGCACGGCTCTATACCGACGTGAGCTACCTCACGGCCGACGCTGCGCTGACCTCGGACATCGAGCAGGTGTTCGTGCATATCGCGGGGATGAACCGGCTGCAGCGGCTCAAGCGCCTGTGGCTGGCGCCGTTCCAGTTGCAGCACCGACTGGTGGAAAAGATCGACGCCGTGGGCCTGGCTGCAAGCCAGGGCAAGGACGCGCGCATCGTCGTCAAGATGAACGCGCTCACCGACGAAGCGCTGATGCGCGCGCTCATCCACGCCGGGCAGCGCGGCGCCAAGATCGATCTGCTGGTGCGCGGCGCCTGCATGCTGCCGGCCCAGGTGCCCGGACTCACCGACAACATCCGGGTGCGCTCCATCATCGGCCGCTTTCTGGAGCACTCCAGGGTGTTCTATTTCCGCGTGGGGGAGGAGGAATCGCTCTACCTGTCCAGCGCCGACTGGATGAACCGCAACATGCTGCGCCGCATCGAACTGGCCTGGCCGGTGACGGATCCGGCGCTGCGCCAGCGCATCGTCGACGAGTGCCTGGTTTCCTACCTGAACGACGGCGTCGACGCCTGGGACATGGGGCCCGATGGGCATTACGTCCGGGTGGATACCGCATCCGCTGCGATCAAGGTGGGGGCGCAGAAGGCGCTGATGCAGCGCTATGCAACCCCCGCCCTATCTGTCAAAAGGAATTCATCATGGACCTGATCTTGTGGCGCCATGCGGAGGCGCATGAGGCCAAGGACGGCTGCACCGACCTGGATCGGGACCTGACGTCGCGCGGGCATAAACAGGCCACAAAGATGGCGGCCTGGCTCGATCGGCACCTGCCCGACAGCAGCCGCATCCTGGCCAGCCCGTCGCGTCGCACCGAGCAGACCGTGCTGGCGCTGGGACGAAAGTACAAGCTTCGCTCCGAACTCGGAACCGATGGATCAGCCGCCCAGGTGCTGGAACTGGTGCAGTGGCCCCAGAGCAAGGCGTCGGTACTGGTCGTTGGCCACCAGCCGGTGCTGGGGCAGATCGTGGCGCAGCTCATCGGCCTCAAGGAAAGCGAGTGCGCGATCAAGAAGGGCGCCGTCTGGTGGCTGCGAACCCGACTGCGCAACGACGTTCCCGAGACCGTGATCGTGACGGTGCAGAACCCGGACTCGGTTTAGCAGTCCGACAGGCTGCCAGGAACCGGCCGAGGATTTCAGTTTTTCGGGCGGCCGGTCTTGATCGCCGGAACCGCCTGCAGCGCCGCCTTCAGTGCGGCGTCGTTCATGGCCGCGAGGGCCTTGATGCCGGCACGCAGCAATTCGCTTTTCTTCGCCGGCTGGGCCAGCTTGGCAGCGCGTGCTTTGAGCGCGTCCAGCACCACGTACTCGCCCTTGGGGATGGTGAAGCTGTCGCGCACGAGCTTTGGCTTCTTGACTTTTTCCGCCTTGGCTGGCAAGGCCTTGACCGGCGGCCTTGCGACCGGCTGGGCGAGCGCCTTTTCTACCGGCTTGGCCACAGCTGGGGTTGCCGGCTTGGTCGATTCGACCCGAACCTTTGCCGCCTTGGGTGCGGCCTTGACGACCGCTTGGGCGACAGGCTTGGCCGCCTTCGCAGCGGGCTTGGGTGAATTCACGACTTTGACGGTAGTGGTTGCCATGGGGACTCCTTTGAAATAAACGATGAATACAGTTTATACCGTTTCCGGTTTCACAAAATTGTCATGGCAGCGTCACATTTCTTAAGTAAATTTCATCGACATCCTGAAGGAATTTACATGGACGCTGTCCTGTCGCCGAAGATTGAATCCGCGAGCCGGTGGAGCGCTGGCGTCCAGGCGCCGCGTGCAGCGACAGGCCCGTTCGGCGCGGCTGAAGGACCCCTGGCAAAACTGTTGTTGAGCCAGACGCTGAGACCCGTTTTCCAGCCCATCGTGTCGCTCCAGGGCGGCAGCGTCTATGCGCACGAAGCATTGACCCGCGGGCCGGTGGGAACGCCGTTCGAATTTCCCGATGCCATGCTGCTGGCGGCAGCGCAGGAAGGCTTGGGATTCGAGTTTGAAACCGCGTGTGCCGAAGCCGCACTCAGGCGCTGGGGTGGATTGCGCGACCCGGGCCGGGTGTTCGTCAACATCAGCGCCGCGGTGCTGGTGCGCCTGCTGCAGGATCGTGGGCGCGCCGCCTTGAGCGATCTGGTGCACAGCCTGGGCGTGGCGCCGCGCATGCTGGTGCTGGAGCTCACTGAGCACGAGCGCGTGACCGACATGGACCATCTGGCCCGCGTTGCCGACGAGGTCCGCCTGGCCGGCGTGTCGCTGGCGCTGGACGACTTCGGCGACGGTCGCTCCAGCCTGCGCCTGTGGTCGCAGATCCGTCCGGACGTGGTGAAGATCGACAAGTATTTCATTCGCCATCTGAGCCAGCACGCCGACAAGCTCAAGACGGTTCAGGCGCTGCAGCAGATCGCGTCCATCTTCAACACCGCGCTCGTGGCCGAGGGCATAGAAACCGCCGAAGACCTGCGCGTGCTGCGCGACCTGGGCATTTCCTATGGACAGGGTTATTTCCTCGGAAGGCCCGAAGCCGAACCGCGCGAAGAGCCACTGGCGCAGGCACTGCTTGTCATGCGCGATCGGCGCGTGGCCGTGTTGCCGCAAAGCGGGCGCGCGGTGCAGGCGGGCTTTCTGCGCGGGGTCTCGGTCACGATGGCGCCCACACTGGGTCTGAACAGCAGCAACGAAGACGCCGCTGCGCTGTTCCACGCCCGGCCTGACCTGCATGCGCTGGCGGTGGTGGACCAGCAGCGTCCGTTGGCGATCATCAGCCGGGCGGCCTTTCTGAACGAATACACCAAGCCCTATTACCGGGAGCTATGGGGCAAGAAGACCTGCATGAAGAATGCCAATGACCAACCCCGATTGATCGAGCGCGACCACAACGTGGACGAGCTGGTCGGGATCCTGACGTCGGAAGATCAGCGCTATCTGACCGAAGGCTTCATCGTCGTCGACAACGGCCGCTACATCGGCTTGGGCACGGGCGATCAGCTCGTGCGCTCGGTCACCGAAACGCGCATCGAGGCGGCGCGCCACGCCAATCCGCTGACCTTCCTGCCCGGCAACATTCCCATCAGCCAGCACATCGAGCGCCTGCTCGACAGCGGGTGCGAGTTTGTCGCGTGCTACGCGGATCTGAACAACTTCAAGCCCTTCAACGACCAGTATGGCTACTGGCGCGGCGACGAGATGATCCGGCTCGTGGCCAAGCTGGCGCTGACGCACTGCGACCCGCTGTGCGATTTCGTCGGGCATGTGGGCGGTGACGACTTCATCCTGCTGTACCAGAGCGCGAACTGGAAGACCCAATGCGAAAGCCTGGTGCGCAGTTTCGGCCTTCGTGCGCTCGAACTCTTTGATGAAAAGGCGCTGGCCGACGGCGGCATCACGGCCGAAGACCGGCACGGCGTGACGCGATTCTTTCCCTGCACCACGCTCTCGATCGGGGCGGTGGTGATTCGGCCAAACGAGTTGTCCAGTGCAGAACAGGTGGCCTCGCTGGCGGCATTGGCCAAGCACGATGCCAAGCTGGCCGGTGCCGGTCTGTTCGTGCGCTCGACTGGCGAGCCCGAGCAGCACCGAGACCCACTCGCGGCGTGACGCCTTGCGCCGGCGCTACCTGTCGGCGGCTTGGCGCTGCGTCTTGACGGGTTTGCAGTCGAGACAGAAAAACATCAACGCGGTCGCGTAGCGCTTGAAGACACCGCTGCGCCGCGGCCGATGCAGGCCACATTTGATGCAACTCAGCGTTTCCCCGGCGCCACCCATGTCCTGAAAGGGGGAGCCACTTTCCTTCTGGGTGTAGCGCAAGCCGGTCTCGGAAATGCTCGTGAGTTCGTCGTGGTACATGCAGGGCCCGGGTCGATTTCGGAATCACGATTGTGCCGGTACTTGGCTTCAATTTGATGACACTGTGGCGTGAGTCACACGCGTACAAACCCTTCAATCGCTGCTTGATGATCGAATACCGGGGGGCAATCAGCAAACGGTGGGAACGATCATTTCCCTGGGAACCGGATTGCGCTCGTAATCAGGATGGTGAATGCGCTGCGGCAGCGTCACGGCTTCGTGCTCGATCTCGGCGTACGGAACCTGGGCCAGCAGGTGATGAATACAGTTCAGGCGCGCCTTCTTCTTGTCCACGGCCTCGATCACCCACCAGGGTGCTTCGGGAATGTGGGTGCGCTCCAGCATGACTTCCTTGGCCTTGGTATAGCTTTCCCACAGGCGGCGCGACTCCATGTCCATGGGACTCAGTTTCCACTGCTTGAGCGGATCGTGGATGCGCATCATGAACCGCAGGTGCTGCTCCTCGTCGGTGATGGAAAACCAGTACTTGATCAGGATGATGCCCGAGCGGATCAGCATCTTTTCGAACTCGGGCACGGTGCGGAAAAATTCCTCGACGTCGCCTTCGCTGCAAAAGCCCATGACCTTTTCCACGCCGGCGCGGTTGTACCAGCTGCGGTCGAAAAGCACGATCTCGCCGCCTGCTGGCAGGTGCGATATGTAGCGCTGGAAGTACCACTGACTGCGCTCGCGTTCACTCGGGGCCGGCAGCGCCGCCACGCGGCATACGCGTGGATTCAGGCGCTGCGTGATGCGCTTGATGACGCCGCCCTTGCCCGCGGCGTCCCTCCCTTCAAACAGCACGACCACCTTGAGTTTCTTGGCCACGACCCAGTCCTGCAGCTTGACCAACTCTGCCTGCAGTCGAAACAGTTCCTTGAAATAGAAGCGCCGGTCCAGATCGGCCCGCCCACGCGCATCGGCCGCACCTTCGACCAGTCCATCCAGGCGGGCATCGTCGATTTCCATTTCCAGTTCTTCATCGAAGCTGTCCAGCATCTCGGCGTGGACCCGGCGCTCGTAGTCCAGGTGCTCTCGGGTTTTGCTTGGGTTCATAGTCGTTTCGTTCGATAGGGTGACGGGCTGGTGGGGCTGTTCAGCTCTCGGAAAAAGTCAGGGACCAAAGTGTTTTCTGCCAGGCCAGAACTTCCTCGCGCAGCAGATGCGCCGACTGTGGAAACGCCTGGCTCCAGCCGCTGCGGCAGCGCAGGCTGAACTGTTTTCCCTGGGCCGGGCTCCACTTCAGCTGCAGTCCCTTCAGGTCGGGGTCGCGCCGGGCGTGGCACAGGATCACGGCCAGGCGCAGCGACAGCAGCTGGGCCACGAAGTCCGCGTCTTCAAAGTCGGCGTCGAGCTTGCGCAACTTGCCGCGATGGCCCAGCACCAGCAGGCCCAAACGATGCAGTTCGTGCTGCGCGAAACCGGGCGCGTCGGTGTTGTCCAGGATGTAGGCGCCGTGCTTGTGCGACTCGCTGTGAGAAATCTGGCAGCCGATCTCGTGCAGGTTCGCAGCCCAGTTCAATTTGCGCAGGTGCCGGTTGCGCTCCTCGACCGAGCCCTGGGAGCTGTCGAACAACTGGCGAAAAAGCTGGGCTGCGACCTTTTGCACGCGCACGCTTTGCGCCGCATCGACGGCGAACTTTTCGGTGAGGCGCTGCACCGAAGTCGAACGCAGGTCGGTCTGCTCGTGCTCCCGGTCCAGCATGTCGTAGAGCACGCCATGGCGCAAGGCGCCCTGCGCCGAACTCATTTCGTCGATCTCGAGCAGGTCAAAGACCGCGCGCAGGACGCTCAAGCCCCCGCCGATCACCGTGCGTCGGTCCTCCTTCATGCCCTCCAGGCGCACGCGATCCGAGCGCTGGGCCTTGATGAGCCGGTCCAGCAACCAGTCCAGTCCGGCGCGGGTGACGCGGTCTGCGGGCCAGCCCGCGGCGCCCAGCACGTCGCCCACGGCGCCAATGGTTCCCGATGAGCCGTAGGCGAGGTCCCAGGCGTCGCGCCGATAGGCGTTCAAGGCTTCGTCCAGCACCGCCTTGGCGGCAATTTCAGCAGCCTCGAAAGCACGTGCCGTGAGTTGGCCGTCGGCGAAATAGCGCATCGACCAGGCCACGCTGCCAACGCGAAACGACTCCATGACGCGCGCCTCGTAGCCGTGACCCAGGATCAGTTCGGTGGAGCGCCCGCCGATGTCCACCACCAGCCGGCGCTCGGCGGACTGGGGCAGCAGGTGCGCCACCCCCTGGTAGATCAGGCGCGCTTCTTCGCGTCCCGAAATCACGTCGATCGGGAATCCCAAAATCTGGTGGGCCCGCGCCAGGAATTCATCACGGTTGCGCGCCTCGCGCAGCGTCTGCGTGGCGACGGCCCGAACTTGACCCCGCTTCAGCCCCGCCAGGCGTTCGCCAAAGCGCGCCAGACAGTCCCAGCCACGCTGCATCGCCTCGGGGGTGAGGTTGCGATCTTCGTCCAAGCCGTTGCCCTGGCGGACGGTTTCCTTGAGGTACTCGGAGCGCTGAATCTGGCCATGCTCAAAGCGTCCGATTTCCAGACGGAAACTGTTGGAGCCGAGATCGACGGCGGCGAGGAGGGTACCGTTTTGCATGGCTGATTATTGACCGGCCCAGCATCCAGGCAGGGCAAGCTGTCGTGGCATCGATCGCGCGGTTTTGATGGAGTGAGGCCTCAATGTATGAAACGGAGATGACAGTGGCGTGACAAGCCCTGCGGGCGCCGGGGTATTGTCATGATTCTTTCGCATTGGCGCGCGAAGCTCGCAACATGGAAAACACCCGAAAGTTGAAGTCGACGATGAAAACTGGTCTGATGGCGTGGGTTGTCGCTCTGGCAGTGGTGCCGGTACACGCGGCGGAGAATCAAACGATGACAGGTGCGGGATCGTCCGCCGCAGCACCGATCTACCGCAGTTGGGCCGGCGAATACAGGAAGGAAAGCGGCGTCAGCCTGGCCTACGAGTCGGTCGGATCGTCCGCGGGCTTGAAGAAGATACGGGCGGGAGAGACCGGTTTTGGCGCGTCCGACGTGGCGCCGCCGGCTTCCGAACTGGCGCGCGACGGTCTGGCGCTGTTTCCGATCGCGATCACCGGCATTGCGCCGGTGGTGCACCTGCCCAGGGGTGTTGAGAACCCGGTGCGCCTCAGCGGCGATGTGCTGGCGCGGATTTTCCTGGGCGAAGTCACGCGCTGGAACGCGCAGGAGATTGTCCAGCTCAATCCCGGCACGGCACTGCCGGACCTGGCGATCAAGGTCGTGGTGCGCAGCGACGGATCCGGCACGACCTACAACTTCACCGACTACCTGGCCAAGGTGAATGCCAACTGGAAGGAGCGCTACGGCGTCAAGACCAGCGTGGCTTGGCCCGCGGGCTTCGTCGCAGTCAAGGGCAGTGAGGGCGTGGTCAAGTCGGTGCAGGAGACACTCGGTGCGATCGGCTACGTCGACTACGGCTATGTGCGGGACAACAAGCTGCATCCGGTTCACATGAAAAATGCCGCGGGCGATTTCATGGCGCCCTCGATCGACGCTTTCCGGGCGGCGATGAACAACAGCGAATGGGTCAGCCGGGGCGAATTCACCGCCACCCTCACCGACAAGCCGGGTGCGGGCGTGTGGCCGATCACCATGGGCACGTTTGTGGTGGTTCCACTGGTCAGCGCCAGGCCCGAGCAGACCCAGGCGGCCCTGCAATTCTTTGTCTGGGCGCTGATGAACGGTGACGCCCTGGTGCAGAAGAACAACTTTGTCCGGCTGCCCGATCGCGTGCAGGCCATGGCTTTCAAGGTCATGACCTCGGTGCGGGACAAATCAGGCCATCCCTTCAGCCTGAGCCTGATGCGGGTGTCGTCCAGTTCGAACTAGACGTCGGCGCATCCCTTGTCGGCAGGTTTGGATTTGTCACGTGCTTGTCATAAAACTTTCTTAAAGTCTCTCCATCGTTCAACCCATCCCGAGGATTCCTCCATGAAATTGATCCGCAACTTCTTCGCAGCCAGCCTGATCGGCGCTGTGGCTTTCGCCAATGTCGCCGTGGCCCAAGACGTGACCGGCGCCGGCGCCAGCTTCCCGGCCCCCTTGTACGCCAAATGGGCGTCCGAGTACAACAAGGCCACTGGCGTCAAGATCAACTACCAGTCGGTTGGCTCTGGCGCCGGCATCAAGCAGATCGAAGCCAAGACCGTGGCTTTCGGCGCTTCCGACATGCCCCTCACGGATGAGGACCTGGCGAAGAAAGGTCTGATGCAGTTCCCCACCGTCATCGGCGGCGTGGTTCCGGTGATCAACATCAAGGGAATCGCTCCCGGCCAGCTCAAGCTCAACGGCCAGGTGCTGGGCGACATCTTCCTGGGCAAGATCACCAAGTGGAACGACGCGGCGCTCAAGGCGCTGAACGCTGGTGTGGCATTGCCTGACGCCGACATCGCCGTCGTGCGCCGCGCCGATGGTTCGGGCACCAGCTTCATCTTCACCAACTACTTGAGCAAGGCCAACGCCGAGTGGAAGTCCAAGGTCGGCGAGGGCACGGCCGTGAACTGGCCCACCGGCGCCGGAGGCAAGGGCAATGAGGGCGTTGCCGCCTTCGTGGCGCGCCTGCCGAACTCGATCGGCTATCTGGAATACGCCTACGTGAAGCAGAACAAGCTGACCTACGCGCAAATGCAAAACGCCGCTGGCAGCTTCGTCTCGCCCGACGAGAACGCCTTCAAGGCCGCCGCCGCCGGTGCCGACTGGAGCAAGAGCTTCTATCAGGTGCTGACGAACCAGGCCGGCAAGGATTCCTGGCCGCTGACCGGTGCGACCTTCATCCTGATGCAAAAGGTGCAGGACAAGCCAGCCGACGCCACGGCCACGCTGAAGTTCTTCGAGTGGGCCTACAGGAGCGGCGAAAAAATGGCAGATGAACTCGATTATGTGAACATGCCGGCTGTGGTCAAGACGCAGATCGAAAAGGCCTGGGGCCAGATCAAGGATGCGTCCGGCAAGGCTGTTGCCTTCAAGTAACTCAGGCGTTTTTCGCTTGAATTCAGGGTCCGTGCCTTGTCCTCTACACTTCAAGTCCAGCACGGACCGTTCGAACTTTCCAGGAACGGCCCGGCCCACGCCATGACTCCTACTTCTTCCACTCCTTCGCTGCGCAGTCGCCCCCTGCTGGACCGCCTGTTTGGCGGGGCCGCGTTGGCCGCGGCGCTGCTGACGCTGCTGCTGCTGGTGGCCATCCTGGGGTCGCTGATCCTTGGCGCCTGGCCGGCAATCGACAAGTACGGACTGGGTTTTCTCACCAGCACGACCTGGGACCCGGTGAAGGAAGAGTTCGGCGGTCTGGTGATGATTTACGGCACGGTCGCCACCTCGTTGATCGCGCTGCTGATCGCGGTGCCGGTGAGTTTTGGCATCGCGCTGTTCCTGACCGAGCTCTCGCCGGCCTGGCTCAAGCGCCCGCTGGGCACGGCCATCGAACTGCTCGCGGCCGTGCCGTCCATCGTCTACGGCATGTGGGGCTTGCTGGTGTTCGGCCCGATCCTGGCGACCTATGTGCAGCAGCCGCTGCAGTCGCTGTTTCGCGGCGTGCCCTATCTGGGTGCCTTCGTCAGCGGCCCACCGGTGGGCATCGGCATCTTGTCGGCCGGCATCATCCTGGCGATCATGATCATTCCCTTCATCGCGTCGGTGATGCGTGACGTGTTCGAGGTCACGCCGCCGCTGCTCAAGGAATCGGCCTACGGGCTGGGCGCCACCACCTGGGAGGTGGTGTCCTCCGTGGTGTTGCCCTACACCAAGGCCGGCGTCGTGGGCGGCATCATGCTCGGTCTGGGCCGCGCCCTGGGCGAGACCATGGCGGTGACTTTTGTCATCGGCAACATGAACCAGCTCGATTCGCTCTCGGTGTTTCAGGCGGCCAACAGCATCACCTCGGCGCTGGCGAATGAATTTGCCGAAGCTGGAGAAGGGCTGCATCAGGCGTCGCTGATCTATCTGGGTCTGGTGCTGTTCTTCATCACCTTCGTGGTGCTGTCCCTGTCCAAGCTGCTGCTGTCGCAGTTGCGCAAGGGCGAAGGGACCAAATCATGACAGCAACCGTTTCCGCGATCGACCCGCGCGAAGCCAAATATGCGCGGCGCAAACTGATCAACCGCCTGGCGGTGGCGCTCTCGCTGGGCGCCATGCTCTTTGGCCTGTTCTGGCTGGCCTGGATTCTGCTGGAAACCGTGCGTCTGGGCCTGAGCGGCCTGGTCCTGACCACGTTCACCCAGAGCACACCGCCACCGAATGAACTCGGCGGACTGGCGAACGCGATTTACGGCTCGTTCCTGATGGTGCTGTTGGCGACCTTCGTCGGTGCGCCCATCGGCATCATGGCTGGCATCTACCTGGCCGAGTACAACACCAAAGGATGGCTGGCAACGGTGACGCGCTTCGTCAACGACATCCTGCTGTCGGCGCCATCGATCGTCATCGGCCTGTTCGTCTACGCGGTGGTGGTGGCGCGTTTCAAGACATTTTCCGGCTGGGCTGGTGTCATGGCGCTGGCGTTGATCGTCATTCCAGTGGTGATTCGCACCACCGAGAACATGCTGCAGCTCGTTCCCGCCGGTCTGCGCGAGGCGGCCTACGCCTTGGGCGCGCCCAAGTGGAAAGTGATCCTGGGCATCACGCTCAAGGCGGCGCGCTCGGGCGTGGTCACCGGCATCCTGCTGGCCGTGGCGCGCATCGCCGGCGAGACCGCGCCGCTGCTGTTCACTGCGTTGAGCAACCAGTTCTGGAGCTCCAATCTGGGTGGTCCCATCGCCAGCCTGCCGGTGACGATCTTCAAGTTCGCCATGAGCCCCTACGAGAACTGGCAGCACCTGGCCTGGGCCGGCGTCTTCCTGATCACCGTGGCCGTGCTCGGCCTGAATATCCTGGCCCGCGTGCTGACGCGCCAGAAGCATTGAACAAGGTTAAAGAAGCCATGGAAACCCTCACGCTGAGCCAAGAGACCTCGAAGATTTCGGTCAAGGATTTGAATTTCTTCTATGGGAAATTCCACGCGCTCAAGAGCGTCAATCTGGAGATCCCGCAAAACAAGGTGACGGCCTTCATCGGTCCTTCGGGCTGCGGCAAGTCGACCTTGCTGCGCGTCTTCAATCGCATGTTCGAACTCTATCCCGAGCAGCGGGCTGAAGGCCAGGTCATGCTCGACGGCGAGGACCTGCTGACGTCGAAGAAGGACGTGGCGCTGCTGCGCGCCAAGGTCGGCATGGTGTTCCAGAAACCCACGCCGTTTCCGATGTCGATCTACGACAACATCGCCTTCGGCGTGAAGCTGTTCGAAAACTTGAACCGCAGCGACATGGACGAGCGTGTGGAACTGGCCTTGCGCAAGGCTGCTCTCTGGGGCGAGGTCAAGGACAAGCTGAATCAAAGCGGCTCCGGACTCTCGGGCGGCCAGCAACAGCGTCTGTGCATTGCACGCGGCATCGCGATCAAACCCGAAGTGCTGCTGCTGGACGAGCCCTGCTCCGCACTGGACCCGATCTCCACGGCCAAGATCGAGGAGTTGATCGTGGAGCTCAAGAGCGATTACACCGTGGTCATCGTCACGCACAACATGCAGCAGGCAGCGCGCTGCAGCGATTACACCGCCTATATGTACCTGGGCGATCTGGTCGAGTTCGGCGCCACGGAACAGATGTTCTTCAAGCCCAAGCGCCAGGAAACGGAAGACTACATCACGGGTCGATTCGGTTAGTTCAGAGCGGTCCACGCCTTGCGCGAGCTTCACAAGATAAGGAAAAAATACCATGGGTGACAAACATCTTTCCAGCCAGTTCGACAGCGAACTGAGCGAAGTCTCATCGCGCGTGATGGAGATGGGCGGTCTGGTGGAGTCGCAGATCCGCACAGCGGTGTACGCGCTGGCCGAGTTCAGCATCGAGCTGGCCGATCAGGTGACCCAGGCCGAGCGCCGGGTCAACACCATGGAGGTGGAGATCGACCGCGATCTGTCCTCCATCATTGCGCGGCGCCAGCCTACGGCGCGGGACCTGCGCCTGCTGATCGCGATCTCCAAGATCACCGCCAACCTGGAGCGCGCGGGCGACGAGGCCGCCAAGGTGGCGCGCATGGTGCGCGCCATCATCGACAGCGGTTCGGCGCGGATGCTGCCGGCGTCGGAATTGCGCATCGCCACCGACCTGGCCTCGGGCCTGCTGCGCAAGGCGTTGGACGCGTTCGCGCGGCTCGACGCCACGACGGCGGTCTCTATCCTGAAGGAGGACGATGCCATTGACCGGGAGTTTGACGGCTTTGTGCGCAAGCTCATCACCTACATGATGGAGGACCCGCGCACCATCTCGGCCAGTCTGAACCTGTTGTTCCTGGCCAAGGCGATCGAGCGCATCGGCGACCACGCGAAGAACATCGCCGAGGTCATCATCTATGTGGTCAAAGGCGAAGACATCCGCCATTCCACCATGGAGACTATCGAGTCCGTCGTCAACCCATGAAAAAGCTGCCCCGAGTACTGATCGTCGAAGACGAAGCGGCCATTGCCGAACTGATCGCGGTGAACCTTCGGCACAACGGCTTCTCGCCGGTTTGGGCCAGCGACGGTGAAGTGGCGCAGCGCGAACTTGATGCGGTGCTGCCCGATGTGATCCTGCTGGACTGGATGCTGCCTGGACAAAGTGGCGTGGCGCTGGCCAAGCGGTGGCGTGCCGACGCGCGCACCAAGGGCGTTCCTATCCTGATGCTGACCGCCCGAGGCGACGAGCCCGACAAGGTGGCGGGCCTGGATGCGGGTGCGGACGACTACATTACCAAGCCGTTTTCGACCCAGGAATTGCTGGCGCGCATGCGCGCTGTGCTGCGCCGGCGAGCTCCCGAGCAGGTGGCCGACAGCGTCACCATGGGCGAGCTGGTGCTTGACGGCGCTACCCATCGTGTGTCGTACCGGGGGCAGAGCCTCAAGCTCGGGCCGACCGAATTCAAGCTGCTGCATTACCTGATGAAGCACGCCGAGCGCGTGCACAGCCGGGGCCAGTTGCTCGACAAGGTCTGGGGCGACCATGTGTTCATCGAGGAGCGTACCGTGGACGTGCACGTGAAACGGCTGCGCGAGTCTCTGGGTGACGCGGGCGCGATGGTGGAGACCGTGCGCGGCGCCGGCTACCGCTTGACGGCACAGGGCGTGCGCGTCTAGCGCAAGACCATGTTCTGGAGGCTGTTCCGGTTTTTCCTGTTCCAGGCGGTGGGCGCGGCGTTGGGCTACGGCCTGTGGCCTTGGGAGCTTGCGTTGTCGGGCGCGTTGATCGGTTCGATCGCGGCCGGCGCCGTCTGGGCCTTGATCGACCTGCGCCGGGGCTCTGGGCTTCTGCAGTGGCTGCGGCAAGGACCGCCAGCGCAACTGCCCGAATTGCCCGGCCTGTGGGGCGAAGTGGGAACGCGAACCCGCACGCTGCTCAAGGAGCGCGATCTGCAATTGGCACGCAGTGAAGCCCGGCTGGCCGAATTCCTGGCAGCGATCCAGACCTCGCCCAATGGCGTGGTCCTGCTCGATGCGCAAGGACGCATCGAGTGGTGCAACCGCACGGCAGCCGAGCATTTTGGCTTCGACCCCCAGCGCGACCTGGGGCAGCATGTCGGCAACCTGCTGCGCGACCCGGCCTTTACCGCCTACCAGGCGTCGCACGACTACAGCCATGCCATCGTGATTCCGGGTCCGCGCAGCACCGTGAGCCGACCGGTCAGGCTATCCGTGGACCTGCACGCCTATGGCGACGGCCGCCGATTGTTGCTGTCGCGCGATGTCACGGCGCTGGAGCAGGCCGAGGCCATGCGCCGCGACTTTGTGGCCAACGTGTCGCACGAGATCCGCACGCCGCTGACGGTGCTGGGCGGATTTGTCGAGACCCTTCAGACCCTGCCGCTCAAGCCCCAGGAGCAGCAACGCTATCTGGCGCTGATGGCGCAGCAGGCGCAGCGCATGCACCTGCTGGTCAGCGATTTGCTCACGCTCTCAAGGCTCGAGGGCAGTCCGCCACCACCGCTGGAAGAGTGGCACCCGGTGCAGGACTTGATGGACGAATGCGAACGCGAGGCCAGAGCTTTGTCGGAGCTCGTGGCCGTGCCTGCACATCTGATCCAGTTCTCCTGCGACGCCGCGACCGAATTGGCGGGCGCCAGTTCCGAGCTGCTCAGCGCGATGTCCAACCTGGTGAGCAATGCCGTGCGCTACACGCCCGGTGGCGGTCGCATCGACGTGGTCTGGAGCTCCCTGCCCGAGGGCCAGGCCGAGTTTTCGGTGCAGGACACGGGCCCAGGCATCGCGCCCGAGCATTTGCCGCGCCTGACGGAGCGCTTCTACCGGGTGGACCGCAGCCGTGCCCGCGAAACCGGCGGCACCGGTCTGGGACTGGCGATTGTCAAACACGTGGCGCAACGCCATGGCGCCGAACTGAAGATCGAGAGCACGCCCGGGCAGGGATCGCGCTTCACGATTCGTTTTCCAGCGGTGCGCCTGCGGCAGATCGCGATCTGACTTGCACGTCAGGTCGGATTGCGTCTGAAAAGCGTCACGCTTTCCTGCCTGTCGGCGGGGCGCTGAATGGTGCGCACCAGCGTCCATTGACGGAGGTCGATGGCCCGAGACAGCGGTGCCTGGTGCATCGCGCTGGCGTTCACCAGCAGCCATTCGCATCGCGCCTGTGGCGTAGCCGGCTCCAGTTCCAGTCCGGCGTGAAACTCCAGCGCGGCGATCTGCGCCCGCGTCAAGTCATGCACCTGAACGCAGCTCTTGGGTGTGATGAGCGCGCTGACCTCGCGCATCAGCGGAACGTAGCTGCGTGTGTAGTCGGCCAGCGGCAGCCACAGCGTCATGGCCAGCAACCAGCTCAGCGCAGTGCCGCCCGCGGGCAGCACCAGGCTCTTCCAGATGGCGGCACGCTGGCGCCCGGTGCGCCAGCGCACGAGCCAGCACCAGGCCAGTGTGGCGGCGCCTGCGATCAGGAAGAGGGGCAGCGAAAAGCCGGGCATGAAACTCGGATAAAGCCGCGTCAAGTTGGCTGCAGCCGTGCGAGGGAAACCGGTCTGCACGGCGACCCAGTAAACCCAGAAGAACAGCGCGCAGGCGCTGAAGAAAAGCAGCGTGAACCAGTCGATCAGCGCGGACAGGCTGCGGCTCAGTGTGGGAAGGGCAAATGCGGCCAGCGCCGCGATCGCAGGCAGCGTCAGCAGCAGCGCTCGGTCCGAACCCGCGCTGCTCAGCGAGCCGGCGAAGCCGACGGCCGCGAACAGCATCGGCAGCGCCAAGTGACGGCTCCAGCGCTGTCGGCGCCAGCGCCACAATGTCCACAGCGCCAGCGGTCCTGCGGGCCAGGTGAACCACAGCCACAAACGCCCCAGGCTATGCCATTCGGCCCAACTGGCGTCAGGCCACAGCACGCGCCAGTGCCACAGGCCCAAGGCCCAGGCCAGCAGCGCCGAGAGCAGCGTGATGGCAAGAATGGTCCAGACGTCGGTTGGGCCCGCCCCAGCCTGTTCCGAGCGACTGCCGGTCTGAGCCTGCACCAGCGCGCCGCCCAGGCCGATCAGCGCGGCCAGGGCCGGCGCGCCGCTCAGGCCCAGTCCGCCCAGCCCCAAAAGCAGTCCTGCCGTGGCGGCGAATCGGCGATAGGGCAGAGCCGCCAGACCAAAGAAGCTCAGCGCGAAAAAGCCCAGTTGCGCCAGCGCAGGCGTGGTCTCGTGCGACAGTTGCAGCAGCCCCAGGCAGGCGATCAGGGCGAGCAGTCCTCCGTCTGCAATCGCGCGCGCGTAGTCCGTGGGACGGGCCTCGCCGCCAAAGGCAAAACTCAGCGGTTGCGCCTGCGGGCCGCGCGCCAGGTAGTACACGGCGTACCAGGTTGCCGCCAGGGTCAGGACAAGCAGCAACATGTAGGGAATGCGTGCCGCAAAGTCGGCCGCAAGCCAGGACGGGCTGAGCTTCATCGCCCAGGCGCCGAGCCAGTACGGCAACAGTGACAGTGACGGCGAATCCTGTCCCAGCAGTTGGGGATGCAGCCACGACGTGGCGCCGCGTGCCAGGGTGGCCATGTAGCCAAAACCGGACAGGTCCGCATTTTTCCAGGGCTCGCGCCCGAGAAAACCCGGCAGGACGTAAGCCAGGCACAGCAGCAGCAGCGCCGGCCGCGGCAGGCGGCGCACGGCGTCCTGGCTGACGATGGCGGGGGTGGGCTGGTTCACGCGAAGGCCATTGGGTCAAGTTGGGGTCGGAACCGCATTAGAACAAAAAAGGGCAGCACGGAATTCCGTGCTGCCCTTTTGACGATGGAGCAGATCTGATCAGTCTGCTGCAGGCGCTGGCGCTGCGGCAGCCGCAGGCTTGCCGAAGCGGTTGCGGAAGCGCTCGACCCGGCCGCCCATGGTGTCCACGGATTTTTGCGTGCCGGTATAGAACGGGTGCGATTCGCTGGAGGTGTCCAGCTTGAACAGCGGCAGTTCGCGGCCGTCTTCCATCTTGATCATTTCCTTGGCGTTGGCGCAGGAACGGGTCACAAATTTGAAGTTGTTGGACAGGTCCACGAAACACACTTCGCGGTAATTTGGGTGAATGCCTTCTTTCATGGTCTTCTCTTTCAGTTCAGTTGCAACAGCCGCACCAGCCTATTCCGGAGCACTTGTCACGAAGCCCGCAATTATCGCATGAAACCCGGCATCGTTCTGTGTTTTGGCCGAGCGCACCCGCCACGGTCAAATTGTGTCGATTGGTGTGCTTCGGGTGGATGCGGTTTCCAGGCTCCATAATCTGCGCTTTCCAGGCGGGCTCACTTTCATGCTTCGGCTGCGAGACGCCCCGAGTCATGAAACTCGGTTGTTTCACCTCAACGTCGCCGGCCTGGGCATCGATTTGTTGACCAGAGAAAGGTATTCATGGGCTTCACTGCACAGTTTTGTCGAAGAGCGGCGCTCGCCTTCATGGCGTTGGCTTCGCTCAGCGCTTTCGCTCAGTTCAGGGTCGAGGTCTCGGGCGTGGGCCTGACGCAACTGCCGATCGCGGTCGCGGCCTTTCGCGGCGACGATCAGGCGCCGCAGAAGATGGGGGCCATCGTCCAGGCCGACCTGCAACGCAGCGGGCAATTCAGGCTGGTCGATGCGAGCGCGCTGGCCTACGATGAAAGCACGCGCCCGGATGTCGCGCTGTGGCGCCAAAAGGGTGCGGACTCGCTCGTGACGGGCAGCATTGCACGCCTCGCCGACGGCCGTTTCGACGTCCGATTTCGCCTCTGGGACGTGGTGCGAGGCCAGGATGTGGGCGGTCAGAGCTACGTCATACCCCAGGCTGACCTGCGGTTGGTGGCGCACCGGGTCGCAGATTTCGTGTACGAGCGGCTCACGGGTGACAAGGGCATCTTTTCCACCCGCATTGCCTACGTGACCAAGGCGGCCCAGCACTACAACCTCTGGGTGGCCGACGCCGACGGCGAGAACGCCCAGTCTGCGCTCACCAGTCCCGAGCCCATCATTTCTCCGGCCTGGTCGCCCAGCGGCGGACAACTCGCCTATGTGTCGTTCGAGTCGCGCAAACCCGTGGTCTACGTGCACGAGGTGGCGACCGGAAAGCGCCGCCTGGTGGCGAATTTCAAGGGTTCCAACAGCGCGCCGGCCTGGGCGCCGGACGGTCGTTCGCTCGCCGTGACCTTGAGCCGCGATGGCTCGTCGCAGCTCTACGCGCTCGATGCCAACGGCGGCGAAGCGCGGCGCCTGACGCAATCGGGCAGCATTGACACCGAGCCCGCGTATTCGCCGGACGGCCGCTATATCTACTTTGTCAGTGACCGGGGCGGGGCGCCGCAGATCTACCGCATGGCGCCCAGTGGCGCCGCTGTGGAACGCGTGACTTTCGCGGGCAACTACAACATCTCCCCGGCGCTGAGTCCTGACGGTCGCTGGCTGGCCTATATCTCTCGTGTGGGCGGGGCCTTCAAGCTGCACCTGATGGAACTCAGCAGCGGCGCGGTGACGGCATTGACCGACAGCACGGCAGATGAAAGCCCGAGCTTCTCGCCGAACAGCCGCCTGATCGTGTTTGCGACGCATCAGCAGGGCAAGGAAGCCCTGATGACCACCACCCTGGATGGAAAGATCAAGGCCAAGCTCGCAGGGCAGGGCGGCGACATACGCGAACCCGACTGGGGTCCGTTCCAGAAGCCGTAGTCGCGTTGTGTCAATTCAAGGAGGATTTTTGATGCGTTTGATCTTTTGTGCCGCTGTGGTGGCGTGGGTGCTGGCGGGTTGTGCTTCGGGCGTCAACCTCAACGATGTTCCAGTCGAGGACCGGGGCGCCGCTGCGCTGAACACGGAGGCGGCGGGGCTCGGTGCCAAATCAGGCGCCGCCAGCGCTGTGGCGCCGGTGGCGGCGGTCGGCAGCGACGGCGCGGCGGCTGCCGCCTCGCAGGGCAAGCTGGTGTATTTCGATTACGACAGTTCTTCGATCAAGCCGGAGTTTCAGGGCCTGATCGAGTCCAACGCGCGCTTTCTGATGGCCGATCGCAAGCGCAGGCTGCTGATCGAGGGCCACACGGACGAGCGCGGCGGACGCGAATACAACCTGGCGCTGGGTCAAAAACGCGCGCAAGCCGTGCAGCAGGCGCTGAGTCTGCTCGGGGTGGACGAGGCCCAGGTCGAGGCGGTGAGCTTCGGCAAGGAAAAACCCGCAGCCATCGGCAGCGATGAAGCGGCCATGGCCAAGAATCGACGCGCTGAACTGAGGATTCGATGATGAAAACAGCTTTCCGCTCCAGGACATCTTCCGCATGGTCAAGTCTCCCGGAAATGGCCGCAAGGGCCCTGGTCTGCCTCGTGGTGGCGGCAGGTTTCGGTTCAGCCCAAGCCAGCCTGCTGGAAGATGACGAAGCCCGCAAGGCCATACTGGACCTGCGTCAACGCGTGGAAACCGTGCGTCAGGCGCAGGACGAGCGCCTGGCCGAACAGGCGCGAAAGTCGGGCGAAGAGAGCACGCAGTTGCGGCGCAGCCTGGTGGAGTTGCAGAATCAGATCGAAGGCCTGCGCACCGAACTGGCCAAGCTGCGCGGTCAGGGGGAACAGCTGCAGCGCGACTTGAGCGAGTCGCAGCAGCGCCAGCGCGATGCCACGGCGGCGCTGGACCAGCGTCTGCAGAAACTCGAGCCCACGCGCGTGACGGTGGACGGCAAGGAGTTCGCCGTCGACCCGGCCGAGAAGCGGGATTACGAAACCGCTCTGGCCGCGTTGAAGAAGGGCGAGTTTGAGGCGGCCCAGCCGCTGTTCGTGGAATTCATCAAGCGCTATGGGCAAAGCGAGTACCGGAATTCGGCGCTCTTCTGGCTGGGCAATGCGCAATACGCGACCCGTGACTACAAGGAAGCGATCATCAATTTCCGCGCGCTCGTGTCCCAGGCGCCGACTCACCTGCGCTCGCCCGAGGCCCTGCTGTCGATCGCGAATTGCCAGCTTGAGCTCAAGGATGCGCGTTCGGCCAGGAAGACCCTGGAGGAATTGCTCAAGGCCTACCCGCAGTCGGACGCGGCCGTGGCAGCCAAAGATCGCCTGGCGCACCTGAAATAGCGGCATGCCAGGCATTGACCCGCAGCGCAGGTTCGGCGGCCTGGATCGGCTTTACGGCGCCAGCGGGGCGGCGCGCGTCCGAGCCAGCCACGTGGCGGTGGTCGGCATCGGTGGTGTGGGTTCATGGTCTGCGGAAGCGCTGGCGCGCAGCGGTGTCGGGCGATTGACGCTGATCGACCTGGACCACATTGCCGAGTCCAACATGAATCGGCAGATCCACGCGCTCGAGCCCAGTCTGGGCCAGGCCAAGGTGTTGGCGATGCGCGAGCGCATCGCCCTGATCAATCCCGCGTGCGAAGTGCACTGCGTCGAGGAGTTTGTCGACCCCGACAACTGGCCCGGGCTGTTGCCGCCGGGCGTGAATGCCGTGATCGATGCCTGCGACCAGGTCAGCGCCAAAACCGCCATGGCAGCCTGGGCCCGGCGTGCGGATGTGCTGTTCATCACCGTGGGCGCTGCGGGCGGAAAACGCCATGCCCATCTGGTGGATATCGACGATCTGGCGCGCACCACGCATGACCCCTTGCTGGCCCAGCTGCGCTATCGATTGCGCAAGCAGCATGGCGCACCCGCGGTGGGGAAGAAGATCGGCACCTCCTGCGTGTTCAGTCGCGAACCGGTGGCCAAGCCCTCGTCCGATTGCGCCATACCCTCGGACGGAACACTGAACTGTCACGGCTACGGCTCGTCGGTGGGAGTCACTGCCACCTTTGGTATGTGTGCTGCGAGCTGGGTGCTCGACCGGATTGCAGTTCAGGGCGGCACCTGAGCCAGAATCTGCCCGGCCTTCCAGGCAGCCGCGCCGAATAGCCTATAATCTTAGGCTTTGCCTTGTCGCACTACTACAGACGCAGTGGGCGACTCTTAACCACAAGGAGAGTTTATGCGTCATTATGAAATCGTACTGTTGATCCATCCGGATCAAAGTGAGCAAGTTCCGGCGATGCTGGAGCGTTACAAGGGCATGATTGTTGCCGGCGGCGGAAAAATCCACCGCGTTGAAGATTGGGGTCGGCGTCAGCTGATGTACCTGATCAACAAATTGGCCAAGGCCCATTACCTGTGCGTCAACATCGAAGCCGACCAAGCGGTCATGGCCGAGTTGGAGCATGCGTTCAAGTTCAATGACGCGGTCCTGCGGCACCTGACGGTGCTGAAGAAGAAAGCGGATACGGGTCCTTCGTCGATGATGAAGACGGTCGAGCGCGAAGAATCGCGCAAGAGCCAGCCCTCCGAATACGCGTCCTGATCTGAAAACGACCTGACTTTTTTGAGAGCGAGAAAGATTCCCCATTGCTAATCAGCTTGTCCTGACCGCCTGTATCGTGGAGACGAATGCCCTGCGTTACACCCCGGCTGGCTTGCCAGCGATTGACCTCCGGCTTGAACACGAATCCGTGCTCGAGCAGGCAGGTCAAACCAGGCAGGTCAAGGCGTCCATCAAGGCACAGGCCTTTGGCGCGATGGCAGAGAGGCTGGTCCGACAAAGCATTGGCAGCGTCTGGCAGTTCAAGGGATTTCTCGCCACCCCCATCAAAGGCAAAACCGTCGTTTTTCACATTCAGGAATTTGAACAGGATTTAGATCAAAAGCCGGACGGAGTCCAGACTCCGCCCTTTACCCTTTAGGAGCCCATCATGGCCGGACCCAGTCGTTTCAAGAACAAAGACAAGCGCCCCAAGCGCCCCGCACAGAACCTGCTTTTCAAACGCAAGCGCTTTTGCCGTTTCACGGTGACCGGCGTGGAAGAGATCGACTACAAGGATGTCGATACGCTGCGTGATTTCATCGCCGAAAACGGCAAGATCATTCCCGCTCGCCTGACTGGCACCCGTGCCATTTTCCAGCGCCAGCTCAACACCGCCATCAAGCGTGCGCGCTTCCTCGCGATGGTGCCGTACAGCGACCAGCACCGCATCTAAGGAGCACACACATGCAAATCATTCTGCTCGACAAAATCGTCAATCTCGGCAATCTGGGCGAAATCGTCCGGGTCAAGGACGGCTACGCCCGCAACTACCTGATCCCCGCGGGTCGGGCCCGTCGCGCTACCGAAACGGCCAAACAGGAGTTCGAAGCCAAGCGCGCCGAACTGGAGAAGGCCGCGGCTGCGAAGCTTGCCGAATCCCAGGCTCAGGGCGAGAAGCTCACCGGCGCCACCATCAAGCTCACGCAAAAAGCGGGCGTGGATGGTCGTTTGTTCGGCTCGGTCACGAACTTCGACATCGCCGAAGAGCTGAACAAGCAAGGCTACGGCGTGGTCAAGGCCCAGGTGCGCATGCCCAATGGCCCGATCAAGGTCGTTGGCGACAGCAAGGTCAGTGTGGCCCTGCATACGGACGTGGTGGTTGAGATCACCGTTTCTGTGTACGGCGAAACCGCCTAAGCGCATCCTTTCTCCGTCACCCCGACAATGGCCGCCAGCGCTCGCGCTGGCGGCCATTGTTTTTGGGTGAGATTTCCACAGCTTGCCCCAAGCTTGTACCCAGGCTTTCCCTGGACGCCGCCGTCGTGGCGGCGTAGCATCGACCGCTTCAAGGAATTGCCATGTCTGCCGTATTCTCAGCCTCCGAAGACCCATTCACAACCGACCGCCAGGTCGCGCAATTGCGCATACCGCCGCACTCGGTAGAGGCGGAGTCGAGCGTGCTCGGTGGCCTGCTGCTGGACAACCAGGCCTGGGACCGCGTCGGCGACCTGCTGGTGGACCGCGATTTTTACCGCTACGAACACCGCGTGGTCTATGGCGCCATCAGCACGCTGGTGAATGCCTCCAAACCGGCCGATGTCATCACCGTCTTCGAACAGCTGCAAAGCCTGGGCAAGGCCGAGGAAGTGGGCGGTCTGGCGTACCTGAATTCGCTGGCGCAGTACGTTCCCAGCGCCAGCAACATCCGCCGCTACGCCGAGATCGTGCGCGAGCGCTCCATCCTGCGAAAGCTCGTGAGCGCCAGCGACGAGATCGCCACCAACGCCTTCAACCCGCAGGGCAAGCCGGTGGCCAAGATCCTGGACGAGGCCGAGCAGAAGATCTTCAACATCGGCGAGGAAGGCTCGCGCATGAAGCAGGGTTTCCAGGGCATGGACACGCTGGTGGTCGAGTTGCTGGACCGGGTGCAGGAGATGGCCGACAACCCGATGGACATCACGGGCGTGCCGACGGGCTTTTACGATCTGGACCGGATGACCTCGGGTTTCCAGGCCGGCGACATGGTGGTGCTGGCGGCGCGCCCTTCCATGGGCAAGACGGCGCTGGCGATCAATATCGCCGAGCACGTGGCGCTGAACGAAGGCCTGCCGGTGGCGGTGTTCTCCATGGAAATGGGCGCGTCGCAACTGGCGGTGCGTGTCGTGGGTTCCATCGGGCGCATCGACCAGACACATCTGCGCACCGGCAAGCTCACCGATGAAGAGTGGCCGCGCCTGACCGAGGCCATCGAGAAGCTGCGCAACGTGTCGCTGCACATAGACGAAACCCCCGGCTTGACAACCAGTGAACTGCGCGCCAATGCGCGGCGCCTGGCGCGCCAGTGCGGCAAGCTCGGGCTGATCGTGGTGGACTATTTGCAGCTCATGAGCGGCTCCAGCTCCGACGGGGAAAATCGCGCAACCGAACTGGGCGAGATCTCACGCGGACTGAAGATGCTGGCCAAGGAGTTGCAGTGCCCGGTGATTGCGCTGTCCCAGCTCAATCGCAGCGTCGAAACCCGCACCGACAAGCGTCCGATGATGAGCGATCTGCGCGAGTCCGGCGCGATCGAACAGGACGCGGACGTCATCATGTTCATCTACCGCGACGACTACTACAACAAGGACTCCAAGGAGCCCGGCGTGAGCGAGATCATCATCGGCAAGCAGCGCAACGGCCCCACCGGCACCGTCAAGCTTGCCTTCATCAAGAACCTCACGCGCTTCGAGAGCCTCGCGCATGGCGGCGGCGGCGGGGACTTTTGAGACTTTGCGGGACAGACCAAGAGTTGCGCGAAGCGAACTTTGCTCTGACCTCAACTGATCAGTGGTGTCTTGCGGGACAGAGCAAAGCGCGTAGATCGGGTTAGCGCAGCTTAACCCGACGCACTGGATGCCGGGTTACGCTGCGCTGACCCGACCTACCCATCTCCGTATTCCTACAAGACTTCGCTCGCGAAATCCGCCAGCCGCGATCTCTCGCCCCGCGCCAGCGTGATGTGACCGCCGTGCGGCCAGCCCTTGAACTTGTCCACGGCAAAAGTCAGGCCGGATGAACCTTCGGTCAGGTAGGGGGTGTCGATCTGCGCCAGGTTACCCATGCAGATGATCTTGGTGCCGGGACCGGCACGCGTGATCAGGGTCTTCATCTGCTTGGGCGTGAGGTTCTGCGCTTCGTCGATGATGAGGTACTTGTTCAGGAAGGTGCGCCCGCGCATGAAGTTCATGCTCTTGACCTTGACGCGCGAACGGATCAGATCGTTGGTGGCCGCGCGCCCCCATTCGCCGGCGTTGGTTTCGGTCTTGGCCAGCGCTTCCAGGTTGTCATCGAGGGCACCCATCCACGGTCCCATTTTTTCTTCTTCGGTGCCGGGGAGAAAACCGATGTCGTCGCCGACCGAGACCGTGGCCCGGGTCATGATGATTTCGGTGTAGCGCCGGTCGTCCAGCACCTGCGTCAGGCCCGCGGCCAGGGCCATCAGGGTCTTGCCGCTGCCCGCCGTTCCGGTCAATGTGACGAAGTCGACCTCGGGATCCATCAGCAGGTTCAAGGCGAAATTCTGTTCCCGATTGCGTGCCGCGATGCCCCAGACCGCATGCTTCAGATGCGTGTAGTCCTTAAGCGTTTTCAGCACCGCAGTCTTGCCGCGAATCTCAGTCACGCGGGCATACAGGCTGGGCTCGCCGGGCGCTTCGAAATAGACGAACTGGTTGATCATCATGCTGGGCACGATCGGACCGGCGATGCGATAGAAGGTGTGCACGCCCTGCTGCCAACTCTCCACCGCATTGCCATTGACGCTCCAGAAGTCGGCGGGAAGGGCGAGCCAGCCGCAGTACAGCAGGTCGCCGTCTTCCAGCGTCTTGTCGTTCTGGTAGTCCTCGGTGGGCAGGCCCAAAGCACGGGCCTTGACCCGCATGTTGATGTCCTTGGACACCAGCACCACTTCGCGCGGTGCCTGCTGCTGGCGCAGCGCCTCGACCACGCCCAGGATCTGGTTGTCGGCCTTGCCCTGGGGCAGGCTCAGCGGCAGCGTGTAGTTGAGCGGCTGTGTCTGGAAAAACAGCTTGCCGCGTGCTTGCGTGTGGCCGGTGTGGTCCAGTCGCAATCCGGCGACGATGTCGCCATTCTGGGCAGATGCCAGAGCGTCCAACGTGCGGCTGGTCTGACGCGCGTTGCGCGCCACCTCGGTCATGCCCTTCTTGTGGCCGTCGAGTTCCTCCAGCACGATCATGGGCAGGAAGATGTCGTGCTCCTCGAAGCGGAACAGGCACATCGGGTCGTGCATCAGCACATTGGTATCGAGCACAAACAGTTTGGCCGGACCGGTGCTCGGTTTCTTTCGCGCTCCGGTCGGCGCGCTCACCGCTGCCGGCCTCCTGCGCTGGGGAATCTGTGCGGGCTCGGCGGCGACGGCCTGGTGTTGCACGCGCGCGGCGGGTGTCGCGGGACGCTCCGGCAACGCTGCGGGTATGGCCGCAGCCTGAGGGCGAATTTGCCGCACGGGCTTGGCGTTGGCTTCCACATGGATCACTTCGGGGGAACCGGGTGCCGGCGCCTCGTAGCTGAGCTGGGACAACAGGCTGGCGCGTTTGGTGGGGGCAGGGGGCAAAGGCATGGAGCTTGGGGTTCAATCAGGGTTCAGAAAACAAAAAAGCCGCCCGTTGGCCTGGGCGGCTTTTTTGCCTCGTGCAGTGCAGGCCGCACCGTCATGTGCTCATTATGCACGGGACCAGTGACGGTTCTCCGTGCCCTGATCACACCAGCGCAGCGGTCTTTTTCAACGCCTTGACCGCCTTGAGCACTTCCTCGACGTGCCCCGGGACCTTCAGTCCACGCCATTCCTGCTTGACCAGTCCGTCTGCGCCGATCAGAAAGGTGCTGCGTTCGATGCCCTTGACCTTCTTGCCGTACATGATCTTGTTCTTCACGACGCCGAACATGTGGCACATCTTTTCTTCGGTGTCGGCGATCAGTTCAAACTGAAGTTCCAGCTTGGCCTTGAATTCGTCGTGCGACTTCATGTTGTCACGCGACACACCAAAAACGATCGCTCCGGCCTTGACGAAGTCCTTGAACTTGTCGCGGAACTGCATCGCCTCAGTGGTGCAGCCGGGCGTATTGTCCTTCGGATAGAAGTACAAGATGAACGGCGTGCCGAGATGGGAAATGTTGGAAACCTTGACGCCGCTGGTGGCATTGGCTTCGAATTCAGGGAGGGGTTTGTTGACAACGATCGCCATATTTCTTCAATCTTTTGTGACAGGATGTGCTCGTTGGAAGGTGGAGGCATTTGAGCTGTGAGATCTTTTTGGCCTCGAACCGCAACCGCTGATTTTACCAGCAAAACGGGAACTGTTCGCAAACTGCCTACGGCCGCTCCAGAAGCAGTGCTGCCACCACGTGCCGCCCTTCGCTGGCAAGGATGTTGTAGGTCCGGCAGGCCGCTGCCGTGTCCATGGTTTCCAGTCCAATGCGGCGCACCATCAATCCTTGAAGCCACTGGGGCTGTGGGAAGCGAAGTCGTGCTCCGCTGCCGAAAATCACTAACTCGGCGTCCATCGAGTCGAGCTGCGCAAAATGGGCCGATGTCAGATCTTCAAAGCGCAGGCAGGGCCAGTCCAGACACAGGCCGCGTGAACTGAGCAGGATGCTGCCGCTCTTCTTCTCGCCGTTGACTGCAATCCACCCCGGACCATGGCCGCTGATGACCAGGCCCTCCAACTTGTCGGCTTGCAGTTTCATGCGTAGGGTTTCTCGCGAGAAAGGTGTTAGGGGAGGGCGCGGGGCAAGTGCACAACCGGGCGGCGCACAGACACTTCGGTAAATTGCGCCACACTGGGCGTCTTGTCCTAAGGATCTGTGGTCCAATTATAGGTTTTCACCAGCGAAATGCCCTCGGAGGGACTTTGAAACCTATTCTGAAATCCGCAAAACTAGCCAACGTCTGCTACGACATCCGCGGCCCCATCATGGACCGGGCCCGCCAGATGGAGGAAGAGGGGCAGAAGATCATCAAGCTCAACATCGGCAATCTGGCCGTGTTCGGCTTTGACGCGCCCGAGGAAATTCAGCAGGACATGATCCGCAACCTGCCCAATTCGGCCGGCTACTCCGACAGCAAGGGCATCTTTGCGGCGCGCAAGGCGGTGATGCACAGCACGCAACAACAGGGCATCAAGGGCGTGACGCTGGACGACATCTATCTGGGCAATGGCGCCAGCGAACTCATCGTCATGGCCACCAACGCCTTGCTCGACGACGGCGATGAGCTGCTGCTTCCTGCCCCAGACTATCCCTTGTGGACGGCGGCCGTGAGCCTGTCGGGAGCCACCCCGGTGCACTACCTGTGCGACGAAGCCAATGGCTGGATGCCGGACCTGAACGACATCGCCGCGAAGATCACACCGCGCACCAAGGGCATCGTCGTCATCAACCCGAACAATCCCACGGGAGCGCTGTATTCCGACGAACTGCTCAAGGCCATCGTCAAGCTGGCGCGCGCGCACAACCTGGTGATTTTTGCCGACGAGGTCTACGACAAGGTGTTGTACGACGGCGTGCGCCACACGCCGATCGCGTCCCTGAGCGAGGACGTGTTGACGCTGACCTTCAACAGCCTGTCCAAGAGCCACCGCTCCTGCGGCTACCGGGCGGGCTGGATGGTCGTCACCGGGGACAAGAAGGCGGCGCGCGACTACATCGAGGGCCTGAACATGCTCTCGAACATGCGGCTGTGCGCCAACGTGCCCGGCCAATGGGCGATTCAGACGGCGCTGGGCGGCTACCAGAGCATCAACGAACTCGTGGGCGAGGGCGGGCGCTTGCGCAAGCAGCGCGACCTGGCGTACGAGCTGATCACGGCCATTCCCGGCGTGAGCTGTGTCAAGCCCACGGCCGCGCTCTACATGTTCCCGAAGCTGGACCCGAAGGTCTATCCGATCCAGGACGACCAGCAGTTCTTCCTGGAGCTGCTGGAGGAAACCAAGGTCATGCTGGTGCAGGGAACGGGCTTCAACTGGCCTGCGCCGGACCACTTCCGCATCGTGTTCCTGCCGCACGAGGACGAACTGCGCGAAGCCATCGGGCGCATGGCGCGCTTCCTCGAGAGCTATCGTTTGCGTTGCGCTGCCAACGCCGCCATGGCCAAGGCATAGGCCGCGGCGGTCCGCGACATTCCATTTTTCAAAAATCCTTTTCTTTCTTTCACTATGAAACCGATTCAAGTAGGCCTTCTGGGCATTGGTACCGTGGGCAGCGGCGTCTTCAACGTGTTGCAGCGCAATCAGCAGGAGATCAGGCGCCGTGCCGGCCGCGGCATCGAGATCACGATGGTGGCGGACCTGGATGTGGCGCGGGCCCAGTCGCTGGTCGGAGCGGATACGAAAGTCGTGAACGACGCGCGTGCCGTGATCGCCAATCCGGACATCGACATCGTGATTGAGCTGATCGGCGGCTACGGCATCGCGCGCAAGCTCGTGCTCGAGGCCATTGAGGCGGGCAAGCACGTGGTCACCGCCAACAAGGCGCTGCTGGCCGTGCACGGCACGGAAATCTTTGCCGCTGCACACCGCAAGGGCGTGATGGTGGCGTTCGAAGCGGCCGTCGCAGGCGGCATTCCGATCATCAAGGCGCTACGCGAGGGCCTCACCGCGAACCGCATCCAGTGGGTGGCGGGCATCATCAACGGCACGACCAATTTCATCCTGAGCGAAATGCGCGACAAGGGCCTGGACTTTGCCGCTGCGCTCAAGGACGCGCAAGCCCTGGGCTACGCCGAAGCCGATCCGACCTTCGACATCGAAGGCGTGGACGCGGCGCACAAGGTCACGCTGATGTCGGCCATCGCCTTTGGCATTCCGGTGCAGTTCGACAAGGCCTATGTGGAAGGCATCAGCAAATTGGCGGCGCAGGACATCCGCTATGCCGAGCAACTGGGCTATCGCATCAAGCTGCTGGGGATCACCAAGCAGACGGGCAAGGGCATCGAGCTGCGCGTGCATCCCAGTCTGGTGCCGGCCAAGCGCCTTATCGCCAACGTGGAAGGCGCAATGAACGCCGTCATGGTGCAGGGCGACGCTGTCGGCACGACGCTGTACTACGGCAAGGGCGCGGGCTCCGAGCCGACGGCCAGCGCGGTTATCGCAGACCTGGTGGACATCACGCGGCTGCACACGGCCGACGCCGCGCACCGCGTGCCGCACCTGGCATTCCAGCCCGATGCCATGAGCGACTCTCCGGTGCTGCCCATGGGCGAGGTCGTGACCAGCTACTACCTGCGGCTGCGCGTGGCCGATCAGGCCGGCGTGCTGGCCAAGGTCACGGGCATTCTGGCCCAGGCCGACATCAGCATCGACGCGGTGCTTCAGCGCGAAGCGGACGAGGTCGGTGGAGAGGGATCCACGCAGACCGATGTCATCATCCTGACGCACGACTGCGTCGAGGCCCGCATGGACGCCGCGCTGGCGCAGATGCAGGCGCTGCCCACCGTGCTCGCCCCCATCGTGCGCATCCGCAAGGAGGAGCTGGCCTGATGCAGTACCTCTCCACCCGCGGCCATCCCGAGCGCCGGCGCTTTTGCGAAATCCTGCTCGAAGGCTTGGCGCCCGACGGCGGCCTGTACCTGCCCGAAACCTACCCACGCGTCGACGCCGACACCTTGGCGCGCTGGCGCGCGGTGTACAGCGCATCAGGTTATGCGGATCTGGCCTTTGAAATCCTGTCGCTCTACATCGACGATATTCCTTCGGATGACCTGCGCGCGATCTGCCGCAAGACCTACACCGAAGAAGTCTTCGGGTCGAAGGAGATCGTGCCGCTGAAGCAGCTGCAGCCGGGCCTGTACCTCGAAGCGCTGTCCAACGGACCGACGCTGGCGTTCAAGGACATGGCGATGCAGTTGCTGGGCAACCTGTTCGAGTACGAACTGGCGCGCCGTGGCGAGGAGCTCAACATCCTGGGCGCCACCAGCGGCGACACCGGCAGTGCGGCCGAATACGCGATGCGCGGCAAGAAGGGCGTGCGCGTCTTCATGACCTCGCCCCATGGCCGTATGAGCCCGTTCCAGCAGGCGCAAATGTTCAGCCTGATGGACGAGAACATTCACAACATCGCCGTCGACGGTGTGTTCGACGATTGCCAGGACATGGTGAAAGCCGTGTCCAACGATCTCGCATTCAAGCGCCAGTACAAAATCGGCACCGTGAACTCCATCAACTGGGCGCGGCTCATGGCGCAGGTGGTGTACTACTTTGCAGGGTATTTTCAGGCGACATCGAGTGATTCCGCGCAATTTTCCGACGGGCCGCCCCTAGGAAAATTAGTCCCCTCGGGGGGCAGCGTAGTACGCGAAGCGACAAGCGTGGGGGCACAGTTGGTCAGTTTCGCCGTTCCCTCCGGCAACTTCGGCAACGTCTGCGCCGGCCATGTGGCGCGCATGATGGGCTTGCCGATAGAACAGCTCGTGGTGGCGACGAACGAGAACGACGTGCTGGACGAGTTCTTCCGCACCGGCGTCTACCGCGTGCGCACCAGCGCCGACACGCACGAGACCTCCAGTCCGTCCATGGACATTTCCAAGGCCTCCAACTTCGAGCGCTTCGTGTTCGACCTGCTGGGGCGCGACGCGGCCAAGACGCAGGACCTGTTCGGTGCGCAATTGAGCCAAAAGGGGTTCTTTGATCTGAGCCGCGACGCCGCGTTCAAGCAGGCCGCGCAACGCTACGGTTTTATCAGTGGCAAGAGCAGCCACGCCGACCGTCTGGCGACGATCCGCAAGACCTTCAAGGAGTTTGGCGTGCTGATCGACACCCACACCGCCGACGGTCTGAAGGTGGCGCGCGAGCACCTGCAGCCGGGCGTACCGATGATCGTGCTGGAAACGGCGCTGCCGATCAAGTTCGCCGCCACCATCGTCGAAGCCCTGGGGCGCGAGCCGGACCGGCCGGCGCGCTTCGTGGGCATCGAGGCCCTGCCCAAGCGCGTCATGCGCATGCCCGCGGACGTGGCGCAGGTCAAGGCCTATATCACCGAGCACTGCCAGTGAGGCACACGGCCAAGCCAGGCGCCGGGATAGGGGTGGAGCCATGAAAGTGGTGGGCATCGCCGGATATTCGGGCTCGGGCAAGACGACGCTGGTGGAACAGCTCATTCCTGCGCTGAAAAGCCGCGGCCTGCGGGTGTCGGTGGTGAAGCACGCGCACCACAATTTCGACATCGATCAGGCAGGCAAGGACACCTGGCGGCACCGCGAAGCAGGCGCTTTCGAAGTGGTTGTGGCATCGGACAAGCGCCTGGCGCTGATGCGCGAATTCGAACGTCCGGGCGCGCTGTCGGCCCACCATCTGATTGCCGAGCTTTACGCGCAGGTGGATTGGGTCATCGTCGAAGGATTCAAGCAGAGCGATCTGCTCAAGATCGAGGTCTGGCGGCACGCCAGCGGCAAGCCCGCGCGCTACCCCGACGACGATTTCGTGGTGGCCATCGCCACCGACAGTCCGGATGCGCTGCCGCAGCCTACACAGCGACCGGTGCTGGACTTGAACGACGCCGAAGCGATCGCCGCGTGGCTGCTGGAGCAGGGCGAGCGCTTTGACTACAACGCCGAACTGTACGCATGAAATCGACACACCTGCCGCTGAAATCGCTGGACGACGCCCTGGCCGAACTGCTCGCATTCGCCGTACCGTTGCAGGGATCGGTCGAGCTCGGCACCTTCGACGCCGACGGCCGCGTGCTGGTGCAGGACCTGACCTCCGAATTGCACGTGCCGCCGCAGGACAACAGTTCCATGGATGGCTACGCTCTGCGCTGCATCGACGTTGCAACGGCGGGCAGCGTGCTGGCGGTGACGCAGCGCATTCCGGCGGGTGCCGCAGGCGCTCCCGTGGAGGGCGGCTGCGCGGCGCGCATATTCACCGGGGCGCCGATTCCGCCCGGGGCGGACGCCGTGGTGATGCAAGAAGACTGCGAAGCCTTGCCCCCGACCAGCGCCGCTGGCCTGCATGAACAGGTGCGCGTCCTGGCGCTGCCGCAGCCAGGACAGTGGATCCGCCGCGCCGGTGAAGACGTGACGCGCGGCGCGGTCGTCTTGCACCGCGGCACACGCCTGACGCCGGCCGAATTGGGACTGGCAGCGAGCATCGGTCTGGACCGGCTTGCGGTCGCCCGATCTCCCCGGGTGGCGTTGTTTTCCACTGGCGACGAACTCGTCATGCCCGGCGATGTGGCACCCGGGCAGATGAGACCGGGCGCGATCTACAACTCGAACCGGTTCTTTCTTCGCGCCCTGCTGAAGCGCCTGGGTTGCGAGGTGAGCGACTACGGCATTGTTCCGGATCAGCGTGACGCGACCGTTCAGGCCCTGCGCGCTGCCTCCAGCCAGCATGACCTGATCCTCACCAGCGGCGGCGTCTCGGTCGGCGAGGAAGACCACATCAAGCCCGCGGTGCAGGCGCTGGGCGAGCTCAATCTGTGGCAGATCGCGATCAAGCCGGGCAAACCCTTTGCCTATGGCCGCGTCGGGTCGGCCCATTTCATCGGCCTGCCCGGCAACCCCGTTTCCAGCTACATCACCTTCCTGCTGCTGGTGCGGCCATTTCTGCTCAAGCTCCAGGGCGTGCGAGTGCTTGAGCCCAAGGCGGTGACCTTGCCGGCGCACTTCGACTGGCCCAGGGCCGACAAGCGGCGCGAATTCCTGCGCGTGCGGCGCAACGCGGCTGGAGGACTGGAGCTGTTCCCCAACCAGAGCTCGGGCGTGCTGACCTCGGCCGTCTGGGGCGACGGGCTGGTCGACAATCCACCCGGGCAAAGCATCGCCCATGGTGACGCGGTCCGTTTCATCTCATTTTCGGAGCTGCTGGCATGAAGCTGACGATCCGGTATTTCGCCTCGATTCGCGAGGACATGGGTGTTTCCAGCGAAATGCTGGACACCGCGGCTGCCACCCTGGCAGAACTGCGCGACGACTTGCTCTTGCGCAGCGCCGCGCACGCGGATGCGCTGGCGCGCGGCAAGGCGGTGCGCATGGCCTTGAACCAGGTCATGAGTGACGAGTCGGCATCGCTGCGCGACGGCTGCGAGGTTGCCTTCTTTCCACCGGTGACGGGAGGCTGAGGATGAGCAGCCGGGTCTCGATTCAGACCGAGGACTTTGACCTGACGCAGGAGCTGCAGGCGCTGCGCGCAGACGACAAGCGCGTCGGCGCGGTCTGCAGCTTCATCGGCACGGTGCGTGACCGCACGATCGGCACGGAAGGCAGCATCAGCAGCATGGAACTGGAGCACTACCCCGGCATGACCGAAAAGGCGATCGAGGCCATGATCGATCAGGCCATGGCCCGGTTTGAGATCTTTGGCGCCCGCGTCGTGCACCGCGTCGGTCTGCTGCAACCGCTGGATCAGATCGTGCTGGTGGCCGTGACATCCGCGCACCGGGGCGAAAGCTTCCAGGCCTGCGAATTCCTGATGGACTACCTCAAGACCCAGGCGCCGTTCTGGAAGAAGGAACAGACGCCGCAGGGTGCGCGCTGGGTCGATGCGCGCGTGAGCGACGATCAGGCGCTGGCGCGCTGGGGAATCGCCGCGGCCAACGGCTGAGCGGGCTACTGCAGGTAGCGCGGTCGCGCCTCGCCGTTACCGTCGTCCGTGCTGCCCGAGCGCGCGCCATCCTGGGGCGCGCCGGGGAGGTTCCACTCTGCCTTGAGCAGCGCAGCTTCCAGCAGGTGCACGAAGCCGTGCAACATGGCGGACTCCATGGCGACCTGAAACCCGCGCCCCTCCTGCTGCAGCGGAAGCCGCTCTTCAAAGCCGATCTGAAGGTGCCCCGGGTCCTGCACGCTCATGTTCATTTGCGTCACGGTCAGGGGCTCCGAGCCCAGGGGCAGCTTGGCTGACTCGTCCTTGAAAGGCGTGGCAAAGTCCGATTGCTGCAGGACCTCGGCCCGTCTGAGCTCCGTCAGCATGCGTCGCGACGCTTCGCTGCTGTCCGTCAAGGGGGTCTTTCTGGACTCCAGTTGCGCCACCGCTTCCTGCAAAGGCTCCCAAACCCGCGACAGCATGCGCCGCGTCAGCCACAGGCGCAACTCCTCTGCCGCGCTGGTGTTGAAGCGCACCAGGATGCGGTCCTGCTCGTCCACGTAAGCGACGGAAAGTTGGTGGATGTTCATGGCTGTTTATTCTAGACCTGCGGCCGTGCACTTGAAATACGGCCGGCGGGCCCTAGCTGTAACCTATATTGGAGAACAGCTATGCGCATGGAAAAACTCACCACCAAATTTCAGGAAGCCCTGAGCGAGGCCCAGACACTGGCCTTGGGAGCGGATCACGCCTACATCGAGCCGGCCCATGTGCTGGTGGCGATGCTGCATCAGGAGGGCGGGCCCAAGGCGTTGCTGCAGCGCGCAGGTGTGAATGTGGCCGGCCTGCTCCAAGGGGCGGAAGCTGCGGTCAAGAAGCTGCCCCAGGTCCAGGGCCAGGAACAGGTGCAGCTCAGCCGCGACATGGGGGTATTGCTGCAGGCGGCCGAGAAGGAAGCCATCAAGCGCGGTGACCAGTTTGTCGCCAGCGAGCTTTTCCTGCTGGCGTTGACCGACAGCAAGGCCGATATCGGCAAGCTGGCCAAGGACAATGGACTCAGTCGCAAGCCGCTGGAGTCTGCGATCGAAGCCGTGCGCGGCGGCGACAAGGTCGACAGCGCCGACGCCGAAGACCAGCGCGAATCGCTGAAGAAGTACTGCACGGACCTGACCGAACGGGCGCGCATGGGCAAGCTCGATCCGGTGATCGGCCGCGACGACGAAATCCGCCGCGCGATCCAGGTGTTGCAGCGCCGCACCAAGAACAACCCGGTGCTGATCGGTGAGCCCGGTGTGGGCAAGACCGCCATCGTCGAAGGCTTGGCGCAGCGCATCGTCGCTGGCGAGGTGCCCGAGTCGCTCAAGGGCAAGCGCGTGTTGTCGCTGGACATGGCGGCGGTGCTGGCCGGGGCCAAGTTCCGCGGCGAGTTCGAGGAACGGCTCAAGACCGTGCTGAAGGATCTGGCCAAGGACGAAGGCCAGACCATCGTCTTCATCGACGAGCTGCACACCATGGTGGGCGCGGGCAAGGCCGAAGGCGCGATGGACGCCGGCAACATGCTCAAGCCCGCGCTGGCGCGCGGCGAACTGCACTGCGTGGGCGCGACCACGCTGGACGAATACCGCAAGTACATCGAGAAGGACGCCGCGCTGGAGCGGCGCTTCCAGAAGATCCTGGTGGGCGAGCCCACGGTGGAAGCCACCATTGCCATCCTGCGCGGACTGCAGGCGCGCTATGAAACCCACCATGGCGTGCAGATCACCGACCCGGCGATCGTGGCCGCGGCCGAGTTGAGCCACCGCTACATCACCGACCGCTTCCTGCCCGACAAGGCGATCGACCTGATCGATGAGGCGGCTTCCAAGATCAAGATCGAGATGGACTCCAAACCGGAGGTCATGGACAAGCTCGACCGCCGTCTGATCCAGCTGCAGATCGAGCGCGAAGCCGTGCGCCGCGAAAAGGACGAGGCTTCGCAAAAGCGCTTTGCGCTGATCGAGGAGGAGATCGCCAAGCTGCAAAAGGAAATTGCCGATCTGGACGAAATCTGGAAGGCGGAAAAAGCCCAGGCTCAAGGGTCCAAGGCGGTGATGCAGGAGATCGAGAAGTACAAGCTGCAGCTGGAAGAACTGAAGCGCAAGGGCGACTTCAACAAGATGGCCCAGTTGCAATATGGCAAGCTGCCCGAGCTGGAAAAACAGCTCAAGGAAGCGCAAGCCAAGGAAGAAGGCAAGGGCGAGGGCAAGGCACCGCGACTCCTTCGCACCCAGGTCGGGGCGGAAGAGATCGCCGAGGTGGTGGCGCGTGCCACCGGCATTCCGGTGTCCAAGTTGATGCAGGGCGAGCGCGACAAGCTGCTGCTGATGGAGGACAAGTTGCACCAGCGTGTGGTGGGGCAGGAGGAAGCCATCGCCGCCGTCGCCAATGCCATTCGCAGATCGCGCTCGGGCCTGTCCGACCCGAATCGCCCCACCGGTTCCTTCCTGTTCCTGGGCCCGACGGGCGTGGGCAAGACGGAACTGTGCAAGGCGCTCGCCGGCTTCCTGTTCGACTCCGAAGACCATCTGATCCGCGTGGACATGAGCGAGTTCATGGAGAAGCATTCGGTCGCGCGGCTCATCGGTGCGCCGCCCGGCTATGTCGGCTACGAGGAGGGCGGTTACCTGACCGAAGCGGTGCGCCGCAAACCCTACAGCGTGCTGCTGCTGGACGAGGTGGAGAAGGCGCACCCGGATGTCTTCAACGTGTTGCTGCAGGTGCTGGACGATGGTCGTTTGACCGACGGCCAGGGCCGCACCGTGGACTTCAAGAACACCGTGATCGTCATGACCAGCAACATCGGCTCGCACCTGATCCAGAGCATGGTCGGGCAGGACCCTGAGGACATCAAGGAAGCCGTGATGGGCGAATTGAAGAGCCACTTCCGCCCCGAATTCCTGAACCGCATCGACGAGACCGTGGTGTTCCATGCGCTGGACGCCAAGCACATTGAAGCCATTGCCGGCATCCAGCTGCAACTGTTGCAGGCCCGTCTGGCGAAGATGGATCTGCAACTGGAGGTCTCTCCCGCGGCGCTGGCCGAGTTGGCCAAGGTCGGCTTCGACCCGGTGTTTGGCGCAAGGCCGCTCAAGCGCGCGATCCAGCAACGCATCGAGAACCCGCTGTCCAAGCTGCTGCTGGAGGGCAAGTTCGCGCCCAAGGACGTGATACCGGTGGACGTGGACCCGATCCGCGCGCCCGGGCAATTCAGCTTTGCGCGGGTGGTGCACTGAATCGACGGTGATCTGAGGTACGCTTGAGGGGCAAACGGGGGCTGGGCCCCCGTTCCGCGTTATTGCCGAAAGCTGAATTTGAACCGTCCCCTTGCGCGTCTGATCACTGGCCAGATATGCATCCACGCCAGCATGGCTGGCATGCGCATGGCGGCGCCCTTGCTGGCGCTGAAACAGGGCTACAGCGCAGCGGCCGTGGGCGTGCTGCTGGCGCTGTTTGCCTTGACCCAGGTGTTCCTGGCCCTGCCGGCCGGGCGCTATGCCGACCGCCATGGCCTGAAGCGCCCGGTGCGGCTCGCGGTGCTTGTCGCCGCCTGCGGTGCCGCGCTGGCGGTGGCGTTTCCGGTCTTTCCCGTGCTGTGTCTGAGCGCGCTCCTGACCGGAGGCGCCACCGGCTCCGCCTCGCTCGCACTGCAGCGCCACGTGGGTCGCGCCGCCGAGAATCCAACGCAGCTCAAGCAGGTGTTCAGCTGGCTGGCGATCGGTCCGGCCATCTCCAACTTTCTGGGTCCGTTTTGTTGCGGCCTGCTGATCGACTACGCCGGTGCCGCCGCGGGCGATCTGCAGGGCTACCGCGCCGCCTTTCTTTTTGCCGCGCTGCTGCCGCTGGCGGGCTGGTGGTGGGTGCGCCACACGCGCGAGTTGGCACCGGTTGAAGCGCCACCGGACGAAAAGAATTCCAGCGCCTGGCACCTGTTGCGCGAACCGATGATGCGCCGGCTGCTGCTGGTGAACTGGTTCCTGTCGTCCTGTTGGGACGTGCACACCTTTGTGCTGCCGGTGCTGGGGCACGAGCGCGGCCTCAGCGCCTCGGTCATCGGCTCGATCCTGGGCGCGTTCGCGGTCGCTGCTGCCCTGGTGCGCGTGCTCTTGCCGCTGGTGGCAGAACGGCTGCGCGAGTCCGTGGTGGTGACGGCTGCGATGCTGTTCACGGCGCTGCTGTTCGTGGTGTATCCGTTCATGCAGTCGCCGCTGAGCATGGGCGTGTGTTCGGTGCTGCTGGGCCTGGTACTTGGCTCGGTGCAGCCGATGATCATGAGCACCTTGCACCAGATCACGCCGGCACACCGTCACGGCGAGGGCTTGGCCTTGCGCCAGATGACGATCAACGGCTCCAGCGTTCTCATGCCCATGCTGTTCGGCACCGTGGGCGCGGTGGTGGGCGTCTCGGTCGTGTTCTGGACCGTGGGCGCGATAGTCGGGCTGGGAGCGCAGGTGGCTTGGCGTCTCAAGCCGGCGCGCCAGCACGCCCATTCACCCCACGCAACACGGGAGAAGTAGCCCAGCGGCGCGTCTGCGCGCGCGCTGTCCCTTACCATCGCCGCATGACTTCTGCCACGATTGCATCGACCCCGTCAGCTGCGGCTGTTCCCCTGCAGCAGGACGCGGGCATCATCGCGCTGGTGGGGCTGGCGCATGCCAGCTCGCATTTTTCCCACCTGCTGCTGCCGCTGATGTTCCCGGTGTTCCTGAAGGAGTTCGGTCTGAGCTTTTCCGAGTTGGGCTTGCTGATGACCGTGTTCTTCACGGTTTCCGGAAGCGGCCAGGCACTGGCCGGATTTGTGGTGGATCGCGTCGGCGCGCGGCCCCTGCTTTTTTCCTCGATCCTGACGCTGCTGGTGGCCTGTGTCGCCGCTTCGCTGGCCACGGGCTACCTCGGCTTGCTGGGTGTGGCGGCACTGTTGGGGTTGGGCAATGCGGCGTTCCATCCCGTGGACTTCACCATCATGAATCAGCGTATTTCGGCGCCGCGCCTGGGCTACGCGTTCAGCGCGCATGGGCTCACGGGCAATCTGGGTTGGGCTGTGGCGCCGGTGTTTCTGGTGGGGATCAGCAGTCTGACGGGTTGGCGCTGGGCCTATGCGGCGGCGGCCCTGCTGTACGCCCTGGTCGCGCTGCTGTTGCTGGCGCAGCGCGACAAACTGCTGACCAAGGTGGTGTTTCGCCCGCCGCAGACCACGGCTGGACACGACCTGGCCTTCATGAAGCTGCCGGTGGTCTGGTGGTGCTTTTCCTTTTTTCTGCTGTCCACCATGACGCTGGCCGTGGTCCAGAGTTTTTCAGTTTCCATCCTCAAGGCCGTGCATGGCGTGAGCCTGGAGACGGCGACGCTCACGCTCACCGCCTACATGCTGTGCGGCGCCGCCGGCGTGCTGGTCGGCGGGTTCGTGGCGGCGCGCACGCGCCACAGCGAGCGCGTGGTGGCGATCTGCATGGGCATGGGAGCGCTGTTTCTGGCGCTTTGTGCCAGCAGTGTCTTCGGCGTGACGGGCACGATGGTGGTGTTGGCGGCGACCGGGTTTTCAGTCGGCATCGGCGGGCCATCGCGCGACATGATGATCAAGAAAGCCACGCCCAAGGGTGCAACCGGACGCGTCTACGGACTGGTGTATTCCGGGCTGGATGTGGGCTTTGCGTTGGCGCCGCTGTTGTTTGGTGCCTTCATGGACCGGGGCTGGTACGCGGCGGTATTGCTGGGTGCGGCGGCGGCGCTGGCCATGTCGGTATTTGCCGCGCTGGGCGTAGGGCGCCGGACCACACGCTGAGCCTTTGCGCTGCCCCGGCCTCGGTGGCTCGGACACGGGCTGGGTCGCGGACTAATTTCCCTGCAGTCCAATCTTCCGGTAGACCGTCGCCCGGCTGATGCCCAGCGTGCGCGCTGCCTGCGCGACGTTGCCCTTGGCGTCCTGCACCGCCTTTCGGATGATGGCGGACTCAAGGTCTTTCAACGGCGGGTTGTGCCCCTTGTCGCGGGGCCACGTATGGGTGGATGTTTCCGAAGTTTGATCCAGCATGGCGCGTTGCCGGGTGCGGGCCAGCACCTGCAAGCGCAGTCCGGACCACAGCGGGACCTCTATCGCGCCGGACTCACGCCGGGCGGTGTCAAAGAATTTCTCGAAGGGCAGGGCAAACACGTCGCGACAGTGCCAGGGCTGCAGGCTCAGGCGATGGAGCTCAGGCAGCAGCTGGCGGGCCGTGGAGTTGGCGCAGGCAATGCCGCCATCGGCGTCTAGCCCTATCAATCCGTCGGAATCGTCCCCAAGGCTGTGTCCGGGCCAGTTCAGGCGCAGCAGCAGCGTCCAGTCCTGCTGCAGCGTGAGCGCGTTTTCGATGCTGCGCGCGGACTGCATCACCAGATGGCGCAGCTCCGGGCGCTCCACCGCTTGCACACCGGTCAAATCCAGCATCCCGACGCACTGGCCCTGAGGGCCGAAGAGCGGTGCTCCCGCGCAACTGTAGACCGAGGTGTCATTGAAAAAGTGCTCGCCCCGGTGCAGCCAGACCGGCGCCAGTTCGGTCAGCGCCGCGCCGATGGCGGTGGTTCCGACCGCCGGCTCCGACAGGTTCGTGCCGATGCGCGTGATCAGATCGGCACGCCGGTCGCTGCGGTCGATCGGACCGTGGGCGTCGACCACGGTGCCCTGCTGGTTGGTCAGTATCGCGAAGTAGCGCGTGTCCTGCATGGCGCGGTTCAGGCGCTCAAGCGCAGGCCGGGCGGCCTGGACCAGGGTCCGGTTTTCCTGCGCGGCGCGGTTCATGGCATGGACGGAAACGGCTTCAAAATTCACGCGCTGCGTGGGCTGCAGGCCCAGCGAGAGGCAGCGCTGCCAGGAGCGTGCGATCCAGGGTTCGATCAGCACCGGGTCCAGCGCCGCGCCGTGGTGCAGTGCCTGCTGCCGGGCTTGGTCTATGCGCTGCAGGCGGCTGCCCAGGGGCGGAGTGAGGGTGGGAGCCATGAAGGGTGGAATGTCGATGCGTTGAGTGCGGAGTATTCCCTATGGCCGGGCGTTCGTCGAGTCTGCCACAGTGTCGCATTTTGAGAATTTTTGTCGCTTCGAAGATACCCGACTAGGGTTGTCCCTAGGCCGGGAACGCGAGGCGCAACCAACAATGCCTATGCAATTTCATTCATAGGCAAAGTATTTCATAGGAGACAGACATGCAGAAGGTCTTGCATATCAACCCCGACAAATGCACTGGCTGCTTGCAGTGCGAAATGGCGTGTTCGTTCGAGAACTACGGCACGTTCGCTACGGCCAAGTCGCGCATCAAGGTGTTCGATTTCCATCACACCGGCAAGAAAGTACCCTACACCTGCACCCAGTGCGACGAGGCTTGGTGCCTGCACGCCTGCCCGGTGGAAGCCATCACCGTGGACAAGGCCACGGGCGCCAAGGTGGTGAACGACGCCACCTGCGTCGGTTGCAAGGTCTGCACCATCGCCTGCCCGTTCGGCACCATCAACTATGTGGCCGACACCGGCAAGGTGCAAAAGTGCGATCTGTGCGGCGGCGAGCCGGCCTGCGCCGAAGCCTGCCCCACCGGCGCCATCACCTTCATCGATGCCAACTGGACCGGACTGGGCAAGATGGCCCAGTGGGCCGACAAGCTCGGCAATCAACCTTCCGCAGCTTAAGGAGAACTCATCATGTCATGGGCAGGAAAAATCCTCCGCGTCAACTTGACCGCGGGCACCGTCAAATCCGAACCTCTCAACATGGACTGGGCGCATGCCTACATCGGTTCGCGTGGTTTGGGCACCAAGTACTTTGTGGAAGAGGTCAGCGCCAAGGTCGACCCGCTGTCGGCTGAGAACAAGATCATCTGGGCCACGGGACCGCTCACCGGCACCATGGCGTCCACCGGTGGACGCTATACCGTCATCACCAAGGGGCCTCTCACCGGTGCCATCGCCTGCTCCAATTCGGGCGGTTACTGGGGTGCGGAATTCAAGATGGCCGGCTGGGACATGGTCATCTTCGAAGGCAAGTCGGCCAAGCCGGTGTACCTCTATGTATTTGACGATGTGGCCGAACTGCGCGACGCCTCCCACCTGTGGGGCAAGAGCGTCTGGGAGACCGAGGAGACGCTGAAGAAGAGCCTGCAGGACCCGCTCACGCGCGTCTCCAGCATCGGCAAGGCGGGCGAGAACGGCGTGCTGTTCGCCGCCGTGGTGAACGATCTGCACCGGGCTGCCGGGCGCTCCGGCGTCGGCGCTGTCATGGGCAGCAAGAACCTCAAGGCCATCGCGGTGCGCGGCACCAAGGGCGTGGGCAATATCCGCGACCCCAAGGCCTTCATGGTGGCCGTGAAAGCGGCCAAGAAGGTGCTGGCCGACAACGGCGTCACGGGCCAGGGGCTGCCGGCATTCGGCACCCAGGTGCTGATGAGCGTGATCAACGAAGTCGGGGCCTTGCCCACGCGCAACCACCGCGACAACCAGTTCGAAGGCGCCAAGGACATCGGTGCCGAAGCCATGGCGACGCCACGCAAGACCGACGGCAAGAAGCACCTGGTGACGAACCAGGCCTGCTTTGGCTGCACCATCGCCTGCGGGCGCATCAGCAAGATGGACGAGACGCATTTTACGATCGTCAACAAGCCGCAGTACCGCGGAGCCAACGGCGGCCTGGAGTATGAAGCGGCCTGGGCGCTGGGTGCGGCCAACGGCGTGAACGACCTGGAGGCGCTGCAATACGCGAATCTGCTGTGCAACGAGGAAGGCATCGACCCGATCAGCTTCGGTGCTACCGTCGGAGCCGTCATGGAACTGTACGAAATGGGCGTGCTCACGGCGGAGCAGATCGGCATCGACGCCAAGTTCGGCTCGGCTCAGACGCTGGCCTTTCTCGCGGAGGAGACCATCAACGGTCGCGGCTTCGGCAAGGAGATCGGACAGGGCTCGAAACGCCTCACGGCGAAGTACGGCCACCCCGAACTGAGCATGAGCTCCAAGGGCCAGGAATTCCCGGCCTACGATGGCCGTGCGATCCAGGGCATCGGCCTGGCCTACGCCACGTCCAACCGCGGCGGCTGCCATCTGCGCGGCTACACCATCGCGTCCGAAGTGTTGGGCATTCCGGTCAAGACCGATCCATTGGAGTCCGAAGGCAAGCCCGAACTGGTGAAGGCATTCCAGGACGCCACCGCCGCATTCGATTCCTCCGGCCTGTGCATCTTCACCACTTTTGCCTGGGGTCTGCAGGACCTGGCGCCGCAAATGGCGGGTGCCTGCGGCGAGCAGTACACGATCGAGGAACTGGCCAAGATCGGCGAGCGCATCTGGAACATGGAGCGCGAATTCAACAACCGTGCCGGCTTCACCGAGAAGGACGACTCGCTGCCGCCACGCCTGCTGAACGAGGCCTGCAAGACCGGTCCAGCCAAGGGACGGGTGAACGAACTGGTCAAGATGCTGCCCAAGTACTATGAAGCACGGGGCTGGGATCCCCAGGGTCGGCCTACGGCCGCAACCAAGGCGCGCCTGGGTCTGTAAGGGCGCGCCGAAATCAACAGAGAGCGGCCGCCAGTGGCCGCTCTTCTTATTTGGAGACTTCCATGCATCATGTCATCCTTGGAGCCGGTCCGGCCGGCGTCATCGCCGCTGAAACGATTCGAAAACACGCGCCCAATGACAGCATCACGCTGGTGGGAGAGGAAGCTGAGCCGCCGTATTCGCGCATGGCCATTCCCTATCTGCTGATGGGGCGCATTGCCGAGAGCGGCACCTACTTGCGCAAGCGCCTGACGCATTACGATGAGCTTGCGATCAAGCGCTTGCATGCGCGGGCCAAGCAGATTGATGCGGCCGGCCGAACGGTCGCGCTGGACAACGGCCAGAATCTTGCGTTCGACCGGCTGTTGATCGCCACCGGATCGCTGCCAGCGCGCGCGCCGATTCCCGGCATCGATTGCGCCGGTGTGCACTCGTGCTGGACGCTGCAGGACGCCCGCGCCATCATGGCGCTGGCCGTGCCCGGCGCACGCGTGCTGCAGATGGGAGCGGGCTTCATCGGCTGCATCATCATGGAGGCGCTGGCCGAACGCGGCGTGCACTTGAGCGTGGTCGAGATGGGCGACCGCATGGTGCCGCGCATGATGGGTCCGACCGCAGGCGGCATGATCCGCGATTGGTGCGAGGCCAAGGGCGTCGAGGTGTTCACCGGCACGCGCGTGGAGTCGATCGAGGTCGCCAGCCCCTTGCGCGTGCGCCTGTCCGACGGCCGCCACGTGGCGGCCGACCTGGTGATCAGCGCCACCGGCGTCAAACCGGCCATCGCCTTCCTCGAGAACTCGGGCATCGCCTGTCTGCAGGGCGTGCTCACCGATGAGTGCCTGCAGACCAATGTTCCTGGCGTCTACGCCGCCGGCGACTGCGCCGAGGCCTTCGACAAGGTCAGCGGCAGGACCATCATCAGCGCGATCCAGCCGAATGCGGCCGAGCAGGCCAGGGTGGCGGCGCTGAACATGGTGGGCCAAGGCGCGGCGCTCAAGGGCGTGACGCAAATCAACGTGCTCGACACGCTGGGGCTGATCTCCACCAGCTTCGGCAACTGGGAAGGCGTGGCCGGCGGCGAGCACGTGGAGCTGACCGACAAGCCGCAAGGCCGGCACCTGAGCCTGCAGTTCAAGGGCGACATTCTGGTGGGCTGCAACTCCGTCGGCTGGACCGAACATGTGGGTGCGATGCGCGGCCTGGTCGAAGGGCAGATCCACCTGGGCGAATGGAAAGATGCGTTGTTGAAGGACCCGACACAGCTCATGCTGGCGTATCTGGCCAGTGCTCAGGCGCAGAGCGGCTGGAGCGGTGCGCAGGACGAGCGGCGCCGATGAAGATCCAGTTCAAGCTCTTCGCCTCGCTCACCGACTACCTGCCCACGCAAGGGCGCGACGGCAACGTGGTGGAACTGGAGTTGCCCGAAGGCACGACCATCACCCAGATGGTGCAGCGCTACAGTCTGCCCGACAAGCTGGTGCACCTGGTGCTCGTCAACGGCACTTACATCGCACCGGAGCATCGCGGCGAACACCGCCTGCACGAAGGCGATGCGCTGGCCATCTGGCCACCGATCGCCGGCGGCTGAGGCGTGGCTGCGGCAGTTGCCGGTTCGGCTTGATGCAGTCCTACTATCCCGAACAATTCGAGCGCGAGCTGGGCTGCACCGAGCGTGACTGGCTGCGCTGGCTGCCCTCGGCCATAGGTGCGCATCCGTACCAACTGGGCGAGGGCCAGGCCAGCGTCGAATGCGGGGCCGGCACCCTTGCGTTGACATGGCGCCAGGGCGAGCCGTTGTGCATCGCCCTGGTTCGCATGCCGCGCCTGCATGTCAGGTTTGTGTTTGAAGGGCTGGGTGATCCGCAGCGCCACGCCTTCATGCAGCGCTTTGATCTGCACATGCAGCGCGGCGGCGGCTGAGCCGTCCGGGTTACGGCATCGAAGGCTTGCTGTATAACCGCGGGACTGATTACCGGTGACGTTTCTTTGCCCCTCCTTGCCCTGCCCCTGAACCCACCGCGCGTACGGACGTGGCTGAAAATTTCAGCTGTGGCGCTGGTCTATGCGGCCTTGGCCAAGGGCAGTCTGATTTACTTCTCGGGGGACGGTGCCGTCAGCATCCTCTGGCCGCCTGCGGGGTTCGCCCTGGCGGCCGTGTTGCTCGGTGGCGAGCGCTATGCGCTCAGTGTCTTTCTCGGCGCCGCCCTGGCCAACGGGTCCGACCCGAATTTCTCGTTCTGGGGAGCCCTTGGCATGGCCAGCGCCAACGCGCTTGAAGCCTTTGTCGGACGCCGGCTGATGTATGGCAGTGGCGCGTTTTCGAACCGGCTTGGCCAATTGCGTGATTATTTGCGCGTCATGCTGATGGGTGGTTTTGTCAGTGCCGCCGTTGGCGCATTGGCTGGCGCCACCGTGCTGCGGCTGATCGGAGCCGTCAACTCGGTCGGGTTTGCCGAAAACGTGCTGCATTGGTGGATGGGCGATGTGCTTGGCATCGTGCTGCTGACGCCGCTGATTCTGGTGTGGCGGACCCTTCCCGCTGCGACGCTGTTTTCTTCGCGCACGCCGGAGATGGCCCTGGCCTTCATGCTGGCCTTCATGGTGGGACAAACGGTCCATTTCAGCTGGTTTGCTGCCACGGTCGGTGCGGTCGTCGGCGACTACTGGATGTTCCTGATCGTGGCCTGGATCGCGGTGCGCGGGGGGGTGCACGGGGTCGTGCTGGTGCTGCTGATGGCGGCGGTCCAGGGGATGCTGGGTTCGTATCATGGAGTCGGCATCTTTGCCAGCGACAGCTTGCAGCCGCAACAGATCAATTTCTGGTTCTTCTTGATGCTGTTGTCCACCGTGGGCGTGGCCCTGGCAGCGCACATCGCCGAGCATGAACGTCTGACCTCCGACTTGTTGCGCGCCAAGACGCGCCAGGACGCCATGCTCAATGCGATTCCCGACCTGCTGTTCGAGGTCGATCTGGAAGGACGCTACTACAACGTTTACACGCACCAACCGGAATCACTGGTGGCGCCCCAGGCCGAGCTGCTGGGCTCGCTGATCAAGGACAACCTGCCACCGGACGCGGTGCATGCGGTGATGGCATCGTTGCAGCAGGCGAACAGCCAGGGATTTTCGGCGGGTCGCCAGATCGAGCTGGAACTCTCGCAGGGAAGGGCGTGGTTCGAGTTGTCGGTGTCGCCGATGGAAACCGATGCACAGGCAGCGAATCCCCATTTCATCGTATTGTCGCGCGACATCACGGCACGCAAATTGGCGGAGCAGGATTTGCGCATCGCGGCCATCGCCTTCGAAAGCCAGGAGGGCATGTTTGTCGCCGACGCCGAGCACGTGATTCTGCGCGTGAACAAGGCGTTTTCCGAGGTCACCGGATACTCGGCCGAAGAGGTTGTGGGGCGTCATCCCCGGCTTTTTCGATCGAGCGAGCACGGAGAATCCTTTTATGCCGAAGCGCTCGAGACGGTGCGGCGGACCGGCCAGTGGCAGGGTGAGACCTGGAGTCGGCACAAAACCGGTCGATTGATGTCAGTATGGGGTACGCTGACCGAGGTGCGCGACGAACAGCAGCGCGTGACGCACTATGTGCGCACGCTGATCGACACCACGCACCGCAAACTGCAGGAGCAACAGCGCCTGGAACGCGAGGCGCAATTGCGTGACACGCTGGTGCGTGAAGTGCACCACCGCATCAAGAACAACCTCCAGGGCGTCACCGGCGTGCTGCGCCAGTCGGCGCAGAAATACCCCGAGAGCACCGACCCCATCAACCAGGCCATTGCCCAGGTGCAAAGCATTGCCGTGATCCACGGTCTGCAGGGACGCCATGTGTCGGGCGAGATCCTGTTGCAGGAATTGGTGCGTGCGGTCGCCGCCGGGGTGCAGGCGATCTGGCATATCGACATTGCGGTCGATGTGGGGGCCGACTTTGGCGATTGTCTGGTCGCGCAGACCGAGTCCGTCCCGCTTGCCCTGGTGCTCAACGAACTGCTTTCGAACGCGGTCAAGCACGGCGGGACTCAGGCCGATGTGCACGTCAGTCTGCAAAAAGTCGCAGCGACATCCCAGCTTGCGGGGTGGGCCAGGATCACGCTGGTCAACGCCACGGATAAAGCGCTGGTGCCGGAGAGATCGGCACTGTCAAGCCGCCTGTCGACCGGACTGGAATTGGTCGCGGCGCTTTTGCCGCCCCGTGGCGCACGCTTGCAGCAGCAGGCGCGCGAGGGGCTGTTTGTCAGTACACTTGAACTCGAAATCCCGGTGATTGCATGGAAGGCGCTATGAGCGAAACTCCCCCCCGACCCATCCGGCTGCTGTTGCTGGATGACGAACGGCTGATTCTGGTCACGCTCGGTGGCGGTCTGCGCAAGGCAGGATTCCACGTCCAGACCGCTGAGTCGGTGCAGGAGGCGGAAATGCTGTTGTCCGGAGCTGAGCGTCCGGATCTGGCGATTCTGGACGTCAGCCTGCCGGACCGCTCCGGTCTGGAATTTGCGCAGCGACTGCGCGAACTCGACCGCATTCCCTTCATCATGCTGAGCGCCTACAGCGAACCCGAGATGGTGGAGCAGGCGACGCAGGCCGGTGCCCTGGGTTACCTGGTCAAGCCCATTGACTTCGTGCAACTGGTACCGGAAGTGAGGGCGGCACTGGCGCGCGCGGGTGAACTGCAGGATTTGCGCGACAAGCGCGAGCAGTTGCAGCAGGCCCTGGACAACGAACGCGACATCAGTGTGGCCGTGGGTCTGCTGATGGCGCAGCGTCGGATCCCGCGGCAATCGGCGTTTGAGGTCTTGCGCCAGTCCGCGCGCCAGCAGCGGCGCCGCATCGTTCAAGTGGCTTTGGATTTGATTCGCGAAATTGAGCAGCCGTAAGCCGCGTGGCAGGACAGGGCGCTAAGGTGCGCGGCTATGAAGCCTGAGTTCCTGATCGTTGGCGGGGGAATAGGCGGCCTGGCTGCCGCGCTGGCCTGCTCGCGCGCGGGCGTTCAGGTGCGACTGCTGGAGCGCAGCGCCCAACTGGCCGAGGTGGGCGCAGGCATACAGATGGGCCCCAACGTGATGCGACGCCTGTACCGCTGGGGTTTGCAGGATGCGCTGACTCAGGTGGTGGCGATGCCCGAGCGGCTGCAGGCGCGCAGCGCCGTTTCCGGCAAGACGCTGGCTGAACTCTCTCTGGGTGAACACGCGCTGCAGCGCTATGGCGCGCCCTACGCCACCGTGCACCGGGCCGACCTGCAGCAACTGCTGCTGGCTGCGGTGCAGCAGCAGACCGACACGCGCCTGACCCTGAACGCTTGCGTCAGCAGTTTCACGCAAAGCGCGGGCGCCGTGAACCTGAGCACCGCGCAAGGTTTGAGTTTGCGGGCTGACGCCTTGATCGGTGCCGACGGTCTTTGGAGTCGGGTGCGCCAGTGTCTGCTCGGGGAGCAGGCGCCGCGCGTGACCGGTCATGTGGCTTATCGGGCCATGGTGCATCAGAGCGCGCTGCCCGAACATCTGCGCAGCCAGCTTGTCACAGCCTGGCTCGGCTCGCGCCTGCACGTCGTGCAATACCCGGTGCGGCGCGGCGAGTGGCTCAACGTGGTGGCCGTGGTGCAGGGGCACCTGGGCGGCCCGGAGAACCAGACTTGGGACCATCAGGCCACGGCCAGCCACTTGCGCGCGGCCTTGTCCAAGGCCGGTGCCCACGCAAGTTTGCAGGATCTGGTGGCTGCCATCGACGAATGGCGGATGTGGGCCCTGTGCGACCGCCCACCGATGCGCGGTGCCTTTGAGCAGGCGCAGGGTCGCGTGGCCCTGCTGGGCGATGCGGCCCACCCCATGCGACCCTATCTGGCTCAGGGTGCGGGCATGGCGATTGAAGACGCCGACGAATTGGCGCGACTGCTCGCCGACGGGCCGACCGACATCCCCGACCTGCTGCAGCGTTACGCGCAGACCCGTTGGCAGCGCAACGCCCGGGTGCAGGCGCGTTCCATCCGCAACGGCGAGATCTACCATGCCCAGGGTCTGCTGCGCTGGGGCCGCGACCGCGCGCTCTCCCTGCTCGGCCCCAGGATCATGGACATGCCGTGGTTGTATAAATACTGAGACCTTGCGGGACAGACCAAGAACTACGCGCAGCGAGTTTTGCTCTGTCCCCAACTGATCAGGACTAGACCCAGGCGCACTCGCAGGTGAAGTGGCGCAGGTACTGGGGCTGTTTCGTGATCTTCACGCCGCGAATGGACGCGGCCTTTTCCTTGACCTCGGCGATGACTTCGGCGGCGTAATCGAAGTGTGACTGCGTGTACATGCGCCGCGGAAATGCCAGCCGCACCAGTTCCATGCTGTGGTAGGACTCGGTGCCATCCTCAAGCCGTTTGCCGAACATCACCGAGCCGATCTCCACGCCGCGGATGCCGCCTTCCAGGTACAGCGCGTTGCACAGCGCCCAGGCCGGGTAGTGCGCGATCGGCATGTCCGGCAGCACGGTGCGAGCGTCGATGTAGACCGCGTGTCCTCCCGTGGGCTTGACGAAGCCCACACCCGCCGCTTCCAGCCGCTCGCCCAGGTATTCGGCGGTGCGTAAGCGGTAGCGCAGGTAGTCCTCGTCCATGCCTTCGACCAGGCCCACGGCCAGCGCTTCCAGATCGCGCCCGGCGAGGCCGCCATAGGTGGGGAAGCCCTCGGTCAGGATCAGCATGTTGCGCACCGAGTCCATCCATTCGTCGCTGCGCAACACGATGAAGCCACCGATGTTGACCATGCCGTCCTTCTTGGCGCTCATGGTGCAGCCGTCGGCCAGCGAGAACATTTCCTGCACGATGGCCTTGATGGGCGTGTTCTCGTAGCCCGGCTCGCGCATCTTGATGAACATCGCGTTCTCCGAGAAGCGGCACACGTCCATGATCAGCGGCTTGCCGTATTTCTTCAGCAGCGCCGCATAGGCGCGCATGTTGGCCATCGAGACCGGTTGGCCCCCGCCCGTGTTGTTGGTCACGGTGATCATGCCGAAGGGGACGCGCTGCCCTTCAGTTTGCAGCAGCAACTCCACCCGTTCCAGATCGATGTTGCCCTTGAACGGATAGATCAGCGCCGGCTGCAGGCCTTGTGCGATCACCAGATCGCGCGCCTCGATGCCGATGTATTCCAGGTTCGCGCGCGTGGTGTCGAAGTGGCAGTTGTTCGGCACCAGATCGCCTTTCTTGCAGACGGCGGTGAACAGCACTTTTTCCGCGGCACGGCCCTGGTGCGTGGGAATGAAGTGCTTCATGCCGGTGATGTCCTGGATCACCTTTTCCAGACGGTAAAAACTGCGCGCACCGGCGTAGCTCTCGTCGCCTTCCATGATCGCGCCCCATTGGCGCGAGGACATCGCGCCGGTGCCGGAATCGGTGAGCCAGTCGATCAGCACGTCCTCGGCACGCAGCTTGAAGACGTTGAGTTTGGCGTCTTCCAGCATCAGCTCGCGCTCGGAGCGCGTGGTCATGCGAATGGGCTCGACGCTTTTGATGCGGAATGGTTCGATCAGTGTTTTTGGCATGGCGGCACCTTGGGGTTTGCGAATGAAGGCGCAAAGGTAGCACCGGCCAAAACGCCGTGGTGTCGGCTATTTCCAACACCGCTGAAATTTATTCGGTGCGCCCGAGCAGCAGGTACTCCATGAGTGCCTTCTGCACGTGCAGCCGGTTTTCGGCTTCGTCCCAGACCACCGATTGGGGGCCGTCGATGACGTCGGCGGCCACCTCTTCGCCCCGGTGCGCCGGCAGGCAGTGCATGAACAACGCGTCGGGTTTGGCTGTGCGCATCATCTCGGCGTCGACGCACCAGTTGGCAAACGCCGTTTTTCGGGCCTCGTTTTCGGCCTCGTAACCCATGCTGGTCCAGACGTCGGTCGTCACCAGATCGGCACCGGCGCAGGCCTGCATCGGGTCATCAAACACCTCGTAGCTTTCGGCGCTGCGGATGCCTGCGACGGACTGGTCCACCTCGTAGCCGCTGGGTGTGCTGAGGTGGACCTTGAAGCCCAGGATTTCGCTCGCCTGCAGCCAGGTGTTGGCCATGTTGTTGCCGTCGCCGACCCAGGCCACGGTGCGGCCCTGAATCGAGCCGCGGTGTTCGATGTAGGTGAAGATGTCGGCCAGGATCTGGCAGGGATGAAACTCGTTCGTCAGGCCGTTGATCACCGGCACTCTGGAGTGCTGGGCAAAGCGCTCGATCTTGGTCTGCTCAAAGGTGCGGATCATCACCAGGTCCACCATGCGGCTGATGACCTTGGCGCTGTCCTCGATCGGCTCGGCGCGGCCCAACTGGCTGTCGCCGGTGGTCAGGTGCACGACGCTGCCGCCGAGCTGGTACATGCCGGTTTCAAAGCTCACGCGGGTGCGGGTCGACGCCTTTTCGAAAATCATCGCCAGCGTGCGGTCCAGCAGCGGCTGGTGCCGTTCGTAGGACTTGAATTTCTTCTTGATGAAGGCGGCGCGCTCGAACACGTAGGCGTATTCCGAGGCGCTGAGATCGCTGAATTGGAGGTAATGTTTCATGGCGTTTTTTTCGCTGTGGGCGCTTCAGTCGGTCTCGGTGAGCAAGGTCTTGATCAAGGGACACAGAATCGACGCGACTTCGTCGGCCTCGGCCACACTCATGATGAGCGCCGGCACCAGCCGGATCACGCTGTCCGCTGTGACGCTGATGAGCAACCCCGCGTCGGCACAGCGCTGCGTCAGCACGCCACAGGGTTTGTTCAGCTCGACGCCGATCATCAAGCCCTGTCCGCGAATCTCCTTCACGCCGCCGTTGGCCAGTTCGGCCGCCAGCGTGCGCGCCAGCACGCCTCTCAGATGCTCGCCCACCAACGCAGCGTGCGCGAGCAAGCCATCCTCTTCCATGATGCGGATGGTCTCGACCCCGGCGCGCATGGCCAGAGGATTGCCACCGAAGGTGGTGCCATGGTTGCCCGGCTGGAAGATGTTGGCGGCTTTGGGTCCTGCAACGACGGCACCCACAGGTACCCCGGAACCCAGCCCCTTGGCCAGCGGCATCACGTCGGGAACGATCCCGGCCCATTGATGCGCGAACCACTTGCCGGTGCGGCCCATGCCGCACTGCACCTCGTCGATCATCAGCAACCAGTCGCGTTCGTCGCACAGCTGGCGCACCTGCTGCAGGTAGTCCACCCGCATGGCGTTGATGCCGCCTTCGCCCTGGATGGTTTCGAAGAACACGGCCACCACATTGGGATTGTTCGCGGTGGCAGCCTTGAGCGCATCCATGTTGTTCAACGGAACGCGGATGAAACCTTCGACCAGCGGACCGAATCCGGCTTGCACCTTGGGGTTGCCGGTGGCGCTCAAGGTGGCGATGGAGCGTCCGTGAAACGCCTTGTCGTAGACCACAATCTCGGGGCGGTCGATGCCCTTGTCGTGTCCGAATTTGCGCGCCAGTTTGAGCGCGGCTTCGTTCGCTTCGAGACCGGTCGAGCAGAAGAACACGTTCGTCATGCCCGACAGCTCGACCAGCTTGGCCGCCAGCCTTTCCTGATTCGGCACGTGGTAGTAGTTGCAGCTGTGGATGATCTTGGCGATCTGGTCCTGCAGTGCCGGCACCAGCTTGGGGTGGTTGTGCCCCAGCGTGTTCACGGCAATGCCCGCGAGCGCGTCCAGATAGGATTTGCCATTGATATCCCAGACACGGCAGCCCTGGCCATGCGACAGGGCGATGGGCAGGCGCCCATAGGTGTTCATGACGTGGGGTGAGGACGCCTCAAGCAACGCGGTCATGCTGTTCTCCAAAAAAGCAGGTGGAAGTACGGAGTTCAGAGACAAACACTTGTCCGCTGAAGCCCGATTTTAGGCGGTGCCAACAGGCTCCCGCGCCGGAGCGGCAGTGCCCGCGCTATTTGAGGGAGAGCACCCAGGCCGCCAATTTCCTGGATTCGGCTTCGGTGACCTGCACATTCGCGGGCATGGGAACCGGGCCCCAGACGCCTGCGCCGCCCTTCATGATCTTCAGCGCCAATTTGTCGGCAGCGGTCTTGTCGCCCTTGTACTTTGCTGCCACGTCCTTGTACGCCGGACCCACAACCTTCCTGTCGACGGCGTGGCAAGCCATGCAATTGCGCGATGTCGCCAGGGCCTGATCAGCCCAAACCGGCGCCGTCAGCACACACATCGTCGAGAGGGTCAGCAGGGCACGTTTCATGAGGGTTCCTAAGAGTACGGTGTAAATTACACTAGATCAACGCGATTTCAGTCGGCGACGTTGACGCCGGGGTTTCGTTTGCTGCAATTGAGAGAGGGAGTGGCTCATGTATTTTCTGGGACTCGGACTGATTCTTCTTGGACTCAAGTGGCTTGAAATCAGCGTCTTTGCCAGCTGGGACTGGTGGCTGGTGCTGTCGCCCTTCCTTTTGGCCGTGCTGTGGTGGTCCTGGGCCGACCAGTCGGGATACTCCAAGAAGAAGGAATCGGAAAAGATGGACCAGCGCAAGCGCGATCGCATCGAAAAGAGCCGCGCCGCCTTGCGCGAGCCACCGCAACGCCGCCATTGATGCGCGGCCAGCCCGTCTTCACATTTCAGTAGTCATCCAGCACGGCGCCGCGGCTCGCGGTGGACGCGTTGAACGCAAACTTCGCCTGCACGCCGCGCGTGTAGCGCGGTGCCGGAGGCGTCCAGCCGACCTTGCGCTGCGCCAGCTCGGCGTCGCTGATGTTGAGTTGCAGCAGCAGTTGACGCGCGTCGATGGTGATGGAGTCGCCCTCGCGTACAAAGGCGATGTTGCCGCCGGCAGCCGCCTCAGGCGCCACGTGCCCCACCACCATGCCCCAGGTGCCGCCCGAGAAGCGGCCGTCGGTGATCAGTCCCACACTTTCGCCCAGACCCGCGCCGATGAGCGCGCCAGTGGGGGCCAGCATTTCGGGCATGCCCGGGCCGCCCTTGGGTCCCAGGTAGCGCAGCACCATCACGTCGCCCGCGACAATCCTGCCCGCCAGAATCGCCTGCAGCGCAGTCTGCTCGTCGTCGAACACGCGCGCCGGACCGGTGATCACCGGGTTCTTCAGGCCGGTGATCTTCGCCACAGCGCCCTCGGGCGACAAGTTGCCCTTGAGGATGGCCAGGTGTCCCTGTGCATACATGGGCTTGTCGATCGGGCGGATCACGTCCTGGTCGGCGCGGGGAGCGACGGGAACGTCCTTCAGCACTTCAGCGATGGTCTGGCCGGTGATGGTGATGCAGTCGCCGTGCAGCAGGCCCGCATTCAACAGCATCTTCATGACCTGGGGAATGCCGCCGGCGCGATGCAGGTCCACGGCCAGATACTTGCCGCTGGGCTTCAGATCGCACAGCACGGGCGTCTTTTGCCGAACGCGTTCGAAGTCGTCGATGGTCCACTCCACTTCGGCCGCGTGCGCGATCGCCAAAAAGTGCAGCACGGCATTGGTGGAGCCGCCCGTGGCCATGATCACGGACACGGCGTTCTCGATCGACTTGCGCGTCACGATGTCGCGCGGTTTCAAATCCTTCTTGATGGCTTCGATCAGCACCTTGGCTGATTCGCGCGCCGAGTCCACTTTCTCCTCGTGCGGATTGGCCATGGTGCTGGAGTAGGCGAGCGAGATGCCCAGCGCTTCAAAGGCCGATGACATGGTGTTGGCCGTGTACATGCCGCCGCAGGAGCCGGGTCCGGGAATGGCGCGGTGTTCGATCTCGTTCAGGTCGTAGTCGCTCAGGCGCCCGGCGGCGTTCTCACCGACGGCTTCAAACACGCTCACGATGTTCAGATCCTTGCCTTGATAACTGCCTGGAAGGATGGTGCCGCCGTAGACGAAGATCGCGGGAACGTTGGCGCGCAGCATGCCCATCAGGCCGCCGGGCATGTTCTTGTCGCAGCCGCCGACCACGAGCACGCCGTCCATCCACTGGCCTTGCACGCAGGTCTCGATGCAGTCGGAGATGACCTCGCGGCTCACCAGGGAATACTTCATGCCCTCGGTTCCCATGGCCATGCCGTCGGAGATCGTGGGCGTGCCGAATACCTGGGCATTGCCGCCGGCTTCTTCGATGCCGGCGATGGCCGCGTCCGCGAGTTTTTGCAGGCCCGAGTTGCATGGCGTGATGGTGCTGTGGCCATTGGCCACGCCCACCATGGGCTTGACGAAATCGCCGTCCTCATAGCCCATGGCGTAGTACATGGAGCGATTCGGCGCGCGCGACTTGCCCTCGGTGATGTTCCTGCTGCGGCGATTGATTGGCATGATCGGGTGCTCCAAAGTCTGGGTGATGTGCTGGTGTGGATTGGCCCAGAGTGTAGTTCGAGCGGCAGGCTCTTGTTTGGGCTGCGGCACAATCGCAGCATGCTCATCCAACCGCAAATCAATCCCATCGCGCTCCAGTTGGGCCCGCTGGCCGTGCACTGGTACGGTCTGACCTACCTGGCGGCCTTCGGTCTGTTCATGTTCCTGGGGCTGCGTCGTCTGAAGCAGCAGCCCTTTGCGTCGGTGACAGGCGCGGGAGCCTGGACCCGCAGGGATGTCGAGGACATCCTGTTCCTGGGTGTCATGGGCGTCGTCATCGGCGGCCGCCTGGGCTACTGCCTGTTCTACAAGCCGGGTTACTACGCGTCGCATCCGTTCGAGGTGTTCGCCGTGTGGCAAGGCGGCATGAGCTTTCACGGCGGCATGCTGGGCGTGGCGGTGGCGCAGTTGTGGTTTGCGAGGTCGCGCCACAAGCCCTGGCTGCAGGTGGCCGATTTTGTCACGCCCTGCGTTCCGACCGGGCTGGCGATGGGTCGCATCGGCAACTTCATCAACGGCGAACTCTGGGGTCGGGTCGCGTCCCCAGACCTGCCCTGGGCGATGGTGTTTCGCGGTGCCGGCGATGCACCGCGGCACCCATCGCAGATCTACAATTTTTTGCTCGAAGGCGTGCTGTTGTTCATCCTGTTATGGGCCTACGCGCGCAAGCAGCGTAAACAAGGGCAGGTGGCAGCGGCTTTCCTGATGGGATATGGCAGCCTGCGCTTCTGCGCGGAATTCTTTCGTGAACCCGACGACTTCCTGGGACTTTTGTCGCTCGGCCTGAGCATGGGCCAGTGGCTGTGCCTGCCGATGATTGCAGCGGGCGCTGCATTGTGGCTGTTCGCGCAGAAGCGTGACGATTCGCTGCTATAATTCGCCTTGTCGAACAGACTTTCAGGCGCGTAGCTCAGCTGGTTAGAGCACCACCTTGACATGGTGGGGGTCGTTGGTTCGAGTCCAATCGCGCCTACCAATTTTCCCGAACGTCACTGCATCTCCTCAGGGTAATCCTTGGGGCTTTATTCCCGGCTTATTTCTAGAATCGGCAGCGATGCAATCGTTCCGGTTGCGAGCAGCCACGAAGGAGTCAATGCAGTGACACATACCAAGTCAGACGGCGCCAAATCGGCGCAACGTGTTGTCAAGAAATACCCCAATCGGCGCCTCTACGACACGAGTTCGTCCACCTACATCACCTTGGCCGACGTGAAGCGCCTGGTGATGGCGGGCGAGCCGTTTGTCGTGCGCGATGCCAAGACCAACGAAGACCTGACGCGCGCGATCCTGCTGCAGATCATTCTGGAGGAAGAGGCCGGCGGTGCGCCGATCTTTACCGAAGCGGCGCTGGGCAACATCATCCGCTTTTATGGCCATGCGATGCAGGGCTTCATGGGTTCCTGCCTGGAAGAAAACGTGCAGTCGATGATGGATATACAGAATACATTGACTGAGCAGGCCAAGGGAAAATCGCCCGACCTGTGGGCACCGTTCACGAACCTGCAGTCGCCCCTGATGCAGAACATGGTCGGCGGCTACGCCGAGAATTCGCGCAATGCCTTCGTCAAGATGCAAGAGCAGATGCAAAAGCAGGCGGAGCAGATGCTGGGGGCGTTCGGATTAAAGCAATAACTGGGACAATGCGGGGATGAACGACGTTATTTCTCCCGCAAAGATTCCCCACATCGGATTTGTCAGCCTGGGTTGCCCCAAGGCGCTCACCGATTCCGAACTGATTCTCACGCGCCTGAGCGCCGAGGGCTATCAAACCTCCAAGACCTTCGCCGGCGCCGATCTGGTGATCGTCAACACCTGCGGCTTCATCGACGACGCGGTCAAGGAAAGTCTGGACACGATCGGCGAGGCGCTGGCGGAAAACGGCAAGGTCATCGTCACCGGTTGCCTGGGCGCGAAGGCCGGCAGCGACGGCAGCGCGAATCTGGTGCGCCAGATGCACCCCAGCGTGCTGGCCGTGACCGGGCCGCACGCGACGCAGGAGGTGATGGATGCAGTGCACGAGCATCTGCCCAAACCGCACGACCCCTTCATCGATCTGGTGCCGAACGCTTTCGGCGTTGCCGGCATCAAGCTCACGCCGCGCCATTACGCCTATCTGAAGATCAGCGAGGGCTGCAACCACCGCTGCACCTTCTGCATCATTCCCTCGATGCGCGGCGATCTGGTGTCGCGCCCGGTGGGCGATGTGCTGATCGAGGCGCAGGCGCTGTTTGCCGGCGGTGTCAAGGAACTGCTGGTCATCAGCCAGGACACCTCGGCCTATGGCGTGGATGTGAAGTACCGCACCGGTTTCTGGAACGGCAAGCCGGTGAAGACGCGCATGCTGGAACTGGTGCAGCAGTTGGGCGAGATGGCCAAAGAATATGGCGCCTGGGTGCGACTGCACTACGTCTATCCGTATCCGAGTGTGGACGAGATCGTTCCGCTCATGGCCACCGGGCTGATCCTGCCCTATCTGGACGTGCCGTTGCAGCACAGCCACCCGGATGTGCTCAAGCGCATGAAGCGGCCGGCGAGCGGCGAACGCAATCTGGAGCGGATTCTGCGCTGGCGCGAAATCTGCCCGCAGATCGTCGTGCGCAGCACCTTCATCGCGGGCTTTCCGGGCGAGACGGAAGAAGAATTTGCGCACCTGCTGGATTTCATGCGCGAAGCGCAGATCGACCATGCAGGTTGTTTTGCCTACAGCCCGGTGACGGGAGCGGCGGCGAACGAGATTCCCGGCATGCTGCCGCTGGAACTGCGGGAAGAAAGAAGATCGCGTTTCATGGCGGTGGCCGAAGAGGTTTCTGCCGTGAAGCTGCGCCAACGCGTGGGTGCCACGATGCAGGTGCTGGTTGACTCCGCACCGGGCATGGGAAAAAAGGGGGGTGTGGGCCGCAGTTACGCGGACGCGCCCGAGATCGACGGTAGCGTGAGGTTGTTGCCGCCGGAGAAGATCAGCAAGACGCTGAAGGCGGGGGAATTTACCAAGGCGCGCATTGTGGGAACGCAAGGGCACGACCTGGTGGGCCTGCCGGTTTGAAAACAAAAAAGCCGCTTCAAAAGAAGCGGCCGCTTTGTCAAAAAATCGCTAGGATTTATTGTTTATATTGGTGCCCAGGAAGGGACTCGAACCCCCACGAAGTTACTCGCTAGTACCTGAAACTAGTGCGTCTACCAATTCCGCCACCTGGGCATTTCAGGAAAGAGAGTATTGTATCAAAAATATTGGAACAACCAGCGCAGTGCTGGATGAAATTGAAGGAATAGTTCTGGGTCATCGCGATGGCCACGGATTTGTACAGCGCGATGACGGCGAATCGGACATTTATCTGGCGCCCAACGAGATGCGCGCCGTGCTGCACAAGGACCGTGTCAAGGTGCGCATCGTGCGCCAGGATCGCAAGGGTCGCCCCGAAGGGCGTGTACTCGAGATTGTCGAGCGCCCCGAGCAGCCCATCATCGGACGGCTGCTGCACGAGAGCGGCATCTGGATCGTGGCCCCCGAAGACAAGCGCTACGGCCAGGACGTGCTGATTCCCAAGGTGGCGGTCGGCTTGGCCAAACCCGGACAGGTAGTGGTGGTCGAACTGACCGAGCCGCCGGCGCTGTTTGGCCAGCCGGTCGGGCGCGTGAAAGAGGTGCTCGGCGAGGTCGATGACCCCGGCATGGAGATCGAGATTGCGGTGCGCAAATACAGCGTGCCGCATGAATTTTCCGAGGCCTGCATCGCCCTGGCGCGCACGCTTCCTGACAAGGTGCTGCCGCACGACTGCAAGAACCGCGTCGACCTGACCGACGTGCCGCTGGTCACGATCGACGGCGAAGATGCGCGCGATTTTGACGATGCGGTCTATTGCGAACCCGCGAAGGTGGGGCGCGGCAAGGGCTGGCGGCTGCTGGTCGCGATCGCCGACGTGAGCCACTATGTGGAGACCGGCAGCGCCATCGACGTCGATGCGTATGAGCGCGCCACCAGCGTGTATTTCCCGCGCCGCGTGATCCCGATGCTGCCGGAGAAACTCTCCAACGGCCTGTGCTCTCTCAACCCCGAGGTGCAGCGCCTGTGCATGGTGTGCGACATGCTGGTCACGGCCACGGGCGAGGTCCACGCCTACCAGTTTTATCCGGCGGTGATGTTCAGCCACGCGCGCTTCACCTACACCGAGGTCGCGGCGATCCTGAGCAACACGCGGGGCCCCGAAGCGGCCAAGCGCAAGGAGCGCGTGAACGACCTGCTGAACCTGCACGACGTGTATCGCGCACTGCTGGCCTCGCGCAGCGTGCGCGGCGCCGTGGACTTCGAGACCACCGAGACGCAAATCATCTGCGACGAGGTCGGACGCATCGAAAAGATCGTGCCGCGCACGCGCAACGAAGCGCATCGATTGATCGAAGAGGCGATGCTCGCGGCCAACGTGTGCAGTGCCGACTTCATCCACTCCAGCAAGCACGCCGGACTGTTCCGGGTGCACGAAGGCCCGACGCCGGAGAAGGTCGAACTGCTGCGCAACTACCTCAAGGCCATCGGTGTCGCCATGAACGTGAGCGACGAGCCCACGCCGGCGCAGTTTCAGGCGATTGCGCAAGCCACCAAGGAGCGGCCCGACGCGCAGCAGATCCACTCGATGCTGCTGCGCTCGATGCAGCAGGCGATCTACACCCCGACCAATGCGGGGCACTTCGGTCTGGCCTACGAGGCGTATACGCATTTCACCAGCCCGATTCGGCGCTATCCGGACCTGCTGGTGCATCGCGTGATCAAGGCGATTCTGGCGAAGAAACGCTATCACCTGCCGGTGCTTCCCACTCCCGGAGAGGCGCACGCAAAACTGGCCAAACGCCTGCTCAAGGGCCAGGCGGCCAAGCGCAAGGATTCGGACGAAGAGCCGGTCAAGGCCAGCGCCGAGAATCTGGCCTGGGCCGCTGCAGGCCTGCACTGCAGCGCGAATGAGCGCCGTGCCGACGAGGCCAGCCGCGACGTGGAAGCCTGGCTCAAGTGCAAGTACATGCGCGACCATCTGGGCGAGGAATTCTCCGGCGTGGTGAGTTCAGCGACGAGTTTTGGCATCTTTGTCACACTGGACGAGATGTACGTTGAAGGCCTGGTGCACATCACCGAACTTGGCGGCGAATATTTCCGCTTTGACGAGGCGCGCCAGGAACTGCGGGGCGAGCGCACCGGCATGCGCTATGCGATCGGATCGCGGGTGCGGGTGCAGGTGAGTCGCGTGGACCTGGATGGACGCAGGATCGATTTCCGGCTTGTCAACGAAGGCGAAGATCTGCTGGCCCGTCCTGCGAAGGAGCGCGGTGCTGTCTTGCCGCAGCGCGGTGAAGCGGACTCTGCGACCGGGAAGTTCTCCGGCAAGCGCTCGCAAAAGCCTTCCAAGGCGGCGGGTGCGAAAACTGCGAAGGCGCCGATCCAGGGGCGCAAGGCCGCGGCCAAAAAGGACTTGGGCGGCAAGCCCGCGCGCAAACCCCGGCGCTAACTTTCATGCCTGGTGCGCAAGGCGCCCCAGGCATGAAAGTTCGTTCTTTCGCATTAACCCGGACCTTGCCCGTTTGCCGCCAGGTGACTGGCGGTAAGCGGGCTGCCAGCGGGCCAGCGGTCGGCCAACGCGCCATGCCGATAAACGGCTTCGCAGGCCGCGCTGAAGGCCGGCAGGCCCGAGGCCAGTGCAGAGCCCAGCATCCCCGCCAGCACGTCTCCGGTGCCGGCCGTGGCCAGGCGCGCATTGCCGGTGGGGTTGATGGCCGGTGTTTGGCCAGGGGCGGCGATCACGCTGCCGGAGCCCTTGAGCACCACGCTGCAATGGAAGCGCTCGGCCAGTTGCTGCGCCGCTTGCAGGCGGTTGAACTGCACCTGCGACGCACTGCACAGCAGCAGCCGCGCGGCTTCCAGCGGGTGCGGCGTCAGGACCGTGACGCGGCCGCGCTGGCCGCGGGCGATCAACAAGGTTTGCAACTGCGGTTCACTGGCGACGGCATTGAGCGCGTCGGCGTCCAGTACCAAGGGTGAGGGGTTTGCCAGAATGCGGGGCAGCACCGCGCGCACCGAGTCGCCCCCGCCGCAGCCACAGACCAGCGTCAAGCCCTTGAAGTCCAGGGAATTCAAGTCTCGAAACATCAAGTCCGGCTGGGCTGTATCCGCCGCGATGGCGCCCGGATCCAGCAGCGCGACGTAGACCCGCCCGGCACCGCTGTGCAGCGCAGCGCTTGCGGCCAGCAGTGCCGCGCCCGTCATGCCACGGGCACCGCCGATGACGGCGACATCGCCGAACGTGCCCTTGTGGCTGGCGTGAAGTCTGGCGCGGGCTGTGGGCTCGCCCAACAGCGTTGCGCTGCAGGGTTGGGCCGCATTGTCCAGCGCCAGGTCATCGAACCAGACCTGTCCGCTGGCATCGCGACCGTGGGCCGTGAACAGGCCGGGTTTCAAGCTCAGCAAGCTCAGCGTGTGCTGCGCCAGCACCGCTGCGCTCGGACCCGGTGCATCGGAGCTGCGGGTATCCGCGCCCAGCCAGGCCCCGGTATTCGCGTTCAATCCCGAAGGCAGGTCCACTGCCAGCACCGGCGCTGCACTGGCGTTCAACTGCTGCGCCAGTGCGGCCAGTCGCCCTTGCAGCGCTCGTGTGCTTCCTATGCCCAGCAGGGCGTCGATGCACAAATCGCTTTGGTCCAGATCGGTCGGACCCTCGGCCGCGAAGCAGACGCCCGCAGATCGGGCCCGCGCCAGAGAGAGCAGGGCGTCAGTTGGCGAGGTCTCTTCATCGCCCAGCCACGTCACCCAGGGCGACTTGCCCCAGCGCTGCAGGTGCACGGCGGCTTCCAGGCCGTCGCCACCGTTGTTGCCGGGGCCGCAGGCGATCCAGACGCCACGCGCATGCGGCGCCAGCGCCAGCGCGAGCCGGGCCACCGCCAGACCGGCGCGCTGCATCAGCGCATGCGGCGGCAACTGCGCTGCCGCAGTCTGCTCTTGTTGGCGCGTGGCCGCGATGTCAAACAGGGGGCTCTGATGTTGGGCTGTGATGCGGTCCATACCGCCATTGTGGCCCGAACCGGTTCTCAGCCCAAGCGTTCCACGCCCAGGCCTTCCAGGTCCAGCCCAGGCGCGCGTTGCGCCACCAAGTCGGCCAAGGCACGCGCGCTGCCACAGCTCAGCGCCCAGCCGCTGGAGCCATGCCCCAGATTCAGCCAGACGCCGGGGACGCCGCTGGCGCCAAGGATCGGCGGACCGTCGGGCAGCATCGGGCGCGCGCCCTTCCATTCCTGCACGCCGCTGGAGAATTGCGCTGCACCCGGAAACCAGTCCTGCAGGACCTTGTAGAGCGTGCGCAGCGACGATGTGCGCTTGTGCTCGAGGGATCCGCCCAGTTCCGCGCTGCCGGCCACCCGCACGCGCTGGCCCAGGCGCGAGATCGCGACCTTGTAGCGTTCGTCCATGACGGCGCTGCGCGGCGCGTTCAGGGGTTCGCGTATCGGCGCGCTCACGGAATAGCCGTGGACCGCGACCATGGGGATCTTCAAGCCGATGCCGCGCAGCAACTTGGCCGAATCCACTCCGGCGCAGACCACCACGGCGTCAAAGCTGCGTGCTGTGGCCTCACCCTCGATCTGGACGCGGGTGGCAGACGCGGGGTTCAATCCCTGCACCACAGTGTTGAACTCGAACTGGGCGCCCAGGCGCAACGCCTCGTTCTTCAGCAGCAGGGTGAACTGGCGGCAGTTCGCCACCTCATCCTGCGCCAGATGGACGGCGCCGAAAAATGCGGTGTCGGGATTCAATGCGGGCTCGACCTTGCGCGCGTCCTGCGGGCTGAGTTCACTGAACGCCACGCCGGCGTCACGCAGCAGCTGCAGCCCCGGCTGCGCCAGCCGGCTGTCCCGTTCCGAGCGCAGCAACACCATGTAGCCGGTGCTGTGGTCATATTCCAGCTGCAGCTCGGCGCTGATTTGGTGCAGCCGCTCGCGGCTGTAGAAGGCCAGGCGCTGCAGGCGCGCGCGGTTGGCCTGGTAGCTCTGCAAATTGCAGGCACGCAGCCAGCGCCACATCCACGTGATCTCGCCCATGGACAGTGGCAACGAGAGCTTGACCGGTGCATGGCGGCTGAACAGGTAGCGCGCCACCTTGCCCGGCATGCCGGGAGCAGCCCAGGGTGTGACGTAGCCGGGCGCGAGCACGCCCGCATTCGCAAAGCTGCTCTCCTCGGCGGCGGCGCCGCGGCGTTCGAACACGGTGACTTCGTGACCATCGCAGGCCAATTCGTAAGCGCTGGTCGTGCCGATCACGCCGGCCCCTATCACGGCAACTCTCATGGTGTGGGCCGGTGCTCTGTGTCGAGTGTCATGGTGTTGTTGTGCTATGTTGGAAAAACGGAAGGAAAAATAAAGGCCGTCATTGCGACCGCTGCAGAATCTATCTTCTCGATAGCAATTCTTCTGCCAGCAGCGCACTGGCGAGGACCGAGTCGTCGCGCATCGCACCATGCCAGAGCATCAGGCCCACGGGCCGTTCGCCGCTTTCGTGGCAGGGTATGGATATGGCGCAACCGTCCAGCATGTTAACCACACTGGTGTTGCGCAGCAGCAGGCCATTGATGCGGAAGAACTCCGCGTCGCGTTCAGGTCCGGGCGCGACGTCGGCCAGCAGCGGTGCCGCGATCGGCACGCAGGGCGAGAGCGCGGCGTCAAACCCTTGCAAGGCTTGCTCCACCCGGGATATCCAGTCAGCCCGCGTGCGCATCAGCTCGAGGTAGTCGCAAGCCAGCATGCTCGCCGCGTTGGCGATGCGCGCACGCACGCGAGGGTCGTAGCGCTCGGCGTGGCGCTCAAGCAGTTTTCTGTGCCACGCGTAACTCTCGATGGCAGAGAAGCCGCCCTTGGATTGCATCGCGCCCAGTTCCCCCAGTGCCTTGAGTTCCACGGTTTCAATCCGTGCTCCGGCCTGGCTCAGCGCCTTCAGCGTGCGCTCGAACGCGTTCGCCACCGCCGGCTCCAGGTTGTCCAGCAGGCTTGTCTGCGGCACGGCGAAACGGTAGACCGACAGCGGTGCCGGGCTGCGCGTGACGCGGCGCGCCGCCAGGATCTCGTGCGCCAGCACCGCGTCGCGCACCGTTCGCGTCAGCGCGCACACGGTGTCCAGCGTGCTCGACAGGGGAACGGCGCCCGTCGTCGGCACCAGCCGCGCCGTGCTCTTGAAGCCGACGATGCCGTTGAGCGCGGCAGGAATGCGGATCGAGCCACCGGTGTCGGAGCCCAGACCGATGAAGGCCGCGCCCGTCGCCACCGACACTGCCGCGCCGGAGGACGATCCACCGGGTATGCGCGCGGCACCGCCCGAGCCCACACGCATGTCGTAGCGGCCGTCCCAAGCCGCGGGCGTGCCGTGGTGCGGATTGGTGCCGACGCCGGAGAATGCGAACTCCACCATCTGCGTTCGTCCCAGCAGGCTGGCTCCGGCAGCGCGCAGGCGTGCCACGGCCAGACTGTCCTGCGCAGCAGGCGGCGCATCGGCCAGCACCACGGAGCCGGCGGTCGTGGTTTGTCCGTTGATGTCAAACAGGTCCTTGATCGACACGCTCAAACCGGCCAGGGGAAGGTGTGGCGCGCGCGGGTCGGCGGCCGTGTGCCGGGCCGAGTCGAACATCGTGCGCACGAAGGCGTGTTCACAGGCGGGGGACTGTGCAGTGGCGATACAGGTTTCGATTTCCTGTGCGGCGCTGCCGAGCCCGTTTTTGAGCCGTTCACGGGTGCTGGTCAGGTCGGCGATCATGGGGTTTTTCCTCTTCGCTATGGTATAGTCCTTGGGTTTTGCAGCTGCCGCAGAGTTTTTCTGATATCGGTTGCAAAACAAATCGCAAACCAGCCCCACCAAGGTGTTGTGAGTATCGCGCCAAGTGCTTGAAGAAGCGCAGCCGATATTCACAAAACGGACTGGATTTTAGAAACAACCTTCGGAGTTAAACATGTCTGTAACAATGCGCGAAATGCTGGAAGCCGGCGTCCATTTTGGTCACCAAACACGCTTCTGGAATCCCAAGATGGCCCCGTATATTTTCGGCCATCGCAACAAGATCCACATCATCAACCTGGAAAAATCGTTGCCGATGTTCCAGGATGCGCTGACACATGTGCGTCAGCTGTCCGCCAACCGCGGCACGATTCTGATGGTCGGCACCAAGCGCCAGTCGCGCGAAACCATTGCCGCCGAAGCGCAGCGCGCCGGCGTTCCCTACGTGGATCAGCGCTGGTTGGGCGGCATGCTGACCAATTTCAAGACCGTCAAGACCTCGATCAAGCGCCTCAAGGACATGAAGGTTCAGCAGGAAGCCGGTCTGGACGCGATGAGCAAGAAAGAGCAGCTGATGTTCGCCCGTGAGATGGCCAAGCTGGAAAAGGACATCGGCGGCATTCAGAACATGACCGCACTGCCCGACGCCATTTTCGTGATCGACGTGGGTTACCACAAGATCGCCATTTCCGAAGCCAAGAAGCTGGGCATTCCGTTGATCGGCATTGTCGACACCAACCATTCCCCGGTCGGCATCGACTACATCATTCCCGGCAACGATGACTCGGCCAAGGCGATCACGCTCTACGCCCGCAGCATCGCTGACGCGATCCTGGAAGGCCGCGCCAACCCGATGGCTGAAGTGGTCAAGGCCATCGCAGCAGAGACCGGTGACGAATTTGTGGAAGTGCAAGAAGCCACGGCTTGATCACCCAGGAGCCGCGTGCAACGCGATCAGGAGGGGCTTTTTGCCCCTTTTTTTTAGCTCTTTCCTTTGAAACCTTTTTGAATTGATGATGGAGAAATAACGATGGCTGCAATTACCGCAAGCATGGTCGCCGAACTGCGCGGCAAGACCGACGCACCGATGATGGAGTGCAAGAGGGCTTTGACCGAGGCCGAAGGCAATATGGAAAAAGCCGAAGAACTGCTGCGCGTCAAGCTCGGCAACAAGGCCGGCAAGGCGTCAGCCCGCATCACCTCCGAAGGCGTTGTGACCTGCTTCATCGAAGGCAACACCGGCGCCATGATCGAAGTCAACTGCGAAACCGACTTCGTCACCAAGAGCGACGGCTTCCTCGCGATGGCCAAGGCGGCGGCCGAGCTGATCGCCAGGAACAACCCTGCCGACGTGGCAGCGCTGGGCGCTCTCGCCTACAGCCAGGACGGCTTCGGTCCGACCCTGGAAGACGTGCGCAAGGGCCTGATCGGCAAGATCGGCGAGAACATGAGCTTTCGCCGCTTCAAGCGTTTCTCCGCCGGCTCCAAGCTGGCGTCCTATCTGCACGGCACGCGCATCGGCGTGGTGGTCGAGTATGAAGGTGACGAAGTCGCCGCCAAGGACGTTGCCATGCACATCGCGGCGATGAAGCCGGTGGCCCTGTCCAGCGCGGATGTTCCCGCGGATTTGGTCGCCAAGGAGCGCTCGCTGGCAGCCGCCAAGGCAGCCGACGACGCAGCGACTGCGGTGGCAGCGGGCAAGCCGGTTCAGTCCGACGAGATCGTGGCCAAGCGCATCGAAGGCGGCGTGCAGAAGTTCCTCAAGGAAGTGTCCCTGTTCAACCAGTCTTTCGTGAAGAACGACAAGCAATCGGTGGAGCAGATGCTCAAGGCCACGGGCACGACCGTCAAGGCTTTCACCTTGTATGTGGTGGGCGAAGGCATCGAGAAGAAGGTCGACGATTTCGCGGCCGAAGTCGCAGCCACCGTGGCTGCGGCACAAAAGGGCGCCTGATCCTGTCGCTTCGCCTGAACCGCCACCCTTCCATTCACACTCATCAGGAGCTCAACCATGTCCAATGCCGTGCCAGCCTATAAGCGCATTTTGTTGAAGCTCTCCGGTGAGGCGTTGATGGGCGACGATGCCTTCGGCATCAACCATGGCACGATCGTGCGCATGGTGGAGGAGATCGCCGAAGTCACGCGCCTGGGGGTGCAAGTGGCCGTGGTGATCGGTGGCGGCAATATCTTTCGCGGCGTCGCTGGCGGCTCGGTCGGCATGGACCGGGCCACCGCCGACTACATGGGAATGCTGGCGACGGTGATGAATGCGCTGGCGCTGGCCGACACCATGAACAAGGCCGGTCTGGTGGCGCGCGTCATGTCGGCCATCGCGATCGAGCAGGTGGTCGAACCCTATGTGCGGCCCAAGGCGCTGCAGTATCTGGAAGAGGGCAAGGTGGTGGTGTTCGCTGCCGGCACCGGCAACCCCTTCTTCACCACCGACACGGCCGCTGCGTTGCGTGGTGCCGAGGTCGGCGCCGAAGTGGTGCTCAAGGCGACCAAGGTGGACGGCGTGTACAGCGCGGACCCGAAGAAAGATCCGAACGCCACGCGCTATGCCAAAATTTCGTTTGACGATGCCATGTCGCAGAATCTTGGCATCATGGACGCCACCGCCTTTGCGCTGTGTCGGGATCAGAAATTGCCGATCAAGGTATTTTCCATCTTGAAGAACGGCGCTTTCAAGCGCGTCGTCATGGGCGAGGACGAGGGCACGTTGGTGTATGCCTGACCTTCATGCCGCGGCTGCGAAGCGCACCGCGTCATGCAGTTAGACCCTTTCACGTCAACGGCGGCGTTATTTATTTGTTGCCAGGAGATAGACAGATGACGATTGCGGACATCAAGACCACGACGCAAGCCAAGATGGACCAGTCCATCGCCGCCTTCAAACACAACCTGACCAAGATTCGCACCGGGCGCGCCAGCCCGGGTCTGCTGGACACGGTGCACGTCGACTATTACGGCTCGATGGTGCCGATCGGTCAGGTGGCCAACGTGTCCTTGCTGGACTCGCGCACGCTCAGCGTTCAGCCCTGGGAAAAGGGCATGGGCGCGAAGATCGAAAGGGCGATACGCGACAGCGATCTGGGTCTGAATCCCGCGTCCATGGGCGACCTGATCCGCGTGCCGCTGCCGGCGATGTCGGAAGAGCGCCGGCGCGAGTTGACCAAGCTCGTGCGCAGCGAAGGCGAGGGCGCCAAGATCGCCGTGCGCAGCCTGCGTCGCGATGCCAACGAATCCGTGAAGAAGCTGGTCAAGGACAAGCTGGCGTCCGAAGACGATCAAAAGCGCACGGAAGCCGAGATCCAGAAAGCCACGGATCGGCACATCGTGGAAATCGACCAGCTGGTGGCGGCCAAAGAACATGACATCATGGCGGTCTGACTTTTATTCTGACCGCCTGGTGATTCATGCTTAAACAACGCATCATCACGGCACTCGTGCTGCTGGCCATCCTGCTGCCGGCGATGCTGTACCACGATCCAGGCGCATTTTGTGCCGTGGCGCTGGTGATGATCGCGGCTGGCGCCTGGGAGTGGGGCCGTCTCAACGGCTGCACGCAGCTGACAAGCTGGCTCGCTGCATTCGCCTGTGTGCTGCTGTGCGGCCTGAGCTGGGCCGCAGGCTGGTTGTCCGCGCCACTGAACGGGTTATGGATCGCAGCCGGAGGCGCCTGGGTGCTGCTCGGCGCATGGCTGCTGCGCGGCGGCGTCGCGCACTGGTCCACCATCGCGCGTCCAATGCGTCTGCTGGGCGGTCTGCTGGCGCTGTGGCTGGCCTGGCTTGCAATGGCGCAGGCGCGGATCATCGGCGTGAACTTCCTGCTCTCGGTGCTGGCGCTGGTCTGGGTGGCCGACATCTTTGCCTATTTCGCCGGCCGCACCTGGGGTGGCCGGTTTGCCAAGAACAAGCTCGCTCCCAGCATCAGTCCGGGCAAGACCTGGGAAGGGGTCTGGGGCGGCATGGTCGGCGTGCTGCTACTGGCTGCGGCCTGGGTTGCGGCCGATCGGTTCTGGGCGGCGGGCGTTCCCAGTTTCTACTCACACCTGGCCCAGCGCGGAACTTGGCTGCTGGTGCTGGCACTGCTGTTCATGGCTACCATGAGCGTGGTCGGCGACTTGGTGGAATCGCTGATCAAGCGTGCCGCCGGGGTCAAGGACAGCAGCGCTCTGCTGCCAGGTCACGGCGGCGTACTGGACCGCGTGGATGCGCTCCTGCCGACGTTGCCGTTGGCCATGATGCTGTATTCGCTGGGGGCGACTTGACCACGGCCCCCAAGCAGCGGGTCTGTGTGCTGGGGTCGACGGGCTCGATCGGCACCAATACCCTGGATGTGTTGAACCGGCATCCGGATCGGTTCGAAGTGTTCGCCTTGAGCGCTGCTACGCAGGTCGAGTTGATGCTGGAGCAGTGCGCTCGTTTTTCCCCGCGATACGCGGTCATGGCAAGTGTGCCTCATGGCCAGGCATTGGCGCAAAAGGTCAAGGACAATGGCCTCGCGGTTCAGGTCCTGTCGGGCTCGCAGGCGATCGAGATGATCGCATCGCACGAATCGGTGGACAGCGTGATGGCCGCCATCGTCGGTGCTGCCGGACTGGCCGCCTGCCTGGCTGCAGCGCGCGCCGGCAAGCGCCTGCTGCTGGCCAACAAGGAGGCGCTGGTGGTCGGCGGCGAGGTGTTTCTCGATGCGGTGCGGCAGGGGGGCGCCAGGCTTCTGCCGATCGACAGCGAGCACTCGGCGATTTTCCAGTCACTGCCCGACGACAGCAGCACCTGGGCCGACAGCATCGACAAGATCATCCTCACCGCGTCCGGCGGGCCATTTCGAAGCATGGCGCCCGAACGCCTGCGCGAGGTCACGCCCGAGCAGGCCTGCGCGCACCCCAACTGGGTGATGGGCCGCAAGATCTCGGTGGACTCGGCCACGATGATGAACAAGGCGCTCGAAGTGATCGAGGCCAAGTACCTGTTCGGCGTCACGCCGGAGCAACTCGAGGTGGTGATCCACCCGCAAAGCATCATCCATTCTATGGTGCAGTACCGCGATGCTTCTGTGGTGGCGCAACTGGGAACCCCCGACATGCGCGGTCCGATCGCCTACGGGCTGGCATGGCCGCAGCGGATCGCATCGGGCGCGGCCGCGCTGGACTTTCGCACCCTGCCGGCGATGAGCTTTGAGGCCATTGACGCGCACGACCATCCGCGGCGCTTTCCCGGTTTGAAGCTGGCCTGGGAGGCGCTGCGCGCACCTTCCGGGACCTGCGCCGTGCTGAATGCCGCCAACGAAATCGCCGTGGCAGCGTTTCTGGAGCGCCGCATCCGCTTTGACCAGATTCACCAGGTCAATCTGGCCACGCTGGAAGCCGTTGCCGTGACACGCCCGGGCTGCCTGGACGACCTGCTGGCGCTGGACACGCTCGCGCGCCAAGCTGCTCAGGCCCGGGTTCAGGAAATGGTCCGCTGACATGCCAGGGGCTGGCGCATGATGACCCTGCCGGCGTTCCTGCTGGCGCTGGCCTTGCTGATCGCGGTGCACGAGTACGGGCATTACCGCATGGCCGTGGCCTGCGGCGTCAAGGTGCTGCGCTTCTCCATCGGCTTTGGACCGGCCATTGCGCGCTGGCGTCCCCAAGGCTCGAGCACCGAGTTCGTGCTGTGCGTCTTTCCCTTGGGTGGCTACGTGAAGATGCTGGACGAGCGCGAGGCAGACGTTGCTGCGGATGAACGGCATCTTGCTTTCAACACCCGGCCCTTGAGCGCGCGCGCTGCCATCGTCGCCGCCGGGCCGCTGGCCAACCTGGTGCTGGCGGTGCTGCTGTATGCCGTGGTGGGATGGAGCGGGGTGCAGGAGGCCGCCGCCATTCTGGCGAGTCCTGAACCTGGATCGATCGCGGCGCAGTCCGGCTTGTCGGGTGGCGAACGGGTGGACCGTGCGGGCCTGGATGCCCAGGACCTGCAGCCGGTGCAGTCCTATGACGACGTGCGGCGGTGGTTGATCCGCGGCGCGCTCGAGGGGCACGATGTCACGCTGGAACTGGCGACGAAAGAGCAGGCGGCACGGCGCGTCGCGCAACTGCATCTGAGCGGGCTGCAAGCCAGTGAAGTGACAGCTGCGCTGTACCGCAAGATCGGTCTGACGGGCCCCTGGACGCAGCCGCTGATCGGAGAGGTGCAGGCCGATGGGGCGGCGCAGCGCAGCGGACTTCGTGCCGGAGACCGGGTGCTGCGCATCGGTTCGGACGCGATCGGCGACGGGCGGCAATTGCGCGAACGCATCCGCGCCTCGGTCCAGGACGGCAAGGCGTTGACCGAGAACTGGAGCGTGGAGCGCTCGGGCGCGCTGCTGGAACTCGAGGTCACGCCCGAACTGCGCCAGGACGGCGCCCAACTGGTGGGAAAGATTGGCGCCTACGTGGGCTCGGCTCCGACCTGGGTCACGATCCAGCGTAGCCCCATCGATGGCCTTTGGTTGGGCCTGCAGCGGACCTGGGACATGAGCGCCATGAGTCTGACGCTGATGGGCAAGATGCTGGTCGGAGAAGCCTCGCTGAAGAACCTGAGCGGACCGCTGACCATTGCAGACTATGCTGGCAAGTCCGCGAGCCAGGGCCTCACCTCGTACCTGCTGTTTTTGGCCGTCATCAGCGTGAGTCTTGGCGTGTTGAACTTACTTCCGCTGCCGGTGCTCGATGGCGGGCACCTGATGTATTATCTTTGGGAGTGGCTGACCGGCACAGGAGTGTCCGAGGCCTGGATGGATCGACTGCAAAAAGGGGGCGTGGTGCTGCTCCTGATGCTGATGTCGATCGCGCTGTTTAACGATGTCACCCGACTTTTGGGTTAACTTGCTGGCTTGGATCGCGCGTCGATCGGGGTCGGGTCTTACTTCATGAAATTTCAATTCAACCGTTTCCGACTGCGCACTGTCTCGATCGTGGGCGCGCTGAGCTTGCTCACACAACTGGCCTGGGGTGTGGAGCCGTTTTCGGTGAAGGATATCCGGATCGAAGGCTTGCAGCGGGTCGAGCCCGGAACGGTCTTTGCCTCGCTGCCGCTGCGCGTGGGAGACACCTACAGCGACGACAAGGGAACCGCGGCGATCCGCGCGCTGTTTGGGCTGGGGCTGTTCAAGGATGTGCGCATCGACGTGGCCGACGGCGTGCTGGTGGTGATCGTCCAGGAGCGCCCCACGGTGGCGGCGGTCGAATTTTCCGGCGCCAAGGAGTTCGACAAGGACATCCTGAAGAAGGCGATGACCGATGTCGGTCTGGCCGAGGGGCGCCCTTTTGACAAGGCGCTGGCGGATCGTGCAGAGCAGGAACTGCTGCGCCAATACATCAACCGCAGCCTGTATGGCGCCCAAGTCACGACCACCATCACTCCCGCAGATCGCAATCGCGTGAATCTGACGTTCACCATCGTCGAGGGCGAGACCTCCAAGATCAAGGAGATGCACATCGTCGGCAACAAGGTGTTCAGCGAGTCAACCCTGAAGGGGCTGTTCGATCTGGATACTGGCGGCTGGCTCAGCTGGTACACCAAGTCCAACCACTACGCGCGTACCAAGCTCAATGCCGATCTGGAGACGCTGCGCTCCTACTACCTGAACCGGGGTTACCTGGAATTCAAGATCGACTCGACGCCGGTGGCGATCTCGGCTGACAAGCAGGACATCTCGGTCACGGTCAACGTCACCGAAGGCGAGCGCTTCGTGGTCGCCAGCGTGAAGCTGGAGGGCAACTACCTGAACCGCGAAAACGAATTCAAGGCCCAGATCAAGATCAAACCCGGTGAAGCCTACAACGCCGAGGAAGTGGCTCAGACGATCAAGAAGTTCACCGAATATTTCGGCAATTTCGGCTATGCCTTTGCCCGTGTCGAGGCGCGCCCGGAGATCGATCGAAGCAACAATTCCGTGACGCTGGTGCTGCAGGCCGACCCGTCGCGCCGCGCCTACGTGCGCCGCATCAACGTCGCCGGCAACAACACCACCCGGGACGAAGTCATTCGGCGCGAGTTCCGGCAGATGGAGTCGTCCTGGTACGACGGCGAGAAGATCAAGGCGTCGCGCGACCGCGTGGACCGCCTGGGCTATTTCAAGGAAGTCAACATCGAAACCCAGGATGTTCCGGGTTCCAACGACCAAGTCGACATTCTGCTGACCGTGGTGGAAAAACCCACCGGCAGCATCAGCCTGGGCGCAAGTTATTCAAGCGCAGACAAGCTGGGCCTTCAGTTCGGCGTCAAGCAGGACAACGCCTTCGGCTCGGGCAACTACCTCGGCCTGGAGGTCAACACCAGCAAGTACAACAAGGTCCTGGCAGTCAACACCACCGACCCCTACTTCACGCCCGACGGTATCTCGCGCACGCTCTCCACCTATTACCGTGCCAGCACACCGTATTCGAATCTGGGCGGCAATTACCAGCTGCGCACGCTCGGCGCCGGAACGAGTTTCGGCGTTCCGTTCAGCGAGCGCGACGTGGTGTTTTTTGGAGCAGCGGCAGAACAGACCGACATCGTTCCCGGCACCAACATGCCGGTGGCCTATCTGGCCTACGGCAGCGAGTTTGGCTATAAAAGCTCAGCCATACCGCTGACGATCGGCTGGGGCCGTGACGACCGCGACAGCGCAACCACGCCCAGCAGCGGCAGCATGCAGCGCCTTTCGACGGACATGAGCGTGATCGGGGATGCGCGCTACCTGCGTGCCAGTTATGTGAACCAGATGTTCTTTCCGATCACCCGGAAAATCACCTTCGGCACCAACTTCGAATTGGATGGGGGCGTGGGGCTGGGGGGGCGCGTGTACCCCGTTTTCAAGAACTACTATTCGGGCGGTTTGGGGTCGGTGCGGGGCTTCGAGCAGGGCACACTGGGCCCGCGCGACGTCTCCGGTTCGGTCGTCGGCGGCCCCAAAAAGGTCAACCTCAACGCGGAAATCAGTTCGCCTTTCCCCGGCGCCGGCAACGACAAGACGCTGCGTGGCTACGCCTTTTTGGACGCAGGCAATGTTTTCGCTGAATCAGAAAAGTTCCGCTTGAACCAGCTGCGTTCTTCCTATGGCGTGGGCATCAGCTGGATTTCACCGATGGGACCGCTGCGACTGTCCTACGCCCGACCCATCACGCTTTACCCTGGGGATAGAATCCAGGCTCTTCAATTCAACATTGGAACGTCTTTCTAATGAAATATCTTGTACCTCGGAACCTGCTGGCCTTTCTGCTGGCCGCGGTCTGCCTGATCGCGCACGCGCAGGAGTTTCGTGTGGGATTCGTGAATGCAGATCGGCTATTGAAGGAATCGAACAGCGCCAAGGCGGCTCAGACCAAGCTCGAGCAGGAATTTTCGAAGCGCGAGAAGGAACTGGTCGACTTGGGCAATACGCTCAAGAATGCGAGTGAAAAGTTCGAGCGCGAGGCGCCCACGCTGCCCGAGGCGCAGCGCAACGCGCGCCAGAAGCAACTGGTCGATCAGGACCGCGAGTATCAACGCCGGCGGCGTGAGTTTCAGGAAGACCTGACCTCGCGCAAGAATGAGGAATTGCAGCAGGTGCAGGAGCGCGCGACCAAGATCATCAAGCAGGTGGCCGAGAGCGAGAAATACGACGTGATCCTGCAGGAGGCGGTGTACATGAATCCCAAGCACGACATCACCGACCGCGTGCTCAAGGCCATGAACTCGGCCAAGTAACCCTTCGTGATCACGGTGTGGCGCTGCGTTTAGCTTCAGTCGTCGAGGCGCTCGGGGGGGAACTCTGCGGCGACCCGCAACGACTCATCACCGCCCTGGCGCCGCTGGAATCGGCCGGACCCAGCGAACTGACTTTCATCACTCACGCGAAATACCTCGGGCAACTGGCAAGCTCATGCGCCGGCTGCGTGATCGTGGCTCCGGCGCTGCGGGAAGCCGCAGCGCTGCGTGGCGACCACCTCGTGGTGGAGCAACCCTACCTCTACTACGCCCGTCTGACCCAGCTGTGGAAGAAGCAGCACAGTTCGGCCCAAGGCCCTCGCCTTCATCCCAGCGCCGTGATCGATGAGCTGGCCTTTGTCGATGCGACCGCCAGCATCGGGCCCCTTTGCGTGGTGGAACGTGGTGCCCGCATCGGTGCCGGCACCGTGCTCAAGTCGGGCGTGACAGTCGGTGAGAACTGCATCGTGGGCGCGCGCTGCATCCTGCATCCGGGCGTGGTGCTGGGGGCCGATGGCTTTGGCTTTGCGCCCCATGCGGGCACCTGGGAAAAGATCGAACAACTCGGCGCCGTGCGCATCGGCAACGACGTCGAGATCGGCGCGAACACCTGCATCGACCGCGGCGCCTTGAGCGACACGGTGATCGCCGACGGCGTGAAGCTCGACAACCTGATCCAGATCGGGCACAACGTGCAGATCGGCGAGCACACGGCGATGGCGGGTTGCTCGGCCGTGGCCGGCAGCGCCGTGATCGGCGCGCACTGCACCATCGGTGGTGCGGCCAACGTGCTGGGGCATTTGACGCTGGCCGACAACGTGCATATCTCTGCCACGTCGATGGTGACGCGCTCCCTCCACAAGCCGGGTCACTACACCGGCTTCTTCCCGATCGATGAGAATGCCGCCTGGGAAAAAAATGCGGCCACGCTCAAGCAATTGCACAGTCTGCGCGAGCGCATCAAGGCGCTAGAAAAAATCATAGAAAGAAAACCGACATGATGGACATCCACGAAATCCTGAAAAAGCTGCCGCATCGCTATCCCTTCCTGCTGGTGGACCGCGTGCTGGAGATCGAGACCGGCAAGCGCATCAAGGCGCTGAAGAACGTGACCATCAACGAGCCTTTCTTTGTCGGCCACTTTCCGCACCGTCCGGTGATGCCGGGCGTATTGATCATCGAAGCCATGGCGCAGGCGGCGGGCCTGCTGGCGTTCGAGGCCATGGGCGCCGGCACGGACGACAAGTCCGTGATCTATTTCGCCGGCATTGACAGTGCGCGCTTCAAGCGTCCGGTGGAGCCCGGCGACCAGTTGATCATGGACGTGTCGATCGAGCGCCAGAAGGCCGGCATCTACAAGTTCAAGGGCGTGACCCGCGTGGACGGCCAGGTGGCCTGCGAAGCCGACTTCATGTGCACCGTGCGCACGGTGGGGTAGATCGAACGCCGCAAGCAGCCATGACCCTCATCCACTCCACGGCCCTGGTCGACCCCGGGGCGCAACTCGACAGCACCGTCAGCGTCGGCCCTTACACCGTGATCGGCCCGCATGTGCGCATCGGCGCGGGAACGAAGATCGGCGCGCATTGCGTGATCGAGGGCCACACCACGCTTGGCACGAACAACCACATCTTCCAGTTCAATTCGATCGGCACGATCCCGCAGGACAAGAAATACGGCGGCGAGCCCACGGAACTGGTGATCGGCGACCACAACCGGATCCACGAGTTCTGCACCTTCAGCCTGGGCGTCGTGGGGGCGGGCGGCGTGACGCGCGTTGGCAACCACAACTGGATCATGGCCTACACCCACATCGCGCACGACTGCCAGGTCGACGACCACACGACGCTGGCGAACAACACGAATCTGGGCGGGCATGTGCACCTGGCTGATTGGGTCACGGTCGGCGGACTCGTGGGCATCCACCAATTCGTCAAGGTCGGCGCGCACGCCATGGTCGGTTTTGCCAGCGCAGTGACTCAGGACGTTCCGCCGTACATGCTGGTCGACGGCAACCCGCTTGCCGTGCGCGGCGTCAACAGCGTGGGACTGAGTCGGCGCGGTTTTACCGACAAGCGCCTGGCCGCCGTCAAGCAGATGCATCGCCTGTTGTACCGGCAGGGCAAGACGCTGGCTGACGCCTCTGTGGCGATTGCGGCGCTGGCGTCGGACGCCCCCGAAGCCGCGGCCGACATTGCGCTGATGAACGAGTTTCTGGCCAAGGTCGAGCGCGGCATTGCGCGCTGACGTCCGAGCTGATCTTCACGTGAAGGACATGCCCACGGCCGCGCCGCACTTTGCCCTGGTTGCAGGCGAGGCGTCCGGGGATCTGCTCGCCGGACTGCTGCTGCAAGGCCTGCGTTCGCGCTGGCCCACGCTGGCGGCCGCGGGCATCGGCGGGCCGCAGATGCTGCAACAGGGTTTCAAGGCCTGGTGGCCCAACAGCAAGCTGGCCATCAGCGGCTACGCCCAGGTGTTGCGCCACTACCGCGAAATCTCTGGCATCCGCAAGCAACTCAAGACGCGGCTGTTGGCCGCGCCGCCCGATGTCTTCATCGGCGTGGATGCGCCCGATTTCAACCTCGATCTGGAAGCGGATCTCAAGGCCCAGGGCATCAAGACCGTGCATTTCGTGTGTCCGTCGATCTGGGCTTGGCGCCCCCAGCGCGTCCAGAAGATCCGGCGCAGCGCCGACCATGTGCTGTGCCTGTTTCCTTTCGAGCCGGCCTTGCTGGCGCAACACGGCATTGCCGCCACCTACGTCGGTCACCCGCTGGCCAACGTCATTCCATTGCAGCCGGACAAGGTGGCTGCGCGCCATGCCATCGGTCTGCAGCAGGATGCGCAGGTCGTGGCCATCCTGCCCGGCAGCCGCAAGGCCGAGCTGAAATACATCGCCCCCCGATTCCTGGCCGCGGCTGCACTCCTTCGGCAAGCGCGTCCAGGCGTGCGCTTCGTGCTGCCGGCAGCGCCCGGTCTGATGGACGAGGTTCAGGCGCTGGTTCGCGCCAGCGGATTGCAGGATCAGGTTCTGGTGACGTCCGGCCAGTCCCACACGGCGCTCGCCGCCTGCGACGTGACGCTGATCGCCAGCGGCACCGCAACCCTGGAGGCCGCGCTGTTCAAGCGGCCCATGGTGATCGCCTACAACATGCACTGGCTGTCCTGGCACATCATGGCGCCCAAGCAGATCCAACCCTGGGTCGGCCTGCCCAACATCCTGTGCCGCGAGTTCGTCGTTCCCGAGTTGCTCCAGGCTGCGGCCACTCCGCAGGCGCTGTGCGCAGCGGTGCTGCAGTGGCTGGACGCCGCGCCGGGCAAAATCGATTCTCTTCAAGAAAAATTCACCGCGTTGCACCTCGAGCTGCAACGCGACACCTGCCGACTGGCCGCCGATGCGATCGAAAAAGTTCTCCATTCCTGAACAACTGCCCTGGAACGACGTCGGCCTGATCGCCGGCGTGGACGAGGCCGGCCGTGGCCCGCTGTCGGGGCCGGTGGTGGCGGCCGCAGTGATACTCGATGAGCTGCATCCGATCAAGGGCCTGGCCGACTCCAAAGTTCTGACCGCGCTGCGCCGCGAGCGGCTCTACGACGAGATACTTGCCAAGGCCCTGTGCTGCTCCATTGCGCAGGCGAGCGTGGAGGAGATCGACACGCTGAACATCCTGCAGGCCACGATGCTGGCCATGCGCCGCGCGGTGCAGGGGTTGCGTCTGAAGCCGCAGCTGGTGCTGGTGGACGGCAACCGCATTCCCGTGATGGAGATACGCGCCGAAGCCATCGTCAAGGGCGACGCGTTGATCCCCGCGATCTCGGCCGCGTCGATCCTGGCCAAGGTCTGGCGCGACCGCGCCTGTCTGGAGCTGGATCTGCGCTACCCGCAGTACGGTTTTGCGCGGCACAAGGGCTACGGCACGGCACAACATCTGGCCGCATTGAAGGAGCACGGTCCCTGCGACCAGCACCGTCGTTCGTTTGCGCCGGTGCGCATCGCCCTGGCGCAGCATTCATCGTGACCACGCCCGACGTTCTCGTCATCGCGTCGGGGGAGAACCCTCAGTTCAAGGCGCTGCGCCGACTGGCCCAGGACAACACGGCCTATCGAAAAGCCGATCGCGTCTGGATCGAGGGCGATCACCTGTGCCGCGCCGCGCTGGCGCGCGGCGTGAAACCGGCGCTGGCGGTCTTTTCCTCGTCGTTTTGGCCCCTCGCCCCCAGGGAGTGGTCTGGCACAGCGGGAAAAACCCTGGTGCTGAATGACGGTCTGTGGCGGGCCTTGAGCACGCTTGAGTCTCCGGCAAAGATGGGTTTCGTGATCGACCTTCCCGCGGCAGCGCCGATTGCGCCCAGGCAGGCCAGCGTGATCTTGGACCGGGTGCAGGACGCAGGCAACGTCGGCTCCATTTTGCGCAGCGCTTCGGCCTTTGGTTTTGGCCAGGTGATCGCGCTCAGCGGAACCGCGGCGCTGTGGAGTCCCAAGGTGCTTCGCGCCGGCATGGGCGCCCATTTCGGACTGAGCCTGATCGAGGGGGCGCAGTTGTCGGATCTGGACGCGCTGGAGTTGCCGCTGCTCGTCACCAGTTCGCACCAGGGTGAGTTTCTGCACCAGGCCAAGCTGCCCATGCCCTGCATCTGGGCACTGGGGCACGAAGGGCAGGGCGTCTGCACTGAGTTGAACCAGCGCGCGACTCAAGCCATCCGCATTGCCCAACCCGGCGGCGAGGAGTCGCTCAACGTCGCCGCCGCCGCCGCCATTTGCCTGCACGCGAGCGCCGTGGCCCGCCCCAGCTAGCGCAGGGCAGACTGGCGCATGGCTGCGGTGCCGGCACGCCATGAGCTTCGACGGGGTTGCTGGGTCTTCGATGTTCTCAAAAGGACGGCAAATGCTGCCGCCTCTCCAACCACTTGCGAAATGTCAATCTTCTATGGAAAGGGCCCCTTAGATTCGCCCGGGCCGCCTTGAGGCGGCTTTGACGAAATCCATCGACAACAACCATAGAAAGACTTTGACAATGACTGATCGAAGAAGATTCATTTCCGGCGCGCTGGCCGGCGGCCTGGCTGCGACCGGCCTGTCGGCCTGCGGCGGCGGTAGTGCGAAACATGGCGGGCCCCTGCTGGTGCTGGTGCCTGGCTCCCTGCACAGCTCTTTTTGCTGGGCCAGGGTCACGCCTTATCTGGTGATGTCCGGGCTGCGCGTACTGGCCATCGACCTCCCTGGCACCGGCCTGAACGCGCGGTTCCCCGTCTCCGCCTATGCGCGGCCCTTCGACAGCGCGGCCTACCTGAGCGAGGTGTCTCCCGACGCTTCGATCACGCTGGCCGACTACGTGAATTCCGTGGGTAATCTGGTGGACCAGTTGCATCAGGCCGATGAAGGCCCCATCGTCCTGGTGGGACACAGTTTGGGGGGGCTCACGCTGAACGCGGTGGGCGAGTCGCGCTCGTCCAAGATCGCGGGATTGATCTACCTCTCGGGCGTGATGATTGGCAACAACGAGTCGCTGATCCCGGACCTGTTCTCCAAACCCGGATTTGGCGATTCCTACATCGCCCAGGGACGCACCGGTGGCATCGGCGACCCGGCCGTCATCGGCGCGAGCCGGGTCGACCTGAACACGCCCGATCCACAGGTTCGCGCGACCATCAAGGCAGCCTACTGCGCGGACGCCAGCGATGCCGACTTCGCGGCGTGGGCCAATATGCTGGTGACCGACGACCCGGTCGCACCGCTGACCGCGAAGATTGCGTTGACGGCAAAGAACTGGGGGTCGCTGCGCCGCGCCTACATCAAGTGCTCGATGGACCACATCGTTCCGCCCACGCTGGCAGACAGCTTGATCGCGGCGGCCGATGCGTTCACGCCGAAAAACAAGACCGTGGTGCGCACGCTGGAGTCCAGCCATTCGTCGTTCCTGTCCAAACCCAAGGAACTCGCGGCCATCCTCGCCGATTTGGTAGGAAGCTGATCGATACAAAGGCCATCGGCGCAACGCCGGTGGCCTGGCTTGCATCCGGGCGATGGGGTGCAGGCAGCTATAATGAGTGGCTTTTCTTAAAGCGGAACGCCCAAGCGCAACTCAAGCCTTTTCCCGAACCAAGCAGCAAGCAAGAATGCGTTCTTGAGCCAGCTGGGGCGCACCCGTAACTCATTCGGAGAACCCAGTGCTTTTGTCTTTACAGGGAAATTTCCCACCCGCCATCCTGGCGCTTGCAGACGGCACGGTCTTTGTTGGAAACTCCATTGGAGCCTCTGGCTCCACAGTCGGCGAGGTGGTGTTCAACACCGCCATGTCGGGTTATCAGGAAATCCTGACCGACCCCAGCTACTGCCAGCAGATCGTCACGCTCACCTACCCGCACATCGGCAATACCGGCGTCAACCTCGAGGACGTCGAGGCCGCGCGCATCCACGCCGCCGGGCTCATCATCAAGGATCTGCCGCTGCTGGCGTCCAACTTTCGCCAGACGATGCCGCTGTCGCAGTATCTGGTGCAGGAAAAGACGGTGGCGATTGCCAACGTCGACACCCGCATGCTGACGCGCCATTTGCGCACGGCGGGCGCGCAGAACGGCTGCATCCTGGCCCTCGCTGCCGGTGAGGCGGTGACGCAGGCCCTGAAGGACCAGGCTGTTGCCCAGGCACGGTTGGCACCGAACATGTCGGGCCTGGATCTGGCCAAGGTGGTGTCTTCCACGGCGTCCTATCCCTGGACGCAGACCGAGTGGCAGCTGTCCCATCCCGATCTGGCGGGCAAGCCCGGTTATGGGACGCAAGGAGCACCCAAGTTTCACGTTATCGCATTTGATTTCGGCGTGAAGTTCAACATCCTGCGCATGCTGAGCTCGCGCGGCTGCAAGGTCACGGTGGTTCCGGCGCAGACGAGCGCGGCCGAGGTGCTCAAACTCAAACCCGACGGCATCTTCCTGTCCAACGGCCCGGGCGACCCGCAGCCCTGCGACTACGCGATTGCCGCAGCGCGCGAGCTGATGGAAACCGGCATCCCGACCTTCGGCATCTGCCTGGGGCACCAGATCATGGCGTTGGCCAGTGGTGCCCAAACCTTCAAGATGAAGTTCGGCCACCACGGTGCGAATCACCCGGTGAAGGACCTGGACACGGGTCGCGTCAGCATCACCAGCCAGAATCACGGTTTTGCGGTGGACGAAAAATCCCTGCCCGCGAACCTGCGCGCCACGCACGTGAGCCTGTTCGACGGCACGCTGCAAGGCCTCATGCGCACCGACAAGCCGGCATTCAGCTTCCAGGGCCACCCCGAAGCCTCGCCTGGTCCGCACGACATCGCCTACCTGTTCGATCGTTTCACCGCGCTGATGGAGAAGAGATCATGAGCACCCACGTTCGCGGCGCTGCCGTTTCACTGCCCCCCGAGGGGGCCATTGCTCCCTTGGAGCGGTCCTGCGGGAGCAAATATGCCTAAGCGCACAGATCTAAAAAGCATTCTCATTATCGGCGCTGGCCCGATCATCATCGGTCAGGCCTGCGAGTTCGACTACTCCGGCGTTCAGGCCTGCAAGGCGCTGCGCGAGGAGGGCTACAAGGTCATCCTGATCAATAGCAACCCCGCGACGATCATGACGGATCCGGCCACTGCGGACGTGACCTACATCGAACCCATCACCTGGCAGACGGTGGAGAAGATCATCGCCAAGGAGCGCCCCGACGCGATCCTGCCGACCATGGGCGGCCAGACCGCGCTGAACTGCGCGCTCGATCTGTGGCACCACGGCGTGCTGGAGAAGTACCAGGTCGAATTGATCGGCGCCACGCCCGAGGCCATCGACAAGGCCGAAGACCGCCTGAAGTTCAAGGACGCGATGACCAAAATCGGTCTGGGCTCGGCGCGATCCGGCATCGCGCACAGCATGGAAGAAGCCTGGGTCGTGCAGAAGACGCTGGGCTTTCCCACCGTCATTCGCCCCAGCTTCACGCTGGGCGGCACGGGCGGGGGCATCGCCTACAACGCCGAAGAATTCGAGACCATCTGCAAGCGCGGCCTGGAGGCCTCGCCGACGAACGAGCTGCTGATCGAGGAGTCGCTGCTGGGCTGGAAAGAGTACGAGATGGAGGTGGTGCGCGACAAGGCGGACAACTGCATCATCGTGTGTTCCATCGAGAACCTGGACCCCATGGGCGTGCACACCGGCGACTCCATCACTGTGGCTCCGGCTCAGACCCTGACCGACAAGGAATACCAGATCCTGCGCAACGCCTCGCTTGCTGTGTTGCGCGAAATCGGTGTCGACACTGGGGGCTCGAACGTGCAGTTCTCCATCAACCCGGTGGACGGGCGCATGGTGGTGATCGAGATGAATCCGCGCGTGAGCCGCTCCTCGGCGCTCGCGTCCAAGGCCACGGGTTTTCCGATCGCCAAGGTCGCGGCCAAACTCGCTGTTGGCTACACGCTGGACGAACTGCGCAACGACATCACGGGCGGCGCCACGCCCGCCAGCTTCGAGCCCAGCATCGATTACGTCGTGACCAAAATCCCGCGCTTTGCCTTCGAAAAATTCCCTGCCGCGGACAGCCGTCTGACGACGCAGATGAAGTCCGTGGGCGAGGTCATGGCCATGGGCCGCACCTTCCAGGAGTCGTTCCAGAAAGCCTTGCGCGGCCTGGAAGTCGGCGTGGATGGCATGAACGAAAAGACCCAGGACCGCGAGGTCCTGGAGAAGGAGCTGGGCGAGCCCGGCCCCGAGCGCATCTGGTACGTCGGCGACGCCTTTGCCATGGGCATGAGCGTCGATGAAGTGTTCGCGATCACCAAGATCGACCCCTGGTTCCTGGTGCAGATCGAGCAGATCGTGAAGATCGAACTCGAGCTGGAAACCCAGACGCTGGAACAGATCGACGGGGTGACGCTGCGCGCGCTCAAGCAAAAAGGTTTTTCCGACCGGCGCCTGGCGCGCCAGCTCAAGACCACCGACAAGGCGATCCGCGAGCGCCGTCACGCCCTGGGCGTGCGCCCGGTGTACAAGCGCGTGGACACCTGCGCGGGCGAGTTCGCCACCGACACCGCCTACCTGTATTCCACCTATGAAGCCGAAGGCGGCGAGTGCGAAGCGCAGCCCACCACGAACAAGAAGATCATGGTGCTCGGTGGCGGGCCGAACCGCATCGGCCAGGGCATCGAGTTCGACTACTGCTGCGTGCACGCCGCTTTGGCCATGCGCGAGGACGGCTACGAGACCATCATGGTCAACTGCAATCCCGAGACCGTGTCCACCGACTACGACACCTCGGACCGGCTTTACTTCGAGCCGCTGACGCTGGAAGACGTGCTGGAGATCGTCGACAAGGAAAAGCCGCTGGGCGTGATCGTGCAGTACGGCGGACAGACGCCCTTGAAGCTGGCGCTCGATCTGGAAGCCAACGGCGTTCCCATCATTGGCACCTCGCCCGACATGATCGACGCAGCCGAAGACCGCGAGCGCTTCCAGAAGCTGCTGCACGCCCTGGGCCTGCGCCAGCCGCCCAACGCCACGGCGCGCACCGAACCGGAGGCGCTGGAGAAGGCCGCAGCGCTGGGTTATCCACTGGTGGTGCGCCCCAGCTACGTGCTGGGCGGGCGCGCCATGGAGATAGTGCACGAACAGCGCGACCTGGAGCGCTATATGCGCGAGGCCGTCAAGGTCAGCCACGATTCGCCCGTGCTGCTGGACCGCTTCCTGAACGACGCCATCGAGTGCGACGTCGATTGCATCCGCGACGACACCGGACGCACCTTCATCGGCGGCGTGATGGAGCACATCGAGCAGGCGGGCGTGCACAGCGGCGACTCCGCGTGTTCGCTGCCGCCATACTCGCTGAGCGCCGAGACCGTGGCCGAGATCAAGCGCCAGACCTCGGCCATGGCTGAGTCCTTGAGCGTGGTCGGATTGATGAACGTGCAGTTTGCGATCCAGCACATCGACGGATCGGACGTGATCTACGTGCTCGAGGTCAACCCACGCGCGTCGCGCACCGTGCCCTTTGTGAGCAAGGCCACGGGGCTGCAGCTGGCCAAGATCGCCGCGCGCTGCATGGTGGGCCAGTCGCTCGCTTCGCAGGGCATTGCGCACGAGGTCACGCCGCCTTACTTCAGCGTCAAGGAAGCCGTGTTCCCCTTTGTCAAGTTTCCCGGTGTGGACACCATCCTGGGGCCGGAGATGAAGTCGACCGGCGAAGTCATGGGCGTGGGCAAGACCTTTGGCGAAGCCTTTGTCAAGTCACAACTGGGCGCTGGTACAAAGCTGCCCAAGCCCTTCAAGGCCGACGGCGAGCGCAACGGCAAGGTCTTCATTTCGGTCAAGGCCAGCGACAAGCCGCGCGCCATCGGGGTGGCGCGCGAACTCGTCGCCATGGGCTTTGTCGTGGTCGCAACCAAGGGCACCACGGCCACACTGCAGGCGGCAGGGGTTCCGTGTTCCTCGGTGTACAAGGTCACCGAGGGTCGCCCGCACATCGTGGACATGATCAAGAATCAGGAGATTTGCCTGGTGATCACCACGGTGGAAGAGCGTCGCAACGCCATCGCCGACTCGCGCCAGATTCGCACTTCGGCCCTGCTCGCGCGCGTCACGACTTTCACCACCATCGCCGGAGCCGAGGCGGCGGTCGAAGGCATGAAGTATCTGGATCAGCTGGGTGTGATATCAGTGCAGGAGATGCACGCGCAGTTGGCCGCCTGATCCGGCAATCACGGCATAATCGCCACATCAAGACACCGCCGAGCGGCAACGCTCGGCGGTTTCCTTTTGATCGAACATTTATTCAATACCACCATGGCCACTATTCCCATCACCCTGCGCGGCGCCGAAAAGCTCAAGGCCGAACTGCAAAAACTCAAGACCGTGGAACGCCCTGCTGTGATCGCGGCCATCGCCGAAGCACGCTCGCACGGCGATCTGAGCGAGAACGCCGAGTACGACGCCGCCAAGGATCGTCAGGGTTTCATCGAAGGCCGGATTGCCGAGGTCGAAAGCAAGCTCTCGGGCTCGCTCATCATCGACCCCACCACGCTCGACGCCCAGGGCAAGGTGGTGTTTGGTTCCACCGTCGAACTGGAAGACGAAGCGACGGGTAACCGGGTCAAATACCAGATCGTGGGCGAAGACGAAGCCGACCTGAAGCTGGGCCTGATCAACATCGGCTCACCCATCGCCCGCGCGCTGATCGGCAAACACGAAGGCGATACCGCTGAAGTGCAGGCGCCCGGTGGCGTCAGGCATTACGACATCGTGGCCGTGAGCTACGTTTGAACATCATCGAGGCAAAGTCGACGGTCGCGAGCCTGTCGCACGGCGTGCGCGTTCGCTTGGCCGTATTTGCCGCGGCGCTCTGGTGGGGCAGCTTGACGATGCTGGGTGCGCTCGTGGTTCCCATGCTGTTTGCCCACCTGCCCACACCCGCAATGGCCGGCAACATGGCCGCCAGACTGTTCAGTGCGCAAACCTGGGTCAGCACCGCCTGTGGCGTGCTGCTGCTGATGCTGAGCGCGAGCCCTGTGCAAGGTGCTGGGCGAGTCGCCACGACCTGGGTCCTGGCGGGCACGCTGCTGGCCTTGCTGCTGGAATTTGCCGTGACGCCACACATCGTCGCCAGGGAGAATCTGGCGCTGTGGCATGGGCTGGGAACCGGTTTTTTCGCCTTGCAGTGGCTCTTTGCCACAACGACGCTGTGGCAGGCAATCGATTCTTGATCAGGTTTGACTGCGTTTCTTGGCCGATATCAGCCGCGGCTTCTTCGCTCGTTTCACCTGGCCGCCGGGCGAGAGGCGCTGGTTGCCCAGCACGCGCAGCGTCTTGACTTCGGGGCGCTGGCCGCCGCGTTTGGAGTACTTCAGCACCTTGACGTCGCGCGGACCGGCCTTGCGGTCCTCGTCTTCGGCGCGCTCCTTGGTGAGTTCGGGCTTGGGGCGCCACAGTACCAGCAGTTTGCCGATGTGCTGGATCGGCGCCGCATTGAGTGTGTCGGCGAGGGTCTGGAACATGGCTTCGCGCGCGACACGGTCGTCGCTGAAGACGCGGATCTTGATCAGACCGTGGGCATTCAGGCTGGCGTCGGCCTCCTTCATGACGGCGGGTGTGAGACCATCACCACCGACCATGACGACGGGGTCAAGGTGATGGGCTTCGGCGCGATGAACCTTGCGCTGGGCGGGGGTAAGTTGTATTTGAGACATGGTCGTATTATCGAGGTTGTATGAGCGTCAAAAGAAAAAGTACCAAAGTCAATCGAGCCTGGCTCAATGATCACATCAATGATCCGTATGTCAAGCAGGCCAAAAAAGAGGGCTACCGTGCCCGTGCGGCCTACAAGCTCAAGGAAATCGACGAGACGCTGGGGCTGATCAAGCCCGGGCAGCTGATCGTGGACCTGGGGTCGACGCCGGGTGCCTGGAGCCAGTACGTGCGGCGCAAGCTCTCGCCTGCGGGCGCAGCCGCGGGCGAGCTCAACGGCAGCATCATCGCGCTCGATATCCTGCCGATGGAGTCGATCGAGGGTGTCGTCTTTCTGCAGGGCGATTTCCGCGAACCCGACGTGCTCGAGCGCCTCGCGCTGGAGATGAAGGGCCGGCTCGCGGACCACGTGGTGTCGGACATGGCGCCCAATTTGTCGGGCATCGAGTCCGCCGACGCGGCGCGCATCGCGCATCTGGTGGAACTGGCGCTGGAGTTTTGCCTGACGCACATGAAGCCCGACGGTGCCCTGATTGTCAAAGTCTTCCACGGCAGCGGTTACAGCCAGTTGGCCAAGCTGTTCAAGGACACCTTCAAGGTCGTCAAACCGATCAAACCCAAGGCCTCGCGCTCCAATTCGTCCGAGACCTTTCTCGTCGGTATCGGACTCAAGGCGCTGTCCAAGGACAGTCAAAGCGCCACAAAACCCTGACGCCCTCGTGTCGATGGCGTGAAACCGGATGTTTCCCGGCCTTGAAACGCCTAGAATCAGGCGCAGTTAAAGCATGTTATTTAAAGCCCTTTCCAACTGGAGTCTCGCTTGAACAATCAGTGGTTCTCAAAAATCGCCGTCTGGCTGGTTATCGCCATGGTGCTGTTCACTGTCTTCAAACAGTTTGAGCCGCGCTCGGCCGCTGGCAACAGCAGCATCGGCTATTCCGAGTTTCTGGATGAGGTCGTCGCCAAGCACGTCAAGTCCGTGACGATTCAGGAAGGCCCTGGCGGAACCGAAATCCAGGCCGTGACCAATGACGACCGCAAGCTGCGCACCACCGCCACCTATCTGGACCGCGGCTTGGTGGGTGATCTTCGCGCCAACGGTGTGAAGTTCGATGTGAAGCAGCGCGAAGAGGGTTCGCTGTTGATGACGTTGCTGGTGAGCTGGGGCCCGATGTTGCTGCTGATCGGCGTGTGGGTCTATTTCATGCGCCAGATGCAGGGCGGCGGCAAGGGCGGCGCTTTCAGCTTTGGCAAGAGCAAGGCGCGCCTGCTGGACGAGTCTGCGAACACCGTGACCTTTGCCGACGTCGCCGGTTGCGACGAAGCCAAGGAAGAGGTCAAGGAAGTCGTGGACTTCCTGAAAGACCCGCAAAAATTCCAGAAGCTCGGCGGTCGCATTCCCCGCGGCCTGCTGCTGGTCGGCCCTCCCGGCACCGGCAAGACCTTGCTCGCCAAGTCGATCGCCGGCGAGGCCAAGGTCCCTTTCTTTGCCATCTCTGGCTCTGATTTTGTGGAAATGTTCGTCGGCGTGGGCGCATCCCGCGTGCGCGACATGTTCGACAACGCCAAGAAGAACGCACCCTGCATCATCTTTATCGATGAAATCGACGCCGTGGGGCGCCAGCGCGGTGCCGGCTTGGGCGGCGGCAACGACGAGCGCGAACAGACGCTGAACCAGATGCTCGTAGAGATGGACGGCTTCGAGACCAATGTGGGCGTGATTGTGGTCGCCGCCACGAACCGCCCCGACATCCTGGACGCGGCGTTGCTGCGCCCGGGCCGCTTTGACCGCCAGGTCTATGTGACGCTTCCCGACATCCGCGGGCGCGAACAGATCCTGAACGTGCACATGCGCAAGATTCCCTCTGGTCAGGATGTGAACCCCAGCATCATCGCGCGCGGCACGCCCGGCATGAGCGGTGCCGACCTGGCCAACCTGTGCAACGAAGCCGCGCTCATGGCGGCACGACGCAACGCCCGCGTGGTGGAGATGCAGGACTTCGAGAAGGCCAAGGACAAGATCCTGATGGGCCCTGAGCGCAAGAGCATGGTGATGCCCGAGGAAGAGCGGCGCAACACGGCGTACCATGAGTCGGGCCACGCGCTGCTGGGCAAGCTCTTGCCCAAGTGCGATCCGGTGCACAAGGTTACGGTGATCCCGCGCGGTCGCGCCCTGGGCGTGACCATGAGCATGCCCGAGAAGGACCGCTACAGCTACGACAGCGAATACATGCTGAGCCAGATCAGCATGCTGTTTGGCGGCCGCATCGCCGAAGAGGTCTTCATGAAGCAGATGACCACCGGCGCGAGCAACGACTTCGAGCGCGCCACCCACATCGCGCGCGACATGGTGATGCGCTACGGCATGACTGACGCGCTGGGCCCGATGGTCTATGCAGACAACGAGGGCGAGGTGTTCCTGGGGCGCTCCGTCACCAAGACCACCAACATGAGCGAGCAGACGATGCAGAAGGTCGACGCCGAGGTGCGCCGCATCATCGACCAGCAGTACGCACTGGCGCGCAAGCTCATCGAGGAAAACGAAGACAAGATGCACGCCATGGCCAAGGCGCTGCTCGAGTGGGAAACCATCGATTCGGACCAGATCGACGACATCATGGCCGGCAAGGCGCCGCGCCCACCCAAGGACTGGACGCCGCGCACGCCGCCGCCCGCTGGCGGCCCTGGCAGCGGTGGCGCCCCCGCGGTGACGGCAGAGCCTGCGCACACCGCGGTCTGATACCGCCCCAGCTGAAGAATGGCGCCCTCGTGGCGCCATTTTTATGGAGACTTTGCGGGACCTGTTTGTCCCCAACCGTTCAAGCGTTGAGCAGCACCAGTTTGCCCTTGACCGAGCGCGATCCCATGATGGCAAAGGCTTTCTTCAATTCGCTCATGGGCAGGGTCTGATCGATCACCGGTTTGATCTTCCCCTGCGCATACCACTGGGCGAGCTGCATCATCATGGCGGCGTTGGCCTGAGGCTCACGCTTGGCAAATTCACCCCAGAACACCCCCACAAGCGACGCGCCCTTGAGCAGCAGAAGGTTCCAGGGCAGGGCGGGTATCGGTCCGGCAGCGAAGCCCACCACCAGGTAGCGCCCGCGCCAGGCAATCGAGCGCAAGGCGGGCTCGGCCCACTCGCCGCCGACCGGGTCGTAGACCACATCTACGCCCTTGCCGCCGGTCAGCGCCTTGAGCGCCTCGCGCAGATTCTGGCTCTGGTAGTTGATGGTCGCATCGGCCCCCAGTGTTTGGCACAGCGCGCACTTCTCGTCGCTGGAGGCAGCGGCAATGACCCTGGCGCCCAAGGCCTTGGCGATCTGGATGGCGGCCGTTCCCACGCCACCCGCAGCCCCCAGCACCAGCACGGTTTCACCGGGTTTGAGCTGCGCACGATCGACCAGCGCATGGTGCGAGGTGGCGTAGGTCATGATGAAGGCCGCAGCGTCGGTGTGGCTGAAGCCTTGCGGCAATGGCAGACACAGGGCCGCGGGCGCTGCCACATGCGTGGCAAAGCCCCCGGTGCCCGACAGGCAGGCCACGTTCTGCCCCACGCGCAATTGCGTCACGCCCTCGCCGACGGCCTGCACCACGCCCGCGTATTCGGCGCCCGGAACAAAGGGCAGCGGCGGCTTGATCTGGTACTTGTTCTGCACGATCAGCAGGTCGGGAAAATTCAGGCTCGCCGCCTTGATGGCGATCAGCACCTCGCCTGGTTTGGGTTCGGGCTGCGGCAGTTCCGCCCAACTCAGGGCGTCGACGCCCACGGGGTCTTGGCAAATCCAGGCATGCATGGAAAATCCTTTGAATGGTTGATGTCGGTCGGTGTGGCGCTTTCGAGAGCGACCACCCTACAATGCATCGCACTCTAACGTAAAAAAACTCAGCTTCATGACGCGGCGTGCTTTGCAGCCGTGGCATGAGAGTGGGCCGCCTATGAAAATTCTTCTCTCCAACGACGACGGCTTCCGCGCCCAGGGTCTGGTCGCCCTGTACGAGGCGCTCAAAACCCTGGGCGAGGTCGAGGTGGTGGCGCCCGAGCACAACAACAGCGCCAAATCGAACGCGCTGACCTTGAGCACTCCGCTGTATGTGCACCGCGCCAGCAATGGCTTTCGCTTCATCAACGGCACGCCGGCAGACTGCGTGCATATCGCGCTCACAGGACTGCTCGGCTACCGCCCGGATCTGGTGGTGTCGGGCATCAACAATGGCGCCAACATGGGCGACGACACCATCTATTCGGGCACGGTCGGTGCGGCCATGGAAGGCTATCTGTTCGGCATACCGTCCATCGCTTTATCCCAGGTGGAGCGGGGCTGGGGCAACCTGGAGGCCGCCGCGCAGACCGCGCGCGATCTGGTGGTGCACCTGGCCGCGCAGCACGCGCTGAATGCTTCCTCCCAGGCTGCCCCATGGCTACTGAACGTGAATATTCCCAACCTGCCGATGGAGCAACTCAAGCCGATGAAGATCTGCCGACTGGGGCGGCGCCACTCGGCCGAGCAGGTGATCACGCAGGTCGATCCGCGCGGTGAGACCATGTACTGGATCGGCAGCGCCGGTGCGGCCAAGGACGAAGCCGAAGGCACGGATTTCTTTGCCACGGCCCAAGGCCACGTTTCGATCACGCCGCTCCAGGTCGATCTGACCGACCATGACAGCCTGCGCTACTGGGCACAGACGGCGGCAAAAGTGGCGTGATGCAGCAGCGTCCGCGTTTTCCCGCACAGTTACCCGAGGCACGGAATCGGGCCAACGCTGCCAAACCGATGGCTGGCCCGGCGCCATCTCCTGTGGCTTCCCGGCCCGGTGCCGTGGCAGCGGTAGCGCAGCCGCAAGGCCTGGGTCTGGATTCGCCGGCCTTGCGCTCGCGCATGCTGCAAAAACTGGTGGCCCAGGGCGTGTCCGACCCGCAGGTGATGGCGGCGATGGCAGCGGTCGAGCGCCATCGCTTTGTCGACACGGCCCTGGTGAACCAGGCCTATGAGGACACCAGTCTGCCCATCGGCTTTGGGCAGACCATCTCCAAGCCCAACGTGGTGGCGCGCATGCTGGAGTTGCTGCGCCAGGCCGCCCCAGGGCGGCTCGGGCGCGTGCTGGAGATCGGCACCGGATGCGGCTACCAGGCGGCGGTGCTGAGCCACCTGGCGGGCGAGGTCTACAGCATCGAGCGCATCCGCGGCCTGCACGAGCGGGCCCGTGACAACCTGCGCGTGCTGCGCCTGCCCAATGTGCACCTGCTGTTTGGCGACGGAATGGTGGGGTTTGCCAAAGGTGCGCCCTATGCGGCGATCATTGCCGCGGCCGGCGGGGATGCGATACCGCAGGCCTGGATCGATCAATTGGCCGTGGGCGGGCGCATCGTGGCGCCCATGTCGGCAGGCGGTGCGAAGCAGGCGCTGGTCGTTCTCGACAAGACCGCGCAGGGCATCCAGCACAGCGTGCTGGAGCCGGTGCAGTTTGTCCCTCTAAAATCAGGTCTGGCTTGAAGGAATAAATATGACAGTGGTACGCGGATCGATGGGTGTGTTGGGGGCGTTGCTGTTGGCGGCGGTGCTTGCGGGGTGTGCCTCGAAATATCCGCTGAATCAGGCGCCCGTGGAAGACCGCGGCAAGGGCAGCAGCAAACCGGCACCGGCTGCCGTCGAGGCTCCGGCGGCCATCAAGCTCATGCCAGGCGCAGAAAACGCCGGCAAGCCCGGCTACTACACGGTCAAGCCCGGCGACACGCTGATCCGCATCGGTCTGGACAGCGGCCAGAACTGGCGCGACATCGCGCGCTGGAACAAGCTGGAAAATCCTAATCAACTTGAAGTCGGTCAGGTACTGCAGGTGGTCGTCGCGCCGGCGAGCAGTTCCGCATCCGAGTCGGGCGTGGTGACGCGCCCCGTGGCGAGCACCAGCGTGGCCCCTGTGCCTGCCGGCGCGGCCCCGGCCCTCGCGCACCCCGCCAGCCCCCCGGCTTCCGCCGCAGCGACGGTGTCCACCTCGGGCGACGAGGAACTGGTGTGGCTTTGGCCCGGCAGCGGTGGACTGCTGCGTGGCTTTGACGAGGTCAACAACAAGGGCCTGGACCTGGGCGGCAAGCTCGGTGACCCGGTGCTGGCCGCAATGGACGGGCGCGTGGTCTACGCCGGCGCGGGCTTGCGCGGCTATGGCAACCTCATCATCCTGAAGCACAACAACACCTACCTCAGTGCCTACGCGCACAACCAGACGCTGTTGGTGAAGGAAGACCAGAGCGTGCACAAGGGGCAGAAGATCGCAGAGATGGGAAGCAGCGATGCAGACCGGGTCAAGCTGCATTTCGAGATCCGCCGGCAGGGCAAGCCGGTGGATCCCGCCAAGTACCTGCCGGCGCGCTGAGTCATGAGCTGGCCGGTACTGGTTTTCGACATCGAGTCCATTCCGGATATTGCCGGTCTGCGCACGCTGCGCGGCGCCGCCCCCGGCGACAGCGACGCCCAGGTGTACGACGCCTGGGTGCAGGAACGCAAGGCCGACGGAAAAAGCGACTTCATGCCGCTGCACCTGCAGCGCGTGCTCGTCATCAGCGCGGTGTTTCGCAATGCCGAGGGTCTGCGCATCCACTCCTTTGTGGACAAGGACGGAGCCTCAGAAGGCCGCATCATCCAGACCTTCTTCAACACGCTGGAGAAGCATGTGCCGCAGCTCGTGAGCTGGAACGGCGGCGGTTTCGATCTGCCGGTGCTGCACTACCGCGGCCTCAAGCACGGCGTGGTCGCGGACAAATACTGGGACATGGGCGAGGACGACCGCGAGTTCAAGTGGAACAACTACATCAGCCGCTACCACATGCGCCATCTGGACCTGATGGACCTGCTCGCGATGTTCCAGCCCAAGAACAACGCGCCGCTGGACGCCATGGCCAAACTCTGCGGCTTTCCCGGGAAACTCGGCATGGACGGCTCCGCGGTCTATCCGGCCTACCTCGACGGCAAGCTCGACGACATCCGGCGCTACTGCGAAACCGACGTGATGAACACCTACCTGATGTATTGCCGCTTCCAGAAAATGCGCGGCGGGCTGACCGAGATGGAGTACGAGCAGGAGATCGCGCTCGTCAAGGGAACGCTGGCAGACCTCTCGCCTGAGCAAACCCATTGGCAGGAATATTTGCAGGCGTGGACCTGAGACAATCCCTGCATGACTGAAGAAGCAAAAGAGACAGCTGAGCACCTTCCCCTGGGACAACTGCGCATCGAATCGCTGGACATCGAAGCGCAGGGCATCGCCCATCTGCCGGATGGCAAGGTGGTGTTCGTTGAAGGAGCGCTGCCGTTCGAGCTGGTCAGCGCCACTATCCACCGCAAGAAAAACAGCTTCGAAAAAGGCGTGGTGACCGCGATCCACCGCGAGTCCTCGCAGCGCGTACAGCCCGGTTGCCCGCACTTCGGTCTGCACACCGGCGCCTGTGGCGGCTGCAAGATGCAGCATCTGCATGTGGCAGCGCAGGTGGCGGTCAAGCAGCGGGTTCTGGAGGACAACCTGTGGCATCTGGGCAAGGTCAGGCCAGAAACCCTGCTGCGCCCGATCGAAGGGCCGGCCTGGGGCTACCGCTACCGGGCGCGGCTCTCGGTGCGCTTCGTGCGCAAGAAGGGCGAAGTGCTGATCGGTTTTCACGAGCGCAAGAGCGCCTATGTGGCCGACATGCGCTCGTGCAAGGTGTTGCCGCCTCTTGTGAGCGCGCTGTTGCTGCCGCTGCGCGCACTGATAGGCGCCATGGATGCGCGCGAGACCTGCCCGCAGATCGAGCTGGCCTGTGGTGACTCGGTGACGGCGATGGTGCTGCGCCACCTGGAACCCTTGAGCTCCGGCGACAAGGAGAAGCTGCGCGCCTTTGCCGCCGAACATGCCAGCGTGCAGTGGTGGCTGCAGTCCAAGGGCCCCGAGACTGTGTGTCTGCTGGATCCGACGACGGATGCGGGACAGGCCCAGCCGGAGCTGTCGTACGCGCTGCCTGAATTCGGCATCACCATGCCCTTCAAGCCCACCGACTTCACCCAGGTGAACCCGCACATCAACCGCGTGCTGGTGGGGCGCGCTTTGCGCCTGCTTGACGCCAAGCCGCAAGAGCGCGTCATCGACTGGTTCTGCGGTCTGGGCAATTTCACACTGCCCCTGGCGACGCAGGCTGGCGAGGTGCTGGGCATCGAAGGCAGTGCCGCCCTGGTGCAGCGATCACAGGAGAACTTCGAGAAGAATCAGTCTGGCCGGGCGCGCCTGGCGCCACTGTGCAGGACGAGCTTTGTCGCCAGGGATCTGTTTGAGATGACGCCCGAGATGCTGCAGCAGGACGGCAGCGCGCAAAAGTGGCTGGTCGATCCGCCGCGCGAGGGCGCCTTTGCACTGTTCCAGGCTCTGGCCGATCTGTGCGCCCAGCCGCCCGGTGCATGGACACCGCCGCAGCGCATCGTCTACGTCAGCTGCAATCCGGCGACGCTGGCGCGGGACGCGGGCCTGCTGGTGAATGTGGCAGGCTATCGTTGCAGTTTTGCCGGCGTGGTGAACATGTTCCCGCACACCGCCCACGTCGAAAGCATCGCCGTGTTCGACCTGGCCTGACTCAATGCGCCACTGGCGCGGCCTCGGTCTTGGCCTCGGATTTTGCCTTGGGCTTGGCGTCGGTCTTGGGCGCTGAGGCCTTGTCGGCCGGTGGCGCGGGTGCCGCCGCTTCCTCCTGTCCCGAAACCGTGGACGCAGCGCCTTCGATCTTGTTCTCACGCATGTACTGGTCCATCTCTTTCCAGCCCGTGAAGACGTGCGACTTGGTCGCCTTGGGGTTGAGCGTGTAGCAGTCTTCAATGCTGCGCAGACCGTAGCGGCACGCACCACCGATGGCCTTGCTGTCCGCCTCCTTTGCCACAGCGCGCGGATCCGTGCCCAGCCCGGGGATCAAGCCGCTGTCACAGCCTGCCAGCAGCAGGGTCAGAGCAAACAAACAAAAGCGAGGCGACATGGATGGGTTCTTCCGGCGTTGGTTAGCTCATTATCGGCCGAACACGCCCGAGATTGAGGGGTGCGACAATGCAGGCAATACCGATGACTTCCAACCCCTTGATTGAACTGGCCCTGTTCCTGGTCTACCGCCTCTGCAGCTACCTCGTGCTGAACGTGGTGGAAGATGCCGCGATTCTGGCCATCGTGTTCTGCTGAGACAAAGAAACCTGGCACCCCGCCGCGCTGCGGCCACTACCGCCCGACACAGTCTTTGAGGGCCTGCGACAACTGCGCAAATGCAAAGCGGTAGCCCGTGTCCAGCAAGTGCGTCGGCACCACCCGTTGACCTTGCAGCAGCAAACTGGCTTGCTCGCCCATCAGACCTTGCAGGATCCACGACGGCGCCGCGATGGGCAGGGTCCAGTGGCGGCCCAGCGCCTGCGCTGCAAGCCTCATGAATTCCTTCTGGCTACAGGATTCGGGCGCAGTGAGGTTGAATGCGCCTTGAGCCTGGGCCTCTGGCAGGCGCATCACATGCGCGATCGCGCCCAATACATCGGCCAGATGCACCCAGCTCACGACCTGCTGCCCCTGGCCCAGGACCCCGTTCAGCCCGAAACGCACGGGCAGCAGCATCTTTGGCAGGGCGCCTTGACCGGCGCTGCACGGTCCCAGCACGATGCCCAGACGCAGTACCGCCAAGGTGACGCCGAGCGGGCGCACGGCCTGTGCGCTCGCCTCCCATGCTTGGCAGATCTCCGACATGAAGATGTCTTGCGTCGGCGCGTCTTCTGACAAGGCACCGGGGTCAGCGCTTGACTGCACGCCGTAGTAGCCGATGGCAGAGCCGGAGATCATCAGCCTGGGCCTGCTGTGTGCGCGAGCGATCCATTCAACCAGAGACTGGGTCAGGTCGCGTCGGCTGGCGTGCAGGACGGCCTTGCGCGCCCGCGTCCAGCGAGGTCCGACGATGGGTTCGCCCGCAAGATTCACGACCACATCGAATGGCGTTGCCGGATCCAGCTCGCCGAAGCTTTGCACGGTGCGCACGCCGGAACCCAGCAGTTCGGTCGCCTTCGCCGGATGGCGTGTCAACAGGGTCAGCGCATGTCCTTGCCGGAGCAGGGCAAGGCACAACGCGGTCCCGATAAAACCGGTGCCGCCGGTGATCAGCAAGCGCAGCGGGGCATCGGCGAAACGAGGATCGGCTGGTGCGGTCATAGAGTACGGCTCGGAAGCGAACCTCAAGGCGCGGGCAACAGCTTGCGCGCCTGCTCCAGGCTGCCGTAGTTCTCGACCTTCAGATAGCCCATCTTCTTCAAGGTATCCTGCGCGATGCCGGCGCGGTGGCCTGAACGACAGTACAGGATGACCGTGTCGCCCTTGGCGACTTTCGCTGCCGATATTTCCTGCCCAATCACCGCGTGGTCAATGTTGATGGCGCCGGCAATGTGACCAGCTGCGAATTCCTGAGGTGTGCGCACGTCGATTACCACATCCCTTGCGAATGCCGACAAGCCGGCCATGGCCAGAGCCAAGAGCAGGATCGATTTTTTCGCTGTCATGTTTTGTATCGTCATCAAATCAATCGAAAAGAATGAAACCGCCATGGCATCAAACGCCCATGACTCCGCGGGTGATCCTACCCCATCGCCTGCCAAAGAATCTCGCTTCGGTGAATGGCCGCCCGGCAGTACAGGGTGAATTCGCCAGCGGATGTCCCTGCTTCCTATAATTGATCGGGTAACAACCTGACGATTGAGATTCAAATGCAGAAAGATGCACCAGCGCCAGCCATGCCGGCACCAAATCAAGGCAAGGCGCTGGGCCAGCTGCTGGACCTGTTCGAGCTCGAATACGTCAAGCCCGATCACTATCTCGGGCAGAGTCTGGATCTGGGATTTCGCAATCTGTTTGGCGGCCACATCCTGGGGCAGGCGCTGGTGGCAGCCGGCAATACCTGTGATCAGCGCGATGCGCATTCGCTGCATGCCTACTTCATTCGCGGCGGTGATCCACGCGCGCCGGTGCATTACAACGTTGACCGCATTCGCGACGGCAGCAGTTTCAGTGTGCGTCGGGTGACTGCATCCCAGGGCGAGAACGCGATCCTGATTCTGTCAACCTCGTTTCAGGCGCAGGAGCAGGGATTCGAGCATCAGATCGACATGCCGGACGTGCCGCCACCCGAGTCTCTGGCCAGCGATCGGTACGGCGTATCCCTCATTCCAGGTCGGCCGGCATCGGGCAGCGACGACCCGTTCGCCACCGATCGCGCGATCGAGATAAGAAGCATCGATCCGGTGGATCATGGCCATCCCGAGAAGAAGGCGCCGACTCAGTACGCCTGGTTCCGCGCAGTTGGCCAGGTTCCGGATGTGCGCGCGCTGCAAAAATGCCTGCTTGCCTACGCGTCTGACTTTGGCCTGCTTGGCACCTGCATGCGACCGCACGGCGTGACCTATTACCAGAGCGGCATGGTGATCGCCAGTCTGGACCATGCCATGTGGTTCTATCGGGATTTCCGCATCGATGAATGGCTGCTGTATGCCTGCGAAAGCCCAACGGCGGGTCATGCCCGTGGACTGAATCACGGCAACATCTTTCGCCGCGACGGAACCCTGGTGGCTTGCGTGTCACAGGAGGGGCTCATCCGGCACGTTGGCGAGCGCTGATCGGCAACCCCACCGACCGCCAGCGCCGTGCACGCTGCCGTGTTAGCTCAGGGCGCGGTAACCGACCGCGCCCAGCGCTGGATCACCAGCGCGGGGTCGGTCGCTGCCCATCTCGCCACGGAAAACCAGGTCTGCTGCTGCATTTGCGCCAGCATTTCCCTGGGCTTGTGCGAAGTGATCTTGGCGTTGTAGACGGCGTAGCTGCAGACGTTCCATGCCAGCTCCGCGGCGCTCTGATCCGGATCGAGCAGCAGCGGAAACACGCACAGTGTGGCAGCAGCGTGAGCGTTGCCATGCCTGGCCTTCTCCACCAGGTATTCGGTGCTCCAGTTGAACACGCGGGCGGCCATCTCCGGGCCGACCTCTCGGGCCTTGGCGCGGCAGGCCACGTCGATCTCGCACAGGTAGGCCGACAGGTCAAGCCAGCCGCGGCGGGCATCGCCCTGGTCCACTTTCTTCTTCGCGTTCGCATGCGTCAGCGGCGTGGAGGCCCCTGCGAACAGCGCCTCTGGCGCCATCGCCTCGGCAATCTCCTTTGGCGTAGCCAAGGCCGACACCAGCGGCAGCGCCGCTTCGGGGAAGGTTTGCTGCAGCGCCAACCGGACGACGCCACCGGTGGGGCTCGCACGCATCCAGGTGGCATCCGCCGAGCGCAGGCCCAGCCACAGCCCGAAGAAGCCCGCCACGGCAAGCGCAGGGTAGACCACGCACCATTTCATGATGCCGCCCAGCCAGTGGCCCAGGCGCGAGTTGCCCTCGCGCAGGTCCTCGCTCAACCTCGCCTGTTCCTGCGTGCTCAGGGCCCGTTCCGGCGTCGAGCCGGAACCGCCTGCGTACGAATAACTTGGCACGTACGGGTTGGCGTTGGGCTGACCGGTATAGGGGTCCAGTCCCTGTGCCATGCGGTTGTTCTGAACCTTCAGGTTGGCCGTCGTCAGGTTGTCGTACTCGTTCACCCCCGCGGACCATTGCTCGCCGGAATTCGCGTTGGAGGTGCCGTAAAGGTTGTGAAAGGTGCCGTTGTCGGCGCGGTTGGGATCGTCGTATTCGTAGTCGGACATGGCTCAACTTCCTGGGCTCTGATCAGAGGGGGCGGGCTGGCCTTCTCCCTCCGGAATGGCGTTTATCGCCACGGTCTTTTTGCTTGTGATGGGGTCTGCGCCTGTTTCAGGCTCTCGGATCCGTCCGCATTATCAACCGTCTTCCCGTGGGCAGGCATGCCTTGCACGGGACCGAGAAGACTGAGCTCTGCGTGTCCCGCTTGTCATGCCTGGCAGAGATGCCAGGAGTCGCGGCATTGGACTCTTCTTTTGGCCTTGGCAGGTTGTTGTCCCAGTCAAGCCAGCTCTCGCCAAAAAGCTCTGACGCCTGGGGCGAGCGTTCGTTCGCACTGGCCTTCGAGTCCGCGGCACAGTAAGTGTCACATCCCCAGCAGATGCGCTCTGGACTTGAGTAAGCCCATCAAAGGGCCGGGGCTCACATGAACTCGGCCCTTTTTCATGGTGGCCGTCGCCACCCAAGCCCCATCGATCCAAAGCGGAGCCCGACAGGGCCCGAGTGAGGTGCGGTCCGAACCCCATTGCGGCGTCTATCCGGTGTGGCGTTTCGGCTGGCGGGTTCATCGATGCAGCGTCTGACGATATAGGCTGGCACCACTAATCACGGTGACTTCTGTTTTTGGACTGGCGCGAATCGCCTATCCGGATGATAATTGCTGCACCGCACCATTTAACACAAAGGACGCCCAATGTTCAAGAACACCCCCTTCGAAGCTCTTGCCAAGACCCTCTCGGAATCAGCTCCAAAATTCGATCCCGCGTCCATGCAGGATGCCATCAAGCCGACACAGGACAACCTGAAAGCATGGGCTGACTTGGCTCAGGCACAGGCCAAAGAAGCGCAAGCTGCCATTGCCGAAACCATGGCGTCGATCAAGGACATCAAGGACCCGCAGACCGCTTTCGAGATCATGAAGGCTTCGTCTGAGGCCGGCATGGCCATGTTTGCCAAGAACCTCAAGGAAGCGACTTCCCTGAGTGTTGGCCAGTTTCACACGACGGTTGATGCGATTGAAAAAGCTCATCCAGCGCCTGAAACCTTTGCTTCTGTCGCCAAAAACCTGAAGGCAGCGGCAACGACCGCCGAAAGCACGCTTGCATCCGCCATGGAAAAGGGTGCAGCAGCGGTCGCGTCCGTCGCGCCAGCTTCCAAGACAAAGAAGGCCCGCTAAAAAAGCGAGCTTTTCAACCCTATGCGGCACTGAAACATGGGAACTTCATTTGCAATTCAGCTGGGGCTTGAGGACTTGCTTGGCGAGCTGCACTATGCGCGCAGGACGCAGGAGCTTGGCAGGCTTGCATTGCTCGCTTATTGCGATGTCAAGAGCTGGGCGCGTCAGGCCGGTAAGCCTGATATCGCCGATGGTGCAACCAGGATGTTCACGCAAACTCCATGCGTCTGCAAGGAAGAGTTTCTTTCAAATATCGACAGCCTGATTGCCACTCTGGAGTGCCATCAGAAGTCTTACAAGAAGCTCAATGTTGAACTTTCCGGCGCTCAAGCCGCGTCGACTCAAACGCTGCAGGCAGTGCCGGAATCGTAGGCCCATTTAAGACATTGGCCATCAGGGCTCGTCAGCGCACGTGGGTAGAAGGATGCGCCGGGACTCGGTGAACTTGCCGAGCGCTGCCATCCGGAATGAGGCAGCGTAGAAACGCCCTGGCTTGCACCGATAAAGCCCAAGGGCTTGATTCGTTTCTCCTCGTCGGCTCCTTGACATGGGTTTGAACCGGGAACCGTTGTTTGCGTGAGGACCATTGCAAAACGAGGTTGGCAGGCCAATCTGTAGCCGATCAAAGGACAGAAATGCACCCATTCAAAGCAATCGCAGGAATCTTGATGGCGGCCACTGCATCAGCCGACAGCCCATGCCATCGAGCAGCCCAAGTTCACCGTTGTGCGAACGACGGACGTCTTTGAGGTTCGCCACTACGCCACTCATGTCGTCGCTGAAGTTGTCGTGCCCGGACCTGCGACTGCTGACGCCGGCAATCAAGCTTTCCCGATACTCGCTGGATATATCTTCGGCAAGAACAAGGGTGAGCGACACTTTGACATGACAGCACCCGTGACGCAGGTCGCAGTGAATCCGCCGGTGAAACTGGAAATGACCGCGCCAGTGACGCAGACCCTTGCGGCAGACGGGTTCATTGTGCAGTTCATGATGCCAAGTGCCTATACCCTGGCGACGCTCCCTGAGCCACTGGACCCAAGGGTCAAGTTGAAGGAGGTCCCTGAACAGACGGTTGCCGTCATCAAATATTCTGGCACGTGGTCGCAGAGCAATTATGACGAGCACCTGGCCAGGCTGACGAAAGCACTGTCCCAGGCTGGCGTCGAAACCCAGGGCGAACCTGTCTACTCGCGTTACAACGCACCGTTCACGCCCTGGTTCTTGCGGACGAACGAAATCTGGTTCAAGGTGAAGTGAGGTTCCCGCTGATGGGCGGCTGCAGAGGAGATTGACGCACCCCGGTTGTTCTACTGGACCGTCAATAGATCAACCGTGAACACCAGGGCCGCATTGGCTGGTATCACACCTGCGACGCCCGTGCTTCCATAGGCCAGCGATGCCGGAATGATCAGCGTACGGGTGCCGCCGACCTTCATGCCCGCAACGCCTTGATCCCATCCTGCGATCACTTGTCCGGAACCCAACTTGAATGAATACGGCTGCTTGCCAATGGACGTGTCAAACTGCGCTCCCTGGAAGTTGACTGCCGACCCGCTGTACAGCCAGCCGGTGTAGTTCACCGTCACGGTGTTGCCGACCACAGCCGTAACGCCTGTGCCAACAGTTGTATCGGTGATTTGTAGCGTGGACGGCCCAGCGGGTGCAGCATTCCCGCCACCGCCGCAAGCGCTCAAGAAAAATGCGATGGCAAACATGGCCGTTGCCAAGATCTTCTTCATTTCAAAGTCCTCTTTCATTGATGGTCGGATTATTACTGACCGAACCCATGCAGAGCCCAACGCCATCGTGGCGACAGGTTGCTTGACACGCGCCGATCGGGCCATCCATAAGCAGTCACCGAATGCGGGTCAAATTCGGCTGCCGAATTCCTCGAACTTCTCGACGGTTAAGGGGCGGGCAGACTGTGTTCAGGAAAGCCGCCGGGTTGTGCTTCATGGAACCCTTAGGAACCCAACTCGGTGGACTCGTCACTTCGCTTGGGCAGGTTGTTCTCCCAGTCCATCCAGTCCGCACCGAAAAGTTCAGACGGGTGGGGCGAGCGTTCATTGGCGCAGGCCATCGAGCTCGTTGCACAGAAGGTGTCACATCCCCAGCAGATGCGCTCCGGATTCTTGGGTTGGATGGGGAATTTCTTCACGGTAATCGGTGGATATCAGCAAAGCACTTTAGCACTGGTGCGAACCTTTGAGAGTGAAGTCCCTGATGCGGGCGCATGTAATTGACCGACCACGAAATCCGGAGCAGAATTTCCATGCGACCGAGATCCAAGCTCGGTGAAGGAGCCCCGTAGATGACCAAGGAACACATTCACGCTCACCATTGATTGACGGCTTGCCGTCTTGCTGCTTCCCATAATTGAGGAAGCACATCAAAGGGCCAGGCTCATCGCGAGCCGGCCCTTTTTCATTGTGGCGACGTGCCGCGCCTTGTATGCCCCGGCCCTTCAGTTGCAGCCGCATTCACGGCGCCTGCGGCTGCAAGCTGAACCGAGGCCGCGCATGGGCACGTTGACGCAGCTGCGTATGTGCGCAGGCGAACAGTCCGCAAGCATCTCAGCCGAATAGACTGTTTGCATCCACCTCAAAGGAACGCGCCCCACAGAGCGCCGCACCATGCAATACATACTTGTTGTTGACGACAATTCCGCTACCCGCCGCTTGCTCAGCACAACTTTGGCCAGTCAGTACGAAATCATAGAAGCCGATAACGGAGTCGCGGCGCTCTACGCGATTCGAAAATTCCATCCGGAGGCGATCCTGTTGGATGTGCTGATGCCAGGCGAGATCGATTGAAGTGGACCCCAGAGTCAGGACAGACTTGAAGGTAGTTTAAGTTGCACTCGACTTCTCGCAGCTGGACGGCGCTGCCCCGGTTTTTGCAATTGGTATTGCTGGCTCATTCTCAATCCTGACTTCCTCGAACTCAGTCCC